>JBBIMK010000051.1:339-2381 GCA_037444445.1 bacterium | reverse complement strand
GGTGAACGCCTTGAAGGATAGCCCCTGGGGCACCTTCACCATCGGGATGACGATTCCCCTCGCGCTGTACATGGGCTTGCACATGTACCGCTTCCGCAAAGGCAAGATTGCGGAAGCGACCCTCATCGGAGTGATCGGCCTGTTCGCCGCGGTGATTGTCGGCAAGTGGATTCCGGATTCGCCGCTGGCGCGGTACTTCACGTTCTCCGGAAGCGAAATCACGCTTCTCATTGCCGCCTATGGTTTCATCGCCTCGATTCTTCCCGTGTGGATGCTCCTCTGCCCGCGCGATTACCTGAGTTCGTACATGAAAATCGGCACCATCGCGTTCCTCGCTTTGGGGATCATCATTGTGCATCCCGATTTGAAGATGCCTGCGCTGACGAGCTTCATTCACGGCGGCGGGCCGATCATCCCGGGGAAAATCTTCCCCTTCGTGTTCATCACCATTGCCTGTGGTGCCATTTCGGGATTTCACGCCCTGGTCGGTTCGGGTACGACGCCGAAGATGATCAATAAAGAGACCGACGCCCGGATGATCGGCTACGGCGCGATGCTCTGTGAAGGCTTCGTAGGCATCACGTCGCTCATCGCGGCCTCATCGCTGTTCCCCGCCGATTACTTCACCATCAACGTAGACCCGGCCAAGTTGGAGGCCATCAAGGGTGTACTGAGGTCGATGGGTTTCAACACAGGCAATCTCGCGGAGCTTTCCCGGGAGGTTGGCGAAAATGTCGTCGGGCGGACTGGTGGTGCGGTCTCGTTGGCCGTGGGCATGGCGCAGATTTTCTCCGGCATCCCCGGCATGCGCGGGCTGATGGCCTATTGGTACCACTTCGCCATCATGTTCGAGGCGCTCTTTATTCTCACGACCATTGACACAGGGACGCGCGTGGCGAGATTTCTCGTTCAGGAATTCTTCGGCCGCTTTTGGAAACCCTTCGAGCGCACGGACTGGATGCCGGGAACCATCGCCTCAAGTTTCGTCGTCGTCTTTTGCTGGGCGTACTTCATCTACACGGGTAGCATCAGCACCATCTGGCCGATGTTCGGCACGGCCAATCAGCTCCTCGCCGCTGTGGCCTTAGCCGTTGGCACGACGGTGCTCATCAACGAAGGCCGTGGGGGCTACGCGTGGGTAACCTTCGTACCCCTGGCCTTCGTCGGCACGACAACGCTGGTGGCCTGCTGGAAGAACATTACAGCGAACTTCCTCCCGCTTGCCCAGCAGCATCCGGAAATGGCCTTCCAAGGTTATTTGAATGCCTTCCTCACGGTCATCATCATGCTCTGCGCCGTCACGGTTTTTGTGAACTCTTTCTGGAAGTGGTACCAAGTGCTGGTGCTGAAGCAGCCAGTGGGGAAGCCCGTAGCGGTCGCAGGATCGAGCCAATGAAGCTGAGATCCGACCAATCGACGCTGGATGCTGAACTGAAGATACGGTCCTCGCCTTGTAGGCACATGAAATGGGGCAAATCGCCTTCGTGCTGACCCTTTTAGTGGCGGCCCTGGTGCTTTTCGCGTTGGAGATCGTCAGCATCGATGTGGCCGCCATCCTTTTGTTGCTGGCGCTCATCGCGACCCGAACGGTGACACCCGCCGAGGCCTTCGCCGGATTCGGCAGCGACACGGTGATTTTCCTCGTCGGGCTTTTCATCATGACCGGCGCGCTGACGAAGACGGGAGTGGTGGAATCCCTGGGCCGCCGACTGCGGCGTCTGGCTCACGCGAACCCGCGCGCCCTCGCGCTGATCATCCTGATCCCCATCGCCACGGTCTCGGCCTTCATGAGCAATACAGCCACCACGGCGGTTTTTTTGCCCATCGTCCTTGGTATCGCCCGCAAAGCGCAAGTGAGTCCATCGAAGTTGCTCATGCCGTTAGCCTTCGCATCGATACTCGGTGGTACCTGTACGCTCCTCGGCACTTCGACCAACATCGCCGTCAGTGGGATGTTGCCCAAATATAACCTTTCGCCCCTCAAGCTCTTCGAATTGACCCCCGTTGGCATTGCCGTCGTTGCTGTGGGCGTGGCGTACATG
>JBBIMK010000051.1:0-289 GCA_037444445.1 bacterium | reverse complement strand
GGAGTATGCGATCCGAGAATATCTCTCGGAGGCCCTCCTTTTGCCGAACTCACCTCTCGTCGGTAAAACGGTCGCTGAATCGAACCTCGGCAACTTGGACCTGACGATCCTCGGCATCGTGCGAAGCAAGTCCCACCTCCTCGCACCGAGGAAAGACGAGGTGCTGCGCGAGGGTGATCTGTTACTCGTCGAAGGTAAGCTGGAGGACATCATCCAGATCAAAGACGCCAAGGGCATCGAGATCAAAGCGGATGTGAAGCTTGGCGATCGCGATCTTCAGTCGGATCAG
>JBBIMK010000050.1:0-5472 GCA_037444445.1 bacterium | reverse complement strand
GCTTTTTCCTGCTTTTCCGGTGAAGGACAACTCATAGCGAGTAGCGATTCGGGGGTAGCCCTCCACCCCCAGAAGCGGTAAAATAATGGTGGATGAGAAGGGAGTGGAAAAGGTTGAAACTGTGGGGGGATGATCTCCTCTCCGACGGGGAGATGGATAGACGTAGAAGAGTAGATGGCCGGTGGCAGAGGGTATAGAGGCAGGAACAAAAATGCACTCGGTAAGAGGGATTATCGTCAACTATAACAGCGAGGAGCAGGAGATGCGCCTCCTCCTTTCATCTCTGAAGAAGCAAACGGTGTCGGTGAGTGTCACTGTGGTGGATAGTAACTCGGATGAGGAATCGGGGTTGAAAGTGGCGGAGGAAATGGGTGCTGAAATCCTGAAATTGCCCCGGAATGGAGGATTCGCCTTTGCGGTGAATGCGGGCGCTCAAAAAGCCACAGAAGATTTCCTCCTTGTCCTCAACTTTGATGTAATCTTGAAAGAGGATGCGGTGGAGAGGATGTTAGAAGAGATACAAAAACAGCAGGCCTGCATCGCCGTGAGTCCGAAGATTCTCCTGCAAGAGCACCCTGGCTTTCTGGATGCGGTGGGAACGGGAGTGGACTCACATTTCCAGGCATTCAATCGGGGGTGTGGAGAGCCTGACATCGGGCAATACGACGCACCCGAGCGGGTGTTTGGAGCCTGCTTTGCTGCGGTTCTGCTGAAAAGAGAGCCTTTCCTTGCCTCAGGAGGGCTGGATGCTTCTTACTTTCTGTATTATGAGGACATAGATTTCAGCGTCCGAGCCCACCGCAGAGGATATGAAATTCGCACCTGCCCTTCCGCCGTGGTATATCATCATCATTCTGCTTCCCTTCGGTCTGTTTGTTTAGAATTCAAGCAGTATTTCATTCGGAGAAATCTGTTGAAAACATCTGCGAAACATCTTACTTTCACCGATTTTTTATGCGTGTGGTTCTTCCACCTGTTCACTTTTCTTCGGCGATTCTCGGGGCTGAATTTTATTCGGAGAGCACGGATTCTGTCGGGGAGTTTGCTGGAGTTTCCCATCCTTTACTTCCGTGGGAATGCGTGGGGAAAGCGGATAAGGCTGAAAGACCTTGCCAGTTCCAACTCCCGGACCTTCTTCAATACAGCCACTTACGAGCCCTATCGCAATCTGGAATCTTATGTTTATGCCTTACAGCGTTTCTGCGAGATTTCGCCCACGGAGGAGAACCTGCGAGAATTACGGAAGTGCCGTGCTCTTTTAGACCGCAGTTATGGGCTTCCCCCTGAGACCATCCAGCAGTTTCTGAAGTCATACAAATGGCATAGAAAAGGGGCGAGTGATGATGGGTAAGCGAGGAATGATTTATTCTTTTTCTTCCTCGTCTGCGCCTTTCTCCACTTTTCTTTTAGACAGTTCGTGGTCTAAAAGGAGCAGGCCGCCGGCGGACTCGCCAATCCAGTTGAGTTTCTGCACGATTTCGTTAGTGGAGAACTCTTCTTCCACCTGCTCTTTCACGAACCACTGAAGGAAGGCATCGGCGGCGTGGTCTTTTCCTGCCCTCGCCAGGTTCAACAGGTCGTGAATCATTTTCGTCACCTTCTGCTCGTGCTCAAGAGCCTGCTGAAATACGGCGAGGGGGGATTTCCAGTCCTTCGGTGGGGATTCAATAGCCGATAAAACCACCCTTCCGCCCCTCTCCACCAGATGCCGGTAGAACTTCATGGCGTGTGCTTCTTCCTCTCTTGCCTGCACCCGCATCCAGTGAGCAAATCCGCTGAGGTTATGGTTTTCAAAATAAGCGGACATCGCCAGGTACAGGTAGGCAGAATACAATTCCCGATTCAACTGCTGATTCATCGCCTTCTGCATTTTTTCAGTCATCATCGCTTCTCACTCTCCCTTTTTATCAAGCAATCCGGTCATCTCTTTTCAAAAAATCTTTTTGCCCTTTCCTCGTCCTTCAACTGCCATTATAACACAGCAATAAATTTTCGGGTGCAGTCAGGGGTAGAGGCGGTAGAGGGTGCGGGGGAAGGGGATGGCTTCCCGAACATGTTCAATGCCAGCAATCCAGGCGACGGTGCGCTCCACGCCCAGGCCGAACCCACCGTGAGGAGCGCTGCCGTATTTTCGCAGGTCTAAATACCATTCAAAGGCTTCCGGGGGTAGTTTTTCCTGCTGGATGCGTTTTTTCAGGGCATCGTAATCGTCCTCCCGCTGACCACCGCCGATGATTTCTCCATATCCTTCAGGAGCCAGCATATCCACGGAGAGGGTGGTTTTCGGGTCTGCCGGGTCGGGCTTCATATAGAAGGCTTTGCATCGGGCAGGGTAATGGTGAATCATCACAGGTTTACTGAACTGCCGGGATAAGAGAGTTTCTTCATCCCCGCCGAAATCGGAACCCCACTGGATAGAATAGCCGTGCTTGTTTAACAGTTCCACCGCTTCGGTGTAAGAAATGCTTGCAAAAGGGGGGTGGATGGCTTCCAGTTTCGTCACATCCCGTTTTAACAGGCTCAATTCTTGGGAACGTTCTTTTAAGGTCGTCTGGACGATGCAGGAAACGAATCGTTCACAGACATCCATAATTTCATCCAGGGTGGCGAAAGCCATTTCCGGCTCCACCATCCAGAACTCCGTGAGGTGGCGGCGGGTTTTAGACTTCTCCGCCCGAAAGGTGGGGCCGAAGCAGTAGACCTTGCCCAGAGCCATAGCCGTGGCTTCGTTATACAACTGCCCGCTCTGGGATAAAAACGCCTGCTGGTCAAAGTATTTTACCTCAAACAGCGTGGTGGTGCCTTCGCAGGCAGCGGGGGTGAGGATGGGAGCATCCACCCGGATATATCCTTCCTCATCCAGAAAATCTTCAATGGCTTTGATGACGGTGGCACGAATTTTCAACAGCGCTGCCTGCGCGGGCGAGCGTATCCATAAATGCCGATGGTCTAACAGAAAATCCACATTGTGGGCTTTCTTCTGGATGGGGTAATTGAGGTCTGCTTCGGAAAGGACTTTTACAGAAGAAAGGGCAACTTCTACACCGCCCGGGGCTCGCTTTTCCTCCTTCACCTGCCCCCGAACAATTACAGAAGATTCCACAGGCAATTTTCCGTGGGATTCAAACTCTTCCTCGCTGAAGCGGGAGCGGTCCAGGATACATTGCACAATCCCCGTTCCGTCCCGGAGAATCAAAAAATGTATCCCACCGCTGGAACGACGGTTATACAACCAGCCCCGTATTTCCACTTCTTCCCCTGTATGACGCTTCAAGTCCTGTATCCGAGTGGCTTTCATCCCTTCACCCCCAGAATGGCAGACAGGCGTAAAAAGAGTTCTTCCAGTAGAGCGAACGCTGGCTCGTTGGTGGTTTTCAACCGTAAATCTGCGCCGGATAAAAGCAGGAAAATCTCCCTTGAGCGATGATACGGGAAAAGCCTCATATTGGCACGGAGTTTCTTTTCCTTCCAGGAAGAGCCGTCGGTGAGGGGGTTCAGCGACTGTTTTTGCTCCAGCAGGTGCTTTGCCTGAACCAGTCTTCTGGCTTCGTAAGCCACCCTGGCTAAAATCCGCTCCGGTGCCACGCCCTGCAACTGCAATTTCTTTAACTGGTGCAAAGATTTCCCGCTCTCCCCCTGCCACAAAAAATCCATCATCTTATAGATGTTCGCTTCCGGAGATTCCGGAAGCATTTCCACATCCTTTAGAGTCACCTGTGAACTTTCCCTTTTCAGAAGGGAGAGAAGAGACAGCGACTGCTCAATAGAGTCCAGCTGCTCGCCCACCCGCTCCAGAAAAGGTGTAACCAGGGTGTGAGATAACTGGAGTCCTTTCCGACTGGCTCTTTGAACGGTCCATATTTTTAATGCCTCCCATTTCGGCGGCTCCAGAATGATTTTCTGGACATTCGGGATGCCGCGGAAATACTCCAGAAATGAGCGGGGCTTCTTCTCTGTCTTTTTCCCCTTTTCCTCCTGTATTTCCTCCTCACCCTCGTCCTCGCTTTCTACCTCAACGGGCTCCGGGATTCGGCTTTCCACCTTCCCGCTTCCCGCGGGGGCGAGACTTCTTCCCTTCGGCGCTGGCGATTCCATCTCTCCCTCCTGATAGAACAGGACGAGGGCAGATTCCGGCGCAGATTTCAGCAGGCTCTTGATTTCAACCAGGCTGTCCAGAGGCAGGCGAATGATTTCCGCTGCATTCTTTACCTCCAGGCGAACCCGGGGAAGAAAAAGGGATTCTCCCTGAAACAGCGAGCGGAGCAGGTCAGGGGTAAGGGCTTCCGCCTCCACACGCACGGCTGACCGGGGGGTATATCCCCACTGTTTGCGCAGGGCCTCCAATTTCTCCCTCACCAGAATCGCCGCCGGCGAATACAACAAAACCACACTCAGAATTCAGTCACCTTCCATCCTGTGCAGAATCCGAAAAGCAAACGGTTTCGCTTTTCTGGTTTTATCGGGCATCCTCTCATTTCTGCGAACGCCTGACCGAAGCATTGAAAAGCCATTTCAATGTCATCATATTTTAGGTAATAATTCATCTGGAATGATTGAGGGTTTAGCATACACTCTTTGCACATATCCTTCATAATTTGATGGTAATTTCGCACTCAATGACTGTATATGTCCTTTGCCGATAAGAAAGTAAACAGGTAAACCTAATTGAATCCCTTTATCAATTATTTCCCTCATATTTTTAGCAATAAATCTGTCTCTCCATTCCCCATTGATTTGGTCTACAACAAATGCCTGATAAGTGTGATTCCCTGGGTCTTGAATATATTTCTCAATATCAACCCAATAAGATGTAATTTGATATTCTGAACCTCCAATGGTCTTCATAGTTATTATAATCTCTTTTAATAGTTCAATATAAGCATTGTCATCTGTAAAAGGATATTGTTGCAATTGATGATGATAAAACTCATTAATCAAGTGTTTCAATGATGAAGAACTGTTGTTAGTGATGAATTGATGAATTGCTGAAACTAAAGCGGTTACTTCAGATGATAATGGTTTACTTGATATATGGCTCCATATTTTCTTAACTGTTGGGCTATTAAAGATGTCAAAAATCAACTGTGTCTTAACTACAGGAATCTCGTTTTTCATTTTTGTTGACAAATATCCATAGTGTAATAAAGCACCGGCAAATTTATTCACGAAGTCGTCTTCTATACCAAAAACCGATTCAGCATTTTCAACGCCATAAGCAGAAATTACAAACTCCCGGGTATTTTTTCTGGCCCCATAGGTTAAACCTTCCAAACCGACCACACATTTCTGCTGAGAGGAGGCAATGACGAGCCTTCTTTGAAATTCATCATCGCTTTTATTTTTATGTCCCATACCGATAAGAAAAAAACTGCTCACGAACATAACTTACACCTCCATCAAAGAATTTCGCCTGAAGATTCCCGGCATAAAAGAAGTATTTGCGAAGCAAAAATGGGGGGAAGTGCTGTAAGG
>JBBIMK010000049.1:0-5739 GCA_037444445.1 bacterium | reverse complement strand
GAAATGGCGGGGTTTGCGATGCCCTTTGTCTGCTTCAAGAAGCAAACCCAAACGACATTTTGCAATGAAATTATGAAGTTCAAGAAAATCGTCAGAAGATGATAGAAAATCCGAATACTTTGCTTCAGAGAGTTCCCTTTCCCCCCCAGAGTTCCAGTCATCATCGTTAACTGCAAGACATGCGGTGGTCTGATTGTTAGCCCTGCGCGCTGGATACATCCATAAATGGAGTGAGCGTAAGGATTTTCAAAGATGGAGGGTGATACCCCTCCGAGATTCTCGGTAAACATCCTCGGGTATCGCACCACGGCAAAAATTTCCCTCCCCCAAAGGCCCCATACCAGCAAGAAGAATTATGGCAAGTTATGGGGCAAGGCAGGAGGATGCGGAAGTGTCGGTTGCGGTCTCGGGCTACGGGGTTTATGTGTCGGCTTTTATTGCGGTATAATGAATTACGGATGATGAACAGGAGGATTTCGTGCTTCGTATTTCGGATTTCCCTCTGGCATAGCGAGTAGATGAAAGGATGATTCCGCAGAAGTTTGGAAAGTATCAGGTGAAGAAGTGGGTGGGCGGGGGAAGGTTCGGCGATGTCTACCGAGTGGAGGATACCCTGCTGAAGAAGGATTTTGCCCTGAAGGTCAGCAGGGATGAGGCAGAGGATGTGTCCCCTTACCTCGAGGAAGCGAGAATTATTGCCTCCCTGGACCATCCTCATATCCTTCGTTTCTACACGGTGGAGCGGATAGAGAAGCATCTGGTGATTGTCACAGAGTTCATAGAGGGGCAGTCTCTGAGGAAGGTGATGCAGAAGGAAAGCCCTATGGCTGTCGGGCGGGCGCTTCAACTGGTCATCCCCATCCTCCAGGCTCTCCACTATGCCCATTCCAGCGGGATTATCCACCGTGATGTGAAGCCGGAGAATGTGCTGGTCACACCGGCGGGTGGGATAAAATTAACCGATTTCGGGCTGGCGAAACTTTTGGCTCAGCATATCTCTGTAAGCATTGCAGGCACGCCCTCCTATATGGCGCCGGAAGCCTGGCGGGGCGAGCATTCCCCTGCCTCCGACCAGTATTCCACCGCTTTAATCCTGTATGAACTGTTAACGGGCATCAACCCTCTGTTTGCCAGTTCCCTGAGTGAAATGAAGAGAAGAGCGGAGACCCCCATTCCCTTAGACTCTCTCTCTCAATTGCCCTCTTACCTTCGGGAGGCACTGAAAAAAGCCCTCTCCCCGGACCCTGCTTTTCGCTTCCCTTCCTGTGAGGCGTTTCTGAAAGCCCTTCATCCTACTACTATTCCCATCCCCGTTTTAACGGTGAAAACAGCCCTGAATTCGGAATCCGCCTTTTTACAGACCCTCACGGAGGAGCAAAGGCTGGCAGTCACTTCTGAAGAGCGCAGGCTCCTCGTTGTCGGAGGTCCCGGCACCGGGAAGACCTACGCCCTCATCGCAAAATCGGTGGATTTGCTCCAGAATCAAGGGTTCAAACCCACAGAAATCTTCATCGTTACTTTCACAACGAAAGCCTGGAAAGACATAGAGAAGCGGCTGGAAAAACTCCTGGGCTCCACGACGGAGAACCTGTGGCTGGGCAACTTTCATCATCTCTGCCTGCGGATACTCAAGCGAGACCTGGGGCGTATGGGCTTCCATCCTGACATCCACATCGTCCTGCCGGAGGATGAACTGGATGTGGCAAAAGCAGTGCTGGAGAGGTTCAAATCCACCCCCCGCCCGGAAACGGTCTGGCGAACCATCCAGAAGGCGAAAGCCAGGCTACTGAAGCCCGCCGACCTGATGAAGGAACACCCGGGCGCCTGGGGCAAATTCCTTCACCACTTCTGGGAAGCCACGGATGAATACCTCCGCCATCGCAACTGTCTCACTTTTGACGATGTCCTCTATTACACCGTCCACCTCCTCCAGAAATATACTGACCTGCAACTGTTTTACCAGAACCACTTTAAAGCCTTCCTCGTAGATGAATTCCAGGATTTGAATGCCGCCCAGATTCTCATCCTGAAACTTTTGCTGGGGAAGAATGCCATTCTATACGCCACCGGCGATGACGACCAGTCCATCTATGAATGGCGGGGCGCCTCGCCGACATATCTCCAGAACTTTCAGGAGCATTTCCCCGGCGCCACCACCTATTCTCTCACCCGCTCCTTCCGCCTGTCCAGGGAAATCCTGCAAGCCGCTCATAACTTGATTGCCCACAATAACCTCCGGCAGGACAAATTGATTTTCACCCTGAAAACCCCGGTATCCACCGCGGGCGAAAATATCTTCCTCCAGGGCTTCTCTACCCCGGAAGAGGAAGCCTTTTTCGTGGCTCAGGAAGTCAAACGATTAAAAGAAGATGGCTATAACTTCAGCGACCTTGCCATCCTCTATCGGGTCAACGCACGCTCCCGCCTGTTTGAAGATACCTTCTCCTCCCTGCGCATCCCCTATTCCATTCTCTTCTCCCCTTCCTTCTACCAGAGGGATGAAGTCCTGGCGCTGTTGAGTTACCTCTATGCCATTGAGAACCCCCAGGATGATGAACATCTCAAACGCATGCTCGCATTCCCCAACCCTGAGCCCTTGAAACAGGTGTGGCGCCAGGTGTTTCCCCTTCTCCGCAAAGGTTTATCCCTGTGGGAAGCCCTGTGGAAAGTGGTGGAGCAACAGCCGAAAGTCGTCAGGAAGGAGGAGGAAATCCTCCCTCCACCTCATCCTCTATCTCGCCCTCTGAACCTCATCCGGGAACTCAACGCCAGTAAACACCAACTCACACCCTATAAAACCCTCTCCCTCATCCTTCAGGAACTGCAACTTCAACCAGGGGTTCAGTCTCGCGGCTCCTTTCTAACGATGATGGAAAACCTTCAGGAACTACTGAATACCGCTATGGATTTTGAGAGAAAATCAAAAGAGAAAACACTGGCGGGCTTCCTCCACTATATTCAGGTTCTGAAAGATTCTGGATTATTTGAAGAGGAGGAAGGAGTCAACCTCTGCACCCTTCATTCCGTGAAAGGTCTGGAATTTCCCGTCGTATTCCTCACCGGAATGGTGGAGGGTGAAATCCCATTATGGACGGCGAAAGAAGAAGAGATTGAAGAAGAGCGTCGTCTATGTTATGTGGGCATCACCCGGGCTTCCCAGAGACTCTATCTCACCTACTCCGCCCGACAGCGGGGCTATCGGGAAGGCAAGCCCTCCCGCTTCCTGAAAGAACTCCTCGCCCGATAAAATCAGTCTTCCACATCTCAAAAAAGTCCATCACCATTGATAATGATGACATATTTTCGTGAAAAATGCAAACTTCAATGAACAAACTTAACAATTTTATGAAAATATAACGGATATAAATGTCTTTCATTGTATGTTAGAAGTGAAAGAGGTAGAGGTGGTGGTGTAGTATTGTAGAAGGTGGATGGGATAAGTGACAGGAGAAAAGGTTAATTTAGCGGCAAGGGCGTGGAAGTTCATCTTCCTTTTAGGACTGGTGAGCCTTTTTGCAGATGTAACCTATGAGGGCGCGAGAAGCATTACCGGGCAGTATCTCTTCACACTGGGAGCCACGGGGACCATCGTGGGCTTCCTGGCGGGAACAGGTGAACTGGTGGGGTATGCCCTCCGCCTTCTTTCGGGCTATCTCACAGACCGAACGGGGAAATACTGGACCATCACCCTATGGGGATATTTCATCAATCTGCTGGCCGTGCCTATGCTGGCTTTAACGGGGCGATGGGAAATTGCCACCATCCTGATCATCGGAGAACGTATGGGTAAAGGGCTGCGCACCCCTGCACGGGATGCCATGCTCTCTTACGCTACGAAGCAGGTTGGACGAGGGCGAGGATTCGGCTTCCACGAGGCGATGGACCAGATTGGCGCAGTCCTCGGTCCCCTTATCGTTACCGGAGTCCTCTATTTCAAAGGTGGCTATCGGACCGGCTTCGCCATCCTGCTGGTTCCCGCACTCATCGCTCTTTTGTTGCTGTTGACCGCTCGGTATCTTTACCCCGAGCCACGCCGCCTGGAGCCCATTACTCCTCCACTTACCCCTCAGGGTTTCACCCGCTTCCCCTCCACCTTCTGGCTGTATCTGTTGGCTGTGGCTTTCATCGCCGCAGGTTATGCTGACTTCCAATTGATGGCATTCCATTTCCAGAAAAGGGAGATAGTCCCCGTTCTCTATATCCCCCTGTTGTATGCGGTGGCAATGGGTGTGGACGCTTTCTCAGCATTGTTCTTCGGGTGGCTGTATGACCGGCTGGGGAAAGCCACCCTCGCCCTTTCCGCTTCTCTCTCCTCCTTCTTTGCTCCGCTGGTGTTTCTGGGAAACTTCCCTGTAGCGGTTGTCGGCACTGCCCTCTGGGGCGTCGGAATGGGAGCCCAGGAATCCATTATGAGAGCCGCCATCGCCGATATAGCCCCTGTGGAATACAGAGGCACCGCTTATGGAATCTTTAACGCCGGCTATGGCACCGCCTGGTTCCTCGGTAGCGCCCTGATGGGCATTCTGTATGACCTCTCACCGCTCTATCTGATCTTGTTCTCTGTGGTTCTACAACTCACTGCCATACCGATTCTTTTTCAAATTCGTGGCAAATGAACGAAAAATACAGACACCTCTTTATTTTACCCAACCACTTTTCAATCAGACCTGGGGAAAGGTGGCAATGAGAACCCGGGAGTTTTCTTCGTCCAGCTGGATGAAAAAGGTCTTCTTCCCCACCCTCCAGTTATAAGTATTTCCCCTCCGCTCGGGAGGCTTTCCGATAACCTTTTCGTAGTAATTCACGAGGGCAGAGGTCAAAGCCTCTAACGACACCATCGCAGGCGACTCTATAGAGAGGGCAAAGCCAGAAACCTTTGTGGATTTTACCCGGGCATAGACTTTCGTGCGGGCAGTTGCCTCGGCAGACAGCCCCATAGGCTGAAGGTCTAACTTCAGGCTCCCCTCCGGGCAAACATAGGCGGTTGCTCCTCTTAATGCCGTCCCCGCGTATGTTTCCCATTTACATCCCGTCAGGTTCACGGCAGATTCCCTGTCCATACCCACGGAGATACCGCCCACCGAGATAGACTCCAGAGGCACCTTCGCCCCCTTCCCCCCGCACGCCGTTAGAAAAGCACCCCACACCAAAACAATAGCCAAGCCACTATCCCGGCATATCCGCCTTCCCATTTCTTCTGTTTACCCTTTTCCCTCTTCCCTATTTTGAGTAGTCATACAGATTAGGAGGCTCAATGCCTAAAAGGCGGAGATACACATACAGTTGCCCCCGGTGGTGCCAGTGCTCGTCGTAGGCCGATGAGAACAGGATGAAGGGTTGCTCATCACCCCAAAAACACTTCACCGTTTTCCGCATATCCTCATCTGTCAGGGAACTCGCAATCTCCATCGCCTCCTGATGGGCTTCTTGCCCATAATTAATCAGGTCTTGAACGGTGTTCAAGGCCTTCACCCGTTCCCCTTCCCGGGCGAAATCCTCCTCCTCCAGGGTGCCCTTCTTCGCTCCTCTGGCAAAAACCCTCTCACATTCGTAGATGTGGGCGACGAGTTCCTTCAACGAGCGAACCTCCGGTGTAGGGCGCCAGTCCAGTTTCTCATCGGGTATTTTCGCCACCGCCTTCCGGGTGACCCCGTGCACCATATCAAAATAACTCATCATACCCATCAAAACTTCTTTCGTCATTCCAATCGCCTCCACCCTCCATTATAACCAGTTTCC
>JBBIMK010000048.1:0-8710 GCA_037444445.1 bacterium | reverse complement strand
AAAGCAGCGGGAACCCGATGGCTTTTATCGGGACTTCCGCTTCGCTCAGAATGACATTACTTTGCTCCGCACGGCATGCTGGCGGGACGCCGTCCCGTTTGATGACAGGTTTTCTTCTTCCTTTTAAGACCTTGCAAAACAGATTAAAAAGGGATTGAGGTTTGAAGATGATATAATTGTAAGCGAAAAAAGAAGGGGGGGCTCAAAAATGAGATTTCTGAGGGGAAGAAAGGCAGTTTGGGTGGGGAGCCTGGTGGTGGCTCTCCTTCTGATGTGGACGAAAGAAAGCCCCGCCCTGCCTGTATTTTCGTCGGTGCGAGGCGTGTCCTGTGCCGGCTGTCATATCAATCCCACAGGTGGCGGTATGCGAACCGGTCGCGGTTTTGAGTTCGCTCAATCCAAACTGCCTTTGAAGAAAATTTTTGAAGAAGCCTCCCCTGACCTCAACGAGAACATCTCCTTCGGCGTAGACCATCGCTTACTGTATTATGTAGCCGAATCCAAACGCTATCAGGGTGTGAAGAATACCTTCTTTGATATGCAGGGGAATCTCTATGCCAATTTCCACCTGGAAGGAAAATCCTTGAAGATGGACTTTCTGTTCTCACGAGGGCAGTTTGGGAATTTTGATTCTCTGGCGATTATCCGGGACCTTTTCGGGGAAGGCACCTATGTGAAAATGGGGCGATTTGTGCCCAATTTTGGTGTTCGGTGGGATGACCACAACTCTTACACCCGGGGCTATGTGGAGAGCGGTTCGGACGCTCCTCCCACTCCATTCACACCTTTCACGCAGTTTTATCGGGACACGGGGCTGGAGGCAGGCTATGGGGCACGGAACCATTTATTCAGCCTCAGCGTCACCAACGGTGGGACGGGGCAGTTTGACCAGAATATTGGGAAAGCGGTCACCGCCTCTTACACCCATTTTCAGCCAAAATGGATGGCGGGCGCTTCCTATTTCAAAAACACGGGAAGCCAGCAAAAGGGGAATTGGCTTGCGGGTTTCGCTGGACTCCATTCCGGCAAAGTCTCACTCATCTCCGAGTGGGTTCAAACCAACCATGACGACATCGTTTCTCACACCGAATGGCGGTATTTACAGAAACTGGGCTGGCACTGGATTTTGCAGTATGACCGGTTTGAACCGGAGCTGAACACAACACCCGACCGCCACCGCTGGAGTTTCGGCACAGCCATCTTCCCAATTTCTTTCACGGAGGTCCTCCTGATGGTGCGAAACAACACGGATTCCCCCTCCGGGGAGAAGTGGGAGGGCATGACCGTTCTCCACTTCTTCTACTAAATCACCGCGGATTGGTAGACTGCTCCGAAATCATCGGGACTTCATCTGTAGTTAGAATCCACCATCATCGGTTGATTTACCCGGTAAATCCTGCTATCGTATAATACGATGGTCAAAGAAATCCGGGTGATGAAAGAGGCTGAATTAGCCTTTAAGAGATTTTGTGAGGCTGTTCAGAAGCCTGATAATGTTGCCACCATTTTTACTATCATTCCACCCCCTCTTCACTTTACATTGGAGAAAGTCTATCAGCATGCCCGAAGTGCGGCGAACACCCTTCACCGCCTTCCGCTGAATGCTCTCAACATACCAGAGGTTCTCAATGAAGCCCGAAACGAGCCACGGGTTACCCGGTATACACCGAAAATTCCTCCCCGAACTTACGCGAGGGTTTTAAGAAGAGCATACCGAAAAATCCATTGCCTTCCTCCTGACACCATCGTGAACCGGGTGGTTGTCCGTTCCCCCAGACCGACTTTGGAAAAGTGGCTCTGGCGAACTCATCGGGAATTCAGCATTTACTCTTTTCTATTCGTGGGGGGAGAATCCAGCCGGATTCGCTATCCGGGGCCCTCAGTTTCCGAGAGTGCTCGTCTTTTAAGACATTTCCATATCCCTCATATCACAGGAGGAATCACCATTCCCACTCGCCGGCACACTGACCCAGCCCGGGACGAGCCGTATCGCCTGCTCAGCAAGATGAAAGGTGGGGTGTCCTTTTTTACTTCCCAAATCCTGTTTGAGCCCTCCTCTGTGTGCCGATTGCTGATGGATTTTTCCCGCCTCTGTCAGCAGAAGAAGGTCTCACCCCGGCGAATTTTCCTCAGTTTCGCTCCCTTAACCAGGGAAAAGGACCTTCAATTTATGCGCTGGCTTGGAGTGGAAATTTCCGATGGCACGGCTGACTACCTGCTGGAGAACCCTGCTCTGACTGAGGAACGCTCTATTCAATATGCGGAAACTCTTTTGCGGGGCATCCTGGACTGGGTCTATTCCACAGGTATTTCCATCCCCATTGGGCTGAATGTAGAACATGTGATGACTTATAATCTGGGCATTTCAGCCGAATTGACCCGCAGGCTTCTGGTCGTGGCAAGGCACCATCCTTATTTTTCAAATCAGCCATGAACCTATCCATCAGCCTCCACGGGATTTTTCCTCACTCAACTGTCCTGGCAAAAGCCTGGCAGGAATATGAACGGGGGCGCTGTGCCATTTCGGTCCCTTTACAGGCAGAAGCCGAACTCTTCCAATCTTATCTTGCCCTGCAAAAAGAATTACATTTCAGCCCTCTGACTTCACCGATGTTAAACTGGCTGGATTATTTTCGTCCATTCACGGAAATCGTGGCAAATCTCACGGCAGGACCCCTCGTTCGGTTTCCCCGAACCAATACCTTTTACCGGGCTCCTGTTCGCACGGGCTCCCTCGCCCTGAAACGGAATTCCCTGAATCAATGGATTCGCTCCTATGTGGAGGTTCCTGTTACCGAGCCTTACAAAGTGATTTTCCCTTCTCCTTTTTACTTTGCTTCCTCCATTCAAGATGAATCTCACCATCCTTTAGATTTTCTCATTTCTGAATGCTCCTATCTACTGGGTGAAATTTTACAGGCTCTCACTTCATTACAGAATTGCGTGCTGATTCAATTTCAGGAGCCATTTTTAGGCAATGTGGCAGCGAATTCTATCCTCTTGAAATCTTTACAGAAGGGCTTCCAGGAGATGGCTCAAACCACATCTCTGCCCATCATCCTCCACACTTACTTCACCCCCATTCTCTCCTGGCTTCCCCGGCTCCTGGAATTTCCAGTCTTTGGTCTGGGGCTGGATGCCTGCCACCAGACATCCGATGAAATATCCTGCATTCCTTACAATGGAAAGATGCGTCTGCTTCTGGGCATTCTGGATGTTCACTCCACACGGGTGGAAAGATTGGACTGGCTCACGGGTTATCTAACGAAACTAATCAGCCACTGGAAGCCAACAGAATTGACCCTTTCGGTGAATGGTGACCCGCAGTTTCTTCCTCACGATGTTTTCTTAAAAAAGGTTCAAATTTTGAAAGAGGTGAAAGAGAAGTTTTGAAATTTCTGAAGCATGAAATCGGCTCTTTAGCAAAGCCCAACTGGCGGGTAAAAGTGGTAGCGGGCCGCCTGCTTTCTCCTCAAGACTACGAGGATGCTCTCCACTGGGCAAATCAATTGAGCCTCTCAGCAGAACCTTTACTGGACCTCCTGAAAACCGCTCAAAAATCACCGCTGAATGCGGAACAGAAGCAAGAAGTGATTCGCTGGTCATCCAGATTTGCTGTTCGGCTCCTGGAAAAGGCCGGGCTGGACCTGGTTTATGATGGTGAGCAGTTCCGCACGGAAATGTATGAATATCCCATTCGTCACATCCAGGGCATGGAACTCACCGGGTATGTGCGTTCCTTTGAGCATAAATACTACCGAAAAGGAGTTTGTCGGAGCTATCCTGAGCTTACCCGGCCTTATCATCTGAAAGAGTTTCTGGAAATCATTCAGTGGGCAAGTAAGCCGGTGAAAATTCCTATCACTGGTGCCTATACTCTCGTGGACTGGTCTTATGATGAGTATTTTTCCAGAGAGGTTTTGCCCTGGGATGTACAGGGGCAAAAGGAAGCCAGGAGGCTTTTTTTAACCGCCATGGCGAGAGAGGTCATTCGCCCGAACCTGAAGGCGCTGGTAGAGGCAGGAGCAAAATGGATACAAATAGACGAGCCAGCAGTCACTACCCGTCCTGAGGAAGTTCCCTGGTTTCTGGAGGCATTCCATCAATCCACGGTTGGGCTGAACCATCATACCCGATTCACCGTCCACATCTGCTTCAGCGATTATCGGCTTCTTTTCCCCCACATCGGGCAGGTGGAAAACGGAGGCCCCTACGCTTATGCCATAGGCTTTGCTAATTACGACAGCATAGAGCACGGGACGAAGGAAGCCCAGCGCCCCGGATATACGATTCTAAAACTTTTCCGGGAGCATCAGGTGAAAGCCAGAATCGGGCTGGGAGTGATTGATATACACACCGATTTTTTAGAGCCTGCAGAGTTAGTGCGGGATCGGATTTTGTATGCCGTTTCTATCCTCGGCGACCCGGAAAAGATTCTCGTGTGCACCGATTGTGGATTACGCACACGAACCTGGGAGGTGGCTTATGAAAAACTCTGTCGTATGGTGGAAGGTGCCTTCCTCGCCGAAAGGCTTCTAAACTGAACTCAGAGTAATCACAGTAATTTCAGGAGGGCAGGCGAAACGAACAGGCAACCCGTTCCCCATCCCACGGGAGGTATAAACCCACATCTGGCTATTCTCCACTCTCTGCAAGCCAACCGGATATTTCCGAGCCAGATATGGATAGTAAGCAATTTTTGTGAAGGGAACTCGGATTTGCCCGCCGTGTGAATGCCCGGAGAGTTGAAGGACGATGCTATATTCTCTGGCAATATCCGCATAATCGGGCTCGTGGCATAAGAGGATTTTCACGGCATCCGATGGAACACCCTCACAGGCTTTTTCCACAGAAGGCTTTCCTTCCCACACATCATCTACACCCAGCAGATATATCTCCGCCCCATCCTTTTGTATTCTACGATGCTCATTCACCAGAATTGGAAGGTCATATTTCTGAAAAGCCGTCGTCACAGTCTTCACATCGCTCCAGTATTCGTGATTCCCGTAGACGGCAAAAATCCCAAAGGGCGGATGGAAACGCTGACGGATTTCCTTTGCTACGAAATCGGCATTTTTTGCATAGAAAGTGACATAATCACCTGTTAACACCAAAAGAGCAGGGTTCTCACCCTTGACCAACTCAAACCCGTGAATGATTTTTTCCTCACTTACATAAGGTCCCCGGTGAATATCCGTAAACTGGAGAATCTGAAACCCATGAAACTCCTGTGGCAGGTTAGGGATGGAAACACGAATGCGTTCCAACCGAGGCAGATAAGGCTCTATCGCAGTAGAATAAACCGCTCCTGCGGCAAGCCCAACCCCTACCAAAAACTCCCTGCGAGTCAATCGCTTTCTCTTTACCATTGAGTCCTTTTCTCCTCCCTCATCCCTTACCCATTTTACAGCAAATGAACAGGCTTCTCTTCCGAGTGCGGCAAAAACTACGCCGTTGGAAATCACAGGGGAATTGTCTATTCTCCACGGGTGGATTTTCTGTATAATTAAAAGAATGGTGCAAGTTCATCGGAATATACTTGTCCTTTCGGCTACTTTATTTTTCTTGCTGGTGGCAACTTTTACCTGGCTCAATGTATTCCCTATTTATCTGAAGGAACTGGGAGCAAGCGATTATGAAGTGGGCGTGGCTTACTCCTTTTTCTTCCTCGCTTTCTATGTTACCAGTTTTCTCGGGGGAATTCTCACAGACACCTTCGGGCGAGCGAGGATGATTGTCCTTCCCACTTTTGCTTATCCTGTTATCTACGGGTTGATGGCGCTCATTCCCGACTGGAGGATGGCAGCATTTTTCTTCTGCTGGGGAAATATTGCCGGTTCTTTGCAGGGTCCTGCTTTTACGGCGTTGATGGCAGAATCTTCTGAGAATCGCGAAAGGATTTTTACCTATCTGAACGCCTTTGCTTCCCTGGGGCTGGGAGTGGGGTCTTACCTGGGTGCAGTTTTTGTGGAAGAAATCGGCATTCGTTGGCTTATGGGTATCACTGCCGTGGTAGCCCTCGTTGTGGCTATCTTCCGTCAGTGGCTTCTCGTGGAGCTATCCTCTCCCGGCGCCCCGGCAGAAAACACAGCTTCTGGTGAACCTGCGGAATCCTTTCGGGATGTATTCCTATCCATATTCCGTCAGAAAGCCCTTCTTTTATTTCTCCTGACTTCTATCCTGATATTTTTTATGCTTTCTCTCACCGTCAATGGACCCTTTATCAGCCTTCACTTTAAGGATGAACTGACAAAGAGCGAGGGAGAAATCAACCGGT
Source organism: bacterium (assembly GCA_037444445.1). Lineage (GTDB taxonomy): Bacteria > UBP7 > UBA6624 > JBBIMK01 > JBBIMK01 > JBBIMK01. The sequence continues at coordinate 2,433 of JBBIMK010000048.1, read as the reverse complement.
TTTTTGCTGGTGGATGGCTGATTGCAGGGGTGGTGAATCTTCTGGCCCTTCCGTGGATACAGAGATGGAAAGCCCGCTCACTCCTGCAACTTTCTCTGGTGATTTATCCAGCCCTTTTAGGGTTCTGGGCTTTTGCGGGTGATAGCCTTGTTGCCACTGCCTTATTTATCGCTTCCTTCATTTTCAATCTTTTCATCTGGAGCATGCACGGAGTGCTACTTTCCGACCTGACAATGAGGTCGCATCGTGGACGAGTGGTGGGCATCTTTCTCACTCTCACAGGGCTTCTATCCTTCCTGGGTCCTGCGATAGGAACGGTCTTCAAAATGTGGCTCGGAAGCCAGGCTCCCTTCCTCCTAACGTTTCTGTTTGGGGTTCTCGCTTTCCTCACCCTTTTACCTCTGAAGGTGCCGGAGCGTCCATCCGATGGCCAATAGAAAATGGTGAGTGGATTCCCTTTTGCCTTCCCCTGTATTCTGTCTTCTATATTCTGTATACTATAGGGTTGGTGAGCGGGATGGAAGGAAAGGTTCCTATCAAAGGGTTATATCTGGTATCGGATGCGCGGTATATCGGGAAAGCCCACTTTTTTAGCATTCTGGAGGAGTGCTTCAAGGCGGGTGTAGATGTTTTTCAATATCGGGATGAGACAGAGCGGTATGAAGAGCGGGTTCGTGTCGCTCGCCGATTGCGGGAGATGACTCTCCATTACGGAATTCCTTTCATCATCAATAACTATGCCACGCTGGCGGAAGAAGTAGGCGCCGACGGCGTTCATGTGGGCAGTGAGGATGCATCCATAGAGATTTTGCGAAAAGCCTTAGGGGATAAAGCCATCATCGGGGTTTCCAGCCACGGCAATTTAGAACTGGCGAAAAAAATGGAGGAAGCAGGGGCCGACTATGTGGCTTTCGGTGCCTGCTTCAAAAGCCCCACCAAGCCGAAAGCGCCGGTCATTTCCCTCTCCATCCTCCGGTCTGCGAAACAGGTGTTGAAAATCCCGGTGGTGGCCATTGGCGGCATCACGCCGAGGAATGTGAAAATCGTATGGGAGACGGGTGTGGATGCGGTGGCGGTGATTTCTGGCGTGCTGGCTTCGCCTCACCCCGCGGGTGCCGTTCGCCTGCTCAAAGAAGCCCTCGGCTCCTTAACCCCCACCCGATAACACTATCCTGAGGAAATCCTTGAGCCGCTCAAAAAGCCCTGGAAAACTCGGAGAAAAAAGTTGACGCTAAACACCAGAGGCTCCGCAAAACATCTTTTGCATTTTTGACCATTTTGTGGTATAAATAGGATGAACACAATTACAAACTCGGGATGGCTGTCGGATTTTTCTCTTGAAGGATGAAGAATATTTTTGAAAAACTGGGGCTAATTCTCTCGGTCATTAACGATATGAAAAGAGAGGGAATTATTGGAGAATATGCCATCGGGGGCTCTATCGGGGCCATGTTTTACATCGAACCGTTTTACACAAAAGATGTGGACATCTTCACACATTATAAACAGGGTCCCGACGGGTTGATAGACCCGGCACCAGTTTATCGGTATCTCCGGCTTCGGGGCTATAAAATGCAGGGCTGGAGGGCGCTGATGGAAGATGTTTTGGTAGATTTCATTCCCGCCGGCACCGAACTGGTAGAGGAAGCCATAGAAAATGCTCTGGAGGATAAATATAACGATGTTCCATGCAGGGTTATTTCCCCGGAGTATTTGATAGCCATGTCCGTAGAATGCGGCAGGCGTATGGACTGGGCTCGCATAGAGAAGTTCTTTAACCAACAGATTCCTATCCAGGTCAAGAGATTGAAGGAGGTGTTGGTGCGGCATGGACTCTGGAAAAAATTCAAAGCGGAATTCCCCGATTTCTAAGGGAGACCTTCTCCAGGAAATTTTTGAACAGAAAAGGCGATGGCGAATTCGGATGGCACGGCTTCCAGTCGCCAAGAAAATGAAGATTGTTGGCGAACTGGCAGAATTAGGCGAGGTATTTAAGCCAATCCGGGATAAGATGATTCGGCGACTACGGGAAAATCTTCGCAAACACGCTGAAAACTGACAAATGGTAATGGGAGATGAAATCCATATTCTCACCTGCCCAGCGAATCTTTTTTCAAATACCTGGAGCGAACCGTCGCTCAATTCTGGATAACTCCTCGCTGGCTACTTGCAAAATATGACCCGGTCGGCGAAGCGGGTGTTGAAAATCCCGGTGGTGGCCATTGGCGGCATCACGCCGAGGAATGTGAAAATCGTATGGGAGACGGGTGTGGATGCGGTGGCGGTGATTTCTGGCGTGCTGGCTTCGCCTCACCCCGCGGGTGCCGTTCGCCTGCTCAAAGAAGCCCTCGGCTCCTTAACCCCCACCCGATACCCGGAAGGATAGATTACAAATCTCAATGAATCCGGTATAGGTGAGATCACTTCTCTCCT
>JBBIMK010000047.1:0-8878 GCA_037444445.1 bacterium | reverse complement strand
TCAAAATCTGCTACAATAAAGGTGGGATGCTGACGGTGACGAAATACGGCGGGAACAATTACCGGCTGAAAGCCTGCTTGTTCAAGGACTGCTTTCCACAGATTGAGAGCGCCCCCATTACCCACTCCTTCAGTGTCTGGCGCAAACTCTTTATGCAAGTGGACAAGATGAACGACGATGTACCAGATTACTCCACAGAGATTTCGGGAGCCTTTGAAGATGGATTTTACGAAGTCCCTCACCCCTCGCAGTTATCCTGGTGTAAGGCGGTAAAATGGGCCTTATCCTTTTCCTGAGTGGCTTCACAAGGTTTCTCCCTTCCTATTATTCCGCTGATGGAACCCTGTAGAGTTTCATGTGTTCGGGTGAAGGGCTTGACAGCAGGAGGAAAAAATGAGATAAAGAGGGTGGAACACTTCAGGAGGGAGAAAAATGGCGGTTACAAAAGAGCAGGTGCTGGAAGCCTTAAAAAATGTATATGACCCGGAAATCCCCGTGAATGTGGTGGATCTGGGGCTGGTTTATCGGGTGGAGGTGGAGCCGGGAACGCAAGGGGAGCGGGTGTATGTGGAAATGACCCTGACAGCGCCGGGATGCCCCATGTATGGACCTATCGGCGCCAGCGCCCGAGAAGCCATCCTGCAGATTCCAGGCGTGGAAGATGCGATGGTGAACGTGGTCTGGGACCCTCCCTGGCAACCCTCTATGATTACGGAGGATGGTAAAAAAGTTTTGAGAGGTTTTGGGTACCAGATTTGACCCACTGCATCAGGTGCTGAGGGTAACTACAAGTTTAGACGACGAAAGAATTCAGTGACGGCAAACTTTGAAGAGCTACATGTAACGAATGGCAAAGTGAAACGCTATCCTATCCTGCGAAGGTCGGCAAGCATCAGAGGAGGGGTAGGGGTTGGATTATTATTCATTGGGTTGGCATGCCAGCGGTGGAATTCCACCGCCACCATTCAGGAAATGCGTATAGGGCTGGGCTTCATCAATCAGGCTCCACAGTTCTCACCGGACGGGCGGTGGCTGGCATTCTTGACCCGGTTTGATGTGATGGGAATGGAGGAAGTTCGGGATTTAGCCGTATGGAAATGGAAGCAGAAGGAAAGTTCGCCGGTACAGTTGACTTCCGGTATATCCATCACTTCTTTTGCTTTTAGCCCGGATGGGAAGTTCATCGCATATATCGGCAGTTCGCAAACCGGCACTCGTAAGGAAGCGGGGATTTTGAACATTCCTACCTCCAGGGCAGAAAGATTGGAGGTGTCTGGTGATGGTGCAGGAGTCCTCTGGAATCGGAATGGTGATATCGTTTTTTTAGGTGATACCCTGTTTCAACGAGGTGGTTCTTCCACATCTGGTGCTCAGGGATGGGTGCCCCAGGGGCGAATTCTTAATTCCTGCCGTTCTTCCCAGATTTTACCCGCTGGAGATGAAAATTTCCTCTTTCTTTGCCAGGGTGAAAAAAATGGATTCTTTGTTTCTACCCACGATACATGGCAATTCCCCACAGGGATTTCCAGAGAAATTCAGGAGAAAGTGCCCATTCGTGGGGTGGTTTCTCCTGTTTCTAAAAGTATAGCGTTAGCGGTGGCTCAAGGATGGAAAACTCACGAAGCCCGTTTTGAGATACTCGTGTTGGCTCCAGACATCCGGCTCCTTACAGCCTGGTCGGCAGGCAATCATCCTGTCTACCCCGTAGGATGGGTATCGGAGGATGAACTCGTGTTTCTGGAAAAGGAAAATGTGAACTCCGTGCTATTTAACTGGGAGAGCCGGTGGAACCTGAGGACGGGAGAGGTGAGGCGTCAGAACTATTTACGGAGGATACTGGATGTGAGGGAGGGGATGTATCTTTTCACCTTTCTCAACCAACCAGGAGAGTTATACTTGGAGGTGAATGGAACAAAGGAGGTGGTGAAGAAGCTGGTGAAAGTGAACCGGGCAATCTTTTCTCCGGATGGTGAATATGTGGTAGTGGAAGGGATGGAGGATTTACGGCGTCCTGATACTTTTCTCTGGCTCTTGAAATTGCCTGAAAGGGGTGATACAATATAATAAATACTTGTGGAGAGGAGGTATATACCAATCTATGGGAATGCAGGAAGGGTCGGTGGAGTCTCCGGTGAAACTTACAGAAGCAGAGGAGGAGATTGGAATCGGCAGAAGGGCACGCCGAGCCTACAGTTTTGATGATGTGGCTTTGGTTCCAGGTGAATACACGATAAACCCTGAGGATGTGGATATTTCTTCCCGTTGTGGAGGATTAGCCCTGGGGATTCCCTTTCTGGCGGCTGCTATGGACTCTGTGGTGGACCCGGAGTTTGCTTTTGCTCTCTGGAAGGCAGGAGGATTGGCGGTTTTGAACCTGCTGGGGCTACAAACCCGATACAAAAATCCCGAGGAGGCATTGGAGCGGATACGAAAAGCCCCTTTAGAGGAAGCAACGAGCATCATTCAATCGGTGTATCAGGCGCCGGTTCAGGAAGTGTTTATTGTGGAGAGAATTCGGGCGATGAAAAAGCGGGGAATGCCGGTGGCTGTTTCTCTTACACCCTTGAAAGCCCTGGAATGGGCTGGTGTGGCAGAAGAGGCGGGTGCGGACCTCCTCTTCATTCAATCCACAGTAACCTCCCATTTTCACTATACCCGGCAGGGGAAAAGCCTTTCCATCGCTCGGCTCACGGAAGAGTCTAAAATACCTGTCATTGTGGGGAATTGTGTGAGTTATCCGGTAGCGATAGAGTTGATGCGTCAGGGTGTGGAGGGTGTGCTGGTGGGGGTGGGGCCTGGAGCAGCCTGCACCACCCGAATGGTCACGGGGGTGGGTGTTCCCCAGGTAACGGCTACGGCGGATGTGGCCGCGGCTCGGGATGCTTACTTTCAAGAGTCAGGCCGATATGTGCCGGTGATAACGGATGGAGGGATGCGGACTGGCGGTGATGTGGCGAAGGCTTTCGCCGCAGGTGCGGACCTGGTGATGATGGGTTCCGTCTTCGCTCGGACTGAGGAATCGCCCGGGAAGGGGTTCCACTGGGGAATGGCCACCTCTGACCCCCTTTTGCCCCGAGGGGCACGCATTTATGTGGGGCTGGAGGGCAGTCTCCAGAAGGTTCTATTTGGACCGGCGAACCGAGAGGATGGCACTCTGAACCTTGTGGGAGCGTTGAAAAATGCCATGGGGCTTTGCGGCGCACGCACTATCCCGGAGATGCACCGCGTGAATCTGGTCATCTCTCCTTCTCTCCCTTCTGAGGGAAAATATCATCAGTTATTTCAGCGAATCGGTTCAGGAAAGTGAGGCCACCTACCAGAGATTTTGTTGCTATTTTGGACTTTGGCTCCCAATATAGCCAGTTGATTGCTCGGACGGTTCGTGAAGCCAGGGTGTACTCGGAAATCTTCCCATTTTCTATTAGCCCAAAGGAACTTGTAAAATTGAACCCCAAGGGGATTCTTCTGTCCGGTGGCCCGAGCAGCGTCTACGAAGCCGGTGCCGCTCATCCCTCTCCGGAGGTTTACCGGCTGAAAATTCCTGTGCTGGGAATTTGCTATGGAATGCAGGTGATGGCGTATCAATTAGGTGGAAAGGTGCGACAATTGCCCAAGGGAGAATATGGGAAGGCGGAGATTCATCAAACTATGATTTCGCCGCTGTTCGGAGATTTGAACCCGGATTTGATTGCCTGGATGAGCCATGGAGATGTGGTAGAGACGGTGCCCGAGGGTTTTCAAATCCTGGCAACCACTGATATGATTCCCATCGCTTCTATGGGCAATTTTCGGAAAAAGTTGTATGGTGTTCAATTTCACCCGGAAGTGGCTCATACACCCTGGGGTATTGAGTTAATTAAAAATTTTCTTTATCACATTTGTGGTTGCCAGCCCACCTGGACCATGGGGTCTTTCATTGAGAACGCTGTAAAAGAAACGAGGGATAGAGTGAAAAAGGAGAAGGTGATTTGTGCCATCAGTGGGGGAGTGGATTCCGTCACAACGGCGGTTCTGGTTCACAAAGCCATTGGTCGTCAGTTAACTGGAATCTTCGTGGACCATGGGCTACTCCGGAAAGGGGAAGCGGAGCAGGTTCGTCAGGTTTTTCAAAAGCATTTCAAAATTTCCCTCCTCTTTGTGGACGCTTCGGAACGTTTCCTGCGAAGGTTTAAGAATGTGGTAGACCCGGAAGAAAAACGAAGAATTGTGGGAGAGGAGTTCGTGCGGGTATTTGAAGAAAAAGCGCGGGAAATCCCGGGCGTTACATTTCTGGCGCAGGGAACTCTGTACCCCGATGTGATAGAAAGCCAGGCAGGAAGTCGGGGGCCTGCGGACCGGATAAAGAGCCATCATAATGTGGCTGGCTTGCCTGAGAGGATGAACTTGAAACTCCTGGAACCCCTGCGATATCTTTTCAAAGATGAAGTTCGTGAGGTGGCCAGAGAGTTAGGAATATCCAGGGAAATCTGGAGTCGTCAGCCATTTCCGGGTCCCGGGCTTGCGATTCGCATTATTGGAGAAGTGAATCGGGAACGACTTGAAATTTTACGGGAGGCTGATAGAATAATACTGGAGGAAATTCACAAAGCGGGGCTATCCGATAAAATATGGCAATTTTTTGCCGTGTTGCCGGTGGTTAAAACTGTGGGCGTTATGGGGGATAAACGCACTTACGCTTACCCGGTGGTCCTGAGGGCTGTTACGAGCCGGGATGGCATGACGGCGGACTGGCCGCGAATCCCCTATAAAACCCTGGAGAGAATCTCTTCCCGCGTTCTGAATGAAGTGAAAGGCGTGAATCGTTTTCTTTTTGATATTTCTACAAAGCCCCCGGCAACCATTGAATGGGAGTGAATTGCGTGGAGGAAACAGGACGAATCCTTTTCACCCGGGAGAAAATCCAAAAACGGGTTCGTGAACTGGCACAGGAAATCTCCAGAGATTATTCTGGAAGAGAAATCTTCACCGTGGGTGTATTAAAGGGGGCCTTCGTCTTCTTGAGTGATTTGATTCGCCATCTCAAACTTCCCTTAACTCTGGATTTTATTGCTATTGCCAGTTATGGAGATTCCACCTCTTCCTCAGGTGTGGTCAAACTCTTGAAGGACCTGGATTCGGAAGTGGAATCCCGTCATGTACTGGTGATTGAGGACATCGTGGATACCGGGTTAACTCTGAATTATCTGGTAAAAAGCCTGTCTACGCGGCATCCCGCCACTCTTCGTGTATGCACCCTGCTGGACCGCCCCAGTCGTAGGAAAGTGAAAGTGGACCTTCACTATGTGGGATTTACTATACCGGATGTGTATGTGGTGGGCTACGGGCTGGATTTTTCTCAGAAATACAGGAATTTACCATATATAGCGGAATTAAGCTCTATGGGAACTGTATAAAACTCTAACCTCTGGGAGGTGATTTTTGAAATGGCGGAGAAATATACTTCTTCCGCGCTGGAAGAAAAGAAGATGCAGGAATTGTATGACATCGCCGCCGAGGTGGGGGTAAAAACTCCGAGGAAATACAGGAAGACAGAGCTGGTGGCGCACATTCTGGAGGCTCAGCGGATGCAGGTAGCGGTTCCTTCTGCACCAGAGGTATCAGAGACATCGGCGCCCGCTCCTCCGGTATCTGCGGCGGCGGTGAAGCCCGAGTCCCCCCCTCACATGGAAACGGAAGGCATCCTGGAAATTATGGATACAAACTACGGCTTTCTCCGAACCCGTGGCTATTTGATGGCCCCCACGGATGTGTATGTCAATCCAGGTATGATTCGGCGCTACGGCTTGCGTAGTGGGGACAAAATCCGAGGGATCCGTGCTCTCCACAAAAATGGAGGAGAAAAATATCCTTCCCTGCTGGAAGTGCTCAGCGTGAACGGACAGCCCACGAGTCGGATGATGCACCGTCCCGTTTTTGAATCTTTGATTCCTTTGTATCCCAATTCCCGCCTGCGCCTGGAAACGGATGGAGGCGACATCTCCATGCGTCTGATTGATATCATCGCTCCCATCGGTAAAGGCCAGAGAGCCCTCATTGTTTCCCCACCCAAAGCAGGTAAAACTACCATCCTGAAACAAATGGCTAACAGCATCGCCACCAACTCCCCTCAAATCCATCTGATTGCCCTTCTTGTGGATGAGCGTCCGGAGGAGGTGACAGACTTTGAGCGGTCCGTCAAGGGTGAAGTAGTGAGTTCCACTTTTGACGAGAAGCCGGAGAACCACGCTAAAATCGCTGAGATGGTTTTGTTCCGGGCGAAGCGGCTGGCTGAGATTGGAGAGGATGTCGTGATTCTCCTGGACAGCCTGACCCGGTTGGCTCGCACCCATAATTTGATTGTGCCCTCCAGCGGGCGAACTCTCTCCGGGGGTCTGGACCCCACTTCCCTTTATAAACCCAAGCGCTTCTTTGGCGCCGCCAGGAACATTGAAGGTGGAGGAAGCCTTACCATCATCGCAACGGCTATCGTGGACACAGGAAGCCGACTGGATGAAATTATCTACGAGGAATTCAAGGGCACGGGCAATATGGAAATTCATTTAGACCGGAACCTGGCAAACCGCAGGATGTTCCCTGCCATTGATGTCCTTCGCTCCGGCACCCGCCATGAAGAACTTCTCTATACGCCGGAAGAGTTAGAAAGAATCTGGAAACTCCGGCGCATCCTTGCCAGTTTATCCCCTATGGAAGCCCTGGAAATCCTGTTGAGCGGATTGCGGAAAACTCGCACGAATGCAGAATTCCTTCAGTCGGAAGAACTGCGGAAAGGCGTGGGCGTTTCTTCCTTCGCCTTCTAAATTTCTTTTCCTTGCATGGACCTGACAGCGATTACAGAAGAGGTTCAGAACCGCCTGGACATCGTAGATGTGGTTTCTCGGTATGTGGCTCTGAAGCCATCAGGCCGTAGATACAAGGGTCTGTGCCCCTTCCATTCGGAGAAGACCCCATCCTTCACTGTGAGCCCGGACAAGAAATTGTGGCACTGCTTCGGGTGCGGTGCAGGTGGCAATCTCTTCACTTTTCTGATGAAGATAGAGCACCTCACTTTTGTAGAAGCCCTACGAGAACTGGCTACTCAGGCCGGAGTGTCCTTAAAAGACCTGGAGCGTGAAGACCCCACCCGTCAGCGGTTCCTGAACCTTCATCAACTGGCGCGGGATTTTTATTCCCAGACCCTCTTGAAAACGGAACGGGGGCAACGGGTCGTGAGTGAATACTTGATTCCCAGAGGAATTTCGGCTGACTCCATTACGACTTTTGAACTTGGCCTCGCCCCCGATGTTCCAGATGCCTTCTGCAAATCGGCAATGAAGAAGGGATTTCAGGAAAAAGAAATCCTGGATGCAGGGCTGGCTATCTCCCGCCCAGACGGTCTATTGGACCGGTTCCGAAACCGCCTCATCTTTCCAATTAAAGACATTTCTGGAAGAACCGTGGGCTTCGCTGGAAGAGCCCTCGTTCCCGGTGATGAGCCTAAATATGTCAACTCACCTCAGACCCCTCTTTTTGATAAGGGAAAACTTCTTTACGGACTTTATCTGGCAAAGGACACCATTAGCAAAACAAGTGCGGCTGTGCTGGTGGAAGGCTATATGGATGTTATCGGCTTGTTTCAGGCAGGAGTTGAAAATGCCGTGGCTTCTATGGGAACTTCACTCACCCTGGAGCAGATTCGTCTCCTGCGCCGCTTTACTTCCAATGTGTTTTTAGCGTATGATGCGGATAGCGCAGGTGAAAAGGCTTCTACTCGTGGCATTTCTCTGTTCCTGGAAGAAGGTATGATACCCCGGATTATTGTTCTCCCACCGGGTCAGGACCCCGACGATTTCATCCGTGAAAAGGGGCTGGAAGCCTGGCAGGCACTTCTTCAGGAAGCCTCGCCGTTCATCCTGTTTTACCTGAATTTCCTGAAACAAACACAGGATTGGGACACGCCGGAAGGGAAACGGAAAGTTCTCACCGACCTTTTCCCCGTTCTCCAGCATCTTCGCGACCCCATCATTCTTTCCGGGTATCTGGAGAAAATTGCTGACGGTCTTCACCTCCCCCTGTCCAGAGTGGAGCAGGAGTGGAGCCGTATCTCCATGAGAAGTAGCCACCCTGAGAAGCCAGGTGAGGAATCGCCTAAAAAACGCCTTACGGAGGAAATACGTTTTCTCGGTGCCCTTTTCCAGGAGCTGGAGAGAGCCCCTGAACTTGCACAGATACTGCCTGTAGAGGACTTGCAGGATGACCGCGTTCGGAGAATCTATTCCCGGTGCTTGAGCAGTGAACCTATCACTTTTTCGCTACTCAGTGCCGCTTTAAGTGAAGATGAAAGCGCTTCTCAGTTATTATCTCAGATATATGCATCTACCGATATTCCTGCTTTATCCTGGCATGAACTCTTGCAACTTGCCAGGCGTCTCCATGAGAACGCTTTGAAGAATACGAGGGATAATCTTCATAAACACCTTCAGGAAGCCCACAGGCGCGGAGATATGGAACAGGAGAAGGAACTGGCAGAGAAAGTGGCTGACATTAACCGCCGCCTTCGCCGCCCCTCCTGAATTTCCTCCTTTTGAAAAGGGTAAAAATTTGACAGGTTGAAATAGTGTGATATAATACTCAAGCGATGATGGAGAAAGAGTCCGGTCAGAAGGGCAGGCTACTGCCTGCCTGCCTGCCTGCCTGATTTTTGCGGATATTCTCCATTTTTCCCACACCCATCGCCTCTTAAACTCTCGCTCTTTGCCCACTTTACGGGGGAAAATTTTCCCCCATTCATTTTTCATTTCGCACTCTGCATTTCCAGGAGGTGATGATTTAAGGTGAGGTGGCTCCTTTCTTTCTTAAAGAAGAAGCCAGAGGCGGTGGTAGACATTCTCTTGATTGCCGG
>JBBIMK010000046.1:0-9168 GCA_037444445.1 bacterium | reverse complement strand
ATAGATATGGTGGGGGATAAAGAATGGAGTTTCTATCCAGAGCCCTATTCTCGCGCCTCTGCTCCGACTCTTATAGAGGAAATCTGGGTCCTCGCCCGTGAACTTAACATACCCGGCTTCCTGCCATCCAATCCAGACATACCTGGAATCACGGATGACCATGTAAGCCTGATTCGCCTCGGAATCCCCACCATCCTTCTTTTAGATTATGAGTATCCTTACTGGCACACTACTGCGGACACTACAGACAAGATAAGCGGTAAGAGTCTCGCCCTTATGGCTCGCTTGCTTTACACCTGGCTGAAGAACCAGAATCCTGAGTTAGAAGTATCAAATCCGGTGCCCTGACCAGACCTGTAGAGGAGAGAAAGTTTCGGGGATGACTGAATCTTGAATTTTCATTGGAAAACAGAATCAATTCCATCCAATTTCTCCGCTCTTTTGTGAATAAGGGGAGGGGAAGGCGAGGTCGGGCTTGCGCGCTGCCAGGGCTTCATCCGGGCGCTGAATTTCGGTAGTGTGAGGTGCGTTCTTCACCACATCTGGAGTTTCCTTTGCTTCAACTGCAATCTGAAGGAGTGCATCGGCAAACTTTTTGACCTGCTCCAGGGATTCGGTTTCTGGCGGCTCAATCATCAGGGCTTCTTTCACAATCAACGGGAAATAAACGGTGGGGGGATGAAAGCCGAAGTCCATCAGTCTTTTAGCGATGTCTAACCCTCTCACACCGCTTTCACGCTTTTGCTTTTCCGCCGAGAGAACAAATTCGTGCTTACAGAATCCGGGATAAGGAACTTGATAAGCCTCTTTTAAGCGGTGGAGGAGGTAATTAGCGTTGAGAACAGCGGCCTGGCTGGCGGCTTTTAGCCCTTCCGCTCCCAATTCGCGGATGTAGACATAAGCACGGACGAGAACGCCCGTATTCCCAAAAAACGATTTCATCCGGCCGATAGAATCAGGAAAATCTTCTGAAAGATGATAGCCGTTATCGTCGTGCAAAATACGAGGCACGGGAAGGAAGGGAATCAGGTGAGATTTCACGCCTACGGGACCGGCACCGGGACCTCCACCGCCATGAGGGGTGGAAAAGGTTTTATGAAGATTGGTATGAATCACATCAAAGCCCATATCCCCCGGGCGAGAGATTCCTAAAATCGCATTGGCGTTGGCTCCATCGTAAAACAGCTGGGCGCCCACGTTGTGCAAAATCTCTGCAATTTTTAAGATGTCTTGTTCAAAAAGCCCTAAAGTATTGGGATTGGTAAGCATGAAGGCAGCGGTTCTCTCCGTCACCGCTTTTTGAAGGGTGTGGAGCGAAACGAGTCCACGGGCATCGGAGGGGATTTGATGGACTTCAAACCCTGCCATGCGGGCGGAGGCAGGATTCGTTCCGTGGGCTGAATCCGGGATAATCACCTGGTTCTTCTGTTTCATCCCTTTCTTCTGAAAGTAAGCCCGAATGAGGAGCATGGCGGTAAATTCACCCTGGGCGCCTGCGGCAGGCTGGAGAGTGAATGCATCCATCCCAAAGATTTCGCACAGCATTTTTTCCAGCTCGGAATAGATTTGTAAAATCCCCTGGACAGTTTCCACGGGCTGCAATGGATGAAGATTGCGGATGCCAGGCAGGTTGGCAATGATTTCATTCAATTTCGGGTTGTATTTCATCGTGCAAGAGCCGAGGGGATAAAAGCCCGTGTCCACAGCAAAATTCATCTGGGAGAGGTGAACAAAATGGCGAATGACATCCTGTTCATTGACCTCGGGCAGAAATGGCGGTGTAGTGCGCAGGCTCTCGGAGGGGATGGAGTGAGGGGCAGGATGAAAAGGGCGAGGCAAGGAATATCCCTTCCGCCCTTTCCGGGAATAAGAAAAAATCAAGGGTTCAAGGGGCACGGGAAAGCCACTCCTTTACTCTTTGACAGAGGGTATCAATCTGCTCCTTTGTGGTGAGTTCAGTAAAGGCTAAAAGCCAGGCATTTTTGAATTCGGGGTAATCTTTCTGAAGCGGATAACCTCCAATGATTCGGTGGTTCAAAAGTTCCGAGTTCAAGCCTTCGGGAGGGAGGGGGAGTTGAAGGGCAAATTCAAATAAGAAGGGGGAAGGAAAGAGGAGATGAACGCCGGGGAGTTGAGTCAGATTGTCGCAGGCATATCGGGCGGCGGAGGAAGACAGCAGGTTCACTTCTTTCAGGCCCTCTGCACCCATCAAAGAGAGGTAGATGAGAGAGCGGAGGGCTCCGAGAGCATTATTGGTGCAGATGTTGGAAGTAGCCTTTTCGCGTTTGATGTGCTGTTCACGGGCTTGAAGAGTGAGGACATAGCAAGGTTTACCATTCCGGTCCACGGTTCTGCCCACGAGTCTGCCGGGCAATTTCCAGATATATTCCTTCCGGGTGGCCAGGAAGCCGAAGGAAGGTCCACCGAAGGAAAGGGGATTGCCCAGGGGTTGTCCTTCACCGGTGGCGATGTCCGCCCCCACTTCGCCGGGAGGGGCTAAGATACCGAGGGAAATCGGGTCAACGCTGAGGATAAACAGGGCGCCCTGGCGATGAACCATTTCTGCGACTTGTTTCAGATTTGCCTCCACACAGCCGAAGAAGTTTGGGTTCTGAATCACCACGCAGGAGGTTTGAGAATCTAACATCGCCTGCAGAGCGGATAAAGAGGTGAGGCCATCCTGCAGGGGGATTTCCTGAATCTCCTGCCCCTCTGCGGAGGTGTAAGTTCGGACCACCTGACGGTAGTGGGGATGAATGGCTCTGGAGAGGAGGGCTTTTGGGCGGGAATTCACCTGGTGAGCCATACGAACTGCATCCGCTAAGGCTGTGGCGCCGTCATAGGAAGAAGCGTTGGACACATCCAGCCCCGTCAACTGCGCCATCACGGATTGATATTCGTAAATGGCCTGGAGAGTTCCCTGGCTCACCTCGGGCTGATATGGGGTATAGGCGGTGTAAAACTCCGACCTGCTGGCGAGGAAATCTACGGCGTGGGGAATGTGCCTGACATAATGCCCTCCACCGAGGAAAACGGAGGCTTTTTGCCAGAATACATTCCTCTCCAGCAGGTTTCCGACATCTTGCAAGATTTCCGGTTCTGAAAGAGGGGGAGGGAGGGACAGGGGGCGGTGGAGACGAACTTCCCCGGGGATATCTTGAAAGAGTTCCTCGGGCGAGGAAATGCCGAGTTCCTTTTGCATTTCCTCAATATCTTCTGCGGTGTGAGGGAGGTAGCGGGAAATGCTACCCACTGACCAATTTTTCATAGGCAGACGCCGTGAGGAGGTGGTCCAGTTCTTCCGGGTATTCCATTTCCACGACAATCATCCACCCTTTACCGTAAGGGTCCTGATTGATACGTTCCGGCTCTTCGGATAAATCTCCATTGACTTCCACGACGGTGCCGCTGACGGGTGCATACAGGTCGGAAGAAGCCTTTACGGATTCGATGGTGCCAAAGATGTCACCCTTTTTGAGGGAGGTATCCACCGGTGGCAGTTCCACATGCACCACATCGCCCAGTTGCTCCTGGGCGTAGTAGGTGATACCGATGACGCCCAATCCTCCTTCCAGGCGAACCCATTCGTGAGATTCTGAATATCTTAAGTCCTCAGGAAACACCTTTTTCGGACCTCCTTCTATAAAATGGTTTTTTTACCACTTGACCCTGACGCATTTTACCACGAATATCCACCGTGAGAATATCACCGGGGTGAACTTTTTCAGGCGGGCTGAAGAAAAGGGCAATGGGCTGATGGAGTGTGGGGGAGAAGGTGCCCGAAGTAATGACGCCCAGTGGGGAATTTTGCTGGTAGATGCGGAAGCCTTGCCGGGGTACGGCATTTTCCAGCATCACCATTGCCTGGAGGGATTTTGGCAATCCCCTGGATTTCTTCTTCAGCAGTGCGGTGCGCCCGATAAAATCTTGCTTCTGGAATTTCACCACCCAGGAATAACCGACTTCCAGAGGAGAAGTTTCTTCGTCCAGTTCATGGCCGTACAGGGGGAAGCAGGCTTCCAGGCGGAGGGTATCCCGGGCGCCCAGCCCTGCCGGTTTCAGGTTCTCATCTTTCTCCAGAAGCCTTTCCCAAATTTCCAGGGCCCGGTGAGCGGGGACGAAAATTTCGAACCCATCTTCGCCCGTGTAGCCGGTGCGAGCGATGAGAAGGGTTTCGCCTCCGTAGTGAAAGCCCGTGTGCTGAAAAGAGGGCAAGCCCTGGAGAGAGGTTTGAAAGGTTTTCTCCATGACCTGCTCCGAGGCAGGGCCCTGGAGAGCCAGCAGAGCGAGGCGGTCCGTGTAAAGTTCAAGAATGCAGTCCTTTCCCGTCCAGCAGGAGATCCAATTCCAGTCTTTCTCTGCGTTGGCAGCGTTCACGACGAGGAAGAAATCATCCTCAGCGAGGCAGTAAATAATGAGGTCATCCACTGCGCCGCCGGATGGATTCAGGAGCATGGTGTACTGGGCATGGCCGGGGGGAAGGGAGGAGACATCATTGGGGGTGAGGTAGTCCAGAGTTTTTCTGGCGCGGGGTCCGTGGAGGCGAAACCGCCCCATGTGGGAAACATCAAATAGGCCGGCATAATTTCGCACTGAAAGATGCTCTTGCACAATCCCTCCATACCACACGGGCATTTGCCAGTCGGCGAATGTAATGATTCTCCCGTGGGCTTGATGATAAGAAAAAAGAGGGGTTTGCTTAAGGGGAAGTTCGGGTGCTTCCAACCTTTCCCCCTAACCATTGATAAACCTGGAGGACCTTCTTCACATAATTTCTCGTTTCAGAAAAGGGCGGGATACCGTTATACTGGCGGACGGCTCCTTCTCCAGCATTGTAAGCAGCCAGAGCCAGTTCCAGGGGGTATTTCTGGAGCAAATCTTTTAAGGTGAGGATACTGCCCACGATATTTTCCTCAATATCAAATGGATTAGAGACGCCGAGTTGTTTGGACTTATGGGGCATCAATTGCCCCAACCCCTGGGCTCCTCTGGAAGAAACGGCCGTGGGGTTGAATCTGGACTCTACTGCCAACAGGGAGAAAATCAGGCGTGTATCTATGTTTAATTTTGTGCTCCAGTAGACCAGGGCTTCCGAGATGGAATTCGCCATTTCCTGCGTATGTTGGCGATTAAAGAAGAGAATCAGTCGGGCATAATTCTCCTTCCGCTCGGAAAATTTTAAGAGATTTTGCGACAACTCTTGTTCACTCTTGCTGATTTCTTTCGTCAGCCTTTCGAGGAGGCTTTCGGAGGGTTTTTCTTCCGTGTCTGGGGGGGTATTTTCAGGTCTGAGTTTCCCTGCGAAAGCGAGAACTTCCTCAATGAAGGAGGCATCCTTCTGGGAAAGGGGAATGCCATCTTCCATCCGCTTACTACCCCAGAAATAAGCCTGAAGAGCGAGTTTCACTCCGCCCTTCTCACCCCATTCATCCAGGTCGTCACTCAGGGACTGGGCTACCTGGAGCAAATCTTCCCAGGGGCCTGGGATAGGCACACTGCCGGGCGGAAGGTTGTTGGCAATCGCCTGAACATCATACTTCCAGCGTCGGTCAACTGCCGGCTCTCCCCTTTTGGCTTCATAAGAAGCCACGGCAAGAACAAGAAAGGGGTCCAGGTGCAACCCTCTTTCTATGGCATCCAGGAGGGGAATCAATTTTTCTTGCTCTTCAGAAGTGATGTCTGGCCTGGCTTTTACGAGCGCTTTCTGCAGTTGCTCCGAGGTGGCGGCGGAGAAAACCAGCCCGGTCAACAAAATGAGAGAGAAAACTCGGATTTTGTTTCTTCGGGTCATCGGTAAGTATTATCCACATTTTCTCCCCCTTTTTCAAGTCCTTCTTTTTCTCTCCACCCGGCGGGGGTCAGAAATCTTGCCGGTATGGTGGAGGGAGATAATGGCATTCACGCAAGAGCGGCAGGGCGGCACTCCGTCGTGCACAAAACTCCATCCCTCATTCACTAATTGGGTGTATCATTGACAGGTGGGAGGGAAGCCACATAAGATAGTAGGAGGATGAAGGAAGTCTATATAATATCCGCTTGTCGGACGGCAATCGGGAGATTTTTGGGGGCTTTTAGGGAGACATCGGCGGTGGACCTGGGGGCGGTGGTGATTCAGGAAGCCCTGAATAGGGCGAAGGTTCAGCCGGAATGGGTTCAGGAAGTCATCATGGGAGTGGCCCGGCAGGCGGGATGCGGTCCGAATCCCGCCCGCCAGATGACGATGAAAGCGGGCTTGCCCCGGGAAGTGCCCGCTTATACGGTGAATAAAGCCTGCGCGTCGGGCCTCAAAGCCATTGCCCTCGGCTACCAGTCCATCCTCCTGGGTGAGGCGGATATAGTGGTGGCGGGTGGGGCAGAGAATATGACCCGGGTCCCCTTTATGCTGGATAGAGTCAGGTTCGGATACCGCCTCGGGCATGCCACTTTGATGGATGGAATGTATAAAGACGGCTTCCTGGACCCGATTGCAGAAATGGTGATGGGGGAAACAGCAGAGCGACTGGCGGAAAAGTATTCTATCCCGAGGGAGGAGCAGGACCGATTTGCTTTGAGCAGTCAGCAGAAAACCGGGAAGGCGATGACAGGAGGCAGATTTAAGGATGAAATTGTCCCCGTTCTCGTAAAAGGGCAGAAGGGAGAAATCATTCCAATGACACAGGATGAGCACCCACGGGTCGGGACGACGCTGGAGCAGCTGGCGTCCCTGCCTCCGGTGTTTAGAAAAAATGGCACGGTGACGGCAGGGAATTCATCCGGGATTACAGATGGAGCAGCGGCGGTGGTGCTGGCTTCTAAGAGAGGGCTGAAAAAAGCAGGAGTGGACCCCCTGGCCGTGATTGGTGGAGTAACTTCTGCGGGTGTGGACCCGAAGGAAATGGGCATGGGGCCTGTGCCTGCGGTTCAGAAATTATTGAAAAAGCGAAAGACCACCCTATCGGATTATGAACTGATAGAGTTGAATGAAGCCTTTGCGGCGCAGGTTCTGGCAGTTTTGCGGGAGTTGCCTCTGCCTGTTGAGCGTTTGAATGTGAACGGTGGCGCCATTGCCCTCGGGCATCCCATAGGCTGCACCGGCGCCCGAATCGTGGTGACCCTCCTGCATGAGATGATAAAGCGAGATGCGAAATGCGGGCTGGCAACGCTCTGCATCTCCGGCGGACAGGGCATGGCAATGGACTTCTTAAGGTAAGGCGGAAGATGGGGAGATTTTTTAAGCGGGAATGAAAGGAAAAGGCAAAGTAGCCCGGAGAAATAACGGGAGGGAAGAAGGATGAAAAAGAAAAGTGCCATTGAGCCGAGGAAGGCTGAGGAGTTTGAGTTCCAGGAAATTGTGTATGAGAAGAAAGACTGGCTGGCGAGAATCACCATCAACCGACCTCAGGTGTATAATGCTTACAGCACCCTGACGCTGAAAGAACTAATTCAGGCCTTCACGGATGCGAGTTTTGATGATTCCATCGGCGTGATTGTGCTGACCGGTGCAGGGGAGCGGGCTTTTTCCACCGGTGGCGATGTGGAGGAATATGCTTCCGTGTACACCGTTCGTCCGAGGGATTACTGGAAATATATGGGGCTGTTCCGGGGGTATATAGAAGCCATCCTGAATACAGGCAAGCCTGTGATTGCACGCATCAATGGAATTGCAGTGGGGGGTGGAAATGAATCCCAGATGGCCTGCGACCTGGCGGTGATGGCAGAGCATGCGTATGTAGGGCAGGTAGGAACCAGCGTGGGGTCTGTGGCTTGCGGGGGCGCCACCCAGTGGCTTCCCCTGATAGTGGGTGATAGAAAAGCCCGTGAGATGCTGTTTTTGTGCGAGAGAATCTCGGCTCATCAAGCCTTGAAGTGGGGGCTGGTGAATCGGGTGGCTCCCACTGTCGCCCGAAACGGCACCTTCATAGAAAACCCTTCGCCTGAAGAGATTTCTAAAGCCCTCAACCACCAGGAGGGTTATGCCATTGATTTCACCCGACTGGATTCTGCAGTGCTGGAACTGGCGGAGAAGATTCTGAATAAATTCCCCGAGTGCACCCGGTATACGAAAGAGCAGGTGAACTTCTGGAAGAACCTGGTCTGGAGTGCCACCGTGGGGCACGGGAGGGATTGGCTGGCTCTCCATTTTGCCTCTCTGGAGCCTTACGAAGGGATGAAGGCGTTTGTGGAGAAGCGGAAGGTAGATTATAAAGGGCTGAGGGCGAAGATTGCGAAAGGCGGGTCGGGGGAATTCCTCTGGGGTCCCTATACGAAAGAGTGCCCATCCTGCGGAGCGAAGGGCTTGCCATCAGACTTTTCATTCTGCGGAGCCTGCGGCGCCCCTTTGAAAAAAAGGGTAAATTGACTTTTTCTTCACATCTGCCTGTTTATCAAAAAGAGGGGCATAAAACTTCCTCCTGAAATAACATACCAAATACTTTAGGATGCTCTCCTGCACTTCAGACGAAATCTGTCGCCTCCCACCTTTTCAATGGTGTAGACCCTTCCTTTACCAGCAAAAAATACCTTTAATTTTTCGTTCATTCTCCATAATGCCTGAAGAATTTCTTCCCTGAGAATGTTTGCCTCATCACCCTGACCTCTTTTCACAAATCCGGCGAGGTGAAGGTCTTGATAGGACAGGGAATGAGAGGGGTTTTTGAAGAAAGCCTCCACCAGGGCTTCTGCAGTGCAATACTCCGCACTCCACCGCTTGCGATACTCCTCCAGAAATTTCCTTGAAAAGTGTTTCTTCATCTTCCAATGGGATTATACCCTCTTCAACCCTGTAAAAACCATTTTTCAGTTTGGTATGAAAGGAGATTTATCGGATATATCCAGATTAAAAATTTATTAAAGATTGTGCTTATTCACATCTATAAAAAAACTCACATTGACAGAATATAGAAAATCCCTTATTTTAGGGGTAAAATGGCAGGAATAGAGGAAAGCATAAAGCCAGTAAAAATTTGTAGACCTGCGAATAAGCACGCATTTTCCCTGGTGTTAACCCTGCTTCTGAGACGCATAAGGGAAGGAGCAAGAGCGAGGGAAGAGGGAAAAGGGGAAATAGAAGGGCTTGCAAAAGAGGAGGGGGTGTTATAATAATGAAAATGGGAAGAGTGGTGATGGCGGTGGCAATGGCGGTGGTGATTTCGGGGCTGATGGCAACGCCCGCCCGAGGGCAGGTAGCGG
>JBBIMK010000045.1:0-10653 GCA_037444445.1 bacterium | reverse complement strand
AGGTCGTCCCCTACACGAAATAAAAGAGAGGGGTGATAGAAGATGGAAGCATTAGGAAGTTCTGCATTTGGGAGTTTTGCGTGGTTTTATGTGGCGTTAGCCCTGGCGACGGGGTTCGGAGTTGCTGTGTCCGCCTTCGCTGGAGCGGGGGGGCTGGGACGGGGGCTTCAAAGCACGGTGGAAGCCATTGCCCGCCAGCCGGAAGCATCAGGTGCCATCCGGGGGGCTGCCCTCATCGGCCTGGCTCTCATTGAAGCCCTGACGATTTACACCCTGCTGATTGCCTTCCTCCTCTGGCTGAAAATCCCGGCCATCACGCAAATTGGTGAGTTGGTGAAGGGGGCAGGCGGAGGGTAAAACCCCGGTTCCCGGATGGAATGGAAAAATAGAGGATGAAACCTTCACCAAAGATGTTCCATCGGAATGGCTGGATAATTCCATTTATCTTCCTGTGCCTGATGTCGGCAGAAGCAGGAGAAGGGGGTGCAGGTGGGCTCTCCATTCACCCCCCACTCATCATCGCCCAGGTTGTCAGTTTCCTTATCTTTTTCGGCCTTCTGTATCAGTTCCTCTTCAAGGGCGTCCTCCATTCCCTGGCCGAGCGAACCCAGAAAATCAAAGGCGATATAGAAAAAGCATCCGTCCACCTTTCGGAGATGGAGAAATTGAAAGTCAGGTATGAGGAAAAACTGGAGAAGATTGATGAGGAGCGAAGGGAACTCATCCGCCAGGCGGTGAAACGAGGTGAGGAAATCCGAGAGGAACTGTTGAAGAAGACCGAGGTGGACATCCAGAAGATGAAGGAGAAGGCAGAGCGGGACATCCGGCTGGAGCTGGAGTCTGCCAGAAAGGCTCTTCAGGAAGACCTGGTGAACACCGCTGTGCTTCTGGCAAGCAGGCTGATGCAGGAAGAACTCAATGAACCCCGCCAGCAACGCCTCGTCCAGAGTTTCCTCAAAAAACTGGATGAGGAATCCCTGAAAATGTAGGTGGAGGCAAAGTATGAGAGCGGAAGACCAGCGAGCGGCCCGAAGATATGCCGCAGGGTTCTTTCAGTACGCCCTCCAGGAAAATTTCCTGGAGGAAGCGGCAGGCTGGATCAGGGATTTCCGCATCCTCTGGGAAGAGAACCCGGAACTGGGAAAGATATTCCAGCACCCCCGAATTTCCTGGGAGGAGAAAGAAAGAATTCTGGAGCGACTGGCAGGTGGTTTCAGCCCCTCCTTTCTTCAGTTCTTGAAACTCCTGGCGAAACGGGGGCGCATCACCCTCTTCCCGGCCGTGGCTGATGTCTTCCAGCAACGGCTGGAGGAACATCAGGGAATCTTGAGGGGAGAACTGGTGGTCGCTCGTCCTCTTCCCACCGACCAGAGGGAAGCCATCGTGAAAAAACTGGAAGAAAAGACGAAGAAACGCGTCTATTTGAAGGAACGAGTGGAGCCGGAGGTGTTAGGAGGCGTCGCCGTAGTCCTGGGTGGTAAAATTATTGATGACACCCTGAAATTTCACCTGGATACCCTCAAAAAGCACCTGCTGGCGGAAGTGCTGTGGTGAGAACTGTGGGCGATGAACCGTGAACCCCGAAACTTACCCGGAAAACTCTAAAAGCCCTTACCCGCTTATGGAAAAACTCAAGAACCTGAAGTCCATAATCGGAAATGGCAAAAGAAAACAGTAAGAAGATGTGGCAGGCCCACCCTGAAATTCTGAGAAAACACGAAATGAAATCTCTGGCACTCTCTGGCTCTTATGTCAGAGGAGAGCATAAAAGGAGTGAGGCTTAAGACGATGAAAGAACCGGACGCAGGACAGGTAAAGAGGTGAAGCAGGATGCGATTGAAGCCAGAAGAAATTACCACGGTCATCCGAGCAGAGATTGACAAGTATAAGGGGGAAACCGAGTTAGCCAGTGTGGGCACGGTGATTCAGGTGGGCGATGGGGTTGCCCGCATCTACGGCCTGGACGAGGTCATGGCGAATGAACTGGTGGAATTCCAGCCCGGGGGAGAGCGGGGGCTTGCCCTGAACCTGGAAGAAGAAAGCGTGGGTGTGGTTCTATTAGACCCGTATGAGAATATCAAGGAGGGCGACCTGGTGAAGCGCACGGGAAAAATCCTCCAGGTGCCCGTAGGCGAAGCCCTTTGTGGACGCGTCGTGGACCCCCTGGGGCGACCGGTGGACGACAAAGGACCCATCGCCGCCACCGAGTTCCGTCCCGTGGAAATTATCGCACCCAGAGTGGTGAAACGCCAGCCCGTCAAAGAACCCCTGATGACAGGCATCAAAGCCATTGACTCTATGATTCCCATCGGCAGAGGTCAGAGAGAACTGATTATCGGCGACCGGCAGACGGGGAAAACCGCTATCCTGTTGGATACCATCATCAATCAGAAGGACACGGATGTCTTCTGCATCTATGTGGGCATCGGGCAGAAAGCCAGCACGATTGTGGATGTGTATGAAACACTTTTGAAAAACGGTGCTATGAGTTACACCACCATCGTGAGTGCGCCGGCGGGTGCCCCTGCCACCCTTCAGTATCTGGCACCTTATTCCGGATGCGCCATGGGCGAGTATTATTTATACAATGGGAAGCATGCCCTGGTGATGTACGACGACCTCTCCAAGCATGCGGTTTCGTATCGGGAGTTGAGCCTCCTGTTGCGTCGTCCACCGGGTCGGGAAGCCTTCCCCGGCGATGTCTTCTATCTCCACTCCAGGCTTCTGGAACGGGCGGCCAAGATGCGGGATGACCTGGGCGGTGGCTCCCTCACCGCTATCCCCATCATTGAAACCCTGGAAGGGAATATCACCACCTACATCCCCACCAATGTCATTTCCATCACGGATGGGCAAATCTATCTGGAACCCGACCTGTTCCATTCGGGCATCCGCCCCGCCATCAATGTGGGCCTTTCCGTCTCAAGAGTGGGTGGAAACGCCCAGGCAAAAGCCATGCGGAAGGTGGCGGGAAAACTCCGCCTGGAACTGGCCCAGTATCGTGAACTGGCAGCATTTGCCAGGTTCGCCACCGATTTAGACCCCGCCACACAAAAGCAACTCACCCGGGGTGAACGCCTGGTGGAAATCCTCAAGCAGGGGCAGTTCGGCCCTATGCCCCTCTCCAGACAGGTCCTTTCCATCTTCGCCGGCACCCAGGGCTACCTGGATGATATCCCATCAGATAAACTGAAAGCCTTTGAAGAAGCCCTGTTCAAGTTCGTGGATGAGAAATACCCGGACATTTTCCATCTGATTGAATCCAGGAAGGACATAGACCCAGAAACGGAGAGATGGATGCATCAGGCAGTAACGGAATGCAAAGAAGGTTTTATGGAGAAAAAATAATCTACCGGAGAAAGTGACCGAATGGCAGGGTTAAGGGATTTACGGCGGCGGATTCGCTCCATTCAGAATACCCAGCAGATTACTAAGGCGATGAAGATGGTGGCAGCGGCACGCCTTTCTCGCCTGCAGGAAAAATTGGGCGCCGGGCGGACTTACTTCCAAAAGTTGGATGAACTCATCACTCATCTCCAGCCGTATTTAGAAACCTCCAGACACCCTCTTACAGAGGTCCGAGATGAAGGGAAAATCCTCCTGATAGTCGTTACCGCAGACCGTGGACTCTGCGGTGCCTATAATCTCAATGTCCTTCGCAAAGCCCTCTCCTTCTATGCCAGCCGTGAGAAAGAAGGTATAGAGGTGATGACTATCGGGCGGAGGGGGGAACTCTACCTGAAATGGCGTCACTTCCCGGTGGTAAAGAGTTACACCCGAATCCCTCTGCTTCTACCCCTGCCCGTGATTTATGAAATCAGCAACGAGGTGATGAAGCGATTCCTCTCCCGAAAGGTTCGCGAGGTCCATCTGTTCTACACCCGCTTTGTCAGCCTGGCGAAGCACCTGCCAACCGGCATACTCCTCCTCCCTGTGCGTGCGGAAGTCTCCTCTTCGGGTGAAGGGCAAGGCGTTAGCCCCGCTGTGAAATCATCCGCAGAATACCCCACCACCCACCGGGGAACAGCAAGCCCTCCCCCAGACCTGGAATACGAGTTTGAGCCTCCGCCCCAGGTAATTCTGGATAATCTCCTCCCCCGAATCGTTCAATTGAAACTGTATCGTGCCCTCGGTGAATCCTTCGCCTCAGAACAGGCGGCACGAATGATTGCTATGGACAACGCCACGGAGAACGCCGCTGACCTGATTCGCTCCCTCACACGAACTATGAATGTCCTCCGCCAGGAATCCATCACCAAGGAACTTATGGACATCGTGGGAGGTGTGGAAGCCCTCAAGTGAGCAGGGCTGACCCCACACACTCTGAACCGTTGACTATGCCACAGGAAGATTATAATATAAAAAATTATATCCCAGACAGTATTCAATTTTTGTCGTGTAAGGAGGTTGTTCATCTTATAAGAGATGAATTTTGCCAATGACAGAGAGCGACCAACAGTGTATAACAGCGGATAAGAGGGAAATCAGAGATTTCCCCAAATCGCCTTCGGCGAAACTTCTTTTATGCTGGAGCCGATAGATGATGTTGCACGGGTTTTGTCTCCTTATACGAATACACCCATTAGAACCATCAGAATCCTTGGAGGGGGGATAATGTAAGATGGCGGTGAGTTATGGAAAAATCGTGCAGGTGATTGGGCCTGTAGTGGATGTGGCATTCAAGCAGGGAGAGGTGCCGGAAATCCTGGATGCCATCCAGATTCAGGATGAAGCCCGTGGGATTCAATTAACCTTAGAGGTGGCACAGCACCTGGGAGATGACCGGGTGCGGTGCATCGCTCTGGGTCCTACGGATGGGCTTCGTCGGGGGATGGAAGTATTGAATACTGGCGAGCCTATTAAGGTTCCAGTGGGGCGGGAAACCCTCGGACGCCTGTTCAATGTCGTGGGTGAGCCTATAGATGAGGGACCGCCGGTGAACGCCCGGCAGTATGATGTCATTCACAAGCCAGGACCCCCGTTTGAAGAGCAAGAAACCATTTCGGAGCTGTTTGAAACGGGAATCAAAGTGGTGGACCTTCTGGAGCCGTATCCCAAAGGCGGAAAAGTAGGGTTATTCGGCGGTGCGGGCGTGGGCAAAACTGTGGTGCTTATGGAACTGATTCACAATGTGGGCATCCATCACGGTGGCGTGTCCGTCTTCGCCGGTGTGGGCGAACGCTCCCGCGAAGGGAATGACCTCTGGCTGGAAATGCAGCATGCCAAGGTTCTGGATAAGGTGGCCCTCGTGTTCGGGCAGATGAACGAGCCGCCGGGCGCCCGCTTCCGCGTCGGTCTCACCGGTGTTACCCTCGCAGAATACTTCCGTGATAAAGAAGGCAAGGATGTCCTTCTATTTATTGATAATATCTTCCGATTCGTGCAGGCGGGTAGCGAAGTCTCCGCCCTTCTGGGCAGAATGCCCTCCGCCGTGGGCTACCAGCCCACCCTCGCCACGGATATGGGGCATCTGCAGGAGCGTATCACGACGACGAAGCGCGGCTCCATCACCAGCGTTCAAGCCATCTTCGTGCCGGCGGATGACTACACCGACCCCGCCCCCGTTACCACATTCTGGCATTTAGACGCTACCACCGTCCTGGATAGAAAAATCGTAGAATTGGGCATCTACCCCGCCGTGAATCCTCTCCTCTCCACCTCCCGCATCCTGGACCCTCGCTTTGTGGGCGAAAAACACTATTCCGTGGCACGAAAGGTGAAGGAAATTATGCAGAGATATAAAGACCTGCAGGACATTATCGCTATCCTCGGTATGGAGGAGTTGTCGGAAGAAGATAAATTACTGGTGGCGAGAGCACGCAAGATTGAACGCTTCCTCTCCCAGCCATTCTTCGTGGCAGAAGCGTTCACCGGCCGCCCGGGTGTCTACGTCCCCCTGGAGGACACCATCAAAGGATTTGAACGCATTATTGACGGACGATACGACTCCATCCCGGAAGGAACTTTCTACATGGCAGGCCCCATTGAGGAGGTGGAGGAACGAGCAAAAGCGGCTGGATACTCCGTATGAGCGAAGGTAAAAGTTTTCTACTCCAAATCGTCACACCGCTTCGTGTGGTCTTTTCCGAGCAGGTGGAATCTCTCATTGTTCCTGCCTATGAAGGATTCCTGGGCGTGATGGCGCATCATGCCCCACTGGTAGCCTTGATAAAGCCCGGTCCCCTGTGGCTACGCAAAAGTGCAGAGGATGTGCTTCCCTCCCGCAATGAAGAAGTCTTCGCTTGCTCCGGTGGTATTCTGGAAGTTCGTGAGAATGTTGCCACCCTTCTGGCGGATGCCGTGGAGAGGGCGGAAGATATTGATATTCAGCGAGCGGAGAGAGCCCTCGCCCGAGCCCAGCAACGCCTGAACAGCCGGGACCCCTCTATCGACCGGGAGCGTGCTGAACAAGCCCGCCTCCGCGCCCTCACCCGCCTGAAGGTGGCAAAAAAAGAAACCTTCCACAGCCTCTCCAGAGCCTGAAGTGAAAACCTTTTACCCCTTCGCTGAATCTTCTTCCTCTTCCAGTTTTCCCATAATCCGAAGTGTTATAACCCTCGCATCAGGATGGGATTCCGATGGGTAACAGCGCAACCCCCCATCCGAAATCCCAGAATCAAAAATCTGCTCCCGGCTCATTTTTGATTGAAGGTGGATATCCCCTCCGGGGTTCCATCCCTGTCAGCACCTCCAAGAACTCCACTCTCGCCTTGATGGGCGCTTCTCTCCTCATTCCGGGAAGCGTTCGCCTGAAAAATGTGCCGGACATCCTCGACATTCACATGATGGCTGATGTTCTTCAGGCGGTAGGGGCTACCGTGCTGATGGAGAATCGGGATTTGCTGATTCAGATGAATCAGAAGCGTCGCAAGCCGGAAGACTTGAACTACAGGGTCTCCCGGCGATTGAGAGCTTCCATTCTCGTGCTGGGTTCGCTGATTGGTCGGTTCGGGCAAGCGGTGGTGAGCCGACCCGGCGGCTGCGCCATCGGCACTCGCCCCATTGATTACCACCTGAAAGGCTTACAGCAGTTAGGCGCTGAAATTCAGGAGAAGCACGGCTATATTTATGCCAGAGTTTCCGGACCCCTGAAGGGAGCCCGCATCCATTTAGAATTCCCTTCCGTGGGCGCCACAGAAAACCTCATCATGGCAGGCGTTCTGGCAGAGGGCCAAACCGTCATAGAAAACGCCGCCCAGGAGCCGGAAATCCGTGATTTGTGCGATTTTTTGAACCGTGCTGGCGCCCGTATCCAGGGCGGTGGAACCAGCCTCATCCGGATTGAAGGCGTGACACAGTTAAACCCTCTCGAATACCAGCCCATCCCCGACCGAATTGAAGCGGGAACTTACCTGATAGCCGGTGCCATCACCGCTGGCGATGTCTTCATTCAGGGCGCCCGTGCCGACCACCTGTCCGCAGTCCTGGAAAAACTCTCTGAAGCCGGCTGCCTCATCCAGATTGCTCCTCCCCCTCAACCGGGCATTCATCTCTGCCGAACCGGTTCGGTAAAACCCCTTCACATCAAGACCCTCTCCTATCCAGGCTTCCCCACCGACATCCAGCCTCCTATGATGTCCCTCCTCTCTTTAGCAGAGGGAAAAAGCACCATCGTGGAAAGCGTATTTGAAAGAAGGTTCACCCAGGTGGACGAACTGGCACGCATGGGAGCGAGAATTAAAGTGGAACGGGATACCGCTGTGATAGACGGTGTGACCGCCCTTACCGGCGCCGCCGTAGAAGCCCCCGACATCCGCGCAGGGGCTTCCTTGATTTTAGCCGCCCTGGCCGCCACAGGCACCTCCCAGATCCACGGCTTACCTCATATCCAGCGAGGCTACGAAAAAATGGAGGAAAAACTCTCTTCCCTCGGCGCCCGCATCTCCCACCTCCCCTGAAAAATCCCACCCTATCCCCTTTCTCTGATTGTAATTCCCCCTTCTTCTCCCTGACATGCTCGCCCTC
The DNA here is from genome assembly GCA_037444445.1 of bacterium. GTDB lineage: Bacteria > UBP7 > UBA6624 > JBBIMK01 > JBBIMK01 > JBBIMK01. Next base: position 2,688 of record JBBIMK010000045.1, on the reverse strand, counting down.
TATGATTTGTTATAATCAAGGTGATTCCTGATGTGGCACCTGTCCATCATCCTGCTCACACTTCTCTCATCAGCCACTGCTCTCGGAATTTTCTGCCTCCTGCTGAGTGAGTTGGATAGAAGCCCCCCAGGTGTCCGGATGGCCGTGCCCTTTTTGATTTTCATCCTCTTCGCAATGCCTTTCCTTATCCTCCTGAGTTATGAATACATCTATGGATTTGCTTACCTGACGAGTTTCGTGTTGTATTCCCTCGGAGTTCTCATTGTGTCCCTGCCGAAGGTCTATCCAGAGGTGATGAAGATGGTTCAGGGGCTGGGGCAGGTGAGCCAGGGCTCCTGGTATCTGGTGGTTCTGGGTGGTGGGGTGATGTTTCAATCCCTCCTTGGAATGAGCCTCTTGAAAACTCCCGAACCCCGGCTCCTCACTCTATCTATCTCTGGCTTCCTCTTCTTCTTCACTGGATTCATCCTGAGTCAGTCAGGGAAATCCCGATAAGTTACATCGGAACAATAATGACACCGTTGGGTGCCTGCCCCAAAAGGGGCACACTCCCCAGCTGAAAGAATTCCTCACTGTAAGAATTCAAACTGCCTTTGCAGGCATTAGAAGAAGTTTGAGGCTTCTCCTCCGAAAGAGCAGGCGTAGCCATCAGCCCCGAAATCACCACCGCATCACTACCATCATCATAACTCCTTTTTTCATTTTCTGCAACCCCTCCTTCCTTTTCTTTTGCAAGCTCTTCCATTTTTCTTCCCTCTATTCCCTCTTCCCTGCCCCGGGCGTGGAAGAAAGCGGTTTAGTGGGAGGCTAAAGGAAGAGAACAGAGATAGAATTAAGAAAGAAAGGAAGGAAAGGGGGCTGAAAAGAAAGAGGAAAATCTGACTCTGAATTTAAGGGAGTGGGTGGTCAGATTTTCGGGTGCTGGTGCGAAGGTGTGCATCTCTATAAGTCAGGGTACGCTCGTCAAAAGTTTCCCCGATTCCCCTGCCATCTAAACCATACACCACTACCCGGCTTTGTAAACCGTTCCATACAATGGCGAAATCTCCAGGAGTTCCTTTGAATTTTTTAAGTTCTTTAATCTGTTTTTCTACCTCCTCCCGGGATGCATTCGTTGGAATCGTTCTCTCAAAAATCAAGTTCGCATACCCGCCGGTAAAGCCGTTGCGAAGTTTCCGAAGGTAGGGAAACATGTTTGCTAATTCTTCGAAAGATTGCGGCCCACGACCACCGGTACAGGCCGTGAAAGCAGTAATGGAACTCGCTATCAAGTGTTCCACCCCTGCCGCCGTTCCCCACGCAGGCTCTAATCCTAATAAGCCCTTATACACATCCTCAGGAGAGTAAGGACCTATGGTTATGAATGTTTGTCGCTCTTTCACCGAAAGGGGATTATCTTCCCAATCTGGCACAGTAAGGTAGAGAGGTAAAAATGGGGGAAGAGATTTCAAATCTTGAGGTGGCTTATATTCCACATGACCTGCAGTTCCTGCCGGGGTTTCCAGTAAGGGTTTCTTCGTGTATGGATTGAGGATTTCCTGACACGGAAAGGGCATATAGGGGCTCTCGCAGACTTCTTTTATGGTGCCTGGTAGTTTACCTTCAAAATCTATATAAATGTTGAAGGCAGCGCCCAGCGTGGTGTAAACTGAGAAGACAGTGTACTGCGCGGTGGAAAGATATTCGTTCCACCCACCCGGAAATTGCTCTTTCAGAGTTTCAGGAAATGGGCGGGACAGGAGACGAGAAAGATGCTCTTCGGGGAATCCTTGGGGCTGACAGATAAACGCCACGAAACTCACTGCAAGGATACACCCCGCTACATAAATCTTGATGAATTTCATCACGGATATCAACCTCCTTTTTTAATTTCTTCTTTATTTTCACTTGTGTCAGAGACATTTACATTCGTAGGGAATAAACTTTAATTCCTCTGAACTCATATTTTATGCATATGCTTGGATATGTTCTTGAAAAACCCGGCGGGCATTCTGTCGGACAGTCCAAACCAGTGCATGTCCCGATACCCAAAGAGCAGCAGAATCCACATTCGCATAACACATAGGTGTAGTCTCTGCACACAAATCCACCCACAGACGAAGACTGCATTGAACAGGTTTTTCCTTCTCCACAGTCAGGAGGTGGGCAATCTGAATAACATCGTCTCCTGTAGCGATAGGGGTTTGCGTAGCAGGTAATTCCTAAATAGGAACAACAAATCGCAGGAGGATACCCCCCAGCCAATCCTAAATTTTCCACCTCGGATGTTAGCATACCACACTCTCCGCCACTCTGATTATTGCCACAATTGCATGCTGCCACTTGCGCCCCAAGGGCTGCGAGCCAGGCATCCGCTGAAGAGTAGCATCCTATCTCACTGAGAGAGCCATCACTTCCTACGCAATAGAGGCAGAATTGGTTCGGGTCATCAAAGCAACGGGTAGCGCAGGGAAAGTCAGTGCACACCAGGGAATAAAGGAACCGGCAACTGGGGCAAAGGCAACCGCTCTCGCCGGATAAGGTGCCAATTCCACCTCCCGCTCCAAACGGGGAAAAACCGGGGAACCCGAACCCATCCAGAACCCCGTTCTCCGTCCCAAAGGGAGAGTATTGCCCCATCCCGAAAGGTATACCCTTCATCAGCCGGTAAAGGGGGTTCTGCCGACCGAAGAAGGACCTCTACCGTAT
>JBBIMK010000044.1:4503-10966 GCA_037444445.1 bacterium | reverse complement strand
AAAGAGGGGTATAAAAAAATCGTTCAGGGTGGTCAGAATCTCTTGACCCAATACAATTCACCTGCAGCCACACCTTGCGCCAGACGGTGAGGGGGTGGGAAATCGTGTTACTGATGATGGGGCTTCGCGTTGGTCCGCAATCCGGGAAGAAGCAAGCCTGAAAATTATTATAGTTATCCCCGCCGAAGGTGGAAATGGTTAGGGTTCGGCGGGCTTCGCCATTCGCAGTGTCGGCAGGCAAGAGGAAGACTACAACAAAGAGCGAAATAGCCCGGAGGGCACGGAAGGAATACCCTATCAATTTTCTCTTCATTTTTATCCATCCCATTCTACCCTACTATATATTTTTCAGAAAGTCAAGTAAGGGAGTAAACGGCTTACTTCAGTTGCTCCAGCCAGTAGTGATACAGGTCGGAGAGAGTTTGGTCAAGGGGGATATGTGGCATCCAGCCGGTGAGGGCACGGAATTTGGAAGCGTCGCCAATTAGCACGGGAACATCCGAGGGGCGGATGCGAGATGGGTCGGAGCGAATCTCCACCTTCCCCTTTAGCCCTGCTACTTCTAACACCATTTGAAGTAAATCCCCGATGCGAACTCCCGCGCCGGAGGCAATGTTATAAACCTCGCCGGGAACTCCCTTCTCCAGCGCCAGGACATAGGCTCTCACCACATCCCGGACATCCGTGAAATCCCTCACCGCATCCAGGTTTCCCGTTTCCACCACAGGTTCTTTCTTACCCCTCTGTATCAAGGCGCACTGATGGCAGAAGTTAGAGGAGACGAAGGTGGAACCTCTGCGGGGGCCGGTGTGGTTAAACGCTCTCGTGCGAACCACCGGGAGGCCGTAACTTTTGTGATACTGCCACCCCAAAAGGTCTTGAGCCACCTTGCTGACGCCGTAAGGGCTTAAGGGGCGTAATGGATTCTCTTCCGTAATCGGTAATTCTTCCGGGAGAACCATTCCATATTCTTCGGAAGAGCCAGCGATTAGAACTTTCGGAGATGCTTTGAGAACTCGGAGGGCTTCAAACAAGTGAATCTGGCCGATGCAATTGGACTGGAAGGTTTCATCGGGCGCACGCCACGAAGTGGGCACAAAACTCTGAGCCGCTAAATGAAAAATCCACTCAGGTTCAGCCTCGTTCAAGGCTTCTACTACCGCGGTGGCATCCCTCAGGTCCATTTCCACCAGCCGGATAGAATCCAGAAGATGAGAGATATTATCCCGGGGGCTTCGTCGGCGAGTGGTGCCCCACACTTCCACCCCCTGCTTCAGCAAATGCTCTGCGAGATGACTTCCCACAAATCCAGTGATTCCAGTAATTAAGGCTTTCATAATCGTGTGGGGCGGGGCAATTTCCCCCGATACACCAGGCCAGTATCCAGGTTCAGGGTGACTTCTACCCCGGGGTTCAATGGTTGAAATTCTCGCAGGGCGAAGATGCCCATCAGGTTCATTGCTTTCGCCCGTTTGAGAATGTCCGAGCCCTTCTCCCGAACCAGTACGCAGGTGAACCGGGAATCCAGTTGAGACGGAAGAGAATTCAGAAGGGCAAACTCCTGCCCGATGGTTCCGGAGATCCAGCCACTCCCCACACTGATGCCCCGGGCAAGGATGTCTGCCAGAAAGTGAACTTTCAGCAGGTTGGTGGTACCGGCAATGCCGGAAGGGACGCCAGCAGTAATCACCAGCAGGTCACCTTCTGAAATTAGCCCTCCTTTCTGGAGAGAGAGGATGGAGGAAGAAATGGTTTCATCTGTGCTTTCCGTATCCGGAATGGGAAATGGGGAAACGCCCCAGCAGAGAGAGAGGAATCGCCGAACGGCTAAGTGCGGAGAGCAGGCGCCGATGAGCAGAGGAGCACGAAAGCGGGAAATCATCCTTGCGGTATAGCCTGAAGAGGTGGGAGCCACGATGGCTTTCGCCCCTAATTGCATCCCAATGTCAACCGCCGAACGGGAAATGGCATCCGTCACCGAATCTGTGAAAGGAATTCGGTGGGCGAGTGTGTCACGCGAAGCGGGATTTCGCTGGTAGGGGGGGAATCCCGCCCCTGTTTTCCATTCCTCTTCCAGCAATTTCTCCACCTCCTCCGCCACGGAGGCAAGAACCTTCACCGCTTCCACCGGGTATTTTCCGACAGCCGTTTCTGCGGAGAGCATCAAAGCATCCGTGCCATCTAAAATGGCGTTGGCTGCATCTGCCGCTTCTGCTCTTGTGGGCTGAGGATTATAAATCATGCTTTCCATCATCTGCGTGGCGGTGATGACCGGCTTCCCCAGCATCCTCGCCTCCTGAATCACCTGTTTCTGAACGAGAGGCAAACGGGAGAGGGGAATTTCCAACCCCAGATCTCCCCGTGCAATCATCACACCATCCGCTTCCTTCAAGATTTCCTGGAGATTTTCCAGGGCTTCCTTCTTTTCAATTTTAGCGATGAGGAAACGGGGAGTTGCGTGCTTTTCTAAATACGAACGAACCAGGAGAAGGTCGGCGGGGGAGCGAACAAAAGAAAGCGCCACGATGTCAATTCCGTGGGCAAGACCGAATTCCAGGTCCCGGCGGTCCTTCTCGGGGAAAATGGGAGGGAGTTCACGCCCGCCCATCACCTTAATACCCGTGTGGGAGACCACCTCACCGCCCCAGACGACTCGGGCTGTCATTTTTCTTTTCGCCGCTTTCCCTGCGACTTCTAATTTTACCTGACCGTCTCTTAAAATCAGTAAATCCCCCGGCTCCACCCATTCCACGAAGTTGGGCATCATCACAGGGAGGCCCATATCAGCGGGGGCTTCGCTGTAATCCCCCTCAAATAGCGTCACTGAATCCCCTGCATTCAAGAACACCCTTCCCTCTTTTAACTTTCCAAGGCGAATTTTCAGCCCCTGCAGGTCTTGCAGAATGCAGACATCCACGCCCAGTTTTTCCCCCGCCAGCCGAACATTTTGAATCAAGGAAGAGTGGAAAGGGTAATCGCCGTGGGAGAAATTCAGGCGAAAGATCTTCGCCCCCGCCTCTACCAACTGGCTAATAGTCTCCAGCGAGGAGGAGGCAGGGCCCAGCGTGGCAACAATTTTCGTCTTAAGCTTCATGCTTTCATTCCGCCTATAAGATTACCACAAGAAAGAACGAAGCCCGCACCCCTGAACTCTTAGGGTCGGCCTCAAAGACCCTTTTCTTTACTTCTTCATCAACCATTGCGCTTTCTGACGGAAAAAACTTTTCAGTTCTTCAATTGTAACTGGCTTTAGCAATCGTGGAAGAACACTGAAGTCTTCCACTCTTGCCAGAGAGACCGCCAGCCAATAGTTATCCAGGACAATATGTTTCTTCCTCGCTTCCTCCACCAGTTTTTCAAAGGGGATGACTTCTCTGTCAATGAAGTATGCATCCACAAAGTCCTCTGGGTCGCCTCTATCATAAAGGGCAGAGAGTTTATTGCAGGATATATCCAGGGCATTATCTACATATACTCCATACTCTCCTTTGAAAACCTTTCCACCTAATCGGAAGGGCGAATCCATAGCAAAATCACAGCGTAAAAGTTCTTCGCCTCTTGTTATAAAGACTTCAATGTAACTTCTGAAACTTCGTTTCACATCCAGTTCGCCTTTCAGGTCTACGACAATATCCTGCATAAGAGGCATTACCCTTGCCACCTGTCCTTCTTCCTCTGTAAAAAATCCATATCCTCTGAAATTTTATGCTCCAGGTAAAAGGCTGAAAGAGCGGTGCCACCTGTAAGAAAAAAAATATCCTTTAATGTTGTTTTAGAAAAAGTGAACAGGAAATCTTCCTGAAGTGCTGTTAAGACCTTCAAATTATTTTATGCCTCCCGGATACCACTTCCAGAATTTTCTGACTTTTCCTGAGAGAGAAAGCCTATCCATATGCTTCTCAATGAGTTCCAAAGGAATTTCAAAGACATCATCCCGGGTCCCATTATTGAGAATTCTTGAAATGTAAAAAATTAACACATCCTCTTTTTTTAGGTCTTGCTCTGTTATTTCATAATCCCAGAAGAGTTTTTTGCTAAAGTTTATTTTACTACTCGTAAGAATCACCGGGGGTATTATACAATGAAATTTTCCCCATTGTTACCTGTCAACAATCCAGAGAGTAGCCATTTCCACAGTAGAAGCAGGCTCATTTGGCAAAAAAGTTTTCTCCTGTTAGTGAGAGTTCTGACTCTATAATCAGGAGGCGGTTGTATTTGGCGAGGCGTTCACCTCGGGCGGGTGCACCTGCCTTGATTCCGTACGCCCCTACTCCCACGGCTAAATCGGCAATAAAAGAATCGTTTGTCTCACCCGACCGGTGGGAGACAATCACCTTGAACCCCACCTCAGAAGCCCGCTGTATCACTTTCAGGGTTTCCGTTAAAGTTCCCACCTGATTGGGCTTAATCAAAATTGCATTCGCCACCCCCTCCCGAATTCCTTTATTTAACAGGGAGTAAGAAGTCACGAACAGGTCATCTCCGATGAGAATTAAATCCTTTCCTAACCGTTGGGTCAGGGCTTTCCACCCTTCCCAGTCTTCCTCCCCTAATGGGTCCTCCAGAGACAGAAGCGGATACTCTTTCCACAGAGATTCATAAAAAGAAATGAGTGAAGCAGTGGTGAAAGTGGAATCATCCAGATGATAGGAAGAGTCGTGGAGAAGCATGCTGGCCGCTACATCCAGCCCGAGGAAAATATCTTCGCCGGGGCGATAGCCTGCCCGGGCAATAGCGTCTATTAAAAATTCAAGCGCCTGTCGTGTTTGATGAAGATTTGGCGCAAAGCCCCCTTCATCCCCCAGGGAGATGGAATGCTCTTTCTCGGAGAGCAGGTTTTTAAGGGTATGATAGACTTCTGCACCCAGGCGTAGAGCGGTAGAAAATCCAGTTTTCGTGAAAGGGATTACGAGGAACTCCTGAATAGACAGGGGGCTATCTGAGTGGGCACCCCCATTGATAAGATTCATAAAGGGCACAGGAAATTCCTGGATTTTAAATCCTGCGGATTCACCACGATATAAATGATGGATGTATTCATAGAGAGGTATTTTTTGTTCCTCCGCAAAGGCTTTCCCAAAGGCAAGCGAAACCGCTAAAATCGCATTCCCCCCCAGCCGGCTCTTATCCGGCGTCCCATCCAGAAGCAGAAGGGTCTCATCCACAAGGGACTGAGTTGGAGCGGGTAACTGACATAAAGTTGGAGAGATTACTTCCTGTATGTTCCTGAGCGCTTTTAGAACTCCCTTCCCACTAAACCGATGATTGCCATCCCGGAGTTCACAGGCTTCCCTCTTTCCACGGGAAGCACCGGAGGGAACGGACGCAGTTCCTCTTGCTCCGGTTGAAAGCGTAAGCGTGCACTCAACCGTCGGCATACCCCTGGAATCCAGAATCTCACGCGCAACAATTCTTTCTATCCTTCCCATCTCACCTTCCCTATCTTACCACACTCACACCCTCCCTTTCCTTCCACCTTCTGTCCACGCTTTATCCATTCCCTTCCCACCCTCCCTGAAAAAACCGCCGAAAGAAAGAGAGAGTTGAGGGCAGGCAAAAAAACCATAAGCAAAAATAGACGGAATCGACAGGACGGCATCATACTCATCTTCTACGAGGATATATAGTATTTTTAGGATTTTTGACATTTGTCATTGACATATATTAAAATACAAGGTGGAGGTGACTGACATACATCATAAGGGAGATTATCTGAAAGTTTTGTTTTTCACGCTGGCAACGGTGATTCCGCCTGCGTGCGGAGGGGGCGGCAGTGGCGAACCACCCGATACGCAGAACCCGGACCCACCTGTCCTCACCCCGGATAGCGGCATTACTCCCAATGCCACGGTTTCCGGCACAGTGGTTCTCAAGGCAATTGCCAGCGATGACTCTGGCATAGTCGCCAGAGTGGAGTTTTATGTGGCTTCAGAACCCACTCTGGCTTGCGCGGATAACACTGCCAAGTCATCTGGCTCCGTTTTCTCCTGCTCGTGGAATTCTCGTTCCGTCCCGGATGGGAATCACAATCTGACCGTCCGGGCTTATGACCGGGCAAATCATTTTTCTGAAACCAGTCCAATCCCCTTCAAAACAAGTAATCCCAACAACCCACCCCAGATTACCGCCGGTCCTACTGCCACACCCTCCACCCTCAATGAGGGCGCCGCCACGAATCTCTCCGTAACGGCCAGCGACCCGGATGGCGATACCCTCTCCTACTCCTGGAGTCAGACCTCCCCCGCATCGCCCACGGGAACCTTCAGCAACCCAAATGCCCAGAACCCCACCTGGACCGCACCTCAGGTCTCCGCCAACACCACCTTCACTCTCCGGGTGACCATCACGGACAGCTTTGGCGCTTCTACTACCGGGGATGTGGCTGTAACCGTGAATAATGTCAACCAGCCACCCCAGATTACCGCCGGTCCTACTGCCACACCCTCCACCCTCAATGAGGGCG
>JBBIMK010000044.1:0-4403 GCA_037444445.1 bacterium | reverse complement strand
AACCCAAATGCCCAGAACCCCACCTGGACCGCACCTCAGGTCTCCGCCAACACCATTTTTACCCTGCGAGTGACCGTCTCTGATGGGAAAGGCGGAACCACTCAGGGAAATGTGAATGTAACGGTGAACGACATTCCCCCTGTTACACTCACGATTCAAAAGAATGGGAGTGGCATCGTAACCAGCAATCCGTCAGGAATCAATTGTGGCAGAAACTGTCAGATGAGTGTAAACGCTGGAACGCAAGTTACTCTGACGGCACAAGCAGGTCCCGGGCAATCCTTTACCGGGTGGTCCGGCGGCGGATGCACCGGCACTGGCAATTGCGTCCTCACCGTCAGCGCTAACACCACGGTTCAAGCCAATTTTACACAACCCTCTTATGCGAATGACATTCAGCCCATCTGGACCGCCAATTGTGCCAAGTCAGGGTGCCACACGGGCGCCTCCCCGGCCGGCAACCTCAATCTCAGTTCGGGCGTATCCCACGGTCAACTGGTGAATGTTCAAGCACAATCGTCTTGCACCACTATGAAAAGGGTTCTCCCTGATGACCCGGACAATTCCGTTCTCTGGCGAAAAATCATCGGCGCTACCTGCGGTGCACGGATGCCTCTGGATAATCCTTCCTTCTTTGACACGAATACGAATCTCCGGGATAAAATTAGGTCGTGGATAATGGCAGGCGCCCCCAACAATTAATGGACGCAGAAGGTAAAATAGGCAGGCCTTGCCTTGAGAGATGAGGAAGGATAATTTCTCTTCATCGTTATAACACAGGTATCATCAATATAATGAATGAATGGGGATAGAGATGCGAACAGGTGTGGCCATTTTTTTCGGGATATGGCTTTCAGCGATTAGCCTTCCGGACATCTTGAAAGAGTTTCCACAGGCAGAGAAGTGCAAGCGGTGCCACGAATCCCACTACACCGAGTGGAAGAAATCGCGTCACGCTCGCTCTCTCACTTCTCCCACCTTCCAGCAATACTACAAAATTTACCTCAACAGCCCCACAGGAAAGGCAAACGCTGATGTGAAAGATGCTGACGATTGCCTCTTCTGCCACGCTCCTCTTCTTTTTGCCTACCCGGAATTTCTTCCCGACCTGCGGAAAGCAGTTTTAGAAGGGAATCCTCCCTTAGAAGGGGTTACCTGCGCCGTCTGCCACAAAATTTCCGGGGTGAAGCACACGAAAGCCATTCGCCAGAGAATCACCCTGACGAAGGGGCAAAGTTTTTTTGGACCTTTGAAGGACCCCGTGGAAAGCGACGCCCACGAATCCCGGTTTCAGGACTTACGAACCTCTTCTGACCTCTGCGGTGCCTGCCATGGGAAATTTGAAAACCCACTCGCCTGCGCTAATAACTACGATACTTACACGCAAGGCTGGGCGCCTGACGAGGGCGTTCAATGCCAGAACTGCCACATGGGAAAGAAAGAGGGAATAGCGGCCACCGATGGTCCCAGGCGCGAAATCCATAATCACTGGTTCCCGGGTGCCTATTACACAGACCACCTGACGCAGGCATTCCACCTCGGCGGGAAATGGAAAGAAGATGGAACGCTCTATGTCACTATTGAGAATCGCCGGGAGCGCCTGAAGCCTTTAGGGCGGATTCCTTCCGGGCATAATACCCCCGCTGGTTGCGCCCCAGGCACCGGCATGGTTTTGAAAATCCGCTTTATCAGCGGTGAGGAAGAGGTAGGAACTGCTGAGCGATTCCTCGGGATTCAAAGAAAAGGTGATTTCTGGGAGGGAAGTGAAGTAACCGACACCACCTTAAAACCAGGTCAATTCCGTGAATACTTCCTATCCCCTCCCTCTGTGAATATCACGGAAGCCGTCATTTCCCTGTATTACATATACTTCCACGACCCCGACGGCAGAATAAAAGAGGAACCACTCCCGGCCCTCATTCAAGAGATTCGCCTCCTCAGAGGGTAGTCGTTCTGTGCCACTTTCGTGCCTGCCCCATCTTTACAATGCGAAAATCTTACAGGTATAAACGGGCATGAATAAGAGAGGTTTAAGGATTCCTCCTTTTCTCAAACAAAAGATAGAAATCTCTATGCCTCTGGGCGTTCTCCTTCTCCTGCTCCTTCTTCTCACTTCATCCGGCATAGGTATAGAGGTTACTCAGCAATCCTCTTTCTGTGGCTCCTGCCATTCAATGAAGCAGGTCTATGCCACCTGGAAAAAATCCACCCATCAAGAAATGCCTTGTGTGGCATGCCATATTGACCCGGGCTTTCAGGGCTTCGTCTATGCCAAACTGGTGCTGGGACCTCGCGATGTTCTTTCAGAAGTCATCCACAGGCCTACTCCAGAAGAGATTGAGAAACTACATCTTCAATTTCAGGATGCGCAGTGTGAACGGTGTCATCGGGGAATACTCCGCATCAACGAAAAACCTCCGGAGGACCTTCCAGGCCCGGTTAAGGAAGTCGGTTTGAAATACTCCCATAAAAAGCACAAAGAGGCGAAGGTTCTCTGCATGGATTGCCATCTGGACGCCGTTCATGGCACCCCTGCGAAATACCCTACCCTGTTCCCCCTGGAAAAGCAATGCCTCACCTGTCACGGCAAGGGGTGGAAGGATGGGAAAATTGACCCGCTGGGTGAAATCATCTCCAAGCGATGCTCGGTTTGCCATCAAAAAGACCGGATACGGAAATACATCTGGGAAAACCCCGTCATCCGAGAAGGTTTTGAGGATACGATGGAGGAGGAATTGCGTGAAATCAAGCCCGAAGAAATCGGCAAGGGCTACCAACTGGATTTTTAAGTTAAGGAAAAAAGCACTCCCTCACGGTGTTCTCCCCAAAGACCAGAGGAATGGAACCCTTTAGCCGAGAATTCTCGCTATTATCCATCAAATATTCTCACATTCTTGAGAATGTTGGAATGTTTTGATGAAGTTCACGAACCTTCCACCATTTACAGCGGCAACGACGCCCCCCGATGCCTCACACCCGGGGATGATTCTATCCCCCGTCCCGCACCAACCTCTTCTCCACACCTCCATATTCGTCCCTTTTTTCATCTCACGCCATCATTCTATCACAAGAATTGAGTAAATGTAAGTCATTTCTGCGATGGTGGCAGAAAACACGCCATCTCAACCGCGACAAGAAAGTAGAATATCCCCCCTTCACATCAAACATTTTGCCATAAAAAGGCACGGATTTTCTTAGTCCAAAGGCCAATACAATACCGCCAAGAATGCCATGAAATGCATAAGAGACCAAAGAATTATGGCAATTAGAGAAGCCAACCCTGATGGGAAGAGCGAGGAAAGTGAAAACCTCTTGAGGAGGCTGAGTTCTCCCCAGATGAAGCTGGTGAGAAGGGCAAATACCAGTGAGAAAAACAAGGGGAACAGGGAACCCTCTAATGACTGTTTATCCGGGGTAACCTCGTGAGGAATTACAGAGATAAGCAATGAGACAAATACTGGAAAATAAAAGATTAGATTACAAACTACGGCGGGGTATAGGGCTCGCTGACAGCGGCGAAAGAAACCTTTCCTTGATTGCGGAAGGAAGAAATGAAGGGCAAAAACGATAAGCCCTAAACGAAAAGAGAAGGGGACCGATGTCAAAAGCCACCTTACAAAGGTCAAGATAGTCAGGAAACATACCGACATATGAGCACCCCATCAGTTTACACAGGCATGTAGGGTGGGTATCGCGGATCAAATGGAGATGTTCCGCAGGGACATAAAGGAAGGCTGCAGTCCTTGCAATCTTTTGAGCTGATTTTGCACCCCGGATTGCATCCTGCGTAGCCGGGCATTGCCTGTCCAGCGGGCTGGCAGTCAGGAAAGCACTGGGATTCACAGCCGTAGGATTTACGCTCGGAGATACAGGGATCTAAAAGAAAACCCCTAACCCCCCCTGTGCAGTAATGAATCATCTCATGGAATATTGACGAGCCCATGCAGGTGCCTCCAATGGCGTCAGGATGGCAGTAAATTTTGCCATCAAACCACACGCCACAGTAGGGTTTACCAAATCTAAATGGCGGCTGTTTGCAAACAAAAGTAACAGGTTGACTACATCGATGGCACATGCATTGCAGTAGACTGGATTGGTTACCGGCTGTGAGGCAAGAACCTTTGCCAACGGCGCTACAGGCCTCTTTCAGGGCATCCGCGAGGATGCGCCTTTGCTCTTCAGTGCAATCAATATAAACTGCACCAAGAATCATCGGATTACAGGGGCCGCCGCCGTTGCGTCCTCCTTTGCCTCCACTACCGATTCCACCGCCGATACCGCCGCCGGGACCACCTCCCAGTCCACCATTTGGTCCATCAAACGGAGGGCAGTCAGGGCAACAGCAAGGGGGGATGCTTCCCCAGGTTACGCCATCGGCGCAGGCAGAGCCGGAAATCGTGCAC
>JBBIMK010000043.1:0-11638 GCA_037444445.1 bacterium | reverse complement strand
GTAGCAAGTAGACGATAAAGAAACCCCCTCGCCGCTCGCCATTTATCCTTCAAAACCTGCTACAATAAAGGTGGGATGATGAGGGTGACGAAATACGGCGGGAATAACTATCGCTACTTCTTCTGCCTCGCAGGGCGGTGGGACCCGGCGAACCCCGGGAAGGTCATCTGTTACGGACCCGAGGGGGCCTCCCGGGCAAAAACTCCCAACATCCCCACCGTCTGGCGCAAATACTGGACCCGGGTGAACGCCATGGCAGATAGACCTGATGGTTGGTATGAGCAATGCCTATTGGACCTTCCTGCGGAGCAGTTCGGTGACTTCGCCCATAATGAAATAAAAGGAGCCCTGGATGATGGATTCATTGAAATCGACCTCTACAATCCTACTCATAGAAGATTTTGACGCCCTGGAAACTTTTCACTGACATTCACGAAGTGAGGCACATCATCGGCTATGGAAATTTCCCGGATGATGTGGAGCCTTGTGGTGGTGGACCCACTGTTATGAAGTATCCTCTATTACCGGCAGAAGGTGGCGATGCACCGAACAGGGGGGATGAACCAGACGGGGGGGGAAGGAAAGGTTCAGGGGAGGGGGCGGGCGAGAGATTTGGAAAATGATGCCCGGGCGATGAGCAGGTCATACAACGCCTTGTAGTAGTTAAACTGGGCGCGGGAATACGCTGCCTGGGCATCCAGGACCTCTACTTGCGTTCCGAAGCCGGTTTCATATCGCAAGCGGGCGATGCGCAAAGCCTCCTTCGCCGTGTCCACTCCTTTCTCCGCTGCTTCGTAGGCTTGCTCTGAGGCATTCAGGTTGAGGAATGCCTGGGTAACTTCTAATTCAATGCCCGCCTTGAGGCGCTGGAAATCCAGTTCCGCCTTATGCCATTCTTCCACCGCCTGATGGATACGAGCATTGGTGAGGCCCGTATCAAAGATATTCAGGGTACCTTGCAAAGCCACGCTCCAGGAGGTTTTATCGGCGAAAAAAGGGCTTTCCAGCCAGGAGCGGGTGTGGCTGATGGAAAAGGAGGGATAGCGGTCAGCCTTGTAAGCCCGGATGCCCGCCTGACGCTGGGCTACGCTCCATTCACCGATGCGAACCTCCGGTCGGTTCTGGAGAGCAGTCAGTTTGGCTTCTTTTAGAGTCATATTCACTTGCTCCTCCGGGAGTTCCACTTCCGAAAGGTCAAATACGGATTCTTGCGGGAGGTTTAAGAGATTCATTAAGGAAGCATACGATGTTTGGGCAAGATTTTTGGCCTGAATGGCTTGAACCCGGGCGTTGGAGACTTCCGCTTCTGCGCGGAGGACCTCCACTTTCGGGGCGGTACCTGCCTCAAACCTCTTCTGAGTGACCCGGAGAAGTTCTTCCAGGCTCATCAGGGTAGATTCCGCCACCTCTTGAGAGTGTTTCGCTTGCAGGACGGTGAGATAGACTTTCAAGGTTTCCAGGCTCAATTCATTTTTTCGTTTCTCGTAGTTGGCTTGAGCGATGGAGAATCCGAGAAAGGCTTGCTTACGAAAGGATTCAATTTTCCCTCCGGAGTAGAGGAGGTAAGAGGCGACGCCGGTAAGGCTTTTGGTGGTCTGGGTTCCCGTTAAGATTTCCGTGGGAGGCTGGTTCTGGGCAGGGGAGAAGCCCACACCCACACCTGGCAAGGAAACGCCAGCAAAAAAGCCTCCAAAAGTGCCCTGGCTTTCCGCATAAGAGGAGGTGAAACGAACAGTAGGGCCCGTCAGGGCGAAGGCTTCAGAGCGTTTCGCACGCATCCGCTGGATTTCAGCCTTTAATTGTTTCAACTCCAGATTGTTTTGTTGCATCAACTGAATGGCTTGAGAGAGAGTTAGAGGTTCAGGGGGCTCGGGAGATACTAACGCTAACAAGAGGAAAGTCAGGCATAAGAAAAAGGGATAGGAGCCGTATCTGTTTTTCCGGGCTTTCAGGCGAGGGGGAAATGCCCGCCCCGAAAAAATCATCTGAAGCACGAGAGATAGGACCGATGGGTTACACAGGGCATTCATCTGGTTATCCTCCTTGCTATCCGTTCATTCAGGCGGTAATAAAAAAGGTAGAAAACGGGAATGACAAAGAGGGTAAGGAAAGTGGAGAGGAGCATGCCGCCGATAAAAGCGGTGCCCATAGGACCTCGCCATTCGCCGCCGGAGCCCAAGCCAAGGGCGGTAGGTATGACCGCCACGATACTGGTAAGCTGGGTCATCAGAATCGGGCGGAGACGAAGCCCGCAACCGGTGACGATGGCTTCCTTCACCTCCATCCCTTCTCGTATTCGGTGATTGATGAAGTCTACCATAATGATAGATTGATTCACAACCACGCCAGAGAGCATCAGGATTGCCATAGAGGAGACGACATCAAACTCTCTGCCGGTGAGGACGAGAGCCCAGATGGCGCCCACCACATCCAGCGGGATTGCCATCATAATGATAAACGGCTGGGCGAAAGAATTGAACTGAGAAGCCAGGACGATGAAGACGAGGATGGCTCCGAGGAGGAAGGCGAAAGAGAAGTTTTCTCCCATTTCCTGGAATCGCTCCGCCTGACCGACAAAATCAATATAGAAGCCTTCGGGGGGGATAGCCCGTTTTTTCAGTTCTTGCTGTATGGAAGCGAGAGCGGTGGCGAAGGGGATACCCGGCTCCAGGTCGGCTGAGATGCTGTAGGCGGGCAGGCGTTCCTTACGGGTGAGGCTGGTGGGGCCACCGGAGAGTTCAAACCGCCCCACATTCTCCAGAGGAATGGCTTCTTTTGAACCATTCACCAGCCGCATCTTCTGGAGGTGCTCCGGTGAATCACGGTCCTGCTCCCGGAGACGCACCCTCAGGTCGTAATCTTCACCCTGAAGGCGGAGGGTCGTAGCGACCTCGCCGTAAACCATACCACGAAGGGTCAAACCGGCGGTAGTAAGGCTTAAGCCGTGCTTAGCCAGTAAATCCCTGTCCGGAATAAATCGCAGTTCGGGTTTTCCCTCCGGGAGGGTGCTGTTGGCATTTTTGACACCGGGGGTGGCGGCGACCACCTGCAGAACTTCACGAGTAAGAGAACGGAGACGGGGTTCATCTGCACCCCGAACATCTATGTTGATAGGGTATTGCAAACTACCGCGGCGAGTGGAAGCGGACACAAATACTTTCTCTGCGTCCCGAATCCTGGGAGTAATTTCTGCTTCTATTTGCCGGGCGATTTGCCACACACTTCTTGACCTTTTCTGCTTATCTTTCAGAATGACCGTGATGCTGGCTTCGTGGCTTCCGAGACGTTGCGCAGGTCCGAAGAAGCTCGCCACTTCCTCCCCGGACCCTACCGTCGTTAGCACATACCGCACTTCCGGAATGCTTTTGAGGGCTTCCTCCAGAGGGCGAACCGTTTCCAGCGTCCGGGTCAGTGAGGTTCCGATGGGCAGTTTCACATACACATTCAATTCATTTTCATCCACCTGTGGAAAGAAGGATTTTTTCAGGAGGAAAAATCCCGGTATGATGGAGGCAAAAGCAAAGAGAGTGATAAAGAGGACGACGAAGGGGCGGGCGAGAGCCCCTCGCAGGCTCCCCTCATACTGTTGTTTGACCCACGAAAACCAGGTAAGGAAGAACTGGAGGTAGCGGATTCGCTCTTCCCGACGGTACAGCAGAGGAGCCAGGGCGGGCATCAGGGAAATGGAAACGAACAGGGAAACCGCAATAGCAAAAGAGATGGTTAAGCCGAACTGGTGAAAGAACCGCCCCATAATGCCTTTCATATAACCGATGGGGACGAACACCGCAAGGGTGGTGAAAGTGGAGGCTGTGATGGCGAGGGCTACCTCGGAAGTGGCTTCTATTGAGGCGGCTATTGGCGTTTTCCCGCCCTGAATATGACGGTAGATATTCTCCAGCACCACAATGGACATATCCACAACCATTCCGGATACGACGGTAAGAGCGAGGAGAGTGGTAATATTGATGGTAAAGCCGGCAAACTGCATCAGGATGAATGTGGCAATCAGAGAAGTGGGAATGGTGAGGGAAATGAGGAGCGTTCCTCTGTAACTGCTCAAAAACAGGAGAATCACAAGGATTGCCAGGAGGGAGCCGGTGTAGATATTTCCCATCAGGTCAGCAATCATCTGGCGGATGAAGCGGGATGAATCCCTGGCTACAATCACTTCCACATCGGGAGGTAGAACTTTTTCCAGGTCTTTCTGAAGGAGATGCTGAACGCCGTCCGACACTTTCACGATGTTGGCATCCGCCCGCTTGATGACGGAGAGCAGGATGGTGGGAGAGAGATTCAGGCGGACTTCCTGGGTCACATCCTTGTATGTGTCCATAGTCCTGCCGAGGTTCCGGATACGGACTTGCCCCCCTGTAGGGTGGTTAGTGACCACAACTTCCTCTACATCCTTTGAGGATTGCAGTTTTCCGGTAGCCCGGTAAGAGAGTTCCGTGTAAGGATTTTCTATTTTTCCGAGAGGGAGTTCCAGGTTAGCCAGTTTCAGCGCCTGAACGACGGCAGGGAAGGGGATGGAATGGGCTTCCAGGAGATTGGCGTCCAGCAGAATCTGGAATTCTCGTTGTCTACCGCCCTGGAGGAGCACCCGACCCACACCACTGACGGATTCTATGTGAGGTTTAATGAGGTCGTCTGCGATTTTCCAGACCTCGGAAGGGGTTCTGCCCGGGGCTTTCACCGCCAGGTCCAGCACGGGGAAGTCGCTGACATTGAACTTGAGAATTTCAGGGAGTTTTGCTCCGGTGGGGAGGGTGCCGGCTATGGCAGAAACCCGCTCTCGGACATCCTGCGCGGCGACATCGGATTTCACTTCCAGGGCGAACTCGGCCACCACCAGGGAAAGATTTTCAAAAGAATAGGAGGTGAGGTGCTGAATTCCACTGACCGTGCCCACTGCATCCTCTATCTTCTCCGATACAGCGCTCTCCACTTCCTCCGGAGAAGCCCCGGGGTAAGCTGTGGAAACCGTGATGACGGGAAAATCCACTTCGGGCATCATATCCAGCCCGAGACGAGCCCTGGAGAAGAGCCCGAGGACCACCAGGCTCAGGGCTAACATCAGGGAAAATATGGGATTTTTGACGAATCCTTCTATGAACTTCATTGTGAATCACTTTCCATTTTCATCGCCTCAGGGGAGATTTCCACTTTTTCGCCATCCTGGAGCAGATCCACCCGGGAGCCTGCCAGGGTTTGCCCTTCGCTTACCCCCGAGAGCACCTGAAGGTATTTCTCACCCCTGAGTCCCACCTGAATTTCGGTCCGGTGGACGGTGTTATCTTCCAGCACGAACACGAACCATTTTCCTTCCCGCTGGAGAGCGGAGGACAGGGGAATCCGAAGAGCGGTTACCTTTTCCACAGGCAGGCGTAGTTTTCCCGTAGCACCTGGCTTCAGCAGAGTCTGGGTGCTCTCCTTTAGGTTGAGTTCCACGAGATACAAACCTACGGAATCGGCGGATGGCGCTAACCGGTCTACCACTACGGGATAGGATTGGGAAGGGTCTGACCCCAGGGTAAAAATGCCCGAAACGCCTTTCTGCAGATGGCGAATATCAGAAAAGGGCAGTTGAATGGTTATCTTCAGTGGGTCAAGGGAATCCACTTGAAGAATTTTGGAAGTCATTTGGGCATTCACATAATCACCCACTTCCACGAAACGGGCGGAGAGTTTCCCATCAAAGGGTGCCCGGATGCTGGCTTCCCGGAGCATCCATATAGCGCGTTCCAGCTGGCTCTGGGCGACCTGAACCGCGGCTCTGTCCGCTTCTATGTCCTCCTTCCGGGTTCCCTCCTTCAGCAGGTCCAGGCGTTCTCTGGCTCGGATGTAAGCGGATTTCAATGCGTCATACGCTTGCTGAGAGATGGCACCTTCCTTCAGGAGGGATTCCGCTCGCTCAAAATCGTTTTTGGCTTGCTCATAGGCGGCTTCCGCTTCACGGAGTTCCTGAGGGCGGGGACCTGCGAGGGCTTTCTGCAGATTTGCCTCGGCCTGAGCCAATGCTGCTTTCGCCTGCTCCAGCATGATTTCCGCTTCTTCCCTGTCCAGTTCCAGAATGACATCGCCCTTTTTTAACGAATCTCCCACATCTTTGAGGATTCGTGCCACACGGCCGGAGACTCTTGCACCCAGCTCAGCCCGTTTTCCCGGTTTTATCTCTGCCGTGACTTCAACCCAGCGGACAACCTCCCCCGTGTCCACCTGCACGGGTAAAATTTTGCGGGGAGAGCCTGCCCGTTCTAAGACGGCATTTGCGGTTGATGTGGGTCGCCGACAACCTCCCTCTACCCATACGGACAACACGAGCAATGCCAGAAAATAAACCTTCTGTTTCATTGCGATTCCACTCCTTTCATCAAAATATCCAAAAAGGCATCTACGAAGGAATGTGGGCTTTCTATGGGAAGGCGCATCTCTTTGTGAACCAGAGCCCCTACGAGGGAGAAAATGATGAAGGATGCCATAGGCACATTCATCTGGCGGAATTCTTTCTGACGAATTCCTTCCTCAAAGAGGTCAGTAAAGAAGCGAATAATTTTTTGCTTTTGCTGTTGAACCTGCTCCAGGACTTTTCCCTTCACACCGTAGAGGTCACGCATCAAGACGGCAAGCCCCGTGCGCTCATATTCCATCACCCGTTCCACCAGCAAGATGAGTGCCGACCGAAGGCGAAGGGAAGGTGAGGAAATAGAATCAGAGATTTCTTCCAGTCGGGAAAGGATGGAACTCATTTCCTGCTCAGCAATCAGTGTAATCAGGTCATCCTTATGGCGGATATACAGGTAGACGGTGCCTTTGGCGATACGGGCGGAGCGGGCGATGTCATCCAGAGTAGCAGTATGATAGCCCTTCCGGGCAAAGACCCGGCGGGCAGCATTCGCCAGGCGTTTCCGGGTGCCGATTTTCACTCCCATAACTGACCGACCAGTCAGTATACTACCATAAAAAGTAGAAATGGTCAATCCATATAAAGTTCTTCGTTGATAAAAATGGATTGTGATATAATGGAGGCTGAACAAACAAAGATAATGGCTGAAACCTGGAAAACCATCCACTGGATTTATCCCATCTCTTTCATCATTGGTGGGTTCCTTATGGGAATCCTTGTAGGGAAGATTCTTCTGGTCTGGCTGAAAAGGTTAGCGAACAGGGCTCGGTGGGAAGGGCAAGAAATCCTTATGGCTCCTCTCCACCGCTGGACCACCTTCTGGTTCACTCTATCTGGTATTTATGGAGCCAGCCTTACTTTACCCCTCACCCCACCCCAATTCCTCTTGATTCAAAAGACACTTATCGTGGTAGCCATTTTTACCGTCACCCTCGTAACAACTGGCATCGCCGTGGGATTCATCCGGCTCTACTCTCAGAGGGCGGAAGGCGTTTTGCCCTCCACTTCCATCTTCATTAACCTGACCAAAGTCCTGTTATCCCTGATAGGAGTGTTGACGATACTACAGGCTCTCGGCATTTCCATTACGCCCATCTTGACGGCCCTGGGGGTGGGTGGGCTGGCAGTGGCTCTCGCCCTCCAGGAGACCCTCTCTAACCTCTTCGCAGGTCTACATATCCTTCTCTCCCGCCAGGTCAAACCGGGGGATTATGTTCGGCTGGACTCCGGTGATGAGGGAGTAGTAACCGACATCACCTGGCGGAATACCTTTATCCGGGCACCGTCGGATAATGTGATTATCATCCCCAATGTGAGAGTATCCTCCTCCATCGTCACAAACTATTCTCTCCCCCAGAAGGAAACAGGTATCGTGATTTCCCTCGGGGTGAATTACGGTAGCGACCTGGAGAAGGTGGAAAGGGTTACCACCGAGGTGGCGAAAGAGGTGATGAAAGAGGTGCCGGGGGGAATTCCAGATTTCGCACCTTTTATTCGTTATCACACCATTGGGGAATCCGGTGTCAGTTTTTCCATCATTCTTCGGGTTCGGGAATTCGCCAGCCAGTATTTGATAAGACATGAGTTGATTAAAAGGCTACTCCGCCGGTATACAGAGGAAGGGATTGAAATTTCCATCCCTGCTCGCACCCTATATGTAAGAGAGAAACCACCCGGCTCATAGCCTTTCCAACTTTTACCATTTTCATTTTTTCCTTCTAAAACAGTTACGGCGAGGTAGAGTGGGAACCTTTTTGAGCAAGCATTTATGGCATTATCAGGATAAACTCGGCGAATCTTCAGGCATCAGGCTGGAGGAGTGGTATTTCAAGTAGTTTTTTCCTGCAAGGGAGGATGGGAAGTTCACATTTCATCAACCTGACAGATTTTCGGATATAAAAATGAAGTATAATAGTGTATGGAGAGAGGGGAAGGAGACAAAGGGATGCGAACGGATTCAGGATGTCATCCGCGGGTCGGAAAAGCGACGGGCGTTCGGAAAATCGTTCTCGTGGGCAACCACAATGTGGGAAAGAGCGTGCTCTTCGCCTGCCTCACGGGGCGGTATGTAACGGTTTCCAATTATCCTGGCACCACGGTTGAAGTGGCTTACGGCAAGGTTCACCTGAACGGGCAGGAGTATGACCTGCTGGATACGCCCGGGATTGAGTCTGTTTTTGCGGGCAGTGAGGACGAGCGAATGGTTCAAGATGTGCTATTATCAGAAGGTATCGCCTGTCTGGTGCAGGTGGCGGATGCGAAGAATCTGAAACGTGCTCTTTTCCTCACTCTTCAACTGTCTGAGTTCAGGCATCCTATCGTCCTGGTGTTGAATATGCTGGATGAGGCAGATGCACGGGGGTATAAGATGGACTGTCTTCGTCTTTCCCGCCGTCTCGGCATCCCTGTGGTCACCACGGTGGCGGTTCGGAATCAGGGAATCGGGGAGTTGAAGGAAGCCATCCAGCGAGCCTCTTGCCTCCAGTGGACGGTTTTTCACCCGCCCGCCATCACCCATGCGGTTCAAACCCTAATGGCAGACCTGAGTGAAGGGGATGGAATGGTCCCGGGAAGGGCACTTCTGTATCTGACTGGAGATGCTCATCCTCCGGTTCGGCTGGAGGATTCTCCGTCTGCCCTCGTGGGAGCGGGGAAGATTTCTGTGGTGCGTAAAGACCTGCAAAATATCCTCCAGGAACCCGTGGAATCTGTGCTATCTGTTGCCTATCGCACCGCCGTGGAAGAAATCTTAGAAGGAATCACAGAACGCACCGGGGCGGTCAGTGGGAACACCTTTTTTATCCGCCTCGGGCAGTGGATGGTTCATCCCCTTCTGGGCTATCCTTTTCTTCTTCTCATACTCTGGATACTGTATGAATTTGTGGGGGTTTTCGGGGCTGGCATCCTGGTGGATTTCATTGAGGATACCCTGTTTGGAAGGTATATCAACCCCTTCGCCGTCCGCTGGGTTCAGACCATTCTACCCTGGAAGTTCGGCGTGGATTTACTGGTGGGGGAATATGGATTACTGACCATGGCTCTCACTTACAGCCTTGCCATCATCTTTCCCATTGTACTCACCTTCTTTATATTTTTCAGTTTGCTGGAGGACAGTGGATATTTGCCCCGGCTGGCGGTGCTGGTGAACAATCTTTTCCGCCGAATCGGGCTCACCGGGAAAGCGGTTCTGCCTATGGTGCTGGGGCTGGGATGCGACACCATGGCTACGATGACTGCGCGAATCCTGGAAACGCCGAAGGAGCGTGTGATTGTCACGCTCTTGCTGGCGCTGGGAGTGCCCTGCTCCGCCCAATTAGGGGTGGTGCTGGCTATGCTGGCTTCGTTATCGTGGAAAGCCACCCTCATCTGGGGCGGTGTGGTTGCCCTCGTGATGCTCCTGGTGGGCTACCTTTCTTCCCTGATTTTGAAAGGGGAATCGGCACGGCTGGTAATTGAAATTCCCCCCTTGAGAATCCCTCGCCTGTCCAATATCTTCTGGAAAACCCTTGCCCGTGTGGAATGGTACCTCACCGAAGTGGTTCCCCTGTTTTTACTGGGCACCTTCCTGCTGTTTCTCCTGGACCGGCTTCGGGTTCTACCTCTTTTGCAGAAGGTGGCTGAGCCTTTGATTACGGGATTGTTGAACCTGCCCTCAGAAGCCTCCTCCGCCTTCTTGCTTGGGTTTTTGAGGAGGGATTACGGGGCGGCTGGATTGTACTCCCTCGCCCGAGATGGGAAAATAGATTCCATCGGAATCGTGGTCAGCATGGTCACCATCACCCTCTTCATCCCCTGCGTAGCCAATCTGTTGATGATGGTGAAAGAGCGGGGCTGGAAAACCGCTCTGGCTATGTCGGCTTTCATTTTCCCCTTTGCCTTCCTCGTGGGGGGAATCCTGAACGCCCTCCTGAGGGCATGGGGAATGAAGTTATGACCACACTAAAATGCCCCCTGTGCGGATATGAATTCACCCCGGATTCTGCGGTGATGGGCTGCGAAGGATGCATTGTTCATCCTATCTGTGGACTTCTGAGATGCCCCAACTGCTTTTATGAATTCCCTGAGGAACGCGGAATTACGAAAAAAATCCGGTTCTGGTGGGAGAATGTCAAACGATGGATAAAGAAAAAGAAGGAAAGTTAGATAAAATAAGAGCCAATTTCTACGGGGAAAATCAGGCTTTCCCCTCCGGTGTGTCTCCGCGAGTTCAAGATAAAGAAACGACACGATTAAGGGGGCAGCGCCTGGCAGAAACTCTCTTCGTGGATGTCTTCCACCTGAAGCGATATGAACCCCTTAGCGTTCTGCTGGGGAGAGCCCTGACGGAGGAAGAGGCGGACGAGATATGCACCTTTCTCGGGCATCCCCGTTTATGCCCTCACGGGAAGACGATTCCTTCGGGGCAATGCTGTGTGGACAAGAGGAAAGCCCGGGAGCCGGTGGCGGTGCCTTTGCTACACCTGAAACCCGGTGCATCCGGGCGAGTGCTTACCATTCTCACCAACAACCCCCGCCGAAGGTCCACCCTCACCTCCTATGGGTTATCCCCTGGTTCCATCGCGACCCTCGTCCAGAAGAAGCCTACCGTCATTGTGAAAGTAGAGGAAACGGAAATCGCTCTGGACCGGGAAGTGGCGGGCGACATCTGGGTGAAGCCATAATCGGACAAAGAAGCCAGATGCTTCACTTCCTTCTGCATGACAATTCCATAAACAGTGCTACTACGAACCCTGTGTCATTCTCAGCCGAAGGCAAAGAATCTTCAGGGCTGTTTTCCATCTTCCCCTGATAGAATGGAGGATGGATATGCAGTGTCTTTACTGTAGATTGTCTTTCTTCCCAGCCTCCAGGCGGCAGAAATACTGCACCCGTCGGTTTTGCAGGCTCCGCAGACAGCGAGCCTATATGCGGGAATACTTCCCCCGGTGGAAAGACACTCATCCCGAATATATGAAAAATTACCTGAAAAAGTGGCGAGAAGAACATCCACATTATCACCGCCGCTGGAGGAAAGCCCACCCGCATTATTATTCAGATTATAAAAGAGAGTACTACCGGAAATGGTGCCAGCCAGTGGAAAAAAGAGGGTGAGAGTCCCCTGTTCCAGGTTTGTCAAGGAAAAAAAACTTCAATTTTTCATCCAATGACCCTTTTGGGGTCAGGCACCCAACGGTGTCATCCATAAAAAGAGCCGCCCGAAGGCTGAGAATGCCCCTCGGCACCATGAAGAGA
>JBBIMK010000042.1:0-11804 GCA_037444445.1 bacterium | reverse complement strand
TGCTTCGGGGTATCACCTGGAAGGGAGGTCCCAGGGGGAGGGGATAGGGCAGACATAGGGACCAGCCCGGATATAGGACACGGCGCAGGCCCTGCACAGCGGCACTGCACAGTACTTCGGGGTGAATGCGAAATACTGGTCATTCTCGTTTTTCACCTTCTCCGAGTCGACGAACCCCCATATCACCTTCAAGGCCAGTTCAACATCATCAAATTCTCTCTTGCATACCACACACCACCACATTTTGCACCTCCTATTCCTGCCATCGGTCAAACATTATACTATCATAAAAAAACAAAAATGCTACAACTTTTGTCTCTTCCTTCGCGAAGAGGGCCCCAAAAAAGAGGTGAGTGGGGTGGAGAGCATCCACTGGCGTATTTTGTGGATGTCTTCATCCAGCCTTCGGTCAGCGATAAGAGGTGGCAGCACCTTTCGGATGGCTTTCAGGGCGGTGGTGGTGCCCTGGCCCGCTTGCCCCATAGTCTTTCCTGCACCGGGGTCCGGGGGCTTCCAATCCAGTTCACCCGTTCGGAAGGAGAGAGCCTGAGAGGCACAGAGGAGTTCTATAGCGAGAATATGCTCCACATTTTCTAAGATTTTTCGGGCTTTCCGTGCGGAAATGGTTCCCATACTTACATAATCCTCCATACCGGCGGAGGTAGGGATGGAATCCACAGAGGCGGGATGGGCTAAAATTTTATTCTCAGAAACGAGGGAGGCGGCGGTGTACTGCGCCAGCATCAGCCCGGAATAGAGCCCTTCTGGATTGTGAATCAAATTCGGGGGCAAGCCCTCGTTGAAATTCTTGTCTAATAGCAATTGAATTCTGCGTTCCGAGATGGCTCCCAGGGTGGTCAGGGCAATGCCGAGAGTGTCCATAGTTAGGGAGACCATCTGACCGTGGAAGTTGCCCACTTCAAAGTGAAGGCGGGTCAGCCAGCCATCTATGGGTGGGTGCTGGCGGATTTCTTCTTCTGTGAAGAAGATGGGGTCATCGGAGATGGCATTCAGTTCCTTTTCCACCAGAAAGCGAGCGAAGCGAAGGGCTTCCCTCACCGTTCCGTGAACCTGGGGAATACAGCGAATGGAATAGACATCGTGGACTGCCTCTTTCCGGTTCACCAGTTGACTGCCCCGAATCAGATGCCTGACCCGGCGTGCGGATTCCTTCTGTCCCCCCGTTGCGAAGGTTTTCTCCGCCAGTTCGTCAAAGGGGCGAGTGGAGCCCAGGGTCGCCTCTAAGGTCATAGCGCCGGATAGGTCGGCATATTGTAAAAGACGCTCCGCATCGTAGCAAGTCAGGGCGGCTATGGCTGTCATCACCGCAGTGCCATTCACCAGGGCTAACCCCTCTTTCACCTGCAGAGAGAAGGTGGGCTCCAGGCCCAGGCTCTTGAATTTTTTTTGGAGGGCTCTGCCGGCATAAACCTTACCCTGCACTCTGGCTTCTCCTTCCCCGATGAAAGCCAGAGCCAGGTGAGACAGAGGAGCCAGGTCTCCGCTGGCGCCCACCGACCCCTGGGACGGGATTTCAGGATGTATGCCCATCTGGAGCATTTTTTGCAGGCGTTCCACCACTTCCGGGCGAACCCCACACTTCCCTGACATCAAGGTATTCATCCGAATCAGCATCAGGGCACGAACCTCTTCTATGGTGAATTTCTCCCCCACGCCCGCCGCATGGCTGATGACCAATTGCTTCTGCAATGCTTCCGCATCTTTGAGGGATTTCAGATAGGTTTTTTTCATAGCCCCGAAGCCTGTGGTGACGCCGTAAATGGATTTTTCCCGCATCAAAACTCCCCGTTTTTCATCGTCAGGAGTGTGCGTATAAAAGTCAAAGGCTTCCTCACACTTCTGGATGACCCTGAGATGCATTTTTTTCAGGGCATTCAGACGAGGGGGCGGGCAGAGGATTTTCACCGCCGGGTTGCGTGCCACCGCCACCACCTGAGGGATGGTCAACGACTGGCCATCCACTCTCACTTTGCGAATCTCCTCCGGATACGCCCGCATCATTTTATCCCATCACCTGCCCCCGCCTGCTACTTTACCTTTTATCGTGGCAGGGCATTTCATCTATCATCCCTTCGCCTCACGGAGCAGTCGGAGGATTTCCTGGACGAGTTGAGGTCGTGGGATGGAAACCTGGCCGGCTCGTTCCTTCAGCCAGGCCTGGCGGCTGGCGATTTCCCGGCTCTTTACCCTCCCTGCGCTGAGGTCTTTCACCGAGACGATGCCTTTAGAGAACTCGTCCTCTCCTGCGATAATCACGAGGGGAATACCCAGCAGGTCGGCGAACTGGATTTGCTTCCCGATGTTTTTTTCCTGCCCCATATACAAATCTGTGTGAATGCCGGCATTACGCAACTCCCGGGCTATTTTTTGATATTCCAGCAAGAAGGAAGGGTTCATAACCGTAACGAGCACCTGAGCGGGGGAGCGTTTCTTTGCTCTTCCCTGAATCTTCTCCAGTGCGGACATCAGGCGGTCCACACCGATAGAGGAGCCGGTGGCAGGGATGAAAACCCCTCTGCGCTGGATGAGTTCATCATACCGCCCTCCGCCTATCACACTGCCGAACTCGGGCGCATCCAGTAGAGAAGCCTCATAAATGGGGCCCGTATAATAATCCAGCCCCCTCGCAAGCCCCGGGTCAATTCGTGCCTGCTCCTCCAGGATGCCCATCACATTCAAGTGCCCGGAGAGTTCTTCTAACTGTCCAATGGCTACCTCCGCTCCTTCCACACCATTGAAAAGGTTTTTCAACCCGGTAATGGCTTCCTGACGAGTTTGATGCGGGATGTGGAGGAATCTTTGAATGGTATCCACCTGCTCTCCGGTAAGCCCCAGTCCCGGGATGCGGTCGCCGGAGGCATCCACTCTACCGCCGGTGAGTTCCTGCGCCACGCCCTCAAAACCGATGCGGTCCATTTTATCCAGCACACGAAATACGGGCAATGTGAGTGGGTTCGGCACCTTTGCCCACTTCACCAGCAGATTCAACACCTTGCGACTGCTGAAGCGGACCTGATAGCGAACGCCCAGTTCTTCCATCGCTTCGCACATCACGGCGATAATTTCAGCATCCGCGAGTATACTCCCGCTCCCCACGATGTCCACATCAAACTGCAAAAACTCCCGAAACCGTCCGGGGTCCGGCTTATCCACCCGCCACACTGCCGCCAGTTGATACCGCTTGAACGGAAGAGGTAAATCCGCATATTGCTCCACCACGCGAGCCAGAGGCACGGTTAAATCAAACCGCAATGCCACATCTTCCTCATCCTTCGTGATAAATCGGTAAATCTGCTTATCCGATTCCTCTCCGTATCTCCCCAGAAGGACTTCGGCATGCTCTAAAGCGGGCGTATCCAGGGGCATGAAGCCGTATCGCTCGTACACCCGGCGAATCTTTTCCAGCACCTGCTGGCGGGCAATCATCTGCTCCGGCAAATAATCCCGAAACCCCTTCAATAGCCTGACCCTGATTTTCCCCGTAGAATTTCCTCCTCTATTCAATGCTGCGACCCGACGATTTTTGTCGGGCATTCCCATACAGGCGGTGGGGCTCGAACCCACAACCTCCTGATCCACAGTCAGGCGCTCTGACCATTGAGCTACGCCTGCATTCAGCAAGATTATTATACCATCCGTCGCTCCTTCTCAAATGTTTCGGGTGCGTAGATTGTTGGTGGTATGATTGTAATCGGCACAGGTGGCAGGAACGGTTTCTTTCAAAAAAGCGGAAACTCTGCGAAAGGAGAGCGGAGAGAGGGATGGGAAAGCATCTGGCGATACGGGTTAGCGTGTGGATTTTTCTGGTGTATGGGAGCGTTTCTTGCGGTGCAGGTGCGTATGAAATCTCGGGTATGGTGAGAGTGCAGGAATATGCCCTTGGAAGCCGGATGGGCGGCTCGGTCGTTGAGATTTTTGTGAAGGAAGGACAGACGGCGAAGAAGGGGGAAATCCTGGCACGGCTGGATGATTCTAAACTCCGGGCTCAGAAGGCGGTGTTAGAGGAATCTCTAACAGGGGCGGAGGCTCAGTTTTTAGACCTCAAAGCAGGTGCCACGAAGGAGGAAATTGAGCGTGCACGGGCTGAACTCGCCGGGGCAGAAGCCCAATACCGCCAGGCCCTATCAGGCTTCCGGGCAGAGGACATTGCCGCAGCAGAAAAGGAGGTCTCCGCCCTCCAGGCACAATATGAGGAAGCACAGAGGCGGGCGGAGAGGGTGCTTCGCCTGTTTGAGGAAGGAGCGGTGAGCGCCTCCGACCGGGATACCGCCATCGCCAGACGGGATGCCCTCCTGGCACAACTGGACGCCGCCCGGGAGCGGCTGGCAAAGGTGACCGCTGGCTTGCGAAAGGAGGAGATTGAAGCCGCTGAGGCTTCGGTGGCGGCCCGGAAAGCGGTGCTTCAGCGGCTTCTGGCTGGGGCAACGCCCAACCAGTTAGCCGTCGCAGAAGCCCGGGTCAGGCAGGTTCAAGCGGAAATCAGGCGTCTGGAACTGGACATTGCCGACCTGTCCATTTTCGCACCCGACGATGGCGTCGTAGAAACGGTGCTGATTCAGCCCGGCGAAATTGCCGCCCCGGGTCAGCCCGTCCTCTTTTTCCTGAATACCTCCGACATCTGGATTGAACTCTTTGTGCCCGAGAGCGCCCTGAATAAACTGGCAGTAGGCACACGACTCCGAATCGTTGCCGACCCGTATCCTCACCAGCCTTTTGAGGCAGAAATCTTCTACATCAGCCGGGAAGCAGAATTCACCCCGCGAAATATCTACACCCCCGAGGAGCGTATCAATCAAGTGTATCGTGTGAAGGCTCGCCCCGTGAACCCGCCGGCGGTTCTCAGGGCGGGGATGAATGTGAACGCCTCCCTTCCGCTCCGATGAATGCGGAAGTCACCATCTCAGCGGAGCATGTGTGTCGCACCTTCGGCCCCATCACCGCACTCTCCGATGTAACCTTAAGCGTTCATCGGGGGGAGGTTTTCGGCTTCTTAGGCCCCAACGGAAGCGGTAAGTCCACACTGATTCGCATCCTCTGCGGAGTGCTGGAGCCCAACAGCGGAGAAGCCCGAGTCCTGAACTACGATTGCACGCGACAATCGGAAAGGGTCAAACAGGTCATCGGTTATGTCCCCCAGCGGTTCAGCCTGTATTCCGACCTCACGGTGCAGGAAAATCTGGAGTTCTTCGGTAATCTCTACGGCTTGAAGGGACGACCCTTTCGGAAGCGAATGGATGAGATAGGGAAGTGGCTATCCCTATCACCGTATCTTCGCCAGATTACGGGCAGCCTTTCAGGGGGCTGGAAGATGCGTTTGTCCCTTGCCTGCGGGCTGCTGCACGACCCGCCGGTGCTATTCCTGGACGAGCCTACTGCCGGCATAGACCCCGTGGCACGAGCAGAAATCTGGAATATCCTGTTTGAACTCTCCGGACAGGGGAAGACCCTGTTCATCACGACTCACTCTATGGATGAAGCGGAGCGATGCGGACGACTGGGATATATCTACTTCTCCCGCCTTCTGGCTCTGGGACCCCCGGAGCAACTCACCCAGATGGCAGGAATCACCCCGCCGGGCACCCGATGGGCAGACTTCCATCTTGCTGGCGCCAGCGAAAAACTGCATATCCTTCGCCGTATGGAAGGCATCCTGCGCGCCACTGTATATGGAAACACCGTTCACATGCTCGTTCGGAGTGAACTGGATGATGCTTCCCTGAATCAGCAACTCTACCAGAATCTGGGGCTGGAAGTCTTCGTTCTTCCCTCCCGTGCCACTGTGGAGGATGTGTTTATTGCCTTAACCTCCTCACAGGAAAGGAGCACCTGAATATGCTCAGAGGCTTCTGGGCAATGACACGAAAAGAATTTCGGCAGTTGCGTCGGGACCCCGTAACCATCGTCATTGCCATCGCAATTCCAACTCTTCAACTGGCTATCCTCGGTTATGCCATACGCACCGATGTGCAGAATGTCCCCACCGTGATTGTGGATATGAGGCAGGATGAAGCCAGCCGGTCGCTGGTGGTTGCCCTGAACAACACGGGGGTCTTCCACATCCGGGGCTATCTACTTTCCTATGCTATGGCTTACGATGCCATCCGGGATGGAAAGGCGAAGGCAGCCATCCTCATTCCTCCCGGATTTACGCCAGGGTCTTCCGGGCACGCCTCCGCTACTTTCCAGGTTCTGGTGGACGGCAGCGACTCTACCGTTGCCAACTATGTGTTAAGCACGGTGGAGGGGGTGGCAGGAATACTGGCACAGAAGAATGGAGTCGGTGTGGAATTCCAACCCCGATATGTAGCACGCTCACGCATCCTGTTTAACCCGGAACTCAAATCCTCCACCTTCTTTCTCCCCGCCCTGGTGGTTCTCATCTTACACCTGCCCCTGATGATTCTCACTTCTCTGTCTATCGTTCGGGAGAAAGCGGAGGGAACGCTGGAACAACTCATTGTAACTCCCATCGGCCGGCTGGGCTTAATGCTGGGGAAAATAGTGCCCTTCTTTGTTTTAGGATTACTTCAGGGAGGCAGCGTCCTGCTGGTGATGGTCTACCTTTTCCATATCCCCATCGTGGGCAGTCTTCCTGCCCTTCTGTTCGTGATGACGGTATGGATTATCACTTCCCTCTCCCTGGGCTTGATGATTTCCACCATAGCAAGAACACAACTTCAAGCCATCTTGATGGCGATTCTGGTGGTGATTCCATCCATACTTCTTTCTGGCTTTATGTTCCCCCGGGAGAGTATGCCCAAACCCGTGTATCCGATTACACTCATTTTACCTATGACTTATGCGATTCTTGTGGTAAGAGGACTGGTGATTCGTGGCGCCCGGTTGTCCGCTCTCCTGGAACCCATCGCCATCCTGGTCGGTTTCTGCATTCTGATGGTCAGCGTAGCCACCTTCCGCTTCCAGAAGCGTCTGGGCTAACCCACTGACAATAGAGAGGCTTTTCTGTATCGGTCCTTCCATTGTATGGGGGTGACTGTATGCTATAATTAGGTAACATCGGATGACGGAGAGGGCAAATTTAACGGCGAAGCAGTTATTCCTGATGAGCGCCTTCTGGTTTTCTACGAGTTTCCACTGGATGGCAATACTGGTGATACTCCTGCCAGTGCAGGTGCTTCAGATGGTGGGAGAAGTGAATAAAGGGAAGGGAATGGCGGGCGTGGTGGCGCTGGGAGCCATCCTCTCTCTCGCTCTACCCCCTCTGGCGGGCGCCTGGAGCGACCGCACCCGAACCCCCATCGGCCGACGAAAGCCTTATATGCTTGCAGGCATCCTGATCAACCTTGCGGGATTGCCTGGCCTCGCCCTCTCTCATTCGTATGTGGGGTGTATTCTTTTTTTCCTCGTGGTGGCATTCGGGAACAACCTGGCTACGGCGCCGTATTCTGCCCTGATTCCTGACCTGGTGGGAGAAAGGCAAAGGGGCACCGCCTCGGGCTGGATGGGGCTGATGAGCATGCTGGGAAATTTGCTGGGAGCCTTCACAGGCTTCGTCCCACAGAGGCTGGGTGTTCCGGTGGAAGCCATCTATGGCATCATCGCCCCCGTTCTCATTTTCGGATTCCTCCTCACCTTCTTCGGCATTCGGGAGCCATCTATACCTCCTACCGCTCCATTTCACTGGCGAGAATTCTTCCACTCCCTCTGGATTGACCCGAAGAAATATCCCGATTTTTCCTGGGTCTTCCTCACCCGCCTTTTCGTGATGTTTGGGTTCTATACGGTGGAAGTTTTTATCCAGTATTATTTCAAAGATGTGATTACCAGCCCCTATGTTTTCTTCCGATGGTCGCTGGGGGATGACCCGAAGGCGGCGGTGGCATTTTTTAGTCTCCCCCTATTGTTGGGAGCCACGATAAGCACCCTGCAGGCTGGGGCTATGTCCGACCGCTTCGGAAGAAAAGTAATGGTCTACCTCGCCGGAGGCCTTATGGCTTTCACCGGCTTCATCTTCCTCACCACCCATTCATACAGGACGGCGATTTTTATCGGGCTGGTTTTTGGCCTCGGGTATGGAATGTATGTGAGCGTGGACTGGGCGTTAGCCACCGATACCCTTCCCTCCACCAGCGATTATGCAAAAGATATGGGCATCTGGCATATTGCCACCGTTTTCCCTCAGGTGCTCACGGTCATCGGCGGCGCCCTGCTGGATTATTTCCAGAGCATCGGAAGCCGAACGGGAATTCCCACTCTGGGGTACACGACGGTCTTCCTGCTCGCCATTATTTGCTTCGTTTCAGGCACGGTGCTGGTGAGCCGAATTCGCGGCGTCCGTTAACGCCCGCTCCAGTCTACCCCTGAAAGCCTGCCCGGGGGCAGGCTTGATTTCTGGTATGATAAGGATGGAAATGCGAGTGGTGGTGGTTTCGGATGGGAGGCGGGGGCATCTGAATCCCTGCCTTGCGGTGGCGGAGCAGATGGGGGAGGTCACCGTTCTTTCTCCGGCCATCAGCACAGCGAAAAGCCTTCTTCTTAAGGCTCTGCTGGCAATCATCCCGCAAGCATGGTGGCGTGGAAAAAAGGGGAGTCGGTTCCTGCTTCGCCTGACAGGGATAGGGTTGGAGGCAATGAATCCACCCCCGGAAGTAGTAATGTCTGCGGGGACGAAGATGGCGCCGCTGACGGTTCTCCTTGCCTCCTCCTCCGGTGCCCTTGCGGTGAGCCTCACCCTTCCCACCCTGATGCCTTTGAAAGGATTTGACTTCATCGGTGTAACTTTTCACGACGACCCGAAGGAACCCCGTCCGCCCGGATATCGCATGCTCCTCACACCCGCACGCCCGTATGAGAAAGTGGCAAAGGAGGCAGAAAAATGGGCGGAGGAACGGGGCTTATCCCGCTCCTACCGTTATATCGCTTTCCTGATAGGGGGCCACACGCGTCGGTATCGCCTGCCGGAGAAGGAGATAATCGCCATCGCCCGATTCCTCGTAGAAATCTGTGAAAAGGAAGGGTGGCGGCTTCTGCTCACCACCTCCCGAAGGACGCCCCGCCCGCTGGAAGAAGCCCTCCAGGATTTCCTTTCCTCACAGCCCTGCCTTGCTTATGCGGTGTGGGCCCATTCTTCCCCCGAAAACCCGGTTCCTTACTTCCTGACCCTTGCCGAGAAGATACTGGTAACGGAGGACTCCTTCTCTATGGTATCTGAAGCGGTCTCTGCGGGGAAATTTCCGCTCGTTCTTACCACCGCAGATTCGGGTCGGAGCGAGCCGAAACTCCTCCCCTCTTACCATCGGTTGCAGGAGGAAGGTTACCTGACCCTCGGGGGAAAATCTGCGGTAGGTGCTTACCTCTCCTCTCCCTGTCAGGGGAAAAAAAGGGATGAAGCATCCGCCATCGCCCACTTCCTCTTTTCTCTTCTCGTTAGAAGGAGTAAACTATATAAGTAGCAATGGGCAAGAAATATCAGCGGGGAATAAAACTGGGGGAGCGGGTGGATGGCAAAGCCGTGTTAAAAAGGGTAATGGAAGAGTTAAAAAGCGTGGATGAGGAAATGGCCACACATTTCGTAGAGTCCACCTTCGGGAGTGTGTATGCGAGAGGAGGGCTGGACCTGCGAACACGGGAGTTAGTGATGGTGGCCGGGCTGGCGGTTCTGGGGGAAGAGGAAGGGCTGAAAACGCACATCCTCGGTGCTCGCCGGTGCGGCGCCACGGAGGAAGAGATTTTTGAAACCCTTTTTCATATCCATCTAATCGCCGGGTGGCCGAAGACCATACAGGGCATTCGGGCTGCCCTCAGCGTCCTCAAACGGAGGTGAGGTGTATGAAATCATTCCAGTATGGGAAGGGACTTCTGGTTTTGTGGATACTTTTCACCGCTTGCAGTCCCCGTGTGATGAAGGAAATGGTCAACGACCTGCGGCAGGTGAATAAGCCACCACCGAGTGGCCTTGGACCCGAGCAAATACTCCCCGACTCTTTCCCCACCGCAGGGCTCACATTGAAAAAGGCTGAGGCCATCTTTGCCGTGGAAGGGGAGGGATTTGAGAATTATATGCCGTCGCCCCAGAAGAGAACCTACGAAGGGGCTGGAGGGACAGTGACTATCACCGTTTGCAAATTTCAGAGCGATGGCGCCGCCAGAGCCTTCTGGAGCCGGTTAGAGACCACCATTCGGGATGTCGTGACGAATAAGAAAAACACAGACATCTGGCGAGGCAACAACTCTTTCGCCTCATTCCTGGTGCCGGGAGAGCGAGCGGTCCTGGCTCGCCAGGTGGGCGAAGTGTTTTACCATATCGAGGTTCCTGCCTCTTTTCCCAACCCCGCCCGCCTCGCCGCCAGAATTGACTCGGACATCCTCAATCACTTCAAGAACCTGTACAGGGAAACCTTTAAGACCCCTGGCGCAGGCGAGCAAACGCCCGCAGGTGGCACCCCATAAACATCGTGGCACCAGGGAATTATCCCGGGTGAGAACGGATTCGGTTCAGGACCCGAGAATTTCCCTGAGTCATTCAGGCGCGGGAAGTTAACCCTATCCGATAATCCGGGCGCCCCGCACCCCTGCCCGTGGAGGGATGGAAACAGGGGAATATGGTATAATTTCGGATGAGTAGATGATAGCCTTATATATACTGGCGGTTGCGATTTTTTTGGGGATAGTGGGAGCGGTGTCTTATTTTCTA
Source organism: bacterium (assembly GCA_037444445.1). Lineage (GTDB taxonomy): Bacteria > UBP7 > UBA6624 > JBBIMK01 > JBBIMK01 > JBBIMK01. The sequence continues at coordinate 1,129 of JBBIMK010000042.1, read as the reverse complement.
CTGGCGAGCCCCGACCGCTCACCCGTGGAGAAGTGGATTCTCCTCACAGGAAGCATCGGCGTGCCTGTCCTGATGGGAGTGTGGGGTGGATATCTCACACAAAACCCCTGGTATGGATTGCTGCTGGCTGTGGCGGGATATGTGGTGGTTTTAGGGCTGTATTCCTTTCTGATGGGGTCCCTGACATTGGAGAGGCTCGCCGGGAGAGGACAGTTCTGCCCCGATTGTGGAAAACGCCTGCACAGGGAATGGCGTGCCTGCCCTTACTGCGGGTATGAACTCTGGCGTCAGCCCCCCCCGCCGGATATTAAAATAGAGAACCTCAAAAAGCCCGCAGTAATGAAGGAAACCCGAGTTTTCCAGTCTCCCTCCCCTCCCACGCCTGCCCTGCCTTACCTGCTGGTGAAGGAAGGAGAGGACAAGGGCAAGATTTTACCACTGGATAAAGAGGTGCTGAACATCGGGCGGGATGAATCCAACGACCTGGTGCTACACGACTTCTTCGCCTCGGGCCTCCACGCCCGAATCAAGAGGGAGGGAACCCTGTTCCTCCTCTACGATATGGCTTCCACTAACGGCACCCGGGTCAATGGAAAAGAAATCGTGAAAGCGGAACTCCACGAAGGCGATGTGATAGAAATCGGGAAAACCCGCCTGAGTTTTATGAAAGGAGGCGGATGAAGAATGGGCAGGAGGGGGATATTTAAGGTTTTGGAAATTACTGAAGATGTGCTGAAGTTGGCAGATATTTATTTGTCATATAGACGCTTACCGAGAATGGAGGCTCGGCACCTGGCGGTCGCAACTTTGGGGGGATGAATTTTATGGTTACCTGGAATCTCAAGCATCTTTATAAACGAGGGACACAAGAGATGATTCAAGAAGTAAACACCCGATTAAGACTTCCCATTCCTGTAATTGTAACGCCTGAAGATTTTTTTGAAGAAGAGGAGGTGTAGAAATGCCCAAAAAAGAAGTCACCCAAAAAGAAAAAGAAAAGATACAAAAACGGGTTCAGCGTGAATTTCCAGGTTGCAAGGCCCTACAAGACATTCATTACTATCGGTATTTGAGGGAAATAGAGGAACAAACGATGACTTACGATGAAATCATAAGAGAAACTAAAGAA
>JBBIMK010000041.1:0-13666 GCA_037444445.1 bacterium | reverse complement strand
AGCGGGATGCCAGTAATCAGGTGGTGGAGGAGTATTTCTGGGACGGGGGGAGATTGCTGAAGCGAGGCACCGGCGCCAACTCTTCCTATGTTCAATCCAACATCTCCGGCACGCCCTTACGATTCACCGATAGCACGGGAGAGTTCACCGGCGGCGTATTATATTCCCGGATGGGTGAGAAGGTGATAGCGGTGAATGAAGATGGCTGGAAGATAGGCTTCGGCGGGATGCGAAAGACCGGACCTATTCCCTTCCTCAAAAGAGCTTCGTATGAGATATACGCACTTAGATTTGGCTGTATTTGAGGCCTGTTCCGAAACAGTTAGTCGCCGTTATGATGAACAAGATATCATTAGAATGAGATTTCCAACGATATACCTTCAACGAATGGTCTGAACTCCCTGAAAACACCCTCAAGGCAATGAAGATTTTAATTGGGGAAACCGTGGACCGGGTAATGCAGCGACAGGAATATTACCGAGGTCCGCCGGAAGAGATGCAGAAGCGAGCCTCCCGGCCTCCCCGGGAGACCGCAGTAAGTAGCCCGTAGAAGAAAAAGGAAGCCTTCAGCCAGCGCCACGGGATTCCGATGGAATCTCTGTTTCATCTACATTCACTGGACGCTCCACTTTCTCTGGCTTTTTCCAGACACTGGGCATTTCTTTTATATCATACTCCCTCCGCTTCATCCTTGCTTCTTCCTCTCTTTCTTTCCCCGAGATTTCCCAGTAGAAACTCCCGAGGGTAAACACTAACAGGGTCTGCACAAAAGCCATTGCCAGCATGGATAGAATCCAGAAAATGAGGCCCACAAGAGGCAACCTTGCCGGGATGGCAATGACAGAGGCCCCTATCATCAGAACGCCTGAAGCGCCCAGGTAAAAGATAAAGAAGAGTATGCCGGTGAAAAAAGCGTAAAGCCCGTCTGTTAAGGCTTTCAAAACCCCCTCATTTTTGTCCACCAGAAAGAGGGTGAAGAAAAGGGGAAGCAAAGGGAGGATTCCCTGAGCGGCTCTCGTCAGAAGGGGAATGGGGATGGAATTCACCAACATCAAGCCAGCCCAGACCACAGGGATGAGGATGGCTCCCAGCATCATAGCGCTGATGGAAAAATCTTTCAGGGCAGTCATCAGGTCGCCGAGACCAATTTCCACTTCTATCATATTCACCACAGCATAACCAATCACTACAAAGGCGGGCATAAAAAAGAAAATGAATCCTGCTATGGAACCCCAGGGTGAGGGCAGAAATCTGGAAAGCCCCTGGAATAGCGTCTGGGCAATCATCAGAGGGATGAACACGAGGAGAACGCACTGAGTGAAATCCCCCCAGACGATTTCAGAAGCCCGGGATAGATGACGAAAGATACTCATTTAACTTAGATGAAAAATGCTTATGGACTTAGAGAAGGAAGTGTGAATTACTTCTTGCCTCCTAATCCCTTTGGGGGTCTGCGTCTCTTCTGAGGGCCTGTCACCTTATCCAGGAACCGCCTGAATTCGGTGAGCATTTCAGGGTCATGTTCCTGTAGAATCAAAACGACTTCCTTGACAGGAATAAGCCCTCGGTCAAACATCATCTGTAAATCTGCCAGGTGCCTGGGTTGGTCCGAGTAAAGACGCGAGAGAGTTAACATCAGAGGTGAAAAGACGGGGACTGTGGTCTCCTCGGAGATTTCCACTGCTTCAGCAGTCTGGATTGCAGTAAGTTCGGGGTCGTCTTCGGGGAAAAGCAGGTCAACCCGAATCTCGCGGTCGGATGTCTCCCAGGGTGGGTACGCCGCATACAGGAAAGGAGCGCCAATGGGTTCAATGTGATAGCCGATCTTCCGAATCGCCTCTAATGCGTTGGCCTTTGCTTCCTGTGGAAAGAAAACATCCACATCCATAGTCTGCCGCCTCACCCCGTATAGGGCCATAGCAACAGCACCACCAATGGCATAAGAGACATTTGAGGCATTCAAGGCATGAGCAACATCTTTCAGCATCCTCAAGACTTCCGCATCAACCTTTGCCAACTATTTCAGCCTCCCCCCATGAGTCTACGCACCTGACTCCCCAGCGGTATGAATATTCTCATAGGTTGGGCTTTGAATGTGGGAGCCTATTCCGATGGCCGTTTGTAACGCCGCCATTGTTGTAACCCACCGATGGGAACGGAACATAAATTCGTCAGGATTTTGTGCCTCTCCTACATCGCATCGCATCCGTTACGACCGATGAGTTCTCTTCCATATCGTCCCGGATGAACTTTTCAGGGGTCCTGGCAGTAACATCGGGTATCACTCGCAAACGGATTCGGCTTGATGCTGGTTCCCCCTACCCTCAACTGCACCAACCACAATTCCACAACCACAGATGCGGGTTTTCGTGGAAAGGTCTTTGAGACCTGTTAAGGTAAGTCCTGTTCTTCCGCTTTTGCCACCGATTTCGTTTCATCTGGCAAGCCGAATTATCCTATCTTGATTTTCCTTATCTAAGCCGATAAGCATTGAATGGAATTCAGGATGGGGGTATGAGTTTCACCTGCAGGGATGACAATCTTTCGAGGGAAAAATTGGTGGCAGTCTCGTTCCGAAAGCGGAAGCGGACGATGTCAGCCGGGAAAACCACCAGTGTTTTATAGGTGTTCAGGTTCTGAAGGGCTGTGAAAGAGAAGACGCCGACTTCACCGTTGATTTTATCTGTGGGGCCGCAGGAGGTGCCTTTCCGGGAGATGGAGACTGCGATAACGCCTGTCTGTGGAAAGGGGTTCACCGTGGTTAAAAGTCCAAGACAGGTGGGGTTTTCCACCTGCCTTTGAAGGAAATCCGAAGGTGTAAATGACAGGAACTGCAAGCGAGAGGTATCAAATACGACCCGAAAGGCACCCTGGAAAAGCCCTGCTACATTCTGGGCCCTCAGGCGCACGAAGAGAGTTTGTCCGGAACTAATGGGGCCCACTTCCACCGGCTCAAGGAGAATGGAAGAGACGGTGAGAGAAGGGGCTGGTTCACCTCCGCCGCCACCCCCGCAGGCTGACCAGAGCAATAAGATACCGCCTATCCATACCCATTTTTTCATCATGCATCCCTCCACTACTGTTCATTATGCCACACCCTCCCCGTAAAAGTCAACCCCCTACCATTTGCCTCAACGAAAATAGGAAAAGGGAAGGGCAAGGGACTCGGGCGGAAAAAATGCTATGATATAGGTGATGAGAAAAACGGTGTTTTCCTTCTTTCTTTCCGGCATAATTCTCTGGAACACGGGAGTGGTGCTGGGTCAGGAAGAGGGGAAAGGAATGGAGGAGGGCATCCTGTTCCAGGAGGAGGTGGTGACGCCAGCCAAAATTCCTCTACGCCTGTTTGAATCTCCCACGGCAGTGACGGTTTTAACGGAGGAAGATATTCGGGCTTCCTCTGCCACCAACCTGCCGGATTTACTCCGGATGGTCGTGGGCACCGAGGTGATGATACTCAATGCCGCCCAGTCCCAGTTAGGGCTCCGGGGGCTCAACCCTTTCGCTTCCACCAAACTGTTGATATTGATTGATGGTCAGCGTCCCTTCCTGGATTTCTACGGGGTTACGGACTGGAACCTGATACCGGTAGCCCTGGAAGATGTGAAGCGGATTGAGATTGTGAAAACCCCGGGCACGATTTATGGCGCCAATGCTCTTTCCGGCGTCATCCATATTCTCACCAAAAATCCGGAGGATGTGGAAGGTGGATGGACAGCCCTGCAGGCGGGGGAACATGGAACCTACCGGGCATCCCTCCGCCGGGCAGGCAGAACTCCCCGATTCTCTCATTACTTCTTCCTTTCCGGCTTTCGCACCAATGGATGGCCTCCGGAGGAGGAGTTGTTGTTTGATAAGGATTTGAAATGGTCAGGAAAAGTGGGGATTCGCCTCCGTCCTTCTGAGGAGATGACCTTTCAGTTTTCCGGCTCTGACCGGAGGGGGAAAACATTCTTGCCTCTGGCGGTGTCCACTTTTGACTCCGATGTTCAACTGTTTAACACCGGGATTCACTACAAGCACACCCCTCGCCCTCTTCGCATGACAGAGGCTTTTTTGACCTTCAATCGCTCAGAATCAGTGATTCCTTCCACCCAGCAAACGGCAAAGAACAGAGTGGCGGTGGACCGAATCGGGTTTCAGGCTCATCAGTATTTTCCCGTGGGAGAACGAAATCTCTTCTCCTGGGGCGTGGAGGCTGAGCATCTTCGTTCAGATACCGGACCCAACACTCCGGACCCCGGTCATCCATTGGGGTTTTCGGAGCGTTCTCCTCTGCTTCAAGAAACTTCCCGGTGGAATTTTGGGGGCTATATGCAGTTCAAGTATACGGGAAGCCGTGGGGTGAATTTGTATGCGGGCGGACGATTGGACCGCCACTTTTCTGCAGGCGCCCGATTCTCCCCTTTCTTCTCGTATGTGGAAGAGTTATCCCCCGCCGTCAGCCTCCGGGTCTCCAATTTTACGATGTTCCGCGCCCCCAACCTCTTTGAGCAATACTCGGATTTTATGGTTCTGGATAACGGCGTCCTGCTGGAGTTCCAGGGCACACCCACCATCGGCTATGAGCGAATGAACGCCACAGAAATTGGCCTGGAAATTTCTTCGGGGTTCCGCACCCGCGGCGAACTCAACCTGTTTTACAATCAACTCCACCGACGGATTGACCGGATTTTCGTAAGAAATCCCAATAGCAGTGTGGATAAATTGATTTTTGTCAATGTGGAAAGCACTCGTATCGCCGGGGTGGAAGTTTCCCTTCATCACGCCCTTTCCCCATCCTGGAGCGGGCTCCTGAACGCCACCTACCAAGAAGGGGTGGGGGGTGTTCATCTCACCAATTTTCCAAAAACGAAAGTCGGCATTGAACTTTCCTACGGTTCACCGAAACAGGCACGGTTTTCTGCCCATCTGCAGGGGCTATATGTGGGCCAAACCCGATGGGAGGTGGGTCGCTTCGCCTCTCAACTCCAGCCGGTCAATGATTATATCCTCGTGAACGCCGCGGTCCGGTATACTCTGTGGCGAAACCTTCAACTTCGCCTTTTCGGTTTCAATGTTCTCAACCGCCCTCACGAGGAGTTCGTAACCTCTCGCCTGGACAGGAAAATCGTGGTGGAACTTTCCAGCCCGTGGTGAAATTTTCTCCTGTGCTCCCGAAATGGCTGGTCCGGGGATGGCTTCTTGCAGGCTTTTTGAGTCTTCGCATAGATGTGATTCTGCCTGAAGAGAAGGGTCCGTATGCAGAAGCCCTTGCCGGCTTCCGGGAGAAATTCACTGGAGAAGTTCAAACCCATCTGGTGGAAAGCATCTTCCATCCGCAAGGAGATGTGCTCCTCGCCCTCGGTCAGAAGGCTATGGAGAAAGCCATAGCCATCGCAGGCGAAAAACCCATCCTCGTATGTATGGTGCTGACAGTGGATAATCCATACAGGGAGAAAGTCAGCGGCGTCACCCTCCTGATTAACCATCGGGATGTCTTCCAGGCAATTAAAGAAATTACTCCCTGGGCGAAACGCATCGGCATGTTTGAAACTCCAGATACTTTTCAAACCTATCTTACGGATGCCCGAGAATCTGCGAAAGCGTTTCAGTTAGAAGTCCTGCCTATACCCGTGAAAACGGAAAAGGACATTTTCAAGCAGATTCAAGCGATGCAGGGGAAGATGGATATTCTCTGGGTTCTTGCTGACCCTCTCATCGGGAAGGGAACGACAGTGGATTATTTGATGGAAACTTCTCTCAGGAGAGGGATTCCGGTGGTGGGTCCTTCCCCGTATTTCACCCAGCGGGGGGCTCTGTTTTCCCTTTCTCCGGATTTTAAGGCTGTGGGTGCCCAGACTGCAAGCCTGGTGGAGAAAGTGGCTGGCGGTGAGAAAGCGGGCATCTTCCCGCCCCAGAAACTTCTGTTATCTCTCAACTCCAAAATCGCTGAAATCTTTAACATCCACTTCCCCAAGACCCTTTTGAAAAAAGCGTGGAAGGTATATTAGAATGCGTGTAAGCCTCAGCCTGAAATTTCTGTTTTTGATGATTTCTGCGGTGGTGCTGTTTTCTTTCTCCTTTGCCTGGATTTCCCTTCAGCGATTCCGCCTGGAACTGGAGAGGCAGACCGTGGAACGGGGAAAAGCCCTGGCAAGTAATCTGGCAGGAAACAGCGTCTACTTTGCCGTCATTGAAGATGAGCCGCGGTTGCAAAATCTGGTGGATAATCTGGTGATGGGTGATGTGCTCTTCGCTGAAATTGTCCGGGGTGACCGAGTGCTTGCCATACGAACGGTCAAGGGGATTGTGAAGCCACTGCCACATCCGTTGACCAGCCCGCCCTCAAAACCCCGGATATCCCGACAGGTTCTTCAACAAAAGCCCTACTACGATTTAGTGTATCCGCTCGTCTGGTGGGAAAGTAGCACAGCGACAGGCGAAGAACTTCTCTTCCCTGGAACTCCACCCCAGCAGAAGGAACAAATCATCGGGTATGCACGGATTGGTATATCCCTTGCGGGCGTCCAGAGCGAGATGCGAAGGGAACTCACCGTCATCCTCTGGATTACCGCATTGTATCTTTTCCTCGGCGTTCTTCTGTCGTATCTGGTCTATAAAACCCTGGTTCAGCCTGTGGGGGTTTTAACTCGGGCGGTTCAGGCTTTCTCCCGGGGCGAAGTGCATACGGTTCAGATTCGCACCGGTGATGAATTGCAGGTGCTATCAGAGGAATTCAATCAGATGACCGCCTCCATTCTTCAGACCCGCATGGCGGTAGAGGAAACCAACCGCCAGCTTCGGGAAGCCCTGCGTGTCAAATCCGAATTTCTGGCGAACATCAGCCACGAACTGAAAACGCCTCTCAGCGCCATCATCGGCTTCTCTCAACTGCTTTTAGAAGGAGTGGAGGGGAAACTGGACGAAAAGCAGAGAGAGGATGTGAGTGTGATATTATCCAGCGCCCGTCATCTCCTCGGGCTGATTTCCCAGATTCTGGACTTCTCCAGAATTGAAGCAGGAAAAGAGGAATTGAAGCGAGAGAAATTTCAGCCAGCAGAAGTCCTTTCCGAGTGCTACCGCTCCACATTGCCTCTGGCGGAAGAAAAAGGGTTGAGGCTGGTTTTATCCCTTCCGCCCTCTCTTCCCCTTCTGAACGCCGACCGGATGAAACTCCGCCAGGTGATACTCAACCTTTTGTCCAATGCTTTCAAATTCACCCCTCAGGGAACGGTGGAACTGGGAGCCCGTGCCAGCGACCGGGAAATGATATTCTGGGTGAAAGATACGGGTATCGGAATCCTTCCCGAACACCGGAAGCGAATTTTTGAGCCTTTCTTTCAAGTGGAAAGCGGGGAAACCCGAAGGTATGCTGGGGCGGGGCTCGGCCTCGCCATTGTCAAAAGTTATGTCCTGATGCACGGGGGTGATGTATGGGTGGAAAGCCCCGCCCCTGCAGGGTCAGGCTCCACCTTCTTCATCCGCCTCCCCCTGTAAAAATGAGAAGGAAGGATGGAGTAAGGGGTATCCATCCTCTTGTTTACAGCCCAGCACCAAGAAGGATTGTATTCAAAACGGAAAGAACGGTGAGGGTGAAGCAAACAAAGCAGGGCTTGCGGAGATGGAAGATTAAAAAATAGACCATCAGCATAGAAAATAGAGAGGCCACGATGGAAAAGGAAAAGATAGAAGAAAACAGAGCAGAAATGAGTTTCCCGAATACACCCTCAGCGAGAAAGAGAAGGCTGAATAGGAGGCAGAGGGTGAAATAGACAAAAGCGAGATACACATTGGGAATGCCGAGGCAGGCATAATAGGGTGTGAATCGGAGTTCCAGGCAAACGGGGCGAGCAAAGGTAGGGCAGGATTGAGGGGTGGGCGGATGCCGGTCCAGATAAACGAAATAACCGGATATCACGGCGCCTGAAAGGTTTATCGTCAGGAGGATTGCGGGATAAAGAAACGGGGGGAAGAGGGATTCAGCCAAGGGTTAGCCCACCGTCAGCCACGATGGTTTGCCCCACCACCCAGTTCGCATCCTCACTCAACAGCCAGACAATCACCTTCGCCAGGTCCTCAGGGCATCCCATGCGGTGAAGAGGGGTTCGTTCCACCGTGATTTTCATCAGGGTCTGATAATTGGGGAAGAAGCGAAGGGCTTCCGTATCCACAGGACCGCCGGAGACGGCGTTGACCAGAATTCCCTTCGGTGCCAGTTCCTGCGCCAGGTACCGGGTGAGGGTTTCAATGGCCGCTTTGCTGGCGCCCATAGCCGCATATCCCGGGAGGCAGAAATGGCTTCCGATGCTGGACACTGCCACGATTTTCCCCCCTCTTTCCTGCATCAACTTTGCCGCTTCCTGTGCACCGAATAAAAACGCTTTCGCATTCACATCCAGGGTGAGGTTCCAGCCGGTTTCCGTGAGTTCAGAAGTGGGCTTCAGGACTCCAAGTGCGGCATTGCTCACAAAAAAATCCAGGGTTCCCCAGGCCTCCTTGACCCGCTGGAAAATTTCCTGGATATTCTTGACCTTATAGATATTCTTCTGAATCAGAAGGCACTGGACGCCAAGAGATTCAATTTCCTGGCGAGTTTTCTCTGCCGCCTCCCGATTCCGCATAAACCCCAGAGCCACATCACATTTTTTTCTTGCCAGCAACAGGGCGGTAGCCTTCCCGATACCCCTGGTCCCACCGGTGATCAGTGCTTTCTTGCCCTCAAAACTCAAGAAATATCACCTCTTTACCCCGATAAAATTTCTCCTTCCCTCTCACGAGGTTGCCTCTACTGTATTTAATTATACAGGAGGAAAAAGGGAGGGGCGGGAGAATCTACTCCTGGCGGATTTCAAGGATGCGGTCCAGACGGAAGGAGCGCTCTGCCTGCCTGAGATGGCAGTAAGCCACCACATACAGGGCGTCCATTCGGGCTTCCACCTGTAGAGGTTCAATCCAGCGGGAGGTTTGAATCCCATCGGCAGAAATGTAGCGGATGTGAACCTTTTTTCCCTGCTGAAGGGCTTCTTCCAGGTCCGGGGGGATGGGGTAGGAAGGAAGGAAAGGCGGGGGGTGAACTTCTCCACGCTGGATTTCCATCAGGGCTTTCAGGGTGTCCAGGTTTCGCGCCCGAAAGTCTATCAAAAACATTTCCATCACTTCCCTGGTGGTGAGGACATCGGGCATTGCCCGGTGCCGAACACCGATGGGAATGCCTAAGGAGAGAGCGATTTGTGGAAGGCTGTTGGAGGGAAAACGATAGCATTTCCGAGCCAGGCGAAGGGTGTCCAGCACGGGCAACCGGGGCAGAGGAAGAGCCAGACGCCCCAGTTCACTTGCCAGAAACTCCAGGTCAAAGGGAGCGTTATGCGCCACGAGAACGCTGTCAGGGTCGTGAAAAAAAGACAGCACCTGGCTCACCACATTCAGGAAAAGGGGTTTATTTCTCACCATATCATTGGTGATTCCGTTGACGGCTGTGGCGCCTGGAGAAATAAGATGCTCCGGATTCAAGAGAGTGTCAAAGGCGTCCAGTGTTCGTCCACCACTGACTTTCAGCAGGGCAATCTCGCACACCCGGTCGCCGTGATGGGGACTCAATCCCGTCGTCTCCACATCCAGATAGATGAGAGTCAGGTCCTGTATCCTCGCCACGCTTCCATTCTACCACCTCCAGCAACTGGCATCATAGGTTGCCCACCCCCTCTGTTTGGATAGGCAAGAATAGAATGGGGATTGAATGATGAGGGAAAAACCCTGCGGAATTCAAAAAGGGGGCGACCATAGATGGCAGAATTTCCAGAGTTGAACCGGGAAGGATACAATCATGCAGTAAGCCTGATTCAAAAGGGTGAGATTACAGAATCAGAATCCTGGGAGTTTGACTGGGGAAAAGACGGGGACCGGCTGATACAGAAAGGCGGGCTGAATCGCTGGTGCCTCGCCCATTATGTGGAAAATCCAGACCCGAAGGTGAAAGACCACTGGGGCTTCCCTTTCTCCAGCGATGGAAGGACGGTGAACCGAAGGGGGCTGATTGCCGCCTATCAGCGCGCTTCTCAGCAGGGCTATACGAATATCCTCGTAGCAGTCAAACGCCTCCTGTCCCTCATCCAGGAGCAGAAAGAGGATAAACGCTTCATCCCCTTCTGTAAGATTGAGCCTCAAAAGCACCTGGTGTATGGAATCGTTTATGAGCCAGAAACACTGGATGGGGAAGGAGACTATGCAGAGGAAGAGGTGATAGAGGAGGCGGCTCACACCTTCCTATCGGATTATAAAAGCCTCCGGCTGATGCATTCCCAGCCTCTTCCCCGCCATCAGGCGGTGGTGGTGGAATCCTACATCGCGCCCACAGATTTTTCCTTCCCTGCTTCCACCGGTCAAAAGTCCGAAAATTCCAGCGTCCGAAAAGGGTCCTGGATCCTTGTGGTGAAAGTCCTGAACGAGGAACTGTGGGAGAAGATTCAGGCAGGGGAACTCACCGGTTTCAGCATGGGAGGCTACCTGTTCAGGGAGGAATGATAAAAGTTGCCATCCATTAAAAAATATCCTACGATTAAATGGAATGAGGAAGAGAGACAAAAGGTTGCTGGTGTATACGCTGACAGCGTCTGTTCTTCACGCACTTCTCGCGTTGCTCATCTCAAAGATTCCTGTTTTCTACGGCACTACGCCGCCGGAAAACCTGTTTGATGATGTGCACAAGTATTTTCTCTACGCCTCAAGAGCCCTCTCGGGAGCAATTCCTTATCGGGACTATGGAATAGAATACCCTCTGCTCTCCTTCCCATTATTCCTCATCCCCCGATTGTTCACTTCAGATTTTGCGGTGTATCGCTTCCTGTTCGGGTTAGAGATGCTGTTCTGGAATGGGCTGGCGGTCTACCTGATAGCGCGATACACTGAGGCGCGGGAAGGAATCCGACGAGTGCCCGGGCGACTGGCGTGGTATACTCTTTACTTCCTTCTTCTCTCTCCGCTGGGGATAGCCCGTTATGACCTGGCGCCGATGGTGCTGGGTTTTGCCTCCGCCGTCTGGTGGTTCTCACGGAAAGAAGTGGCGGGAGGAATCACGGCAGGCGTGGGTGCGTTATTGAAAGTTTTCCCCGCAGTGGTTGCAATTGTTGGTGTATTGTATGAAGCGTTGAAAGCCCGTCAGGAGTGCATGCGTGGAACACTTGCCTTCGCTGTTACCCTCGGGGTGGGAGCCGGGCTGTGGCTCGTCATCGGTGGAACCACGGGCATCCTTCATTCTCTTCAGTATCACCTCGGGCGGGGGCTGGAAATCGGCTCCCTCTATTCCGGCTTCCTGTTTATCCTCACATCCCTCACCGGCGGATGGATTTCTCATCAGTACACCCATTCCTCTGAAGCCCTTCTAACCCCCTGGTCCCGGGCGGTTGCGGGAGTCACCTTCCCCCTTCAAGGGATAGCGATACTCCTGACCCTCTGGCGGTTCAAGCGGTCGGGTATGAAGGATGGAGTGCGGTATGCGGGAGCGTCGGTGCTCGCCTTCCTTCTATTGGGAAAAGTCCTCTCGCCCCAGTATATCATCTGGCTCTTCCCTTTCATCACCGTGATGGGAGGGAAAACCGGAGAGAGAGCGCACCTGCTCTTCCTTGTCATCTGCTTTGCCACGACGGCTATCTATCCCTGGGGGTTCACCGGGCTGGTGAACCTGGAGGCGTGGGCTTTTCACCTGTTGAACCTGAGGAACCTGCTGTTAGTGTGTCTGTGGGGAATCCTCCTGTTGGGAAAATAAGCGGTGAAGCAGTGAAAGGGTGAAAGGGGCATTCAGGATGGAGGGGTAGCGGAGGGGCTATCTGGTTCGGGTAGGGGCTCGGCGTGACACTTCTTTTCTCATCTGCCCCAGCCAGCGGTGATGCTCACTCGCAGGCACCAGAAAACCGGAAATCAGCATCCCTCCCTTCTTGTTCCACACCACCTTGATCACCTTTCTCCCCATAGCCCACTTCCCCGCATGTCCGGTTCCTTCTTCAATGCGGAGAACCCAGGATAGAGGGATGCGAAATGGGTCTGCCTCAAATAACCGCTTGAACAGGATGCCATTGGTGGTCAGCCAGAGTTCGCCGTTGCCCCGGGCAGACATTCCATTCAGCATGTAGCGTCTCAGGGAGCTCGCTCCTACAGTGGTGCCGAAATAGTAAGCATTCCGCTCGTATAGAAGTTCCGCTCCCCGGGGCTCTTCTGGAATGCCCTCGCCGAAGACCCTCTCTTGCCAGGAGCGCTCCCGGGCAGTATAAACGAGAATCAGGATTAAAGCCAGTGCCATCAGCCCGGTGAGCCCCCATACAATCCACACTGCCATAGTTTCTCACCTCCTTTCCCTCGCAGGCGGGAAAAGGCATCCCCTCTTCCATTCCCGGTTGGCAGGTCATTTTCTTTCCCCTACCATAACAGTGACAAAAATTTCCACAAAAGTCAAGTATGCATTGAGCCCCGGTTCAAATGATGACCCAAAAATGGCCATAAAGCCCCGGTAAAGCATCTCTCCCGATGTGTTTCATCGGGATTTCGCTTTCGGCTCAGAATGAGGCTCCTGGCGTTTGACTTCATCGTCCCGCAGATATAGTATTAACATAGTGATAACGATATGAATCCCGGGATATCCGTTCCCAGAGAAGCGCTGGCAGAGTTTTGCCGCCAGCACGGCTATGTCCTCACGCCCGGGCGTTATGTCGGTGCTGGGGTTCAGGAAGAAGACGGCGAGCCTTTTGCGAAGAAGATGGCGCTCCCGGTGGCGCAACTTCGCGAGCAACAGGCGGAGGCGCGCCGGCTGGATGAGGCAATCTGGATGAACCTGAAGGAGCTGGGCTATGACCGTTAACGAGCGCTTGCACGAAAAGCGCGAGGACATCCTGCGCATCTGCGCCAGGTACGGGGCGCGGAATGTTCGGGTGTTCGGTTCGGTGGCTCGCGGAGAAGCGGACGAGGAGAGCGACCTGGACTTCCTCGTTGAGCTTGAGCCGGGCAGGACCCTCTTTGACCCTGGGGGGCTCCAGTACGAGTTGGAGGAACTTCTGGGGTGCCGCGTAGACGTCGTGACGGAGCGCGGCCTCAAAAGCCGGATTCGCGAACGTGTTCTTCAGGAAGCGATGCCGGTATGAGAGATCCGAGGGAAAGGCTACGGGACATCTTGCAGGCGATCGCGGTAATCGAGCGCTATGGGGATCGCGACAGAGCCGCTTTCGAGCAGGACGAGATGCTCCAGGTATGGTTTCTCCGGCACCTGCAGATCCTCGGCGAGGCCGCCCGTGCTCTGCCTGAAGATATCAGGAGCCTGGCACCGGACATCCCCTGGCCCGAGATCATCGGCATGCGCAACATCCTGGTCCATGGCTACTTCGAGAGCGACACGGACATCGTCTGGGATGCGGTGCAAAAGGCGTCCCCGCACTCAAGCCTGCGGTGGAAGCGTTGCTGAGGAAACTGGAGGAGCAGGGGTATGGCGGGTGAATACAGGCGCTTATTCAACGAAACAGCCAATTCGTTTAATAGCGACCGACCTTATTTAACGAACGGAGAATAAGCGATGCGCCGCGGATTGAGAAATCCAGGAAGATATGGGTCAAAAAGCGCTTGGGCGGGCATGGGAATAAGCCGTCAGCATTTCCAGACTCTGCTCCTGTATGCTAAAATCAAAGTCAGGAAGAACTGAACGATG
>JBBIMK010000040.1:12517-13679 GCA_037444445.1 bacterium | reverse complement strand
ACACAGGGGAAGGAAAAGCGAGTAGCCACTTACGGGTGGCAAGGAAGATGAGCCACTGTTCGTAGTAGCCCCATAAATGGGGCTAAAAAGCCACCTGAAGGTGGCTACTACAAACTTCTGGAAGACAGAGGCTAATTTGCCCCTTGTAGATAAAATGAAATTTTTTGTCAAAAAAAATCTCGGGAGGCAGGCTAAAAAACCCAAAACTGTTAATATTTATCCACATCGGGAGCAAAATACAGCAGGAAGGAGGACCCGGACCTCTTCTGCCCCGAGTAAAATTATCTTTTCAATACATTTACACCATTGAAACGGGTATGGAGAACGCATAGGGGGGCTGAATACCCTCATCCTGCGGACGGAACATTGCAACAATTTCTCCCCGTGGACAGGGATGTATTGGCGCAAAATGGGAGCTCGGTTAGGACCGATAAAAAAATCATGTGGGCAATTTGGGGGGTCAGACTCTAAAAGTTCACATTCAGGCAGAGGCTATGTCTATTTTTTATCCTGCTTGAAGTGGAGTAAACTTGAGCTTTCATCCCTCTGTATTCCTATTACGAGACGCCCTTCTTTTGACTTGTCCATGAGGTCAATTTCTGGGCTCCCATCGGAATTTAGTAAAAGGCTGAGCCGGGGGCATCCCATGCTCATCCCAGAAACCCAATTGTGGAGTTCCCTCAGCATCGGCGCTCAAGATGGCACGGGGTTTACCGCTTGATTCAAACAGGCCCAATCGTGCACTGTCGTCAGGGGAGACCTCCAACCCGATACGGCCGCGTCCCTCTTTATCAAGCAACGCAAGGTCAGAACTCCCATCCGGTCGGACAACCAAGGATATATGCTGTTTGTCATTTTCATCAGAAAAAATGAGGTGTGACCATCCGAGGTCAGGGTCAATGAACATGGCGATGCGAGGTTTGCCATCCTTTCCGTAAAGATTGAATTGAGGACTGTCTCCTGCCCCTGTGATAGACGCCAGAAGTTTTCCCTCTCCGCTGACGATTTCCAATCGCTGAGTTTGAACCAGTGCCGAGGATTTCGTGGAGGGAGTTGCCCCCATGACCAATAGCCATAGAATTCCAACACCCAACGATGAAAACATGACGATAAGGTGGCGATTTTGCCGTTCCAATTGTGTCAACCGTGTTTCCAACGCCCC
>JBBIMK010000040.1:0-12417 GCA_037444445.1 bacterium | reverse complement strand
AATCAAAATCCTAAAAATAAAGAAAGATTTTTCACGAATTTTGCAATAACTTTCCTAAAGCGGGTTTATAATGGTAGGCGAAGAGCGAAGGAAATGATGACGATTCGGAATGCACATCAGGAGGACCGGGAACCTCTTTTTCAACTTCTTCAAATGCTGGAACTCTTCTCATCGGCAGAGATTTCAGTAGCAATGGAATTGATTGATGAATCCCTGAAGGGTTCACCGGACTATCTCCTGGCTCTGGCTGACCTGCCGGACCTCCCTGTTGCGGGCTTCATTTGCTATGGGCTGAACCCTGTGACTGATGCTTTTTATGACCTCTACTGGATTGCCGTTCATCCCGGAGCCCGACGCAGGCGGGTGGGCATACGCCTGATGGAGTTTATGGAGGAGGACATCCGGAAGAAAGGGGGGCGAGGCATTTGCATTGAAACTTCCAGCCGTGAAGACTACCAGCCCGCCAGGAAACTCTATGAGAGATGTGGATATTCTCCCGCCGCCACCTTCCGGGATTACTACAAGCCCGGCGACCACCAAATCGTCTACATCAAATACCTGTCATCTTAGAGGGTGTAATTACAGGTAACCACGAAAGGTTACCCACTACGAGCATCTAACAACTGGATAGGGAGTGTGGTATAAGGATGGTGATATAGAAAAAAGAGGTGGTAGGAATGCTACGCAGAGGCAGCCCCCACGAAAGAATTGGGTGTAGATGGAGAATGTGGTCCAGAGAAGAAATGTTATGGACACGAGTGCTGGGTGGGCTGGTGATTCTAACCCTGCTGTCCAATCTGTGGATACCAGCGGAATCACCAGAGGATTACCGGTGGCGTCTGGAATCTGTCCGCCCTCTGCAAGGCTCTGCTTCCCACAGGGGCGAGGGGTTCCTCACCGGGAAGACCGGTGCGGATTTTTCCCTCACCGGAATAGATGGAAAAACTTATACTCTCTCGGCCGTGGCGAAACAGAAAAAAACCATCCTCCTCAATTTCTTTTCCACCACCTGCGGTCCCTGTTTGGAGGAGTTGCCAGTCCTGCAGAAATTTCAGGAAACTTATGGAAGCCAGGGCTTGATGATTTTCATCATCGGTGATGAGTCTATCAGTCAATTGAAAGACTTTGCAAAGGAGAAAGGATATACTCTGATGTTTCTTCACGATCATAGTTTGGTGTCTGACCCCAAGCACTGACATTATTGGAGGGTGGGTCGGGCTAAGGCATCCGCACGGTAGGAGGACCGGACGAAGGGGGCTGAAGCCACCCCTTTGAAACCCAGTGAGCGAGCCAGATGCCCATACTTCATAAACTTCTCGGGCGTCACATACTCCACCACGGGCAGGTGCTTTTTTGTGGGCTGAAGGTATTGACCCAGGGCGAGCAACTCCACCCCCGCCCTTCGCAGGTCTTTCATCGTTTCTATCACTTCATCCTCCGCCTCCCCCAGCCCTAACATAATGGAACTTTTGGTATATTTCTGGGGACGCTTTTGCCTGGCATAAGCCAGAACTTTCAGCGACTGGTCGTAACCTGCACGCCGGTCACGAACCTTCGGCGTGAGCCTCCGAACCGTCTCTATATTATGCCCGAATACATCCGGCTCCGATTCTAACACCGTATCAATGCAAGACTCTATACCGGAGAAGTCGGGGGTAAGAACCTCCACCCGCACATCGGAAACTCGGCGTTTGATGGCCCTCACGCAATCAGCGAAGTGCCCGGCGCCCTGGTCGGGTAAATCATCCCGGTCCACGGAGGTAATGACCACATATTTCAGTTTCAGGAGTTGAACGGCGGTGGCAACACGCTGAGGCTCCGTGGGGTCCACAAAGCCTCCTGGATTTCCTGTGGTGACGGCGCAGAATCGGCATCCCCGGGTGCATATCTCGCCCAGCACCATAAGGGTGGCAACCCCGTGCCCCCAGCACTCCCCGATATTCGGGCAGAGGGCTTCCCGGCACACCGTAGTAAGCCTCAAACCATCCAGAATCGCTTTCGTGGTAGCAAAAGTTTCTCCAGTCGGCAGACGGGTTCGTATCCACGGAGGATGTCTTAACACCGCGCTCTCACTCATTCGCTACCCCCCGTCAGAGTCTGGACAATGTGCTCATCACCAATTTTGAAAGGCAAATCCGAAGGCCTTACAGGACTCAAGGAATCTGTGATGAAGTCGCGAACATACCTCATCGGGATGAGCGAGAGTTGGAAGATATGTTCAAAGGAGCGAGCCATTGCCTCTTTCACATCTTCCATCAGGACTTTTTCCCCCAGCCACTTTTCCATAGAGGTCATCTGAACTTCGGGAAGCCCGCAGGGCACGATGAGGTCAAAATAGGAAAGAGCGGTGGATACATTCAAAGCGAAGCCGTGGAAAGATACCCCCCGACGAATGGCGAGGCCAATGGAGGCTATCTTGAATCCTCCACCCGGTTTTGCATTTCTGGCATCCACCCAGACGCCGGTGTAGCCGGGAAGGGTGCAGGCAGGGATTCCGAATGTCTTCAAAGCCTCCACTATAGACCGTTCTATATTCCTCACGAACGCCTGCACCATTCTCAGTTCTTCCAGCCGGAAGATGGGATAGCCCACCAGTTGTCCGGGACCGTGGAAGGTAACATCCCCGCCCCGCTCCACCTGAAACACTTCCACACCTCGCTTCTGTACATCTTCCATCGGAAGGCGAAGGTGTTCGCTCTTCGCCGAGCGACCGAGGGTAATCACTGGCGGATGCTCCACAAATATCAGCGTGTCAGGAATTTCACCCTGAACCCGAAGGGAGTGCAAGCGGTGCTGGAAATCCCACGCCTGTTTATAACACATCCTTCCCAGGTCAACCCGCCACCCCTCCTTCATCTTACCACCCCATTTCTCCCTTTGAAACTGCCGATACTATTTTTCTGCGTTCATCTCCCCTGGTTTCACCCTGGAACATCATCCTGACCTCAGTCACCCAAAAGTCGGGCAGGTAGGACAGGTTGACCCTCTTCATAGGGGCCAGTAGCGGGATGGCTCTTCAAAGGGTGAATTGATGATGGGTCTGTCAACAGCATGAGTCAGAATTCAGCACCTTTTTCACCAAGATACTCTGCTAAAAAATCATCCCGAAGCGCACATTTGATATCAAATTGGGAAAAATGGGATAGAAAATCGAATATCTCTCTTTCCGTTGTCACAAATAGAGTGGCATTTGCCGCATAGTAGCACTGAATAAGGTAAAGGTCTTTATGTGAGATATGATTTTTCAGCTCTGGGGGTATGTCATTACTTATATCAGTTTCTCCCAACTTTTTACATTTATTGAGGTCATTCAGAATTGAGAGGTGCAAAAATTTGCTGATTCCCCTAACAATGTTGTTATGGTGCTCCATGAGTTCATATGCTTTTGTCATCCATTTACTCCCAATTAAAACGACTATTGAGTCGCATTTTCTCCTCAATGTCCATAAGAAGTTATATGCTTTCGCTTGATACTCTCGCCCGTTATCTCCACGCAAGTCGTGAAGAAGCCATTCATCGATAATAAAACATTGAAAAAGCAGCTCATCTCACCTCCAAATCTCGTCTGCGAACTATCAATTTAAGGAAAAAAATCTTGAACCCTATCTCCATTTGAGCATTATAATCTTACAGTAGGTTCTCTATTAATTTTTAATAAAGCTCTGATATCCTCCAATTCCCCCTCAATAAAACTCATGAGTCCACCCTCAATCTGCCCCTTTTCATTCACGAGTTGACGCTCAAAGTTGGTTTTCTTTTTCTCTTTCTGAGCAAAGTAACATGCCAAGTCAGATGGTTTTAGTTCGCCCTTAGCAACGAGCGCAAGTAAGGCAGCAAGAAATGATTCGCTGTGCGTAGAAATAATAAAATGCTTTCCCTCATCATGAAGTATTTTGACCAAAGCCTGGGCAACACCCCGCACCGCCGATGGATGTAGATGAATCTCCGGCTCCTCTACGCAAACCCATTCCACATCCCGGTGTAAACACCTTGCAAGGAAATACGCAATTTGATTAATTCCAAATCCTTCATTTACCAATTCCGATGCTACCCCCGTCTTTTTATCTGTGGAATCCAGAGAAAAAATGGCCGTCCCCGGCTGGACATTCACTCTAAAGTCGCGGTCAAGAATTTGCTCCAAGTAAAAACTTACTCTGGATACCAAGTACTTGTCAGTGGAAAGCAATGTTGCTACCTCATCTTCAGTTATCATCATAGGAGAAACTGGAACGCTTTGAAAATGCGGTTTAGAAAAACCTCTTTTTTGTGGAACGATGCCAACTTTCCTGAGTAATTCGGTAGGTGTATTAAGAGAAGTTGCGATTTGCTTTGCTTCCTCTTGTGCCTCTTGGGTTTGCACGCCCGTTTGAACCTGCACCGTTACACCATTCCAAACCACAGTAAAACTCCGTTCATCAAGGGATATAGACTGTTGAAATTGCTGATTTCCCGGATATGGAAATGAAACAGGGAGTTCCATTTTTGCCTTAAATCGCTGTTCTTCCATCTCCAGATTAAAAGTTCCTTCGGTTTCTCCAACGGATACTCGATACACCAGAGTTGTTCCATCCTTTTCCAGCGTTATTCCCAAATTAACGCGGTTTCGTTTCTGGTGATCGAAAACAACTGCTTCAAAACTTCCAAGGCTAACAAAGATGTAATTAAAAAATCCACTGGGATTCTGATTAGGGTTCAATATGACATTTTTGAGAGTAAGTAAAGCATACAGCAAACTGGATTTACCAGCACCATTTGGCCCATAGACTACTGTGATGGGCGTAAGCTCTATCTCTTGATTCTCAATAGAACGAAAATTCTTGATTTGAATTTTCATCTTTACCCTCCTTTACTGCTCATTAACCACTCCTGAGTCCCAATTTCTCCACCCCTACCACCTCATTCCCATAGAAGGTTTTCACGCCCGATTCTGGAGAAGGACTTGCTTTTTTCTGGCATCTTCACTCCCTCAATGGATATTATAATGCAGGGTTGTGGGCGGCGTGGTATGCGGAACTTCCACAGACAGTGCTCGACGGGTTGGTAGGGGAACGAGACGGTGCCCCGCATAGATTATCCACCCAAGATTTCCGCCGGGGCTTTCCTTCCCCGGGCAGTGCGGTCAAAGTCGCTATCAAAACTCACAATGGTGAAGTTGTATTTCTCAGCAACCTCAGCCTGGTAGGCATCGTCAAAGTCGAGGTTGCATCTTTGAGCAACCTCAACAACCGACCTCAAGTTTTCTACAGGCAGAGAAGTTACCTCCATTCCAGCATTAATTATCATGTCGCTTAAAAATTGCCAAAAGACAAGGAACTGCTTTCGGCGAAAAAGAAGAATCCCTATGGAGTGTAGTGAATAATCGGATAGAAAAAACTCGTGTTCCTCAGTCTTTCCCAGAAGAGTCTGCGCCTCTTCGGCCTTTGATTGCTCTAAGATCACTTCGAGGACGATACTCGTGTCTATGAGTAGCCTCACTTTTCTCCAATCCTCCACTCCGATAATTTATGCTGGAGTTCCACAGATGTATATTGGTCCCGCAAGTCCTTGAGCGCTCCTGCCCAGTTGAAGTTCGGCTTGCCACGGGGTTTCTTTAGCCGCTTCTCCAGCAGGAATTCTACAAAGTCTTCTGCCTCTTGCCGGAGTTCAGCCGGTAACTCCTTTATCAGTTCCTCAAGGGTTTTCATTCTTTCACCCCCTGTCACTTTCATATTCTACACGCTCTTTCGTCACTATCTGCAGCACCTCATTCCCCGGAAAGTCAATCGCTTTCAAGGGGATACGCTGGTGCTCGCCGGGTATGCTTGTTATGCTTGCCATTATTCACCTCAGCATCTTAACATTATAAGAAGTTAGGGCAAAGAAGGCAAGAAAAAAGCATCTCTCCTATACATTTTCTTCACTACGAGGGAGACTCCCCCCTACACAAAACGCCTGTAGCAAACCACAGATTGCTTCGTCGAGTTCCTTCGCTTTGCTCAGGACAAGCCTGGCCATGAAAAAAAAGTCCAGAGTCTATAGTCCACCATCTACAGTCCCGGGTCATCCGAATTTGTATTCCACGCCGTAGCCGCCCCGGGGATAGCGCCAGACGATATTGGAATAAGGACACAGCAATTCCGCAGCCGCACACTCTATGCAGTTCTCCCAGGCTATCACAATCTTTTTATTGGCTTCATCCCAGGTGTAGGTATTGGCAGGGCAAACGAGTGTGCAGGGCTTGTCATAACAGGATAAGCATACCTGCTCATTTCGGATGAATATATGTGGATTCCCTTCATCCACCTTCATCTTCACCAGAAACAACTTATCCTCAATCTTCATTCTCTGGGACTGTGACTGCTCTTCCATCGCCTTCAACTCCTGGCTTTCAACGGATACTCTCCCTCATCATTTATTCAGCCGTGGAAGGCTTTCCACAACTGATATACATCGGAAGCCACGTGCAGGAGGCTTTTTTTCTTGAACAGCGCCTCCTTGATTCTCTTCTCCTTCTCACCTTTGGATACTCCGTCCACCGATAACATTTGCTGGATGGCGAACACGAGCCATTCGGGATAGGTTTTCAGGAAATCCATTTTCTTCCGTTCCACCAGAGGCGTAAGATTTCTATACTTCTTCAGGTCTTTGAGGATGAAACTTTCCTTCAACCGTCGTTCATAAGCGGAGAGGGTGCGGGCGGAGAAATCGCCTCTCTTGAACGCTTCCACCGCTGTTTCACCCGCCATCCTTCCCGAAGCAAAAGCAAAATTGGAGCCCTCCCGATGGACCGCGTTGACCATCATAGCAGCATCGCCAGCCACCATCACGCCATCGGCATAGAACCTCGGGTTCGCTCTCAACCCCGCCTCGGGTATCAGGTGAGCCATATACTCCATAGGCTTCCCGCCTTCCAGCAATGGCTTCACCACAGGATGAACCTTGAAGTTTTCCAGCAGTTCATACGGCTTCACCCGGTTCTTGAGGAAGTCGGAAAGGATGGCACCCAGCCCCACCGACAGGCTGTCTTTATTGGTATAGATGAAGGCGTAGCCCAGCAAACCGCCTACCGCATCCCCGAACAGTTCCAGGGTAGCGCCATCGCCAGGGTTCAAGTGAAAACGCTCCTCAATCTTATCTTTGGGCAGGCTGATGATTTCTTTCACGGCCAGGGCGAGCCGGTCCGACTTCAACGGCTCCACCAGCCCTGCCTTGATGGCCAGAAAAGGATTGGCACCTTCCGCCAGCACCACCACGGAAGCCCGAATATCCCCCTCCGGTCGGTCAGTCCTCACGCCCACAATCTGCCCATCTTCTCGCAATAAATCGTCCACCCGTGTGGAAGGCAGAAGGAGAGCGCCTGCATTTTTCGCCTCCTTCGCCGCCCACTCATCCAGCTTCACCCGAAGCACCGTGAATGCATTCGGAACCCCCCGATTGAATTCCTGACTTCGGAAGCCGAATTTCAACGCTGAATCCTTCGTAAGAAACCAGAAATTTTCCTCCACGACCGGCCGCTCAATGAGGGTGGCATTTTGATAAAACTCCGGGAAAATGGGCGTGATGCTCCGGGTATACAGGACGCCACCCATTACATTTTTCACGCCCGGCTTCCGCCCTTTCTCTATCATCAGAGTTCTCATACCGCCCCGGGCCATGGTCACAGCGGCAGCCACACCCGCCGGCCCCGCACCTACCACTATCCCATCAAACTCCAGCACACCCACGATTTCACATCCTGCCTTATCTTACGATAAAAACACGGAAGTGACAAGAGTCAAATGAAAGGTGTAAAATAGTAAGTGCTGGAGGTAGGAGAAATGAAGAATAGTGGCAATGAACGCGTGATTTTGTTCGTGGATGGCTCCAATCTTTACGGCTCCCTCCGGGAACTCACCAAGCGAATGGGAGTGCGAATTGGTATCAATTACGAGAAATTTTTCCACTTCCTGACGGCAGGAAGAAAACTGGTTCGGGTGTATTATTATCACAGCCTCCCCCAGGAGGAAAGTAATCCGGAGGTCTTCAAACAGCAGGTGGATTTTATGTATGCCGTCCGTGCCAGGGCGAATGAAAATGGTATAAACCTGAAGGTTCGCCAGGCGTTTCAACAGCCCCGAGGGCTGGGCTTTGTGGAAAAGGGAACAGATGTCAAACTGGCTACCGACCTTTTAAGCCTCGCTTTTCACAATGCCTATGATGTGGCAGTGCTGGTGTCCGGCGACAGTGATTATGTGGAGGTGGTGGAAGAAGTCCAGCGACTGGGAAAAATCGTGGAAAATGCCGTCTTCCGCGCTAACTCCTCCAATGCCCTTCGGGATGCCTGCGACCAGTATATCTACCTGGATGATTTCCTGGAACAGTTCCAGCTGGAACGGGAGCCGGTTCCTGTCCCTGAACACGACCCCGAACTCCCAAACACTGCCCCGTAGAAAAAAACAGCCAACAAAATATGTTCATCCAGGGACGGGTATGAAAATACAGCCACGATATTTTCTCCTGACGGGTGAGTGGATATTCTCCCGGAAAGCGAAGAATCAAGACACAGGGCAAAAACGCCTGAAGGAAGTCTTTCAGCTGGTTCATTCTCAATTTGAACAGGCCATCCTGTCCCGATTTAACTTCATCTCCGGTAGAGAATTTCAAGGACTGTTAGGCGGGGAATCACCCCGCGTTCTTCGCATCGTCCGCACATTTCAGGAGGAGATGGCACCCCATCAGACGGTTTTTGGCATCGGCTTTGGCACCCTGTCCACACCCATCCTTCCTGGCGGCACCTTTATGATGGACGGAGAGGTATTTCAACGCTCCAGAAAGGCATTGATGTGGATTCAATCCGGGAAAGCCCGATGCCCCGTAGTATTCCGCCTGGGCTCCGACCTGACGGGTGCAGAACGCCTCCTGAATCTCTTCCTCTCAACCCTTCGGTGGAAGCCCTGGACCGCACGCCAGAAGGAAGTCACTAAACTGTACCGCTCCCTCGGAACCCAGGTGAAGGTGGCGAAAGAACTGCATATCACCCGTCAGGCTGTGTCCGACATCCTCCACTCCGCCCGCTATTACCTCTTTGAATCTGCCATCCAGGCCGTGGACCCTTTCCTTTCCACCCTCGTCGGAGGATGAAAAATGAATCCAGATGAGATTGTTGCCCTCTTACACCGAACCAGGGAGATTACCCTTCGTCTGCTGGAGCAATTCCCGAAGGATAAGGGAGATTTCCGCCCCCGCGGAGAACTCCGCTCCGCCATGCAAATCATCATTCATATCGCCTTATCCGAAGACCGGCTCACCCGTGGGCTTTTCTCCAATCGGTGGGATGTGGAAGAGGTTCAACCCCCGTTGATTGACCGAATTGAGGGCGCCATCGCTTACCTGCAGAAAACCAGGGAAACAACCCTCGCCTGGCTGGAGAAAGCCGACAATTCCGCCCTCAACCGACGCGTGAAAACCCCTCGGGGCCGAGTGGGTTCCATCGCCTACTTCCTTCTGTCTTTGAACGAGCACGAAGCACATCACCGCGGGCAACTCACGGTGTATGCTCGCCTCTGCGGCGCCAAACTCCACAACCTCTACTCCTGAAATACCGCAGAATCATAAATATCTTCGCTCTTTGATACATCAGGTTCAACTATAATCTCACCACCGATGAATAGTTGCCAGGGTAGTTTAGAAATTCACTCCGATTCCTCCGGGCTACTCTTCACCCTCCACCACCATTCCCCATAAATAGTTTCAAAAAAGGGAAACCCCCTAACTCATTACCCATATCCGCACCCGGTCGGGGCTCACTCTCCCTACCTCCACCCGCAACCCTCTCCCGTGAAAATACCGACACATCCGCTTCCGTAAACGCTTTAAAATTAAGTGTATAGCGGTGTTATCCAATCCAGGCTCATAGGTTCCGGGATACTTCCATCTCCGGTTGCATACCTCAAATAACTCCTCGTAAGTGTACCCCCCCCGCTCTAATCAGGTCTTTTATCAGGGCTTCCGCCACCAGACACTCCAGACTATCGTGCTTCTTGAACCCCTTCCAGAGGAACTCCCTGAAAAGCGATACCATTTCCTCCTCCATCGGTAACTATCTTATCACAAAACTGCATAGGGTAAACCCCCCCCGGGTTCCCCTCCTCTTCAGAATACGGGCATATTATCTGACCCCTATCTGACTCCTATCTTTCATTGCACTATTTTATCCGTTATATTACTCTTTAAGTAAGATGGACAGGATGGCAGGCAAACCCCTCCCGGAGGCTCGTCCCCCGGAGGCGCTGTAGACCCCGATGAGGGAGCAAGGGGATGAGGGAAAAGGGAAGAGGAAAAATGGAAGGGCAAATAGGGAGAAGGAAGATGAAAGAATTTGACAGAAGAGAAAGAGGTGTGATAAAATAAGACTGAAAGGCGGAGGTGATGTTAAGCGATACGGATAAGGCAAATTTTGAGAGCAGTGGGTGTCGCCGCCCTGATTCTGCAGATGACAAGCGGCGGTGGTATCACAGGGGGCGGTGGAATTGGTACGATGGACTCCGGTGGTGGCGGCGGTGATATACCTCCTCTGTGTAATCCCCCGGGTTTTACGGCGTCTATCAGCCGGTATCCAGCGTCCTTTGACCCTTACCGGAGTCAAGTGACGGGTATTTCCGTTGATTTTTCCTCCTATCTCGGGCAAACGGGCAGAATCTGGATGGAGAATGCGAAAGGTGATACCCTGAGCATTCTCTATGAGGCTGTTATCACGACATCGCCTGTTCAGGTGGCATGGGATGGTAAAGACTCCGGTGGAGCCCTCCGAAGGGAAGGCATTTATCTCATCAAGGCTGGCGTGTGGGACACAGGCCAGAGTCAGTGGGTACAAGTGGGCCAATGTGACACCGTGATCTACCGCCCTAAGTGGGGAGTGACGCAGTATAGGCCCTACAAATACACGAACCCGAACACTGGTGATACCCTCACTTCAGGAGATGACTGGGTAATTGGGGGGATGGCAAATCCGGGCGACCAAATCAATGTCACCTTTGATAGTAGCCCTGTTGCTCTCAACTACTCGGATGCTGCTGGACTCTTCCGAAGCAATCCCGCTCCTTATTCCGTCGGTCCTCACACCGTCTCGGTTACCATCACACCATTTGGGACCAACACTCCATACTCAAGTTCGCAAACGGTGTACCTCAATCGGGTGGTGGTAACGAATGCCTGCGCCTGGGCTAATGGAGCCTGCGTGCGTTCTGAGCCATACTTTTACCCGTCGCAGGGGGAGACCTTTAGGGTCTGGTTCAGCCTTGACGGCTCAGAATCTGATGTGAGATTAGGCGTTACGAAAAAGTATACGGACATCAATCAGATAACCGGACCCCATCCCGAGGCGGCTATTCTTTCTCTGGGCGCGCTTCCTGGCGGGGTGCACACTGCGGAGTGGGACGGGCGCGACGACCAGGGATCATATGTGCCGCCTGACAACTATGTCGTAGAAGTCTTGACCATTCCCGACCTCAGCCAGGCGACATACTCCCCTACGATGTTGTTCACTCGGGTCAATGTAGAGGTAAGATAGGAGGTGGAGAGATGAAAAGAACGATTCGTTTAGCCTTATGGTTCGTGCTGTTCTTTTTTTCACTTGCCAGTCCAGTCATAGCCCAGGTGGATTATACCGAGGAAGATTATGCCTCGTTGACCATTTCCCCGGCGAGCCAAATTCCGCAGGCGACACAAGTAATGTTTCATCTTTACGACAACCTCCTGGCGAATGAGATAGAGGAATACGGGACGCCTCTTCACCGTGAGAACCTCCTTTCCTCTTTTGTCAGGGGCAGCGTGATTGTTCACCTCGAGGATGCTCTTTATCACGAGCCTCTTCTAATGCACTCATCTAAGCTCCTTAATGTAGCAGGGTACAGCCTCGGCTACGATACGGGAACCCCGAAGAACCAACAACTTCGCTCAAGAGGATGGCTGGGTCGCTCTTGGGATCGCTTTATGACAGCAATCGATTGTTGGACTGACTGCCTCTTTGGGTGCCTTAGCGGCAAGTGGGCGGTGCTTGCGGGTTGGACCGGAACCGCGATTGCAGCGGCTGGTGGTATCATCATGGCGATCCCCGGAGGTCAGATTATTGGATTCAAAGTGGCCGTAATTGGCGGTGGCATACTTTTGATAGTTTTTCTTGCCTGTTACCTCGCCTGCTATGATGATTATTGGCGTGCGCTGTTAACGGGGCGATGCTGACCTCACCTCTATCTCAATCTCGCTGGTTCACCGGGTGGAGATTTTTTATCTTGCTGTTCCAAGTGCTATTTCTGTATGTGCTGTACCTGGTCTACTTCCGTGGTCCTCAGGCAGTTAACAAATGGTTCTTCCTCTCCCTTGTCACATTTATGACGGTGCTCTCTGTTGTGGATATAACCATCACTGTTAACTATTTCCGGAGGTGCAAACGGTAAAATA
>JBBIMK010000039.1:0-14438 GCA_037444445.1 bacterium | reverse complement strand
TGGGTGGAGGGAAAAATGGAGAATATCCGCAAAAATCAGGCAGGCAGGCAGGCAGTAGCCTGCCCCTCTGACCGGACTCTTTCTCCATCATCGCTTGAGTATTATATCACACTATTTCAATCTGTCAAATTTTTATCCTTTTCAGGAAGTTTCGGGCTGAAAAATCTTTTCATAGTAAGGAGGTAAAAGATGGAATCTTATAGCGTAAGGAGTCAGGTGAAAATGCTCATAAAAAAATTCAGGAAGAAGAAAGGGTGCGCTGGAACTGGTGAGCGTGAGCGAGAACTTTCTCTTCATCCACGGTGAGAAGTTCTCTGCTTTTCATCAAAATCTTCCCGTGAACAATCACGGTGTCAACATCGGAAAATTTGGCTGAGTAAACGAGGGCAGAATAGGGATGATAATGGGGTGTAAGGTGGACACTATCGGGGGAGATTATGATGACATCTGCCAGTTTTCCCACTTCAATGGAGCCCAGTTCATTGTCTTTACCGAGGATAGAAGCACTGCCGAAGGTGGCAATTTTGATTATCTGCTCAGCAGTCACAGCGGAAGGGTCACGATGAGAGGCCTTATGGAGGAGAGCGGCAGAGCGCATCTCGCCTATCATATCCAAATCGTTGTTGCTGGCGGCGCCATCGGTGCCCAGTCCTACTTTTACCCCTGCTTTCAATAACTCCGGCACAGGGCAAAACCCCGTTGCCAGTTTCATATTGCTTTCTGGATTATGGGCTACGCCAGTGCCCGTGTCCCGAAGAATCCCGATGTCCTCAGCATCCAGCCAGTTGGCATGAGCCCCACTGACAGAGGGTCCCAAAAACCCGATAGATTGTAAATACCTTACGGAGGTCATACCCTTTTGTTTCAAGAAATTCTCCCGCTCCCGGGATTCTTCTGTCAGGTGAATCTGAAGAGGCACACCATAAGCATCAGCCAGTTCTCTGCACGCTTTTAAGGTTTTCTCGGAGCAGGAGTAGGGAGCATGAGGAGCCACGATGGGATGGATGGTGGGGTGATGATTCCATTTTTCAATGAACCTCTGAGTCACTTTCAACCCTGCTTCCGACCGGGGGGCAGATGGAGTGGGGAAATCAATAATTCCTTCCCCGAGAAATGCCCGAATGCCGATGGACTGAAGAACTTCCGCTGCCTCATTCTGAAAGAAATACATATCACAAAAAGCAGTAGTGCCGGAGCGGAGCATCTCCACCGCCGCCAGTTGAACTGCATCCCGGATGAAATCTGGCGTCACCCATTTTCCCTCCAGGGGCCAGATATGCTGTTCCAGCCACTCTTTTAACGGGAGGTCATCCGCAAACCCACGAAAATAGACCATGGCCGCATGGGTGTGAGCATTGATGAAACCGGGAAAAACCCATTTGTTTCGGGCGTTTAGAACTTCCTGAGCCGATACGGCCTCTTGAGGTTTTTCCCCCAGATAGGCAATCCGCCCATCCTTTACCCCAATGTATGCCTCAGAATATACCGTGTTCTTTCTATCCAGGGTAAAAATACTTCCCCCTTCAATCCAGAGGTTAAAAGTTTTCATCCTTGATGACTCCTTTGAGTGAAGTCCAGAAAGATAGATAATGGGAATAAATTCTACGATGTTGTTCCTTCAGAGATTCGGGCAGTTCCCGTAACTCTTCCAACTTCTCCCGGAGGTAGCCCTCCACTTTCTCTATTTTACCTTTTCGGATGAGTGTTTCCAGAGTGATGTCCCGGAGAGAATCATCCTGCAGAGGGGGAGGAATAGAAATTGTATGGCGAAGCGCACGGCGCAAGAGGCCTTCCTCTCTTACCTTCTTCCTGAAGTAAGCAGGGTATTCCCTGGCGATCCGGGTGGGCATATCAAAGATATCTTCCTCCAGAATATAGCGATAAAAAATCAACGCCCATAAAATCCCAACCAGAGGAAGGGTAAGCAGAATGATGTATTCACCAATCCATTTCAATTCTCCAGAGTAGCGATGCCGAATCCACGCCAGATATTCCCAGTAAACAAGAATGAAGCCGACGAAGAAAGCAACCCCCCTGGAACTTCCCATAATATAAAGGGTTGCAGTAATGATAAAAAAGGAAATAGCCAATGCGCTGGATAAACCTGCACCTGCGGAAGAAGTAAAAGCAAAATATATGAGAACAGCATTCACGACTGAAAGCGATAGAATCGCAATGGCTCTTGTCTTTCCCTCCTCTGTGGAGCCTACAAAAAATCCGCCTGCTGGAGCCTCAGTAGTGAAAATAGAGAACATAAGGAGTACCACTAACCCGACAAATAACGAGAGAAAAGCCACATTGGTTGGCATCTCAAACAGTTCTCACTGCTCTAATTCCCTCTGGAAACGGATGAGAAAATTCATGTAATGCAGGTAGATTTTTAACATCCTCTCTCCCTCCTCACCGGATACAAGGCGAGACCAATCGAGTTTTTCCCTCACATACTCCTCGGCATCCGGGATGGCTTTTTCTAAAATGAGGGATTCCAGATGGGCGTCGCGTAAAGTGTCATCCCCCAGGGGAGGGGGGATACGAATATTCTTAGGGGGCATCAGCCAGAGGCGTTTTTCACCTCTCATCTTCGCCATCAGCCAAACCCAGAACTCACGAGTATACCGAATGGGAGGCATCTCAAAGAAATCGGCAGTAATGAAATATTTCCAGTAAATTACTGCCGAAATGATTGTTAGAAATGGCAAAGACATAAGGAAGATAAAACCCCCTCTTGCTTCAGGGCCCAGCGGAAATTTTTTCAGGAGATAATCAGCAAAATAAAACCAGACGGCGAATAAAATAATAAATGCAATCCATCCCTGCGGTTTCATTGGTTACTCCGCTGCTACTTCCATTATAGCAAAGAAAAAGAGTCGCCTGTTCTGAAAAAAGGTGTAAAATTAAGTAAGGAATGAAGAAAACGATACGCCATCCGGCAGTGGCAGGATATTTCTACCCATCGGAGGCAGGAGAATTGGACCGGATGCTCTCCAGTCTGATGGTGAATGGTGAACCGACGAATGCAAAAGGGGTGCTGGCACCCCATGCTGGATATGTCTATTCCGGGAAAGTGGCGGGAAAGGTCTTTTCTTCTGCGAAGATTCCAGACCGGGTGCTCCTTCTGGGGCCCAATCACACGGGCTATGGCACTCCTTTCTCCGTCTTTCCGGGCGGAGAATGGCAAACGCCTCTCGGGAGAGTGGAAATTGACCCGGAATTAACACAGAGTCTTCTGAGAGAAGTGAAGGTGGCAGAAGGCGATGTTTCAGCACATCTTCGCGAGCATTCCTTAGAAGTGGAGGTCAACTTCCTTCAGAAGCGACATCCGAAGGTAAAGATAGCGGCGGTCGTAGCGTCAGGCCTGGACCTCCAGCAGGCGTTGAAAACGGGAGATGAAATTGCCCGGGCGATAAAAACCCTGGGTAAAGAGGTCCTCCTCGTGGCAAGTTCAGATATGAGCCACTATCTCCCGGACGCTGAGGCGCGAAAAAGAGACCGGCGCGCCATTGAAGCCATGCTGGTACTGGACGAAGAACAACTCTGGAAACGGGTGACGGAAGAAGATATTTCCATGTGCGGGTATCTTCCGGCAACGATTTTGATTCGGACTGTAAAATGTCTGGGCGCTACGCGGGCAGTTTTCGTGGACTACGCCACATCCGGCGAAACTTCAGGAGATTATGATGCCGTCGTCGGTTATGCAGGATTGCTCTTCTCCTGAGCACGACGGAAAGGAAAGAAAAAGGTGAATGCAATTCCACACACGCGGGGAACTACGGTGGTGGCGGTGAGACGGAATGGGAAAGTCGCTATGTCCGCCGATGGACAGGTGACCCTGGGCGAAACGGTTGTGAAACAAAAAGCCGTGAAACTTCGCCGGCTCTACAACGGGAAAGTGCTGGCTGGATTTGCGGGCTCCGTTGCGGACGCCCTGGCTTTGTTTGAGCGATTTGAAAAACACCTGGATGCCGCCAAAGGAAAATTAAAAAAGGCCGCAGTAGACCTGGCGAAGGAATGGCGTACCGACCGCTATCTACGAAGACTGGAAGCACTTCTCCTGGTGGCTGATAAAGAAGGACTCCTCTTAATCTCCGGCAGTGGTGAAGTGATTGAGCCGGATGAGGAAGTGTTAGCCATAGGGAGCGGAGGGCCTTATGCTCTTGCGGTGGCGAAAGCCCTTTTTCGCTTCACCTCCAAACCTGCGGAAGAAATCGCAAAAGAAGCGATTCACATCGCCTCAGAAATCTGCATTTATACCAATAATGAAGTCATTATGGAAACGCTGGAGTGAGGTGAAAATCGTGGCAAATCGCTCTACTCCATTCTCTTTAACCCACCCATTCCCGACTCCCAGGGAAATCGTCGCAGAACTGGATAAATATATCGTGGGCCAGAAGGATGCCAAGAAAGCCGTGTCCATTGCCATTCGGAACCATTATCGGAGAAAAATGCTTCCCTCTCCGATGCAGGAAGAAGTGACCCCCAAAAATATCCTGATGATTGGACCTACGGGGGTGGGAAAGACTGAGATTGCCCGCCGTATCGCCCGGTTCATCAAAGCCCCTTTCATTAAAGTTGAAGTGACAAAATTCACCGAAGTGGGCTATGTGGGGCGGGATGTAGAATCCATGGTCCGAGAATTGGTAGAAACCAGCATTCAGATGGTTCGGATGGAAGAACAGCAGAGGGTGGAAAAAACCGCTCAAAAACGGTCAGAAGAGAAAATTTTAGACATCCTGGTCCCTTATCCCAAAACCGCTCGCACTCCTTTCATGGATGAGGAAAGCGAAAGCATGCTGGAGCAGGTGAAACACTCCCGACGCCTCCTCCTGGAAGAACTCCGCCGAGGAGCCCTGGATGAACGGGAAATTGAAATTGAGGTCCAGGAACCGAGGGTAAAAGTGATGGACCTTTCTAATTTGCCAGGCATGGAAGAAATCGGCATCAGCTTCCAGCAGTTGATGGAAGATACTTTCCCCAAAAAAAAGAAGCGTAAGAAAACCAAAATCAAAGAAGCCCAGCGGATTTTCCTGGAGCAAGAATTTGAATCTCTCCTGGACCGGGAAAAAATTATTCAGGAAGGCATCCGAAGGGCACAGGAAACCGGTATCATCTTCCTGGACGAAATAGATAAAATTACCTCCCATGGGCAAACTGTGGGACCGGATGTGTCCCGAGAAGGGGTGCAGAGAGATTTGCTTCCCGTCGTGGAAGGCACCACAGTTCCCACCAAATACGGGCCTGTGAAAACGGACCACATCCTGTTTATCGCTGCCGGCGCCTTTCACACGAGCAAGCCCTCCGATTTAATTCCAGAACTTCAGGGGCGTTTCCCGGTCCGCGTAGAACTGCAGAGCCTCACCGTAGATGATTTCAAAAGAATCCTCGTAGAGCCTGAAAATGCCCTCACCAAGCAATATCAGGCACTACTCAGCGTAGATGGTGTGAATCTGACCTTTACAGAAGATGGCATTGAAGAACTCGCCAAAATCGCCTACGAAGTGAATGAATCCACACAGGACATCGGCGCCAGAAGGCTTTACACCGTCGTGGAACGATGCCTCCAGGACATCGCCTTTGAAGCGCCTCACGAGAAAGATTTAGAAATACTCATCAACCGGGAATTCGTCAGGAAAAACCTGAAAGACATCCTGGAAAACGAGGACCTGCAGAAATACATTTTGTGAAGGAGGAAAAAACACAATGACGAAGTATTGGAAATCTGGCATATTGTGGCTTCTGTTTAGCACAGGGTTCCTTTTCGCTGATAAGGCTACCAGTCCCCTATACTTCCCCACGAAACCAGGGTCTTACGCAGAGTACAAAATCATCATCCGAGCAGAGCCCGGCCTGGGGCTGGTGATTTCACATTATGCCCGCCTTCGCCTGGCCATCGTGGACTCTGAAAACCGTGAAGGAAAACCCTGCGACTGGCTGGAAATGGACTATTTCCCGGAAGGTGAGGATGAGGCTCTCAAACTCAAAGTTCTTCTGCCTGAGGAATCCTTGAAAAAATTCCCAGCTACACTCGTGGAAGACTTCACATCGTATTTTCAACCTATCTCTTCTATACAGGAAATTATCTTTCAAAAGGGCGATGAAACACCTGTGCGCCTGGAATCACTTCCCTGGAAACCCTTTCAGTGGGAAACGAGCCTATCTTTCCTAAAACCCCTCATCCAGTGGAAAGTGGAAGAGGACCCTCTGCCTCAAACTATGGTGATTTCACCCGGGAAGTTTGAAGCCCGATATCAGATACTGCGTATGAGAATCGCTATTCCACCCGCCCTACCCCATGATTTTTCACTCTCCGAAAGTCTCATTTATCAGGGCTGGTATTCCGAGCGGGTTCCTTTTGCTCTGCTGAAAGCCACTTCCACCGTGGAACTGCACTTTCAACTGCTGAATGAGCAGAAAAAACGCACGATTCCAATTCACTCAACCCTGGTGCTGGAAAAATTCGGAAGGGATGCCAGGAGCCTGGTTGAAGGTGAACCTCAGCCCGAGGAGCCACTCACCGAAAGCCCAGCCCCGCTTAAAACCAACTCGCCTCTTACCTGACCTGTTGCGACCCAGGAGAAAATCAGTTAAAATAGAGATGGGAGAGGTTGAAGAGATGGAAGATGTCACGAAAAAGTTAGTGGAGTTAACGGAAAAAGCCGCGGGCCGAATCCGAACTCTGAGAGAGCGGGCAGGAAAACAGGGCTGGGGCTTGCGAATCTACATCAAAAGAGGAGGATGCGCCGGCTACGAATATGCGATGGATTTAGAGAATCAAGCTCGTGAGGGAGATATGATTTTTGAATCCCAGGGGATTCAGGTGTATGTGGATTTGATGAGTTCCTTCCGATTAAAAGGCTCCGTGATTGATTATGAGGATACCAATCTTATCGGAGGGGGATTCAAGATTGAAAACCCCAATGTGATTGCCACTTGTGCCTGCGGCTCTTCCTTCCGCACCGAAGGTTCAAAGAAGGTAGAAAGCCATCACCACCCGGCCTCCAGCCATTAACTTCCACATACTCGTCAATGGGTTCTCACTCCACAGATTTGCAATTTTTCAGAGAATATGATATGCTATCCTTAGACGGATGCGGAGGAAAAGTAGTTTTTCTGCGTCTGGAATAAAAAGAAGGGGGTAGTAAGCAGTGCCCGGTCAGAGATTAAAGGGTCAAGTAAAGTGGTTCGACCCGAAGAAAGGGTATGGATTCATTACCTCAGCGGACGGGAAGGATTACTTCGTTCACTACACTGCCATTCAGTCGTCAGGTTTCCGTTCACTCAACCAGGGTGACGAGGTAGAATTTGAGTACGAAGAAACCTCCAAAGGACTCCAGGCAACCCAGGTGTTTCGGAACGAAAAACCTGAAGCATAACTCACCTTACACCGACACAGACAGGCAAACCACCGGTTAAGAGAATATGGGACTCAAACAACTGATAGAAGAACACTATCGCATTGCTGTTAAAAATCGGGATACCTTCCGAACCGGCGTTTATCGCCTGTTGAAAGCCGCCTTAAAAAATGCGGAAATTGACCGCAGAAGAGAACTCACAGAAGAAGAGATTCTGGAGATACTGGGGCGGGAGGCAAAGAAGCGGCGGGAGGCTGTGGAAGAATTTGATAAGAGCGGAAGAAATGACCTCGCTCAACAGGAACGCCTGGAGTTACATCTGATTGAAGGGTATCTCCCTCCCCCCCTGTCAGAGGAAGAACTTCAGAACCTCATTCAACAGGAGGTTCAGGAATTGGGAGCCTCAGGGGAGAAAGATATCGGGCTCGTGATGCGTTCTGTCATGCCGAAAGTTAAAGGGCGAGCAGAGGGAAAGGCCGTTCAACAGTTAGTTCGGCAGGTTCTAACCAGGGGTTCACTCCCTTCATAAAAGTTTGATATAATGAAATAGGATTGCGGGGTAGAGCAGTGGTAAGCTTGTCGGGCTCATAACCCGGAGGTCGCGGGTTCGAATCCCGCCCCCGCACCCAAAACAGGCTGTGTAGCTCAGATGGCGAGAGCATACGGCTCATACCCGTAGAGTCCGGGGTTCAAATCCCCGCACAGCCAGTAGAAAAGTTATGCCAAACAACAAAAGGGTGAGAGTTTTATGTTTTTTCCTGCTCAGTGGGATTATCTCTTGCGTTCCTCCTCAAAAGCGCACGGAAAAACCCCCCGAGCCACCTGCCACATCAGCCACGAAAGCCAGCCCTTTTACACCTTCAGCGAGCCATCCCACCTCCACTCCTCTCACAGGCACACCGAATTCTCCCTCTCCTCTCCCATCCCCTGATTCTCCGTGTGGTTCCCGTTCATCACTGGAACTGATTGAGTTACCCGTAAAAGAAATCTATCGTTTACCCGTCCGTTGCCAGGCTTACCTTGTGAAGTCCATCACCCAATTATATTCTGCAGGACTGGGTGAAGACCTGAAAATAGCCATCCACCATCTGGAAAAACTCACTGAAATAGAGCCCGGATATGGCGTAGGCTTTTACCTGCTCTCTACCGCTTATTACAAATCTGGCGATCCCAAAAAAGCCTATGAAACTGTAATGAAAGCCTTTGAGAATGATAAAAGTCTGTCCCTTCATGGCGCCCTGGTAGCCATTGAATTCCTCACTTATGATTTAAAAAAACTGGAAGATGCAGAAAGGTTGGGAAAACACCTCATTGAAATAGACCCCCGGTATGTGGAAGGACGCATGTTATATGCCAATATCCTGTTTGAAGAAGGCAAAAAAAGGGAAGCAGAACAGGAATACCGTGAAGTTTTGAAACTATTTCCAAAAAATGCCGGCGCAAAATTGAAACTGGGTCAACTGCTGATGGAACAAAAACGGTATTCCGAAGCAGAGAAGTTTCTTCTGGAAGCGGCCGATGTTTTCAACCGTTCACCTTTTCCGCTCCAGAAACTGGCAGAGTTGTATCATGCCAGGGGAGACCAGCGGAAAGCCCTGGTTTTTCTGGAGAAATTCCGCGAAAAGGGTGGGGATAAAAATCTTTATCTCCAGTTGAAACAGGAATTCCTGAAAAACCGCTCTTAACACTTGCACTCCCTTTTCCAAACCCTCCAAAAGAACAAGATGCTTCGCCCACACCAAAGAGTGCTGGTGGCCTGCTCAGGGGGACCGGATTCCGTTGCCCTTTTGCACCTGCTCAAGCACCTGGCTAAAGGGCTTCACATTCAAGTATTCGCCTTTCATCTCCATCACGGATTGAGAGGGAGAAGCGCCGATGAAGATGCCAATTTTGTTCAATCCCTTTGTCAGAAATGGCGGATTCCTCTCGCCTTGAGATACGAAGATGTGAAACAGAGGGCCCGGGAACAAAAAAAATCTCTGGAAGAAGCAGGACGAGAGGCACGCTACCAGCACCTCCTTCAAGTGGCTGACAAATGGAACATCCACCAAATCGCCCTGGGACACACCGCATCCGATAACCTGGAAACTTTTTTGATGAGGCTGGTTCAGGGGGCATCCCGTGAATTCTTGAAAGGAATACCCCCTGTGCGGAGCATAAAAACTCCTCAGGGCAGGGAAGTTCTTCTCATCCGCCCGCTGATAGCCCTGCCCCGCGAAGCCATTTTACATCACTGTCGGGCACACCGCCTGCCTTACCGAATTGACCCTTCTAACTCTGACCTCCGCTTCCTCCGGAATCGGATTCGTCACCGCCTGATTCCCTACCTGAACAGAACTCTGAACCCAGGATGGCAGAAAAAAATGCTGGAAATCATTTCCCTCCTCAATGAAGAGGATGAATTTATACAAAAACAAGCCCAAAAAATCTCTAAAAGATATATATCCGGAAACCGCCTCTCTCTTTCCTTTCTTCGTCAACCCTACCCTATTCAACGGCGGGTTTTTCTCCTATGGCTTCAGATTCTTAAGGTCCCTTTTCATGGAAAAACATTGAGAAAACTCCTTCAGGCCTGTCAATCCCTCCCGGAAAGAAAAATCTGGCAACTTTCTGCGAAATGGTGGCTAATGAAAGAAGGCAAATCACTACATATTCTCCCTCAGCCGGAAAAAGTTCAGCCAATCCTTCTTCAGGTACCGGGAAAAGTTGGAGACTACACCTGCACCATTCTTTCCCCTGCGCCCCATCTTCACCTGAAGATTCAAAAGGCGAAACCCTGGGAGGCATTTCTGGATGCAGGGTGCATTCGTGGTAAGATTCGGGTTCGGGGCTGGAAGCCCGGCGACCGATTCTATCCCCTGGGCATGAACGCCCCCAAAAAATTACAGGATTTCTTCGTGGATGAAAAAATCCCTTCTCTTTACCGCTCCTCCGTCCCAATCATTACCGATGATGAAAAAATTCTCTGGATTGTCGGACATCGCCTGGATGACCGCGTGAAAGTCACGAATCAAACCCGTAAAATCCTGCATCTTCTTTACCATGGAAAAGGGAATGATGAACAGCCAGCGGGTGAATGAAATCTACGCGTTTCACGCATTGGTTCAATTGGAGGCAGGAGTAAGAAAAAAATGAATGTAAGCGTGGTACTGGGAACCAGGCCCGAAGCCATCAAACTGGCACCGGTCATCCATGAAATGAGAAAACATCCTGAGATCACCTTATCCATCATTTCTACCGGTCAACACCGGGAAATGCTCACACCATTCCTGCGATTTTTTGAAATCACACCGGACGAAGACTTAGCAATTATGAAGCCTGGTTGTTCGCTGGCAACACTTCTCTGTAAAGCGATTACAAGATTAGAGCGGTATTTTCAGCGCACCGGTAACCCTGACCTTCTCATTGCCCAGGGCGACACCACCACCGCTCTGGCGGCGGCTCTTGTGGCTTATTACCGTAAAGTACCTCTCGCACATGTAGAAGCAGGATTACGCTCCTTCGACCGGGAGAACCCGTTCCCGGAGGAACTGAATCGGGTATTGATCAGCCACCTGGCTACCTATCATTTTGCGCCCACACAAAAAGCCCGGGCGAATCTCCTGCAAGAAGGAATTGACGCCGAGCACATTTATATAACCGGCAATACAGTGGTAGACGCCGCGCTCTGGGCGCGTAGAAAAATCCTTTCGCCCAAATTCCATCCCCTATGGAAGGCACTTTCTAATCTGGTCGGGTTCTCGCTGAATGGGCTTACACCTTACCTGCTGGTGACTGCCCATCGTCGTGAAAGTATCGGTGAAGGAATTCAGCAAATCTGTGATTCCCTGCAACGAATCCTTACTGAACATCCGAATCTACACATCATCTGGCCGGTTCATCTCAACCCGGAAGTCCAGCGGATAGTTCAAAAATCGCTCATGGGGACACCTCACATTCACTTGCTTCCTCCAGTAGATTACCCACAATTCTTAATGCTCTTAAAAGGTTGCCGACTGGTACTTACAGACTCCGGTGGCATCCAGGAAGAAGCGCCCACTTTCCGAAAACCCACTCTCATCATGCGCTCTACGACCGAGCGGGTGGAAGCCCTGGAAACCGGCAGTGCCTTGCTGGTGGGAACAAATCCGATTTACATCGCACGCATCGTGAGAAACCTGCTGAAAGATACAGGTCGCTACCACCGGGCCACTTCCGCTCCCAATCCTTTTGGAGATGGCAAAGCCGCCCGACGCATCGTCTCTATCCTGCTGAAAAACTTCGTCCAGTAGAAAAGAACCTCCCCTTTCGTGGGCTCCAGAAGTGTGGCACAGATACGCATCAGCGTGGTCTTCCCGGCTCCGTTAGAGCCCAGAAGCCCGAACATCCCGGTATATACAACTTCACCACACCTGCTACCTTCAGCATCCCTCTCATAATTATGCCCTTCCCCCTTTTTAAGTCATAATTACTCTTCGGTCGTCAAACTCAGAGGCAACCAATCTTCAGAAGATGGGGTATGAACCATAGAATAATAAGGATTATCAAACGATTTGCCACGAAGCCAGAGCAATATCTCGCTCACTTCCTTTAACTTATGGCTTATCTCCACATCTACATTCTTCTTATCAGTTAAATAATAACTTAGCAAGTCATAGAAATCGGGAACTGGGGCACCAGGACTCTGCAAGGGTTCAACGAATGCACGTATTTGTTCCATGAAATCACTTTTAGTCATCCAACCATTTTCCACAAAGGCTTTGTATGTAAGAATGCCAGCTAAAATCCGATTGAGTTTCCAGCCTTCTAAATATGGAGATATTTCTTGGATCACACATCGGGAAAGAAGATAAAATGTGAAAAAATCCCTGCGAGTACCATTTATAGAAGCGCGTCGTGAAAGCGGAGTGGGAAATCTTGATAAGGAAAAGCATGTGGATTTGAGAAAGAGTGGAGCTGAAAAGCCATAACTACTAAGTATGTTGGATAAACGGGGAGTAACCTGCCTGAGTTGGTTTCGGGCATCAGGTGTGAAATCATTGGCTCCCTCTATAGTAATTAAATCGGTAGCGACCCAGGATTTTGCTTCATCATATCCGTAAATATCAATTATAGAGTCACCTTCTGCAGACAAAAAAATTTGATTGTGATGGACCACCTGATGAAAACCCGAGAATCGGTAATGACTGCATTTAGAAGGAAAACTGACCCGAATAGGAAATAATTCCCCATGATTAATCAGGGGAATTCCGAACTCTGCCGTTACGGATATGGTCCTGCCTGATAGATAATCTGTTGATCTGAAGTTAGGCCTGCGAAAAAGCATTTCTCTGGGCAATTTCACGAAGGGCTTAGAAACATTACAATCCAAAGTCGTTATGGTTGCTATCTCATGCCCTTGATGAACTTCGAAGAGTTGTAAGGGGATTTGGTAGGTGAAAAGTAACTGGAATTGCTCGGGAAAAGAAAATCCAGTGAGTGTAAGTGCCGAATGGGA
Organism: bacterium; assembly: GCA_037444445.1. Classification (GTDB taxonomy): domain Bacteria; phylum UBP7; class UBA6624; order JBBIMK01; family JBBIMK01; genus JBBIMK01. Next base: position 1,613 of record JBBIMK010000039.1, on the reverse strand, counting down.
AAATTTTAATCTTTCAGGTGGCACGGGATTCCCATTGATTCGCACGGATAAGTCATGATATTGAAATGGCACACGAAATTTGAGCTTTTGCACATCACCTAACCGCTGAAGAAAAATTTGCTCGACGATTTCCGCATATATGCTGGAAGGCTCGATGGAGATGTTTACTTCACGGATAACCCAGGCTTTTTCTCGTTCTATTGCAAGTTTTATCTGACGCTTCCGTTCCTCATTGATAGCGGGAAAAGACGAGGTTGCCTTTGACGACGAAAGAGGTGCATTAGCAAGATAAACTATATTTTGAGCCTGACGCTTAAAAACCAGCCCTCCAAAAGTAATAAATATTAGAAAAATGCTCAGGAAAGTTCCCCATAACCAGCGATATTCTTTATAAATAGGGATGATACGAACATCAGAGAGAGTCTGGTAGATGATAAGGCTGAAGTATAGTATCAGCAAAAGACTCCCGCAAAACATCATAGAAAAAATCAGAATTTTCAAAGTTGAAAGAACGAGGCTATAAGGAGCAGAAATCTCGTCACCGTATAATCCGATAATAGAAAAGGGTGAAAAAAGTGAATGCCCCCACATTTCAAAAACACTGCCGTAAGAAGTCCACTCTATAATCGTTCCAAAGCTTTTTGCCAGTGAAATATAAGAAATCAGGCATAAGGTAATGGAGAGAGTCATGCGATAAAAGGTTGGAAGCCACCAGAAAAGAAAGAAGATGTTTAAGTAGAAGAGCAGGGCAAGCCAGTAAAATTGAACACCAATCAGTGATACTTTCCACTGCTCCGAAGTTAGATAAAACCCCCGGTGGAGCAACACTTTCACAGCAATGGTGAACCCTGAGATGAGCCCCACCAGTAAGATTGTGGTCAGGATTTTATGAAATAAGATGCAATACAATCCTTTTCGTGAAACCAGCAAAAGGGGGAGGACCTTCGGATTCCATGACTGTCTTAAAAATTCACTGAAAATGAAGGCTAAGACAATTAAAAGCAACAAATGGGGAATAATAAAAAACAAAAAATACCTATCTACAGGCATTCTAACGAGTAACAAAGACCCTCCACTAAAAACGCCACTAACAATTAGAATTGTGTTACGACCTACGCCACCCATTTAGGAGGTTAGCAACACTGACCTGTGCGAGCATGAAACGGGTTCGCTTGACAGTTTCCAATCCAGTGAGATGTCCCATCTGCACACATCACATATTGAACACAATCCGAACAGGACCAGGCGTATTCATCATGCCAAAATTCCCACAGATGACAGGTAGGAGCATAGCAGCCATAGACACATCCACCAGAGCAATCTAAATAGGGAGCACCACAACAGTCATCTTGACCTTCACAGGCTAAGTAGTCGGCTTGAATAGCCATACAAGTAGCGTTAGGAACTATTGTAGAATAAGCCTTAGGGGATAGAATGAGAGCAAGTGCGAGAATAGTGGTTTCAACTGCCCATCGTCGGAGGTTGTTTTTCCATCTTCGGTTTAACATCTTTTATCACCTCCCCCTTCTAAATGTATTGTAGCACAAGGCCTTCTAAATGTATTGGGTCAAGAGATTCTGACCACCCTGAACGATTTTTTTATACCCCTCTTT
>JBBIMK010000038.1:0-14700 GCA_037444445.1 bacterium | reverse complement strand
TGGGAAAGGGTTGTTCAATCCTGAAACCCGCAGGTGAACGCCCTAACAATCACCACTCTATCTTTTGTCATTTTTCCTTGCCCGGAGGAGGATATAATACCATTCGGAGGAGGTCAGGAAGGGATGAGGGTTCCGGAACTGGAGGTTCATCAGCCGGAGGGGTTGCAGGAAGCCCTTGAACTATTAACCGACCTGCCCGATTCTCGCCCTCTCGCCGGTGGAACGGAACTCATCCCGGAGTTGAAGAATCAGGCAAGAAAGGTGGCTCACCTGATTTCTCTTAACTGGATTTCGGAACTGAAGGGCATTTCTATGGAGGATGGATTCTTGAGGGTAGGCGCTCTGGTGAAGCAGAGGGAATGGGAGGAATACAAAGAGGTGCCGCAGGGGTTGGAATGTCTCACAGAAGCCATACAGCAGATAGCCAGCCCGGTGGTTCGCTCTATCGCCACCATTGGGGGCAACCTCACAGGCGCCGTCCCTTCCGCCGACATCCCGCCACTTCTCATAGGCTTCGGGGCGAAAGTAAGCCTGGTATCCCTGAAGGGATTGAGGGAAGTCCCACTGGAGGATTTCTTCACCGGTCCCCGAACCACCCTCCTGAATAATGGCGAGATACTCAAAGAGATACACATTCCACTCCCCTCCTCTCCAGTGGGAGGGAGTTACCTGCGCTTCGGGCCCCGGGCGGGGATGTTCTGCGCCGTGGCTGGCTCTGCAGCCGTCCTGAAGCGTAAAGGTTCCATCATCGCCTCCGCTCGTATCGTTCTTTCAGCGGTGGCACCCACACCCCTTCTGGCGAAAGAAGCAAGCCAGTTTCTCGCGGGGAAAGAGCCCTCAGAAAAGGTGATTGATGAAGCCGGAAACATTGCGTCCAGAGAATGCAAGCCGATAACGGATGTTCGCGGAAGCGCCGAATTTCGCCGACACCTCGTCAAAATCCTCACCACAGAAGCCATTAAAACTGCATTCAGAAGGGCTGGAGGGATGCTCTCATAAACCTGAAAACCATCCGCCTGATAGTGAATGAGAGAGAGTTTTTCCCCCGGGTCAAACCTCACTGGACACTCCTGTATGTCCTGCGCAATGTGTTAGGGTTCACCGGTGTGAAACGGGGGTGTGAACTGGGCGACTGTGGCTCCTGCACCGTCCTCCTCAACGGCAATCCGGTTCCTTCCTGCCTCCTCCTAACTGTGGAAGCCCGGGACGCTCATATTCTCACCATTGAAGGGCTGGCGAAAAATGGGAATCTTCACCCCTTACAGAAATCCTTTATCCATCACGGAGCGGTGCAGTGCGGATACTGCACCCCGGGGATGATTCTCTCCGCCTGCTCCCTGATTCAAAAACACCCCCATCCAGCGGTGGATGAAATCCGCCAGGCGCTATCTGGAAATCTTTGCCGATGCACGGGCTACGCAAAAATCCTTCAGGCGGTGCAAGACTACTCCTCCTTCCAGGAGGGCAGGCAGGAGGGAATCGCCAATGGACAACCGCCGATAGCCAGTGGGTTTGCTGTCGTGGGGAAGCCAGTGCCGAGGAAAGATGCTCTGGAGAAGGTGACGGGCTCTGTTAGATATGCCGGCGACCTCTTCTTCCCCGGAATGCTTTTCGGTAAGGTTTTGAGAAGCCCGGTTCCTCACGCAAAGATTCTCGCCATCCACACGGAAGAGGCGAGGAAACTACCAGGAGTAAGAGCCATAATCACTGCCAAAGATGTGCCGGATGTTCCTTACGGCGTCAGCCCCGCCCGATATGATGAAACCATCTTCGCCATAGACCGGGTGAGGTATGTGGGGGATAAAATTGCGGCGGTGGCGGCAGAGGATGAGGAAACCGCCGAGAAAGCATTGGAATGGATAAGGGTGGATTTTGAGCCTCTCCCCGCTGTGTTTGACCCGTTTTCTGCTATGAAGGTTGACGCCCCACAACTCCACGAAAAATATCCGAAAAATATCAACACGGAAATTCATCAGAACTTCGGGGATGTGGAAAAGGGTTTCGTAGAGGCGGATTATATTCGGGAGGACTCGTTTGAAGGCAATCGGACGATGCAATCGCCGCTGGAGCCCCACGCCGCCGTCGTTCAATGGGGAAAGGACGGCGTCCTCACGGTCTGGACCAGCAATCAGTCGCCCCATTATGTCCAGTATCAACTCAGCCGGGTCTACAGCCTGCCGATGGGGAAGATACGGGTGATTCAAACCGCCACAGGAGGGGGCTTCGGCGGGAAAGCGGAAGCCACCGTGCTGGAGTTAGCGGGAGCGACCCTGTCTAAACTCACGGGCGCACCCGTTCAAATGTCCTTCAGTAGAAAAGAGATGTTCCTTCACGGGCGAGGAAGGCACAAGCAATATCTCACCTTCAAAACGGGCGTGAAAAGGGATGGAACCATCACTGCGGTGCAGGAAACAGCCATCCTGGACGGCGGAGCCTATACTGGCTACGGCATCACCACCGCTTACTATTCCGGATGTCTTATGCCTTTGCTATATCGCCTGAAAAACTTCCGATTGGATGCCTACCGGGTCTACACCAATCTTCCGCCCTGCGGTGCACAGCGAGGAAACGGCGCCCCCCAGCCCCGCTGGGCGTTTGAAGTCCATCTCAACCGTATCGCCCGGGACCTGGGCCTGGACCCTGTGGAAATCCGCCTGAAAAACGCCACAGGCCCTTACGAAAAAACCTGCAACGAATTCCAGATTCTCACCAACGGCTACAAAGAATGCTTGAAGAAAGTTCGGGAAATATCCGGCTGGGAAGAGAAGAGAAGCAAACTCCCGCCGGGGAAGGGCATGGGTATTTCCGGTGGTGGGTTCGTCTCCGGTGCGGGCTACCCCATCTACCGAAGCAATTTCCCCCATTCCAATGTATATATCAAGGTGGCAGAGGATGGCTCCTCAGCCACCCTCTTCACCTCCGCCCCCGAAATCGGACAGGGTTCCACCACCGTCCTCGCCCAGATTGCCGCAGAGGCTATGGGCATCCGCTACGAAGATGTGTATGTCCAGACCTGCGACACATTTCTCACCCCTGTTGACCTGGGCGCCTATTCCAGCCGTATCACCCTGATGACCGGAAATGCGGTGAAGCAGGCGGGGGAAAAAATCCTCCAACTCCTCTTACCCATCGCATCAGAAAAACTGCAAGAACCTCTGGAGGCTCTTGCGGTGACAGACAGGAAGATTTTCCCTCGTCACCATCCGGAGAAGTTCATCCCCTGGGAGGATGCGGTGAAGGAATACTTTGACCGCTTCGGGCCTCTGGTGGCGGAAGGGCATTACAATCCCCCCAAACTGGGTGGAACCTTCAAGGGAGCCGCCGTCGGCACCTCCCCCACATACTCCTTCTGCGCCATCGTGGCGGAAGTGGAGGTGAATTTTACAACGGGAAAGGTAAAAGTGGTGAAGTTTTATAACGCCCACGACAGTGGCACTGTCATCAACCCCGTCACATTCCAGGGACAGGTGGAAGGCTCCTGCGTGATGTTGATGGGCGAGGCGCTGATGGAAGAGGTGCAGTTCAAGGATGGCGTTCCACTGAATGCCAATCTCCGGGATTATTTCATTCCCACTATCGGGGATGCGCCTGAGGTGGTTTCCGCATCCGTGGGCTTGCCCGACCCGGCAGGACCTTTCGGGGCGAAGGAAGTGGGAGAGGGCAGTGCCGTCGCAGTCCTGGGCGCCATCGCTGATGCCGTAGAAGATGCCATCCGGGCGCCCATCTCTTCCCTCCCCATCACCCCTGAAAAAATCCTCCTCGCCCTGCGAAGAAACGAGAATCAGTAGCCAGGATAGAATCCCATCGGCTCAATACGCCCCTTTCAACTTCTCCTCAGCAGTAAGATAAAATCAGCATTCCTTATTTTACTTCATTATTCCATATTTATCAGAGAATAGGGAAAAAATTTCACCTGACAACTCTTTGTGAGCAGTTGCTGAAGTGTGCTATATAATTAAGATAGAATGATGGTGTTCTGCAGGAAGTGGGCAAGATGGAATCTATCTATATGGGCGTTTCAATGATGGGCTTGATTCACGGGCTGGAGCCAGGACACGGTTGGCCCCTTGCCCTTGTTTACGCCACACCGAAAAAGTACCCTCTCCTCTCCGCTTTTCTGAGTTCCGGCATTCTCTCCTTTTTTCATTTGTTTTCTTCTATCGCCGTGGTAGTGGTTTACCTCCTTTTCCGCTCCACCGTGAACTTCTTTGGCGACTGGATGACCTATTTTGGTTCCGGTCTGCTATTCTTTTTAGCCTTTCGCTTTTTCCTGGAGAAACCCAGATCCACTGCAGATGCTCAGCATGGACATTTTCACGATGGCGTAGAAGAAATGGAACATGAGCATGAACATCAACATCCCGGTCAGGAACCTCACAGCCATATTCATCAGCACGCACGCCGGGTGGCACTAACGCTGGGGAGTCTCGCCCTTTCCGCTTTCCTCCTCGGCTTTGCCCACGAAGAAGAGTTTGCTCTGTTAGCCCTGATGGTGGGCGGCATCAATCCATTTGTGCTAATGATTTTCTATGCATTTTCCGTATCCCTCGGTCTGGTGGGAATGACTCTAATCGGTTTGTTCATTTATCAAAAAGTCCAACGCTGGATACAGAGATACGAGCCCTATTTTCCCCGGGTGAGTGGAGTCATTCTGATTGTTCTCGCCCTCCGCCTTCTCCTGGGCTAAAATACGGGTTATAATTTTTAAGGAGGGCAAAAGGAGGGAGTAAAAATGGTGACGGTGGAAAAGGTGGTGCGAGCCCCCCGGGGAACCCAGATTTCCTGCAGGTCCTGGCATCAGGAAGCGGCTCTGCGAATGCTGATGAATAATCTGGACCCGGAGGTGGCGAAGGACCCGGCAAACCTGATTGTGTATGGTGGAACGGGGAAAGCGGCGCGCGACTGGGATTGCTTTGAAGCGATTGTGAAAGCCCTCCAGCGGCTGGAAAATGATGAAACTCTTTTGGTGCAATCGGGGAAGCCGGTGGGGATTTTTCAAACCTTCCCCCACGCACCTCGGGTGCTGATTTCTAACTCGGTGCTGGTGCCGAAATGGGCAACCTGGGAGCATTTCCGTGAACTGGAGGAGCGGGGACTCATTATGTTTGGTCAGATGACTGCGGGCTCCTGGATTTATATCGGCACTCAGGGCATTTTGCAGGGCACTTATGAAACCTTCTACGCAGCGGCAAGGAAGCACTTCGCCGGCTCACTGAAAGGGAAAGTGATTCTCACAGCGGGGCTGGGCGAAATGGGTGGGGCTCAGCCCCTCGCTGCCACCCTGAACGACGGCATTATCCTCGCCGTTGAAGTGAACCCCTACGCCATTCAACGCCGGTTGAACACCCGATACTTAGACCGCTCCACCCACAATCTGGAGACCGCCCTGAAATGGGTGGAGGAAGCAAAACGAGAGAAGAAGGCTTTATCCATTGGCCTTCTGGCAAATGCCGCGGATATTCATCCGGAACTCCTCCGCCGGGGTTTTATCCCGGATGTCCTTACGGACCAGACCGCCGCCCATGACCCCCTGAATGGGTATATCCCGAGAGGCCTGTCGGTGGAAGAGGCTTCCGACCTCCGACGAGAGAACCCGAAAGAATATCTAATGAGGGTCAAAGAGTCCGTTGCCTCACAGATGACCGCTATGTTAGGATTCAAAAAAGCAGGCGCCATCACCTTTGAATACGGCAATAACCTCCGTCAGTTAGCCAGAGATTCGGGCATCTCAGATTCTTTCCAGATTCAAGGGTATGTGCCCGCTTTCATCCGGGACCTGTTTGCGGAAGGCAAAGGCCCCTTCCGGTGGGCGGCTCTATCCGGCGACCCGCAAGATATTGCTAACACGGATAAAAAGGTGCTGGAACTCTTCCCCGAGGATGACCATCTTGCCCGGTGGATTCACCTCGCAGGGGAGCGGGTGAAATTCCAGGGCTTGCCCGCTCGCATCTGCTGGCTCGGGATGGGTGAACGGGCACTCTTCGGCCTCGCCATCAACGAGATGGTCCGTGATGGAAGGTTGAAAGCGCCCATCGTCATCGGCCGAGACCACCACGATACGGGGAGTGTGGCTTCCCCTCACCGAGAAACAGAGGCGATGAAAGACGGCTCCGATGCCGTGGCAGACTGGCCCGTCCTCAATGCTCTCCTGAATACCGCCAGCGGCGCCTCCTGGGTGAGTTTCCACCACGGTGGTGGCGTGGGCATCGGTTACTCCCTCCACGCAGGAATGGTTGTGGTGGCGGACGGCACGAAACAAATGGATGAGCGAATCCATAGAGTTCTCACCAATGACCCCGGACTGGGCATCGCACGCCACGCCGATGCAGGGTATGAAATCGCCCTCCGCACCGCTAAAAAGCACCACATCAACCTCCCTATGCTATAAGTGCCTTCGGCTTCAGAATGGCGCGCGGGATGACATCCCGATACAAGGGGCGGGGTATCCCCCTGCCCGAATTCTATACAGAAATCCCGATTGAAATCGCGACTGAACGAAGTGAAGCATCTGGCGTGTATGGTTGAGATGGTTCGCCCCCCCATAAATCTGATACAATAGGAGTAGCAGGAGATGGAGGGGAAAAAGATGGCGGAACTGGATTTCTTGAAGGAAGATGGCGACCTCCAGCAGATGGCTTATGAATTCCTGAAGGAGAAGAAAATCAAAGAGCATGAACTCTGGGATGACCGTCATCTGCGGGATTTTTTAGGCACCCTGAAAGTTCCGAACCGGGTTCGCTTCCTCCTCCGCGGATGGAAAGTTCACACCGGTGAAATACAGGAGCGCCTTCAGGCTTCTCTCCTCGGTTTATTTTCCTCGCTGACAGAAGCGGGCGCCCGAGAAGAAACTTTCAAACTCGTCCAGAAAACGGGAGAAATTCCTCTGCTAAAAGCCCTGCTCCTCCGAAGTGTGGAAGCCTTCGGTGAAGAGTCCCTTCATCCCCTCTTAGATTGCCTTCAACCGGATGAAATGAAAGCCTTGAAAGAGCAGATGGAATCAGAAGGCACAGCGGGAAAAGTGAAACAGGCGCTGGAACGCTTCCAGCCCAGCCGGGGCTGGCGCCTTTCCACGCCTGTTTATCAGAAAATCCTCTTCACCCGGCTGGAATGCTGGTCCAATACCCCTCAGGAGCGATTTGGAAATCTAACGCCCTTTGAAGCCTCCCACTCCCCCACCCATAGAGATGCGGTCATAGCAGAGATATATAAACATACAAGCGACCCACAACTCCTCACCCATTATTTCTCCCTCCTTTCCTTCCCGGAGGGGAACCGACGATATATTGAAGCCTTCCAGAGAACCGGAGGCTTGTTGAACCTTTTCCATTTTTGGGGTGGCAGAGAGATTGACCCGCTGTGGGAGGAGTGGATGAAAAATCTGGATGCAGAGGCATCCGAGCCAGCGGAGCGGGAGAAGCAACTGGAACAGATGGCCCGGGAGTGGAACCAGACCCCGCAGGAATTCTTCGGTGGACTCTCCCCTGCTATGGTGGTGGCTGGCGGTGGACCCCGGGAGAATCAACTCCTGTCAGAATTCCTCACTTACCTTGACCAGAAGATTGTCGCTTCCCCGGAGGAGGAACAGGGGAAAAAGGAAGAGGAAGTCAAACGCCTGCACAGCCAGTGGCTGGATACACCCGCTTCCGACGGCGAGTCGCCCCGAACCCATATTCTTCTCGAGCGAAGGGCAATTTTAGACAAAAAACTTCAATGGCTGAGTCGCCGTGTGCCCACAGCAGCGCCCCACCGGGAGAAGATGAAGAAAAAGAAACCCCCTCGCCGTCGCTAATCCTGATTTCGGGGTCCCTCATTCCACCCGGGGCAAAGGAAGGTAGAACGCTTCTGCAGATTTTTTCTTCACCCCGGTATTTTCTCCTTGCCAGAGCAGTGAAAGAGTGATAGGGTTAAGAAAGTGGGATGAGCCTGCTGGCACATATTCTATTTACCCTTTCTAAAAGCCCGGGGCTGAAGCACTTTGTCCTGAAATTTCCACCCGCTCATCGGGTGGTTCAGCGATTCGTTGCCGGCGAAACCCTCTCCCAGGCTCTCCCTCTTGCGAAGTCTCTACATCAGCGGGGCTTCACCCTCATCCTGAACCATCTCGGTGAAGAGGTGAAAACGGAGGAAGAAGCCTCCCGCGCCACCACCGAGTATATCCACCTCCTGAAAACGATACACTCGGAATTCGGAACGGGGCGAGAAAATGCTCCTTCCGCTCTTCCCGCCTACATCTCTATCAAACTATCCCATCTCGGGCTGGATATTTCAGAAGACCTTTGCAAGAAAAGGGTGGAAGAGATATTGAATCATGCTCGGGAGTTCCATCTATTCGTCTGCATAGATATGGAGAGTTCAGCCTATACCGACCGCACGCTGAAACTCTACGAGCACTTTCTCCCTCAATTTGCCTCCCATTTCGGCCTGGTCATCCAGGCAATGCTCTACCGGAGCATAGAAGATATCGCCCACCTGATGCAGAAAGGGGCAAACATCCGCCTGGTGAAAGGAGCCTATCTGGAATCACCAACCATTGCCTTTCGGTATAAAAAAGATGTGGATGCAAATTACCGCCTGCTGATGGAAAAATTGCTGTCTCCTGAGGCCCGGCAAAGAGGAGCCTACATCGCCATTGCCACCCACGACCCTCGCCTGATTGAGGAAGCGAAAGCCCTGGCGAATAAAAATGGGCTTTTGAATCAGGATTTAGAATTTCAATTCCTGTATGGAATCCGGCGAGATTTGCAGGAAAAACTCCTTCGGGAGGGATATAAGGTTCGTATTTATATTCCCTACGGAGAAGCGTGGTATCCCTATTTGATGAGACGGTTGGCTGAGCGCCCCGCCAACCTCCTCTTCTTCCTGAAGCACCTTTTCAAGGGTTGAGAATCCAGATTCAGCACCGATGGCTTTCAGCCCTCTAACCACATAGGGCTTCTTTCACCAAGCATTCTCGCCATCTCCCATCCAATATTCTCTCATTCTTGAGAATGTTGGAATCTCTTTATTAAGTTCACGATTCTTCTGCCCTGAGGCGTGAGGAAGTCGTTCACTTCTCAACCCGTATGTGTTTTCTTCCAGTGATAGAAAATCAATACCTGATGTATAATGGTGAAGGACGGCGAGAAGAATATGTTTCCACTTCGGGATGAAAATCCGAGTTACCAGTTTCCCCTGGTGGTGATTGCTCTCATCGTGGTCAATGCAGTGATTTTTACACTGGAAGCGGCGGCGCCGAATATGGAGCAGGTCTTCTATATTTACGGAACCATCCCGGCCGTAATCACAGGAAAACAGGCTGTGGCAGGGAATCTGGGTGTGTGGACCCTTTTCACCTCTATGTTTCTCCACGGCAATCTGTGGCATCTGGTGGGGAATATGTATTTTCTGTGGCTATTCGGTGACAACATAGAGTGGGTGATGGGGCATTCTCGCTTTCTGCTGTTCTACCTTCTCTGCGGGCTACTTGCCGGTGGAATCCATGTGGCTTTCAGCCCTTCTTCCACCCTGCCCGCCGTGGGAGCCAGCGGAGCCATTGCAGGCGTGATGGGGTTGTATCTGGTCACTTATCCCTCGGCCCGTATCCTCACTTTAGTGACTGCCTTTTATTTCTGGCGTGTGGTGGCGTTTCCCGCAGTCCTCTGGCTGGGATTCTGGTTCCTTTTGCAGATTTTTGGCGGTGTGATGCTGTTTGGGCTTCCGGAAGCGGGCGGCATTGCCTACTGGGCGCATATCGGCGGATTCGTCAGCGGGATTGTGCTGGGGATTCCTCTCCGGTATCGGGAACGAATCATACACCTGGGGTATGACGGGGTTCCCAGCGTGCGACGAAGGCGCCCCTCCTTCCTCCTGGAGGATACGGTGGAGCATCAGCGACTGACGAAAGGTTTTTCCTCCGCACCCGCTTATGGCGTCCCCGAACTGGACCGGTTGATTCGCCAGCGAGATTACAACTCAGCCAGAGCCCTGGCGGAGAAAATGCTGGATGAAGCCATCCGCCAGAGAAATGCACGCATGATACAGGTGTATCAAAATTATCTGGATTTCCTCCGCATGATATAGCCCCTCAAGGATTACCGTATACCCAGATATAAAAAAGAAAGGTATATCGTCGCTTCCATCACCCATACGGGTGGACGGCGATAACGGAATGCATAACCCAGCCAGGGCGAGGCATAAAGAAAAAAGTCCGGCAGAGTGAGCAGGTCAGACAGAAGAAACCCCCCCACAAGAAGAATGATACAGAACCAGAGTAAGCCCATTTCCGTGTATCGCTTTCTTTGATAGGAAAAAAGAACAGGGAAGAGGAGAAAATAGAGCAGGGTCACAGAAGGTGCATTGGGGCGTAGATACATACCGCCCAGGAGGATGACAGGAACAGGGAGGATGGAGTGAAATGGCGGGGGAAAACGAAGGCAGAAAGCAAGGAGAACCAGCACAATCAGCAGAACGGTGGAAGAGAAGCCCGGGAGGCGGAATATCATTTCACTGACCCCATACGCCACCGCCCCCGCCAGAAAGGGCAACCCATCGGGCACAAGAAGGTGCAGACACCCGGTGAGGCTTCCGCTAATTAAAACCGGATACAGCATCGTTATCATTATATCCGGAAATCAGCAAAGAGTGTATGGGACGCCATCTTCTCGCCCCACCCGCTGGATATGCGTAACAGGGTGGTTTGTGTGAAAACCGCTCAGTTTTCCCCCCTGAATCCCTGTGCTTAAAAAATGCGGATATTTCCGAAATCTCTGACACAATCCCACCGGTAAAAAAATCAAATCTCTGATGAAATGGGTAAAAAAAACCACTAAAAAACCTGAAAACCCCTTGACAAAATGGATTAAATATAGTAGGGTACTATGGTGAGGATGCAAAAAGGCGATAAAATCGGGTGTTCAGAAATCCGGGGAATAGGAGCCCGATGTAACCTTTCCCCCAACAGAAGACCGGAAGGCAAAGTTGATTTCCACCCAAAAATCCATACAAAGGAGGTGCAGAGTAAATGAATAAGGCTGACCTGGTGAAGAGCGTTTCTTCCAAGGCGGGGCTGAGCATGAAGGACGCGACAAAGGCTGTCAACGCTTTCATTGACAGTGTCCGCATCGCACTGAGCAAGAAAGATGCCGTCCGTCTGGTTGGCTTCGGCTCCTTTGAAACCCGGAGGAGAAACGCTCGGAAGGGCGTCGTTCCCGGGACCAAGAAGCCCATCAACATCCCGGCTCGGACCGTGCCCTTCTTCCGCCCGGGTGCCCGGCTGAAAAAGGCTGTCAGGTAAAGGGCACCGCCTTCTATGTGCAAAAGCCCCACACCTGTTACTGGGGTGTGGGGCTTTTTATGTTACACTATCCGTGGAGGTGAACAGCCATCCTTCATCGACTACGCACCGTGGCTCATCCCGTAATCGTGAACGGCACCGGGCTTTTCGGAGGCAAACCCGTGGAAGTTCTGTTGCTCCCGGCAAAAGAAGGGGAAGGAATCTCTTTTCACACTCCCGCAGGAACCCTTCTCCCTGGGGTCTCAGTCCTTCAGGAGAAAGACCGCTACACCTCCCTTTCTAATGGCAGCGTGCAGGTCAACCTGCCGGAGCATCTTCTGGCTGCCCTTTATGGCCTACGCATCGGGAATGTGAAAATCCAGATTTCCTCCGATGAACTTCCCATTCTGGATGGAAGTGCCCTTCCCTGGGTAACCGCTATAAAACAGGCAGGGCTGGTGGAACAGAAACAGGAGTGGAAGGTTTTCCATCCTCTCGCTCCCTTGGCTTGCGCAGACGGAAACCGCTTCCTCGCTCTCTTCCCGGGTGAGAAACTCCGCATCGGGTATCTTCTGGACTATCCTCACCCCGCGCTGGAACGCGACTTTCTGCTGTGTGAGGTGGATGAAGAAAGATTCTGCACACAAATCGCCCCCGCACGAACCTTCATCACGGAAGAAGAACTGCAGGAAGTTCAGAAGAGCGGTCGCCTGCATAATCTCACAGGTTCCGAGGGGATTCTATTCCGCATCTCAGGACCCCATACGCCTCTGCGAAATCCTCATGAGCCCGCTCAACACAAAATTCTGGACATCTTAGGCGACCTGGCCGTGGCGGGCCTCCGGGTTCAGGGCACCATCCTCGGAATCCGGAGCGGACACCGCCTGAATCATCTCCTCACTCGCCGAATCCTGAAGGAGGCTCTTCGTGCGAATTGAAATCCCCCTGCCCATTTTTATCTTCTCCTTCCTCTTGCTCTTCCTCATTTCCCTCGGGTTCGCCTACGAACTCCGATACTGGTCGGAACGCAAACCTTCCCTGTTTCAGAAATTCATCGTCCTCCTTTCCCTCCTGATACTCCTGTGCTTTGTCTTTGGCTTCCTCACGGAAACTCGCTTACATCTCAGCCTGACTTTCTTCATCTATTTTATGCCCCTTCTTTTGCTTTTAACTCTCCTGATGTTCCTTACCCGGCATCAGGAGTTGAAAAAGTTGCGAGATGAAGTGGAGGAACATCGGTTAAAATTAATAGCAGAAGCCAGGAAAATGGAAAAGAAAAAAGAAAAGGGTCAGAATGGAGAAAACTGAACTCCTTCTGCGAACGCTCGTTTTATCGGGAATCCTCTCTGTGATGATAGTGATTCTGGGGGCGGCTATCTATTGGGGTCGTATCTACTGGTTTGAATCCTCCTCTCAATGGAAGCGTGAACTGAATGCACGGAAGAAGGAGATAGAGAGATGGATAATGGAAAAGAAGCGGGAAGAGGAAGGTCGCCCCCCCTTTTCCTACCTGAATGAGGATTATGAAAATTTCCTCAAGGAGAATCGCCTGTGATTGGAATTTTAATCGGTAGTTCATCCGATTTACCTGCCACTGAAAAGGGGTTAGAGTTTTTGAAATCTCTCGGAGTGAACTATCAGATAAGCATTGCCAGCGCCCATCGGGACCCCGGGCTGGTGGAAGAGCGGATTCAGGAGTGGGAAAAAGCCGGGGTGCAGGTGTGGGTCGCCGGCGCCGGCGGAGCCGCTCATCTGGCAGGCGCCATCGCCTCCCGAACCCTCCTGCCCGTCATCGGCGTTCCCTTCACCGGCACCCCCTTACACGGGATGGATGCCCTCCTTTCCACCGTGCAGATGCCCCCGGGTATCCCCGTCGCCACAGTGGGCATTGATAACTTCCTGAACGCCTGCTTCCTCGCCTGCCAGATTCTCGCCCTTTCCGACCCCTCCTTGCTCCAGAAACTAAAAGCATACCGAGAAGAAAAGAGAAAACAACTACGCTCCACCTCCGTGTAACCCTCCCGTTTCCCCAACGTCCTTCTTAGACACACAAAAAAACGCTTCTCAGTGATTGAGTCTCCACCTGTGCTTAATTCCTTTCCCGCCGGATAACGGCGGAGGGCGTAGCCCCAATCCCGATGGATTTGTATCGGGACATCCCATCATACACATTCTCAATCACATCACCATTATTCAAGATACTTCTCTTCACCCGTTGCTCATAATCCATTTCATGAGAGATTTTCCAGATATTCCCGGCTGAATCCCGCCCCCATAACTGCACCACATTTCCGTTGCCATCGCTGGTGATGTTCGTTACGCCCTGGGGCCAGGGGAAGGGGTTTGCGCCACCGCTCTCGTGTAACGGCACCTTTAAGATCGCCCAGCACTTTCATATGCAGCAGAAATTGCCATCCGATCGCGGGATCTTCTACCTTACTCATATGTTTGGTTATCATATGGGAGTTTCCCAATTCTCTCTGTGCTACGCTGGCTTTGCTCACCCATATTTTCTAACTTTTTGTGAACTAACTGCCATCTGATTGAAAGTGTCGGCAAGAGAAGGAAAAAAGATGGCATTATCCACTCTATGAACTTCATTTTAGTAAAAGCATATAAAATAAATAGAAAAGTGGATATATGAACTAGGTTTAAGAAATCATTTAGAAACTCAATCGTGGGCGAAAATTGTGCAATAAAGCGTTTTCTTCGCGTTACCAAAACCGTGAGGAAAACAGGGATCATGTATGTGAAGTATAACAACATTGAGCCAATGAAAATATCGAGAATTGTCCAGTGTGAAGCGGGAAACAATGGGTTCCACCCTTTCAGAAACAACCCATAGTTTGCGATACTTAAAAGCCAGAGGAGGTACATCATATCTATGGTATAGTAATTCCGAAAAGTCCACGAAGCAAGGATTGGCCTAACCTTGGTGAAATATCGGAAAAGAACGAGGCGGCAAATGATTGCCAAAATCGGTATCATATAGCAAAGGATGAATAGTAATCCCTTGCCCGAGATTAGAAATGGAGCAGTCACCAACACTTTCCTTGCCTACAGTGGATCACAAACTCCAAGCAAGGTCTCTTTTGAGCCGCTTTCAAACAGATTCCCGAACAGCCAGCCAAGCAGGCAAGAATACCAAACCCGGCGGCAATACCACACCAAGCAAGTCCCTTCAAGAGATAGGGGATAAGAGCAATGCCACCTGTTAGCATTGACGCGATTAAGCAAGCGATTAAGACAAAAAATAAGCAAAGAAGAGCAGTAGTTGTCAGTGTCAAACGTCCAACACAGGTGTTTACACAGGAGGCGCATCCACAAGCTGTGCCAATGTCATCGTCGGTGCAGCCCAAAGGAGGTCCATTACAGGGGGGAGGTGGGGGTGGGTCGCCGCCGTCAAGGCAGCCGCAGGCAACTCGCTGAGCCTTCACGAACTCTCCCAG
>JBBIMK010000037.1:0-14714 GCA_037444445.1 bacterium | reverse complement strand
GATTTCGGAAGGAGGCAAGCGGTTTTCGGGAGGAGGCAAGCTCCTCCCCTACATTATTTTTTAAATTTTCATTCCGCATTCCGCCCTCAGCACTCCTAATGTCCTCCCGCCGGCAGCCACATCGTGATATACACAGCGGTTAAGGAGGAAAATATCACCGCCTGCAGTAATCCGAAGAGAACCATCAAAAAGAGGAAGATAACGGGCAGAATGATGGGCGCCACGTAGTATAAGAACATCCCGCTCACCATCACAAAGGCTGCCAGAACCGTATCCTCCGCAAAGATATTCCCGAACAGTCGCATGGAAAGAGAAAGAATTTTCGCCAGTTCGCCGATGAAGTGGAGCGGAAAATTTAGCCATACCAGCCATAACGGTTCTCCAATCAAATGGTAGAAAAATCCTTTGAGTCCGATGCGAGAAATGGCAATACCCCAGGTTCCGAACATCGCCACCAGTGCCAGCGGTAGGGTGGTGCTGTAAAGGCTGGTGGGGGCATGAAAAAAGGGCATCATTCCCATCCAGTTCATCGCCAGAATATAAAGGAAGAAACTACCAAGGAAAGGCAGGTAGCGTCGGGCTTCGTCCCGGGAGCCCATCACTTCTGCAAACCAGTTATCCAGAGCCTCCACCACCCATTCCACAAAATTCTGCAAGCCCGTCGGAACGAGGTTCCTTTTTCGCATTCCGAGGATGCCGAGGAGAACCCAGAAAAGCCCCGCCACCCAGGAATATAGCACCACCGCAAAAAATTCCTCTCCCACCCGGGGCGGAAGATAAGGCTGAATATAATGATACAGATAAGCGGCAAGGGAAGGGAGTGTTGGCGCTTCCAACTACCTCACTCTCTCCTTACCATAGAACTGCATTCCGATGGCTTTCAGGAGCACCACTGTGGGAAAAATTCCCAGCCCTACCGCCAGCCCTTCCATTCTCCATCCATGTTTCATTCCGTAGTGTGCCAGAGAATATAATATACCAAGAAGAGCCAGGTATTTCAAGAGGAGCAGAAGCCCCATCCATTTCTTCATCCGGGAGGGCTTCGGGTCCAGCCATCTCTCCACCATCCCGATGGTCACTCCCAGGTCCATCAGGAGAACACCAGAGCCACCTACAACGGGCAAGCCCCAGTCTAACTTTCCACCTCCGATGAGCCATAGACCGAAGAAGAGAGTGATGCCCGTGCTCCAGCCCCACACATTCCAGAACAAATTCTTCCCTTTTCCCAGCGTGAACCTCATACCACTTCTATTCTAAATCTTAAAACCCCTCGGGGTTAAGTTCCTTTCGTCTTCCCTCTTCCCCTGAGTTCTATAAGGAATCCCACCAGAACTATGGGAGGGCAGTAGGTATACGGGAAGGCTGTCAATCATCCGGGCGATAACTCCCGCGAAAATAAATGTAGTCAGGTGGGCTCACCCCTCCCTGGATGCCCGTAGAAGGGATTGAAACAGGTGGAAGAGGCCCAGAAAGGTTCCCACAATCCCACCTGCCGCCGTGAAGGTGGGATATTTGCCTGTTTTTTTATCTATCAGGTATCCCAGCCCTGCCATGACTAAAATAGCCGTGACTATCGTGAGCCCGATATGGGAATATCGGACTGCCGCCCCCCACAACTTACCCTGACTTTCACCCTCCCATTTCATTTCCCTTTTCTTCACTCACCTGCCCTCATTCCTCTTCCATTTTAACCCGAAATGCTGTTCAAAAATCCATGGCTGACAGTGAAGAAAGAGAGCACGATTGGGATGAGAATAGAAAAGCAGCCAAATTGGAAAATCTGATACAATAGAAGCAGACCAGAGGAGGAAGGTTATGAAAGATAGAAAGAAGGGAAAAAGGGAAGCGGGAAAGCAAGAGTATAAGGATTTCATCAAGAACTACTATCGGGAGCATCTCAACCCCACCCTGGAGCGTCTTTACGAGTTCATCGGGTTTGATGACCTGGAGATGAAGGCGGAAGGGATGTTCATCTACGACCAGGATGGGAAGAAATATCTGGATTTTTTGGCTGGTTTTGGGTCACTGAATTTTGGCCATCTGCATCCGAGGATTGTGGGTGCGGTGAAGAGTCAGTTAGAGAAGATGGCTCTTTCCTCCAAGGTCTTTCTGAACCCGCTCCAGGCGGAACTGGCTGGACTCCTGACGAAAATCACGCCGGGGAATCTGCCGTATACTTTCTTCACCAATAGCGGGACGGAAGCGGTGGAATGCGCCCTGAAACTGGCTCGCTCCTATGGGAAGTCAAAACACACTGTCCTCTACTTTTCTAACTCTTTTCACGGGAAGACTTACGGGGCGTTGAGCCTGACGGGACGGGAGGTATACCGGAAGAATTTCGGGCGTATGCTTCCGGGAAGCGTAGAAGTGGCAGATTTTAACATTCGGGAAATTCTAAAAGTCATCACGCCGGAAACGATAGGAATCATTATAGAGCCTATTCAGGGAGAGGGAGGGATTCGGGTGCCTCCACCGGGGTTCTTAAAGGAACTGCGTGAGTTCACCCGCTACTGGGGGCTACTTCTCATCGTGGATGAGATACAAACCGGGTTCGGGCGGACGGGGAAGAATTTCGCCTGTGAATGGGAAGAGGTTCAGCCCGACATTCTGACACTGGGGAAATCACTGGGGGGTGGGGTTATGCCCATTGGCGCCTGCCTCGCCACGGAAGAAGTCTTCTCCGCCTTCTTTGAAAACCCTTTCGTTCATTCCACCACTTTCGGGGGCAATCCTCTGGCTTGCGCTGCAGGGCTGGAAGCCATCCGTCTGCTGGTGGAAGAAAACTTCGCCGAGCGCGCCCGCCAGATGGGCGAAGAATTGATGCAAAACCTGAAACTCGTTCACCGGGAGCATCGGGAACTTATCCGCAATATCCGTGGAAAGGGATTGATGGTCGGGCTGGAGTTTGTTCAGCCAGAACTGGCTGAACTTACCATCCTCTCGTTAAGGCAGAAAGGCATCATCACCGCCTATACGCTGAACAATCCATCGGTAATCAGGCTGGAGCCACCCTTGCTCATCACTTCGGAGCAGATTCAATTCTTCACCCGGGCACTGGAAACCTCCTTGCAAGCCTCAGCGGACTTAAAGGAGGAATTAAAGCCGAAAAAACCCCCTGAACTCGGTATGGATTACCCGTATGTAGCCATCCACCGTCGGCTTGGAGACTACGACGATTGATGATGCAACGAGCCTTTGCCAAATTGAACCTCACGCTGGAAATCCTCGGCCGCTCATCCTCCCGCCATCGTGTTGCCTCTATTTTCCAGTCCGTTTCACTGGCGGATGAACTGATTTTTTCAGCCCGAAAAGATGAAAGGGTGGAAGTAGAGTGGGAAGCGCCTCCGTCGTTTCCCATTCAGGATAATCTAATAGAAAGGACTCTGAGAATGGTCCAGAAGATGGAACAGATTTCCGCGGGTATGCAGGTTCGGGTGAGGAAGCGGATTCCCATCGGTGGGGGGATGGGCGGGGGAAGTTCAGATGCTGCCGCCTGTATCCCGGCTATATCCGTCCTGTGGGGTATCCATAAAAGCCCAAAAGAGTGGATGAACATTGCCTGGCAATTGGGTGCCGATGTGCCCTTCTTTCTTTCAGGAGGTGGAACTCGCCTTCTTTACGAGACAACAGACGAGGAGCAGGGGAACCCATCCCAAATCCCCGATCCCGCACTCCCGGTTTTGCATTCCCCATTTACTCCCCTGCCTCCGCTTCAGCGTCTTCACTTCGTGGCAGTATATCCCGGCTTTCCTTCCTTCACCAAATCTGCGTATGAAGAATGGGATACGCTGAGCAGGCCTACCGATGGAATCAGAACACAAAAAGTGGCGAACCTGTTGAAACAGGGTAAGGAGGAGGAAGCGGCACAGGAGATGTGCAATGGATTCCAGGAGACTCTGTTTCACCTTTTCCCGGGGTTGAAATCTCTGAAGGAGAGAATGTTAGAAAGTGAGCCCCGGCCTTTGAATGTCCTCTTCACCGGGTCGGGGTCCTGTTTATATGCCATTTTTGACGAAGAAGAGAAAGCCAGAGCATCGGTTAGACGATGGCGGTCGTTCCTCCCGGCTCAGGTTTTCTACCTCCGCCCGGTTCCACAGACCCTATCTTCCACAATTGAACAGGGGTGAAATCCACATAAAATATCCCGCCCTCATCCTTGCCGGTGGAAAATCAAAAGGGAAGTTGCTGGAAGCCACAGGAGTTGAAGAGAAAGCCCTGATTACATTTAGCGGGTATCCCATGCTCCATTTTGTTCTCACAGCCTTCCTTTCCGCCCCATCCGTGGGACGCCCCGTAGTTGTGGTGGGTAACCGGGACAAAATTCTTCGCCAGATGGCCCTTCCCACCGGGGTGATGGTGGTTCAGGAAGCGGGGAGTATGATAGACAATCTATATACCGGCTTACGCCACCTTCCGCCTTCAGAGAAGGTGCTGTTATCTTCCTGCGATATTCCACTGGTCACCGGGGAAATGATAGAGGACTTTCTGGGGAGATGTGGAGAGGCGCAGGTGGATGTCTTCTATCCCATCATAGAGAAGAGCCTGGTGATGAAGCGATTTCCGATGAGCCAGCGGACCTTTGCTCGGCTTTATGACGGCGTTTTCACCGGTGGCAATGTGCTGTTGGTGAACCCGGTGAAACTGAGGGAGATAGAACCCGTGGTCCGGGAAGTGATACGGCTTCGGAAAAGCCCATTCCGCCTGGCTTCCCGTTTGGGCTTCTTCTTCCTTCTCCGACTTTTCACAGGAGGCATTCGTATTGCACAGGTGGAGAAGAAAGTGGAAAAGGTATTTGGCATTCGGGCGAGAGCCATTCGGATGCCGTATCCGGAAATCGGCACCGACCTGGATAAAACGGGCGATTTCTTCCTCTTTCAGGGGCTCATCAGCCGTGGCGTTTCCCAGAAATAACTTCACTTTTGGGGTCAGACCCCAAAACCTCAGTTATTTGTGGATTCTGGACGGTCCTATGGGGACGGAACTCCAGAGAAGAGGGGTGGATACACCCCTTCCCCTCTGGTCAGCCTCGGCTCTCCTCTCTCATCCGGACATCGTTCAGGAAATTCACAGGGATTATCTTCTGGCAGGAGCGCAAATCCTCACCACAAATACCTTCCGCACCAGCCGCTGGACGCTAAAAAAGGCAGGCATGGGAGACCGGACTTCCTCTCTCAACGCTCTTGCTGTGGAACTGGCTTGCCGGGCACGGGAGAAACAGGGGGGTGGGAAAACTATCTGGATTGCGGGATCCATCGCACCCTTAGAGGATTGTTATTCCCCCCATCTGGCGCCCGATGAAGAAACTGCCTACAAAGAGCATCAGGAGCAAGCTCAGTTACTCGCAGATGCGGGTGTTGATTTTCTACTGTTAGAAACAATGAACACCATCGCAGAGGCTCGGGGTGCTCTGCGTGCCGCCGTAGAGACTCACCTGCCCGTCGCCGTTAGTTTTTGCTGCTCCGCTCAGGGACGCCTCCTGAGCGGAGAATCTTTGAAGGACGCTTCCTCTGCCATCACTGCCTACCAGCCTCTCTTCATTTCTATCAACTGCACACCCGTGAAAGCCACTACCCTGGCTTTGCAAGAACTCCGAGCCTGCGCCCCGACGGGAAGCCGTAATTTCGGTGCCTACGCCAATGCGGGTGAACTCGCTGAAGAGCCAGGAAAGTGGCTTTTTTCAAAGGATATGACCCCACAAATGTATGCCGAGTATGCGAAGCAGTGGATAACACTTGGAGCGAAAGTGGTCGGCGGATGCTGTGGCACCACGCCGGAGTATATCCGGGTTCTGTGTTCTCTCCTCCAGGGATGACCGAAAACGAGAAACTGAAAACACCCGTGTTTGACATCCACATCCATATTCAGCCCTGGTGGATGATGAAGCCCCAGGTGTATGAGCGAATGAAACTTGGCCATCCCGCCTTTGATTCCCTCCTGGTGCTGGCAAAGAACCCGCAGAAGTTCCTTCAATGGATGGATGCTCAGGGGGTGGAGAAAGCTGCTCTCATCAACTATGTGAGTCCGGACATAATGGGATTCACTTTTGATGTGAATCGGTTCGTTTCTGAATTCTGCACAGAGGCGCCCGACCGTCTCATCCCCTTCGGTAGCATCAATCCTCGGTACAGTTCGGACCCTGCGGGAGAAATCCACCACCTGCTGTATGATTTTCGCATTCGGGGGCTCAAGATTCACCCTCCCCACATGCTCTTCTATCCCAATGATTACCAGCGCGGGTTGAAGCCACTGGAAATCCTTTATCATATAGCCAGTGAGGAGCGGATTCCGGTGATGTTTCACACGGGCACTTCCATCTTTCCGGGGGCGCGGAGCAAGTTCGGCGACCCGATGCCGCTGGACGATGTGGCAACGGACTTTCCGAATCTGATTCTGATACTTGCCCACGGTGGTCGACCTATCTGGATGAAGACCGCTTTCTTTTTGGTTCGCAGGCACCCGAATGTATATTTAGACATCTCCGGCATCCCACCCAAAGCCCTGTTAGAGTATTTCCCGAAACTGGAAACCATCGCCGATAAAACCCTGTTTGGCTCCGACTGGCCAGGACCTTTCGTGCCCGGCATCCGAAAGAATGTAGACGACTTCCTCGCTCTTCCCCTCTCCTCCGAGGCGAAGGGAAAAATCCTCTACCACAACGCTGTAAAACTTTTCCCGTCGTGATGTGGGGAAGGGCTACCGGCCCCCAAAAATTCTAAAATTGTAGTTATGGAGGAGGTTCCAGAAACAGGAGGCTGGGGAGGGGCTGGCGATGCCGGATGAGACGCACTTTACCCCCCTGTATCAGATATTCCGCCGGGAAGAGGCGGGAGTTGTAGTTGGATTGCATAGAGGCGCAGTAGGCACCGCAATTTCCCACGGCAATCCAGTCGCCTATCTTTACTTCGGGGAAAGGTATATTCAGGGCGAAGAAATCAGAGGATTCGCAAACCGGACCCACCACATCGGTGGGGCGAGGGATGGAGGATGGGGGATGAGGGACGAGGGGTTCGCCAGGGGGGAATACAGGATGGTAGGCGCCGTAGAGGGCGGGCCGAATATTCTCCGTCAGCCCTCCATCTACCACCACGATGGTTTTGCGTTCATTCTGCTTGATGGAAATTACACGGCAAACGAGGATGCCCGCTTCCGCCACCAAAAATCTGCCGGGCTCATAGGAGATTTGTGCGGGCAAGCCGTTCAGAATTTTCTTCAGACCTTTCATCAGGCCTGGAAATGGGAAGGGTTTCTCGGAGGGGTGGTAGGGGACGCCGAACCCACCGCCTAAATTCAAGTCTTCCACGGGCAAGCCCTTTTGTTTGAGCAGGCGGAAGAGTCGGGAAGCCTTTCTCGCCCCTTCTAAAAACGGCTCCTCGGAGAGAATCTGCGACCCCACATGGCAGTGAACCCCGCCAATGGGAGCATAGCGCGCCTTCTTCAACCTCGGAATTTCTGCTACGGCCTCTTCAAAAGAGAGCCCGAACTTACTCTCTGCATCCCCCACCGCAAGGTGAGGATGCTCTATGCGGATGCACGGGTTCAGGCGGAGAAATGCCCGAACCGATGTTTCATACTTCTTTCCCATCTTTTCCAGAAGTTCCCACTGGTCCAGGGCATCAAAATTAAACTGCCGGACGCCCTGTTGCAGGGCATACTCCACTTCCTGAGGCGTTTTGCCATTCCCATTAAACAGGATGGAAGCAGGGGAGAAGCCCGCCTTTTCGGCGATATAAATCTCACCGGCTGAGACCACCTCTGCTCCAAAGCCCTGCTGACGAATCAGCCTCAGGATGGCGAGCCTCGGATTGGCTTTCACAGCGTAATACCAAACCGGCTTCAACGGTGTGAAATACCTTTTCAGTGTTCTACACCGGCTTACAATCGTGGGTGCGTGATAGAGATAAAAAGGTGTGCCTTCCATCCTCGCCAGTTGTTGTATTTTCTCCCTCAGGGGTTTCGTTAACCACTTCGTCATTTTTCTCCCCATCCTGCACGAAGCATTTTACCACATTCTGAGGGAAGCACCCCGTGCAAAATGAAGAATCTCGCCGCCATCATTTTCATCCACGACCCGGGCAAATTCATCCTTCGCCTTCCTGTGGGGAGATAACCTATCGTGGTAGAAAATGCAAGTTTGAGAATGGAAATGGTGTAAGATAATCGGGATTTCAGGAGATGCATCCACCAAATCCTGAAAAGGGATGGAAACGGAGCCTGCCTGAAAGGTGGGTAGCATCCGGGAACAGTTGTCATAGAGGAGTGAAAAAGATAGAAGGGAAGAATGAATCATTGTTCCAGTTGTTGCAGTTTAGCCCACACTGAGGAGGAAGCGGGCGATGGCTTCGGCCGCTTGAGGACGAGCCAGGGCTTTTACTCTCTCAGAGAGTTTTGTTCGATGATTCTCATCAGTCAGGAGCATCCATAAGGCTTCGGTTAGTTTTTTCTCCCACCCTTCTTTTTGAAGAATCACCACAGCGGCAGAATGTTTTTCAAAATACCTGGCATTTTCTTCCTGATGCCCACCTGCGTAGGGGTAGGGAATGAGGATGGAAGGCAAGCCCTGGGTTGCCATCTCGGCGAGGGTGGAAGCACCTGCGCGTCCAATGAGAATATCGGCTGAAGCCAGAGCCAGCGGCATATCGTCAAAAAAGGCTTTCACCACCGCAGAAATACCCATTTCCCTCCACGCTTTCTTTATGACCTCTTCATCCGCTGAACCAGTTTGATGCAGGATTTCAACCTGTTCTCTTACCCTGAAGTGCTGGAAGTGAGGTAAGCGGGCACCTGTTTCAAAAGCGTTCACGACTGCGTGATTGATGGCAGAAGCGCCCTGGCTCCCGCCGCTGATAAGCAGGTGAAGGGTTTCATCCCGCAGGCCGAAATGCGCCCCTGCTTCCGTCCTTCCCGTTTTACGCACTTCTTCCCGGATAGGATTCCCTGTGACCTCAATTCGTGCTCGCTCCGGCAGATATTGGACCGTCTCGGGATAACTGACGCACACGGCATAAGCCCAGGGGGAGAGAAATCGGGTGGCTTTCCCGGGCAGAACATTCTGCTCAAGCAACACCACGGGCACGCCCAGGGTGAGGGAAGTCAGGATGCCCGGAAGGCTGGCGTAGCCACCCGTTCCCAGGCAGGCGGTGGGTTTCCTCTGCTGAAGAATTCTCAGGGCTTGAACACAGGATTGGAGGAGGGTGGAAACGGAGCCGGGACGCACCTGCAGGGGCTGGACCGGCAGTTCGTAATACTCCAGCCCTTCTCTTTCCAGGATACGCCCCTCTCCTCTCCGGGTGATGAGCCAGAAGCACTGACTATCGGGGTTTAATTGCTTCAAGGCTTTCCAGACCGCAAGGGCAGGGAAAATGTGCCCCCCTGTTCCACCGCCGGAAATGAGCAAGTTCATTCCTTTTCCCCTTCTCCGAGGTTTTTATACAGAAAAAGAATTAACCCTCCAAACGCAGTCCGTTGCTATTCCCCTTCCCTACTTGATGTAGTTATAAAGGGAGTAAATGGGGAGGATGACGCTCGCCAGAGCCATACCTACGATAACAGCAACGAGAAGTATTAACATGGGTTCCAGAAGGGCGAGGGCGCGCTTGATGGCTTTATTCGCTTCCCGCTCGTAGTAGTCTGCCACATAATCCAGCATTTTTTCCAGTTCACCCGATTCTTCGCCCACGCGAGTCATCAGCACAGTCATAGGGGGAAGGAAGTTGCTTTTCTCAAAGGCTTTGGAGAGCAAGCCTCCTTCAATGACCCGCTCCCGTATTTCCAGCACATCCCTTTCTATTACGCTGTTGCCAATCACTTTAGAAGTCATCACCAGAGATTGGGTCACCAGGATTCCGGCTCTGGAGAAAATCGCCAGATAGCGAGAGAAGCGCGCGATGGAAATCATCCACAGCACAGGACCAATGATAATCATCTGCAACTTTAGACCATCCAGAAAGAACCGTGTCGGGGGATACCTCATCGCCATCCGGTACAGGATGGGGAGGAAAAAAATCGTGATAAGGATGATATACCAGTAGTGCTGGAAGAAGGAAGAAACAGCGATGGTGGCACGGGTGAGCGGGGGAATGGGAGCGCCAATATCCTGGATGACGACAAACAATTTGGGGAGGACGAAAGAAAGGAAGATGAAAATCAGCCCCGCCAGTAGAGTCAGCACGACGGCGGGATACATCATGGCTTCTTTGATGCGGGAGCGAATTTCTTCCTGATTTTCCAGGAGCCGGGTCAGGTCATCCAGCACCATCTGCAACTTACCCCCTTCTTCCCCTGCTTTTACCACATTGGTGTAGAACTCCGGGAAGACTTCGGTATGGTAAGACAGGGAGCGGGCGAGGGATTCACCTGCGGAGACGGCTCGGACGATGTCATCAATCACCGCAGCGAAGGCGGGGTTCTTTAACTGCTCGCTTATCGCCTTAAGCCCCTCCAGAAGGGGCATACCGCTTCCGATGACAGTGGACAGGGAAGAGGTGAAATCAATCAGGAGGCGCAGGCTCACCCCGCGGCGGAAAAACGGCAGAGGAACCCCTTTTTTCGGCCGGCTTTCTTGAATGGACAGGGGGTACATCTCCAGGGAAATGAGGCGCTCTTCCACCGCTTCAGGAGAATCGGCTTTAATGTAGCCGACGACTTCTCTTCCAGTGGCGTCAACAGCGGAATACGAGTAGGTGGGCATTATCGGAGCACCCGAATCACTTCTTCCATAGATATGATGCCCTGGAAGGCTTTCTGTAGGCCATTCTGAACCAAAAGTTGCGTTCCACTATCCCGAATGAGTTTGCGGAGTTTTTCGTGAGGGAGAGATTTATCCAGTTGCCTGCGGACATCGTCATTCATCTCAAAGACTTCAAAGATGGCGGTTCTGCCCGTGTATCCGGTTCCGCCACAACTATCGCATCCTCGCCCCTTATACAGGGTCACTGGATGTTCTTCCACTTCCCATTCTACGAAGGCAGAAGGTGTAATCTCG
The DNA here is from genome assembly GCA_037444445.1 of bacterium. Lineage (GTDB taxonomy): Bacteria > UBP7 > UBA6624 > JBBIMK01 > JBBIMK01 > JBBIMK01. The sequence goes on along the minus strand of JBBIMK010000037.1, from coordinate 3,733 downwards.
TAGGGTTCTCGGCAGTGCTCGCAAATTTTTCGGACCAGCCGCTGAGCAATGATGAGATTCATCGTATAAGCGATAAAATAAGGGTCCACCCCCATACCCATCAGTTGCATCAACGCATCGGCGGCATCGGAGGCAGAGAAGCCTGCCATCACCAGGGCGCCATTCACTGCCGTCCGCATGGCTAACTGGGCGCTTTCCTTATCCCGAATCTCGCTAATCATAATCACATCGGTATGCTGACGAAGGAGAAGACGAAGGATGGAAGAGAGGCTCACCCCTTCTTTCTCCATCAGGTTGATTTGCGTGATGTGAGCCAGTTGAACCTCTACGGGGTCTTCCACCGTGGTGACATTTTTCTCCATAGAAGAGGCTTCCAGAGTTAAAGCATACAGGGTGGTAGTCTTCCCTGAGGCGGCTGGGCCCACCACCAGCACCACGCCCGAGGGAGAGTTCACTCCCTGCGTCACTCTCTTTAACTGTTCCTCCGTGAATCCTAACTGGGGCAACTCCAGAAGTGCGGTGCCTTTCTCCTGGGGACGCAAAAAGACCTTCTCACCCTGCACCGTAGGATAGATAGAAACCCTCAGGTCAAATTCTCGGTTGAAAGAGATAAACTTCACGACGCTTTCCTGAGGCAGAGGATCCTCCGGCTTGATGCGAGAAAACTGGCGTATCCAGTTCAACAGATAGGGGTGATAGGAACGGGCAAGAATCGGTCCCTGATGCATACTTTCCTCAATGCGATAGCGAATCCGAACCACCGTGCCATCCGGCTCCACATGAACCTCCGATGCCTTCCGTTGCAGGGCTTCCACCATCATCTGGTGGAAGGTGCGGAAGGCGGTCCTTTCCTGTGGAGTAATGAGAGATTCCGGCGCCTTCCGGCGAAGGAGTTCACCGGTTTCAGGCACCGGGGTCATTGCCACCTCACCTAACAGGATGTCCTGGAAGGTAGAAATCTCTTTCTCATCCGCTGTATAAAGGAACAACTCTCGCTTTGCCAGTTCCCGGAGCCGGTCCACCATCATCACATTAGAGGGATTCTGGATTGCGATAGCGATGGAATTTTCCAGAAGCCAGAGGGGAAGGGCCTTGGCCATTTTCAGGAGGGCAGGAGGAAACCGTCCCAGGGTCTCTACATCCAGGATGGCGGACTTCAGGTCTATATACGGATTTCCTCCCTGAAGAGCCAGTGATTTGATGATTTGAATCTTGGTGGCGAACCCCAGATGCTCCAGAATTTCTCCCAGCAATTTTCCCGTCCTGCTCTGCTCCTTCAAAGCCAGTTCTAACTGTTGAGGCGTTATAATTCCTGTCTCCACCAAAAGTTCTCCCAGTGGCTTAATCCCCATATCTAAAATTATTTTACGAAACTTTTGGAATGAATGCAAGAGGGCGAAGAAAGCCCTTCTTTTCAGGCGTAGTTCTCTTAATCTCGTGAGCGAAGCCCAACTCCCCGGTTACCAGCTCCGTTGGCTCCTCACCTGACCAGCTCTTTTATCTAAATTTATAATGGAGGGTGAGAAAGGATAAGAAGAATGGGGCTGGTTCAAAAATTTCGGGCGTGGGGCTCGTTCATAGCAGGTCCACTTCAGCGGGCTTTTCACCGCCTCGCCGCCCATCCTGATGCGCCGGTAGAAAAGGAGCATAGCGAGGAAGACAGCGGAAAGGGGCCAGAGTCTACCGTCCAGAGTCCAGGGCTTCTCCCTTCTCCTCCCGCCACCCCTTCCTTTTGAAGGCGGAATATGTGAAACGAGAGCCCCACGAGGATTCTTTGAAAGTCATCGTGAAGGCTCACCATATCCTGCCCATCTATCAGGCGTCTCTGAAGGACAGAATCAAGAATTTCCACCATAAGGGGTTTCGCACAGGGCATCCCCCGAAAGCCCTGCGGATGAAACTATCGGATGAAGTGAAGGAGGATGTTCTGCCAGCGGTTGCGATGAATGTTCTCCAGCAGATTCAGCACCTGTTAGACCCTCCCCCTCTGCTGAACATTATTCATCCTTATGAACGGTTTTTGACTCCTGAATTTTCTTTATCTGGCAAGGACATAAATCAAAGGGCGTGGTTTCTCATGGTATACTTATCAAGGAGGTGATACATTTGAAGAAGTTAAAAATAGTAGCACTTTTACTCGGGTTGTGCGCTGTGATTGTGGCCTGCGAAAAGAGGCCACCAGGATCACCGCCGCCACCACCAGCGGACCTCGTTGCTAGGTGCAGAAAAGCACACGTGAACTGGTCTACGTGCGCGATTTTGGGTGGATTTGCGTGGTGAAGACAATACATATGTCCGCATACCACCCCATGGATGATGTGGACTATTACATCCAACTTCGCGATACCAACAGCGATGGCTGGGTGAAAAACTCAGACGGAGAGGTGTGGTGCTCATCAGATTTTGACGGCAATAACCACATCCTTTGCACCTTTGAGTCCATCTCTGTGGCGACTGGCGACTGCACGGAAAACGAAGGCGTTTGGCAGGACAACGGCGAAGGAAACTATACTTGTAATTTTGGCCCTGACAACTGGGCAATTCTGCTTAACGACGCAGATGGAGATGGATATTTCCAACCGACCGACTACCACTGCGAGGAAACTGACTCCTCGGGTAACCCGAACGGCACACGCATTTGGTGCTGGTTCGACGAATTGGTACTTCCCCAGGAATAGGGAAATGAAAATGAGAGCCACGCCCTCATCTATAATAAAAGTCGTCTGGTTCAAGCACCCAAAGTTCGTCAGGTTAATGCTTTTTACCCTTGGATTTCTCATCATAATTTTCCCTGTGAACCCCAACAATTATGCTGAGATGAATAGCCTCGGCGCTCTAAAGGACGCAGCAGAAATCTTTGTTATTATGACTCTATTATGCCCGAACCCAGATGCGCTGGCAAAAGTTGGATTTAGGAAGTTCTCAGTAAAAAGTGAGTTCCTGGTGTCCTTTTGCGGAATGGTGGTGTCTTATGGAATATGGTATGGAGGTTTTACCGCTTTATCATGGCTGTTTAGTGGAACACACTGGTATCAAGGGATAGAGCAGCGTGGATACATGTATATTTCTTGGAACCCTAAAGAGTTTTGGAGCGTTCCTACCTACTTGCTCAATACTTTCACGAGCGCACTCTGGCAGGAGCTAATTTACCGCGGCGTCCTCATCACCTGGGTTAAAGACCTTACGAAAAGCTGGAAAACTGCACTGGCACTTTCCGTGACTTTTTTTATGGTAGTTCATTTTTATCAGGGGCTTGCAGGTATGATTTACATCGGCTTAGATGCCCTGCTCCTGGGTGCTATATTTCTGTGGAGGGGTAATTTAGCATCAGTAACATTAATACACTTTCTCGCTACTGCAAGCCAGCTGTTTATGGCACCAGACCCTTATAATATCCTTCCTTATATACCTATGTGGCTCGGACGGGGGAAGAATTGATTCTCCGTAAAATTCTTGAACTAATTACTGTTTTATCGCTGACTGGCCTTACAGATGCTATCCCCTGGAGTGCCCAGAAAGCCATCCGCCTTACCGCACTCTTCGTGATGTTCTTCCTTATTCTCACCTCTAAGAACGACGAGCTCCCGAAGTAATGAGACATGAATTCAAGCATCGGACCTTCCATCACTTACTCCTCCGGTAAAACGGTCTCGTATCAGTATAACGGCTTGAGCCTTGTCACCCGCATCACCGACCCGGATTCTAATTATATTGATTTCGTATATAATGCTGT
>JBBIMK010000036.1:0-14764 GCA_037444445.1 bacterium | reverse complement strand
CACGGGAGGAGGCGAGCTCCTCCCCTACATTGTTTTTCTTACTTTTCAAGCGGGGTGAGGGGATGAAATCCAATGAGATTTCCCTCAGAGTTATAGATACATGTGGAAATCCATACATCCGAATTTTCTCGCAGGTGTTCTTCCATTTTCATCCCTCCATTTCAGGGTTGAGATTTCCCGCTGGAAAGCAGCGGGAACCCGATGGCTTTTATCGGGACTTCCGCTTCGCTCAGAATGATGGGTTCTGCGTTCAGGATAACGGGAAAGATAGCGTAAAAGTGGGGATTTTTTGCCGGCGGGTGAGGGGCAAAACGCCCCTGCCCAAAAGTTACCGTGTGTGTGTGTGTCGCTACCATCTGGTTTCTCATTCCAACTATGAATTATAAACCCTATCCACAGGTTCGTCAAATGGCCTGCGGAAATCCCCACTTTTCCCTTGCCTTTTTTCAGGAGCGAGGAAGAGCGGAGTCGTAGACTTTCCGGAGGTAGTCAAACACGAGATGGGTATAAATTTGCGTGGTAGACAGCCTGCTGTGCCCGAGGAGGATTTGAACTGTTCTCAGGTCGGCACCTGCATTCACCAGGTGGGTGGCGAAAGAGTGGCGGAGGACATGGGGGGTGATGGATTTTTTCTTCAGAACCTGCCCGCAGGCGTTCAAAATCTTCTGCACACTCCGGGGAGTCAGACGCTCGCCCCGGTAATTCAGAAAGAAGGCGGGTGCGGAGCCGGAAGGCGAAGCCTTCTGAAGGATTGGGCGAGCCTCCTTCACATATCGCTGAAGCCATCTGGAGGCTTCCAGCCCGTAGGGCACAATCCTTTCTTTCCCTCCCTTTCCCCGGAGGCGGAGTTCCCCCTGAAACGGAAAGTAGTCGGTGAGATTCAGTCCGCAGAGTTCGGAAACTCTCAGTCCTCCCGCATATAGCACCTCCAGAATGGTGCGGTCTCGTATGCCGATGGGCGTGGTAATGTCCGGAACCTCCAGCAACTGCTCCACCTCTTCCACGGTGAGGAAGCGGGGAAGCCCCTGAACCCGCTTCGGCCGAAGCAGGGGCTTCACCGGGTTATCATACCGCACTTTCCTCTGCTTCAGATAGTTAAAGAATGCCCCCAGGGCAGAAATTTTTCTCAGAACGCTGGAAGATAAATACTCCCGGTAAAAAAGTTCAGAGATATATCGCCGAATCCCTTTCAGGCGGATGTGAATCGGAGAAAGTTCATTCTGAGTGCAGTATGTTAGGAAATCTTCCACATCGGATTGGTAGGCAGATACCGTTTTAGGGGAGAGATTTAGGACGAAGGAAAGATGGTCAATGAAGGAAGTGAGAAGGGAGTGAGATAGGTCCGCTATCTTAGAGGTTTCCCTCCTCCTGTCTTTCCAGGTAGCGTTCGGAGTAACCGAAGGAAATGGCGGCTGTAATCATATGTTCAAAGCCCTGCCCCGGGGTGAATTCTCCGCTAACGCCTCCGAAATCCAGATAGATAGGGTATCGGCTGGTGGGTTGATAGCGAAGTCCATAGGAATGCATGACATCGCCGGTAATTCGGGAAATGCTGGCGAATTCATAGTAGAGGACGATGTCGGGGTAGATGGCATAATCTATGCTGGCTGTGACGCCCACCCTTTTATCCCGGTCTTTATCCTCGAGGAACATCCCACCTGCGGTTAGATTACCGAACTGGTAAGGGAAAGTGAACACGAGATAGCCGAGGCCATCCTGGTCATTTTTGGTGTTGGTTCCGCCCCGGATGAAGAAGGTTCCGCCGGCGGCGGCTTTAAAGCCCGTTTCTTTATTTTCATAGAATCGGTACTTTACGCCGAAGGAATTTCGGTCCTGAGCCTGCCAGGAAATGATACCCCAGCCCACTTCAATGTTGCGGGAAACACCTGCAATCAGCCCGCCTCCCACCAGGTCATCGCCGGTTCTGGGCCAGTCCAGAATTCGGAATCCCACCTTGAAGTCCTTCAACGGAACGGTGTCAGCGGTAGGGGTGAGGAAAAGACCCGATTCTCCGAAGGTATCAAATGCCCATCCGGCTCTAAAAAAAACCAGGGAGCCCGCCATCACCAGTGCTGCCTTCGCTACCCATCTTTTCAATCTGCATCCCTCCTTTGATTTCAATAGCATATTATACATCAAAATGAGGGAAGGCTTACATTTTTCCCTCAAAAGTGAGGAGAGGGGGCGTTCCATCTGGGTATCTTCTCATAGCCATCTTGCTTCACGGGTTTTCCGCAGTCGCTCCTCACGGTAAAATGGATAAAAACTGTGGATGACGGAAAGGGTAAAATAACAGGACAGCATCCCGCTTCCACCGTAAGAGAGGAAGAGCAAGGGGATGCCCGTTACAGGTGCCAGGCCCACTGTGACAGCCAGATTTATCAGAGATTGAGATACCAGATAAGCCCACAGGCCATATCCGCACACACGGATGAAAGGATTCGGGGTTCCGGTAGTCAACTGGAGGATTTGAAGGAACAAAAGGGTGTAGAGGAGAAGAAGAAGGGAAGAGCCGAGGAGGCCGGTGGTTCGTGCGACGCTGGCAAAAATAAAATCCGTCTGACGCCCTGGAAGATAGGTGAGAACCCGGTGGGATTCGGAAGTGAAGCCTTTTCCGAGAATGCCTCCCGAAGCGATGATGAACTGGGAAAGGAGAGGTTGATACCCTCGCCCGAGGGGTGAGGCACCCGGATTCAAAAAAGTCGCCAGCCTTTCTCGTTGATAAGGCTTTAATTGCCGCCAGAGGGGGAAAAAGGAAAGAAGGAGCAAAAGCCCCAGGATATAGAAATGCTTCCGCTTCAGGGATGGACAGCCATACAAAACTCCCAGGAGGATGGCAGCATAAACGACGGCCGTTCCGAGGTCTGGCTCTAATAGAATCAGCAGCACGGGAATGCCAGCGGATACACTGAGGAGGAGAAGAAGTGCTGAGGGAGAAATTTTCGGCTGGAGCATTTCTACGATATACCCGGAGAAAAGGGCAAGAGCGGGCTTGCCCAGTTCAGATGGCTGGAGTCGGAGTCCCCACAGGCTCAGCCATCGGCGGGTTCCTTCCCCTTTTCCCGCCAGCAACACCAGTATCAGGAGCCCCAGCATCGCTCCATAGAGCAGTGGAATGAAAGGCTTCCAGCGACGCAGTTCTATTAAGCCCAGGAGGGCAAAGACGCCGAAGCCGAGGATTACCCAGAGAATCTGGAGCGTGGTTTTGGGACCGATTCCTCCCTCCAGGAAAGCCTGCAGACCGATTCCCCACACGGTTAGAGGAACAGCGAAGAAGAGTATCCGGGATTCTTGGAGGGATTTCAGGTAAGCCTTCACATCCACCAGGAGGGAGAGCGATTCCGGTAGGGCGCTTTCACCATTCCATCGGGTATCGCTTTGTTCGGGACAGGAGCGCCACCCGTGCATCCCGGCTAATGACTGATATATCCACAAACATTTTTGGGTGGAGGCTGGCTCCACCTACCAATACTCCATCAATCAGATTGGATGCAGCATATTCTTTCACATTCTCCCTTGTGACACTTCCGCCGTAGAGGGTGCGGAAGTGTTCAGTGGCATATCGCAGGCGGTAGAGGAGTTCCTTCAGATGGTAGATGACTTTTTCAGCGTCCTCTCGGGAGCAATTCAGGCCCGTGCCAATGGCCCAGACGGGCTCATAGGCTACAAGGATTCGGTTGGTTTCATCGTAATTCAGAACCTGAAGCACCGCGTGGAGTTGCCTCTCTACGGTAGAGAAGGTCTGGCCTGCCTGGCGTTCTTCTGCGGTTTCACCCACACAGACCACAGGGGTCATACCGGCACCGAGAATGGCTCGGGTTTTTTGGGCTATCAGGTCATCCGTTTCACCGAAGAGCCGTCGGCGTTCCGAATGCCCGGCCAGCACAAAATCACATCCAAGAGCCCGTAACATAACCGGGGAGATTTCTCCTGTATACGGACCCTCCATTTCCGAAGAGCAATCCTGAGCCCCTAAAAGGATTCCCTTCTGCCATGCCAGGCGACGGAGCAGGTAGATATATACATCTGGAACGAAGAGAACCACATCCACAGTATCCAGGGGTAAGTCCAGAAGGGTGTCTCCTTCAAAGTATTGCATGGCTTCTATCGGGGATTTGAACATCTTCCAGTTGCCTGCCACAAAGAACCGTTCATGGATGGTAACGGCGAAGGAAGTCGTCATAGCATTTTTTCCAGCGCTACTAATCCAGGCATAGGTTCTTCCGCCAGGAAGGCAAGTGTGGCGCCTCCACCTGTAGAAATGAAATCAAAATAAGAGGAGGTGCCCGTGTGTCGTAAGAGGTCAAGGGTTTCTCCGCCACCAGCCACGCGATAAGCGGGCAGTGCTCCGACCGCATCCAGGACCTGGAGGCTTCCTTTTTCCAGGGGAGATTCCTCAAAAACCCCCAGGGGCCCATTCCAGAAAAGTGTCTGTGCTCCTTTTAGAGCCATCTGATATCGCGATGCAGTCTCGGGTCCAATATCTTTCATTACGCCCTCTGGTGGAAAATGTGTCACCGGAAAGGCACCGAGAACCTCCCCCGTGTCTGAATGGACTGCAACACCGTCGCTGGGGAGTAAAATCTGACAGTTAGAAGATTCTGCCAACCGAAGGATTTCTTTCGCAGTTTCCAGAGCCGGGGCTTCCCAGGGGGACCTGCCGGGGTGTATGCCGAAGGCATTGAGGAAGGTGCTGGCAATGCCACCACCGATTAAAATTCGGTCGGCTTTGAACAGTAGAGTTTTCAACAGCGGGATTTTATCCACGATTTTCTTTCCTCCCATGACCACTCTGAAGGGTCTTTTCGGCGACTGGCGTAAGGGCAGGAGATGGGTGATTTCATCCTGGAGAAGAAAACCTGCACAGGAGGGCAGATGCCTTGCCACACCGCTCACCGAGGCATGCAGGCGATGGCACACGCTGAAAGCATCATTCACAAAGCCATCGGCGAGGGAAGCCAGTTCAAGGGCGAATCCTTCATCTCCCAGTTCTTCCCGGGAATCAAACCGAAGATTCTCCAATAGCATCACTTCTCCTTTCCGAATCTGGCGGATGGAGTGCTTCACACTCTCACCGACGATTTCATCCAGTTTCACCACCGGCGACTGCAGGAGTTTCGCCAGGCGACGCGCAACTCGGTCCAGGCGGAGTTCTTCGTGTGGGATACCTTTCGGACGCCCGAAGTGGGATGCAAGAATCACGGTGGCTCCTTTCTCCAGGAGATACTGAATCGTCGGGAGGCTCCGTCGTATTCGGGTATCATCCCGCAGGTTTCCAGCGTCCACAGGAACATTAAAATCCACTCGCACAAGAATTTTCCGCGATGCCACCGGAAAATCCAGCAGGGAGGGTAGTTTCACCGGGGATGGTCGGGCTGAAGGATATATTCTGCTAAATCGGCGACCCGCATGGCGTAAGCCATTTCGTTGTCATACCAGGCAATGACTTTCACGGTTCTCTCACCCACCACCATAGTGGATAGTCCATCCACGACGGCGGAATGTGGGTCGCCCTTAAAATCCACCGATACGAGTGGCTCTTCCGTGTATCCGAGAATTCCTTTCAGGTCTCCGGCCGCTTTCTGCTGAAAGAGGTGATTCACCTCCGCAACGGAAGTGGGTTTTTGCACTTCCACCACCAGGTCTACCAGCGACACTACGCTGGTGGGGATTCTCAAAGCAATTCCATTCAATTTTCCTGCGAGTTCTGGTATGACCTGGCCGATGGCGCTGGCAGCGCCGGTGGTGGTGGGGATGATGGACAGGGAAGCCGCCCGCGCGCGTCGTAAATCCCTGTGGGGTAAATCCAGCACCCGTTGGTCATTCGTAAACGCATGGACGGTGGTCATCACTCCCGACTGAATCGTGAAAGCGTCATTCAGCACCTTTGCCACGGGAGCCAGACAGTTCGTTGTGCAGGAAGCATTGGAAATCACCCGGTGGCGGTTCGGGTCGTAGCGAGTATGATTCACTCCCATCACCAGAGTCGCATCGGCATCGGAAGAAGGGGCAGTAATCACGACTCGCTCTACGCTGTCTCTCAGATGCTTGTTTGCCTTCTCTTTCTTCGTGAACAGGCCCGTGGATTCCACCACGAGATGTATCCCCAGGTCGCCCCAGGGAATGTGTTCGGGCTCCCGGATGGAGAGAACTTGAATGGGGTGACCATCCACGAGAATTTGAGAGCCCTTGACTTCCACCCGATAAGGGAACCGACCATAGTTGGAATCATATTTCAAGAGATGAGCCAGAGTGGCGGCATCCGTAATATCATTCACCGCCACCGTTTGGATCTCTGGCTTTTTCAGGAGGGCAGTAAAGACCTGCCTGCCGATGCGTCCGAAGCCATTGATGCCCAGGCGAGTGGGCAATTTAACCACCTCCCGCCACGCTTTTCCGCGCCTGCCCGGCGATTTCCATTACCGTTTGAGCCAGAAGAGACGGGTCATGACGGGCAAACTCGGAGCGGATGTCCACCAGTTCTCTCACCACAGGGCGAACGCCCATCTTCAAAATTTCCACCACATCATATTTCACTGGATAGGCGCCTTCACTCTCATACTTTCGTTTGAGGCGATTCGGCACCCATCGGTTGATAATCATAAATTCCACTGTGGAGAGGTATTTCAGAATGATGCGAAGGTGGTCTTCTGCGGTAAAATCATCCGTCTCTCCGGGTTGTGTCATAATATTGCAAACATAAATTTTCACCGCAGGGGAGGCATGGATGGCATCCGCCACGCCCTCTACTAAAAGATTGGGCACGATGCTGGTGAACAGGCTCCCCGGACCCAGCAGGATATAATCTGCTTCACGAATAGACTCCAGGACCTGAGGATTGGCTTTCACAGCCGGGTTCAGCCGCATATCCACGATGCGCTTTCGGGAATGAGGGATGTCCGACTCACCCTGAATCACGCTTCCGTCCGCCATAATAGCCACGAGATTCACCGGGGTAAGGGCGGAGGGAAGCACCCGCCCCCGGATGGCAAGGACGCGGGAGAGTTCTTCCACCGCCCGGTCAAAACTCCCTGCCATCTGTGTCATAGCCGCAATCAGCAGGTTTCCCATATTATGACCCCGGAGTTCCTCTCCCTCCTGGAAGCGGAACTGGAGCAATTTTCCCAGTTGAGGCTCTGCTTCTGCCAATGCGGCGAGGCAGTTGCGAATATCACCCGGTGGGGGGATGCTCAATTCCCTCCGCAATCGCCCCGAACTCCCTCCGTCATCCGCTACTGTGACCACCGCATTCAGATTACTGGAAAAATTCTTTAACCCTCGCAGCAAATTGTGTAGCCCCGTTCCTCCTCCAATCACCACGAATTTCGGGCGTCGGGTGAGATACCGCTTGGAATACACCAGTTCTACAATTTTATCCTCTTTCTCAGGGGAAACCGCACTCACGATGGAGCGGTTCGCTTTGCGGAAGCCATACGCCGTCGCTATGGCGCCGAAGACCACGAAGACCAGGCCCCACAGCGGATGCAGGTATTCCAGCCCTGGGGGTAGAGCCAGGTCTTTGAACAGCACCACCAGCCCCGTTGCCAGAATCAGTATCCCCACCCCCATCAGGAACATCCATCTCTTCACCTGCATCCCGGGATACAGCCATTTCAGGTAAGAAAATAATCGTCGTAAAATCTCTTCCATCTCAACCGCTTTTAAGCCTATCAAACTCACCGAGATTTTTCAACCCCCCTGTTGAGGGAGTGCAAAGTGGAATGAGGAGTGAGGGAAAGGATGGGTAAAAGGGAAGCGGGAACGCAGGCGGTTAACCCCCTTTAGCATTTTCTTGTCGGTGGAGAAAAGGACCTGGTTGTACCTGGGTGCTGGATTACAGAGTATCCAGGTAGAAGGAGTCGTCGTCGGGGTTGTAGCCGAAGAGTTCGGCATACCGCCCCCAATCCACGAGGGTCTGAAATACCTTCGCGGGATTTTCATTGGGCAGGAGCCGTTTGAGGATTTTTAATACTTCCCTCCTATCCGTTTTCTTCTCTTCTTTCCCTTCCAGAAAGTGAATGAAATAAGTGAACAGAGGCAGGGATTTCAGGACCGACTTTATCATCTTCTTTTTGGTGTTCACATCCGCTTCAATCAGATGTTTGCCTGCCCCCCGGAGAATCACATCTCCGCCAGGAGTTTCCACGAAACCGAAGATTTCAGCAGCTTTGATGAGGTTCAGTATCTCCCCCAGTTCAACCTTTAAGTCATTTGCCAGTTTATAAATGTCCTCTTTCCCTCCCCGGTCGTCCAGGACTTCAAGAAACCCCAGGATATGGCTGATGACCGCTCTGGGAATTGGATACACTTCCATATATTTTGCCTACCTCCTGATGATTATATCGTAATTCATCATGCGATACGGGAGAAAATTTCGTCCACGAGGTTTTCAAATTCCGGGGATTTTCGCTCTCTGGGGCGAGGGAGAGGAATGGGCACATCTTCCTGAATCCGTCCTGGATGGGTTTTCATCACAATCACCCGGTCTGCCAGTTCCACCGCCTCTTCCAGCAGATGAGTCACCATAATCACCGTGCTAACCGGGAGTTTTTCATCATTCCAGATGTCAATGAGTTCCTCCCGGAGGCTGAGGGCGGTGAGGGCATCCAGGCTGGAAAAGGGCTCATCTAAAAGGAGGATTTCCGGCTCTACCGCCAGAGCACGTGCAAAGCCCACTCTTTGCTTCATCCCACCGGAGAGTTCCCGGGGGTAAGCCTCTTCAAATCCTTCCAGGCCCACCTTATCAATATAAAAGTTCGCCCTGCGGGAGCGTTCTGGCTCTTCTACACCTCTTGCCTCCAGGCCTAACAGAACATTCTGCATAACCGTGAGCCAGGGAACGAGGGCAAAGGTCTGAAACACCATCGCACATCCGAGGTTCACTCCATTCTGCTTTTTCCCTCTGTGCCACACATACCCCGAGGCAGGCGGAATGATGCCCTGGATAATTCGCAAAAGGGTACTTTTCCCACCACCGGAGGCTCCAACAATCGCTATGAACTCACCCTCTTGAACTTCCAGGTTCACATCTTCCAGCACCAGAAGTTCCCCCTGCGGCATAGGAAAAGATTTATAAATATGTTCCAGGCGTAGAATCGTGCTCATCCATATTCTATTTTATACCGAGTGGTGGCCAGTTGATAAAAGCGACGCCAGACCAGCCGGTTCAAAAGAAGAATCATCCCCATCATAGCGGCGAGAGCGAGTATCATCAAAACCGTGTCCACCTGCTCATAGGTGGCATAATCCAGCAAAGAGCCAATTCCCGGCACGCTGTGAATCTGCCCTTTATAAACCACATATTCGGAAACAATTAAGGCGTTAAAGCCCCCTCCCCACCCTGTGATGGAACCCGTAATGAGAGAGGGCAAGATGGCGGGAAGCGCAATTTTCTTCCAGTAAAGGTGGCGAGGGAGCCCGAGGGATGCTGACACTTCCCGCAAATCCCTCGGAATGCTTTGGACTCCCGCCAATAGATTGAATAAGAGATACCACTGCATTCCGGTCATAATCAGGAGAATAGAAGATAGGTTCATCCCTCCAAATCCCTCCACAGTGAGGAGAACGATGAAGGGAAAGAAGGCGGTGGCTGGGAGGCTGGCACCGATTTCCGCCACCGGCGTTAATACTCGGAACAGCCGGGGATGTTCTCCCGCCCAGAGGGCGAGAGGAAGGGTCCAGGCTACGGAAAGGGCATAGGCAACCAGAACCCGGCCGAAAGACCACAGGAGCGCCACAGGTATCCTCTTTGCATCGGGAGACCCTGAACCGGTGAACAGAACGAACAGGTAGACCACGGCAAAGGAGAGGAGAATCAACAGACCGCCCCAGAGCAGAGCCCGAAGGGCTACCCGGATGGTGGATCCCGGTTGCCCCTTCAGAAATCGGCTCATCCACACCACGAGTTTCTGCACCTTTACAAACAGAGCCGAGAAGAAAAGACGAGCCTGCCGGCGAAGCTTTCTTATCCGTTCGCTCCGCCGTAGCCAGTTGAGAATCAGGGAACGCTCATACCCGGCTTCAGCGGGTCCGGTCTCAAAACGGAATTTCTGCGACCAGACCACAAAAGGACGCCACACCATCACATCCATCCCGAATATCACCAGCGCCAGCAGGAGTATCCCGAGAACTGTGTAAGCGATTTGCCCCTTTTGCACCGATTGAGAAAGGAAAGTTCCCAGCCCCGATAACTCTATATTGACAGGACCTAAAGAGATGATTTCGCAGGCAATCAGAAAATACCATCCTCCAGCCCAGGACATCATGCTGTTAAATACCAGTTTGGGAATGCAGGCGGGGAAGATGAGGCGAGTGAATTTTAGTAGTGGGCCTGCACCGAAGGAGTCCATCGCTTCCCGATGCTCTCTGGGCAAAGTTTTGATAGATTCATACACGCCAAAAGCCATATTCCACGCCATAGAAGTAAAGATGAGGAAAACAGAAGCCAGTTCCACGGCGGGACGCCCACCACCCGTGAGAGCAATAAAAAAGTAAATCGCCGCGGGAAAAAAACCCAGCACCGGCACCGATTGCAGAATATCCAGCAGGGGAATCATCCATCGCTCCCTCTTCGGATGAGATGCCGCCAGGATCCCATAAGTCAAAGAAAATATCAAAGCCAATAAATAGGCTGACAGCATCCGCAGGAAGGAGTAAAAAATCAAAAGAGGAAGTTGAAAGAGAACCACCGGAAACAAAGGCAGAGGCACCCGCGGCCACGGCCAGGTGACTGCCAGTTGTAACCACTCCCTCATTTCCACATCCTCTATTTTATCTAAACTTCCAGGAATGTAAGAACTCTCCCTTGCGGTTGCCCATTCCTGAAAATCCCTCATCTGATATAATGGTAGCGAACACGAGGAGAAAAAGGGTTGATGGAAATCCACTCACTAAAGCAAGTGGAAAAAGGCCTTCTAACTGCCTTCCTGAAAACTTACCCTTTCAAGAAATATCAATATATCCGGCCGATGAAACAGGATGCTCTTATCCATTATTACCAGCATCGTTTTCAAAAACAGGCAGAAAATCCGGAAGGAGGAATCTGGGTTGCGGAGGAAAGGGGCAAAATCCTGGGTGTTCTATCCCTCCATTCCCTTCCCTGGGATACGGAAGTGCTGGGAGTTCCATCGGCTCGGATTTCAGACTTTCTTCTGTCGGCGGAGTATGCAGAGGGCACTTCAGCCGGCGAGGCACTTCTGCGGGAGGCTATCCGCTGGCTCCGGGAGCGGGGAGTGCAGTTTGTGGACTGCAGGCTGGATGCGCGGGACCTGTGCGCCGCCCATTCACTGGAAGCCGGAGGGTTTCGGTGGATGGAATCCACGCTTTTGTATGCCTATTCTTCAAAGATGGATACGCTGTTTGAGGCTCCGGAAACCTGTGAGGTTCGCCTGCCCACGGAGGAAGATTTGCCTTTTATCCGTCGGGTGGCAGGGATGGCGTTCACGAAGGACCGCTTCCATCGGGACCCGCATATTCCGACGGAGCGAGCCAATCTGTTTCATCAAGAGTGGGCAGTCAACGCCGCCCTCGGTAAACGCGGCGGTATGGCCCTCGTTTCCTTTGAGGGGCGCCCCATCGGCTTCCACACTTTCTACATTGATGAAGAGTTCAATGCCTTTTCCGATGAGAAGGTGGGGGTTCTGGAATTGATTGCCTTAATTCCCCATCCCCGGGCGAAATATCTGTGGGAAAATCTTATCCATCGGCTAATCGTGGAAGGGATGGCGAGAGGGCTGTCCATCGTGGAGAGCCGGACGCAGGTTCATAATTTCTCCGCCCTCTTCCGGGTTCTGAGGATTCCTCCTCCCTATACGAAAGGAGAGGTCACCTTCCATGCCTGGTTCGGAGAAAGATAGCCTCTACCTTCTGGCGTTGAAACTTTCCGGATATACTGACACTTTTATTCGGCGAGCCACTGAAATCACTGGCTCAGCCGGTGAGGCGTGGAAGAATCGCAACTCCCTGTCTGGCTCCCTGAATTTCCCCCCTCCCGCCCGGGTGCTTTCCCCGGAAGACTGTCAGACCCTGCTGGAAAAGAAAGGACAAAAATTTGTCTCCCTCTACGACCCGGAATATCCAGCCTTGTTGAAAGAAATTCCTTTACCTCCCACCGGGTTATTTTATCAGGGGGAATTACCGTCTCAGGAGGCTTTTCTTTTCGCCATCGTGGGCACGAGGCTTCCCACCGCTTACGGAAGGGACATCGCCCGGCGATTCTCTCAGGAACTGGTGGAAGCGGGATGCGAGATTGTCAGTGGGATGGCGAGAGGAATTGATAAAGAAGCCCATACTGGCGCCCTGGAAGCGAAAGGAAAAACTTATGCGGTTCTGGGCTCGGGGCTGGATGTCATTTACCCGCCAGAGCATAAACTCCTGTTTGAGAAAATCCGGGACAGTGGTGGAGTGCTTTCAGAATACCCCCCTGACACACAGCCGGATTACTACAACTTCCCGGCGAGGAATCGCATCATCAGCGGGCTATGCCGGGGAGTGCTGATTGTGGAAGCACCGGAGAAGAGCGGTGCCCTCACCACCGCCAGATCCGCCCTGGACCAGGGGCGTGAAGTGTTCGCCATTCCAGGCAGAATTGATTCCAGGCAGAGCCGAGGAACCCATCACCTCATCCGGGATGGGCAGGCAAAACTCGTCACCTCCGTAGAAGACATCCTCACCGAGTTCGGGCTGGATTTCGCCATTCAGAAGAAAAAAGAGGCGGTTTCTCTTACTTCGGAAGAATCTGCCATCCTTGCCCTTCTCACAGATGCCCCTCGTCAGGTAGAAGAGCTGGCTCAATCCCTGGGGCAATCCATCGGCATCGTGATGGGGCAATTGACCCTTCTGGAACTCAAAGGCCTGGTGCGGAAAGAGCCCGGCGTCGGCTACACAAAAACCGCCGATAGGTAACTCAGCACCGAAATCCCTCCCTCCAGAAAATTTGCCCGTTCTCCGCACCTGCCCCCATCGTGGTATAATCACACTTGGAGATTGAAAAGGAGGTAAGGGAAAGGTGCCCATTGATATTGAAAAGTTTAAGAAAGCCCAAAAACCTTTAGAGGAAAGAATCCTCGGTGTTCTGGGTAGTGGAGATTCCGGAGAACTTGAAATATGAACTCTTCATATCGTATATTGGTAAAACACAAGGAAGAACTGAAAGAAAAATACTGGGTTAAAGGCAGGAGGCGATAAGATGAAGATCAAGCCGAAAAGATACATTGTCTGGTCAACAGACAAAGAGATTGACCTTGACGATCCACGGCAGAGGAAATGGTATATTGAACAAGTGTTAAGCCATGGTAGGGCAGAGGATATCGCTGAATTGAACTGGGATGAAGTGAGGAGACTACTCCCTGAACTTAACTTGCCAGGTAGGGTGCGTAGACTATGGGAGGATTATTTTGCACATACTAAAGGGTAAAGGAATCCTTACGCCCATTCAGAGGAATCTGTTAGTTGAATTCGGGAAGATAAGTCAGGCATCTTCCTTTTATCTAACAGGAGGCACAGCCCTGGCAGAGTTTTATTTGAGGCATCGCTGTTCCTACGACCTGGATTTCTTCACATGCGAAATGGACTTTATTATCCCATTTACCAGAACTTTCGAGGGGATTTTGCGACGTCATCAATACACGTTTAATGTTATTCGCAGGTTTGAATCCTCTGTTGAGTTTGAAGTCCATAAAGAAAGCGAAAGTGTGCGGCTTCACTTTGCTCACGACCCACCCTTTCGCTTTCAGGAGCCACATCTTTCAGAGTTCGGGGTTAAGATAAATGACTACCAGGACCTTGTGGTAGATAAACTCCTGACCTTCTTTGGGTGATAGAAACATAGAGATGCCATTGACTTATTCTTCATTTTGAAAACTGAGCCAATAGAAAATTTGCTCAGAATGGCAAAACAAAAGGACCCTGGTTTTGACCTTTATTGGCTCAGCGTTGCCCTCAAAGAGGTTGGTGAATTTCCTGATGAGATTAGTCAATGGCCTGTAGATATGCTCGTTGAAGTAAATGTTAGTGAGTTGAAAAACAAATTTTTGACCATTGCGCGTGAAATTATGGATAAAATAAGGAAGTAGAAATGGCAGTTATACTCTTGAATCAGGTAGTGAAACTGCGCCTACCCTTGATTTATATAAAAAGATTAAGGCTGTGTAAATAAAAGAGAGAATGACTGTTCCCTCTCTCTACGCCTGCTCCCATCGCTACCACTAAAGCGAAAATAAATCGGGGGGGGTTCTATCACGAATTTAGACTTATAAGTTCCCTTCTTCCGGGCGATTAACTGGATTTCAGTCTTTTCTATTACCAGGGAGTCTGAAGGGATATGGAAAGCCCCTCTCACCATTTGCCAGTCTTTATACCGTGTACTGATTACCTTGTTCAAAAAATTGCTGACATAGCCGTTGTTGATAATATATAGATGGTTTTTAATTTTGTTATGAATAGACTCAGCCTAATCTATTTATTCTAAGAAATTCTTCAGGAGTATTAAACGCAGTAAGAAAAAGAGGGGTGCCCGCAAATGAAAGAGGTGAAACCGGACCAATTGTCATAAAAGCATATTGCCTGGAAGCAATATCAAAAGCACTATGAGGGTCACGGAACGATTGATAGAGTTTAAGAGCATTGGGGTCACCGCCGACAATTTCTTTCAGAGACATAAATTCTGTACCCAAAGCCAACCCAAAACCAAAGAAGAAGATCCTCAACTGACCTATAATCTCTCTATGTAAACTTGACAGGGTTTGGCTAATGAACATCCATCCAA
>JBBIMK010000035.1:0-16388 GCA_037444445.1 bacterium | reverse complement strand
GAGTTTCAATTTTATTACTTCGCTCACCCGAAGTCCTGCCGAGTAAGTAAGCATCAAGAGCGTCTTGTGCTTGAGATTTTCAACCGATGAAAAGATATTCGAAACCTCTTCTCTACTCAACACTACCGGTAATTTTTTATCCTTCTTCGGTCTCCTAATCTCATATATAAACTCCCTTTTCTGAATATTGCCATAATAGAACTTCAATGCATTAATCGCTATGTTCAAACTGGATGTAGATGCTTTTCTTCCTTCCGCAAGATATACAAGAAAATTCCGCACATCCTCATTGGTAATTTCAGCAGGCGACTTTTCTACAAACTTCAGGAACAGCTGATTACAGCGTATATAGGATTTTATGGTCTTGGCGCTATATCTCCTCGCCATCAGTTCTTTTCGCAGGTCTTCAAATTGTTTTGTCTCTCCCTGGAGAGCGGGGTCCACATCCATTATCTCTCCATCAAATATGGAAAACAGCCTTTCCAGCGTATCTGTGTTGCATGGAAAACTCCAGCACCTCTCTTCTGGATGCCATCGGTATCGCTTAAAGGTTTTTACCTTTGAAATATAATCGGGATTATAAGGAAAGGAAACCACTATCCTACCTCCAGAGCTTTTTCCAATTCTTATACCTTTCATATCTTGATCTGCTACGACCATATTTTATAACAAAATTTGAGAAAAGGGAAAACAAAAAACGGCTCCAGCATAAAAGAAGTTTTTGCGAAGCAAAGGTTTGCCTGCCTGTGCCAATGGCAGACAGGGGTGGGTGCCATTGCCATATACCTCGGAATCGCTCCGTTTCTCTGGGGGAAAATGGTGAAAAACGAAGTTTGAAGCCCGGGTGTGCATCGTTAGTTATTATAATGGGAGGCAAGTCGCTTGCCAAGTGCCTTAAAAATTACCAATGAGAGGTGGTGCTGTCATCGGCGTGCTGGCAAGCGTGCAGGATGGATTGTTGGACCCTCAATACAGGAGACTCTTCCCTTCGCTCAGAATGGCAGGTGGGTAGACATTTGTCGGTCAGAAGAGGTCTTCCAGGTCTTCCTGGGGCAGGGTTCCGTATTTTTTCAAGTGCTCCTGTAAGAGTTCGCTCTCCCTCTGGGTGAACATCGGATGTAATTCAAACAGGAAGAATTTCACACCTTTTTTCCCGGAGTGTTCCCGCAGGGCAGTGTTTATATTGGGCGTTCCTTTGATTAACACCACCTCCATTTTCTCATTCAAGAGTTGAATCACGCCTTCCATCTCTGGCGCCAGTCGGATTGATTCATCATTGAAAGGGAAGAACTTCGGGGGGGGTAATGGAACGGGTGGAATGGAAACCCGTAAGTCGCATTGGAGGCATCGGGTTGCCTCCCGGAGTGCCATTTCTTCGGTGAAGCCGAGAGCAATTTCATCAAATCCCTGGCGCCGATTCAGGGGGAGGACGGGCATATTTTCTCGCTGTCGTTGAGCGAATCCTTCCTGTTTTCCCAGCCACCCTTTGAATACTTTTTGGAAGTCCCGATTGAACCGGGATTCCCCTGCACTCTCCAATCCGTCCTGCAGGATACCGTCTCCACCGAGGAAGAGGTCAATGGCTTCCGCCGCTTTTTTCCCGTCGGCAATGGCTTCCACGACGGAGGAAGGGCTTTTCACCGCTTCCCCACCTGCAAAGATACCGGGGATGGGAGTCTGCATAGATGCAGGGTCTACGGACACTTTCCCCACCGTATTCAGCACTGGTTTGGGGAAATGGGAGAGGTCTTGCGCCTGCCCGATGGCGAGGATGACCACATCCGCAGGAAGAGTCATCGTGGTGGATTCATCCAGAGAGGGGTTGAACCGTTTTTCTTCATCAAAGACCCTGGTGCAAAGGATAAATTCCACGCCAGAAACCCTGCCACTCGCACACAGAATTTGTCTGGGGCCCCAGTTAGGATGGAGAACGATTCCTTCTTCTATGGCATTCTCTATCTCTTTTTCAAAGGCAGGCATTTCATCTCTTCTTTCCAGGCAAACGATGTTCACGGAGGAGGCGCCGAATCTTCTTGCAGTCAGGGCCACATCCATCGCCACATTTCCTCCGCCGATGACCACCACTTTTTTCCCACGGAAATCAGGGGAAAAGCCTGCGGCAACATTTTTCAGGAAATCCAGTCCCCAGAAGACCTCCTCATTCTCAACTCCGGGCAAGGGGATTTTTTTGGCTAAGCCCGCACCGGTGGCGATGAAGATGGCCTGGTAGCCCTGTTCCTTTAAGCCCAAAAGGGAGGCAGGATTGTCTATGGCAACGCCAGCACGGATTTTAATGCCCATATTTTGAAGACCAGAGAGGTCTTTTTGAAGAATCTCTTCTGGCAGGCGGAAGCGAGGAATGCCCATTCGTAGCATCCCGCCAGCGGAGGGTTCCTTCTCAAACACAGTCACATCATAGCCTTTTTTCCTTAAATAATAGCCAGCGGAAAGCCCGGCGGGTCCGGAGCCTATGATGGCTATTTTCTTGCCGTTCTCCGATGGTGGTGTAAAATCGGAAAGCCATCCAGTCTGGTCTAAGGCGAACCGTTTCAGCCCACAGATAGCAACCGCCTCGTCCAGTTCATTCCGCAAGCATGCAGATTCACAGGGATGGTGGCAAACTCTACTCAAGCAGGAAGTAAGGGGGATGTTTCCGGAAATGTATCGGATGGATGTTGGATAATCCCGTAGAGCGATTGCCCGAATATAATTCGGCACATCCATTCCCACCGGGCAAGCAGACTGGCAGGGAACCTTTCTGGTATAATAGGATTTTTTATCTCTCAGGGCGCCTGTGGGGCACACTTCTACGCAGGACAGGCAGAAACGGCAGGCCGATTCCCGAAGTGTGGGAGCCCGGCTTCCCACCAGAACTTTCCCATCCTGAAAGATGTATCCGAGGGCGCCCACTCCACGAACATCCACACAAATCCTTACACACCGGAGGCAGGAGATACACAGGTTAAAATCCATTAGAATCAGAGGGTCATCATCTGCGGCAGGAAGCCCCTTCGGGATGTAGCGAGGGGCATCAGGAGGGATGCCCACATATTCTGCCACCTTTCGCAATTCACACTCCTGGAACACAGGACAGCATCGCTCCCCGATGGGAACATTGCTGGAGCACTGAGTGAGACTACACCCGCGATTTTGTGCACAGGTCAGGCAAGCATGAGGATGATTCGTTAGAATGGAGGAAAGCCTTTTCTGCCTCTCCCTTCTGAGTGCGGGGGTATCCGTCCATATCTTCATTCCCTCAGCAGAAGGGGTGGTGCAAGCGTGGAAAAACTCTTCCCTGCCTTCTATGGAAATCAGGCACAGCCCGCATCCTTCATATTCCTTGCTAACTCTTTCATGATAGAACTGTTGTCCACCGATAAAAATGGATTCCGTCGGTGGAGGAGAAACCTTCGTGCTACCGATGGAAAAGGGTATGGCAGGATGAGCACACAACTGGGGAATATAGATGTTCGCCTGCCACGCAACCTCTAAGAGGGAAGTTCCTGCCGATGCTTGAACCTGCTTGCCATTCATATAGAGTGAAACTCTATTCATCGTTTTTGTATAGCAGGGTCAGAAGGCGGGGGCACTTCCTCTCTTTGCCACGATGGAAATGGCAGGGGGCGGGCATTTTACCAGGAGTGAGAAATGGCATTCACAGGGCAGGAGAGGATGCAGGGCAACTCTTTCCTGCCGGCTACGGGCTTACAGGGAGCACAGGTGTACTTAATCTTCTTCCTCTCCGCTTCCACGACTTTTGCCACAGGTAGTTCTCGGAAGGGGTCATTTTCATCCTCCCCTATCTCCAGGACATTGTAGGGGCAGGCAGGGACGCACTTGCCGCACCCGTCGCATTTATCGGTATCAATCCCGATGAAATACTCACCGGAGCCATCCTTATACCCGTAATGGGCAATCATTTCTTCTCCTTTTCGTAAAGGGCTCTGGCGAAGAGCGCTGCCCCCAGAGCGCCGGCAATCTGGGGGTCCAGGGTGGGTTTCAGGGCAGTAATTCCCAGCTCTCGCTCAATTCTTTTCACGATGCCTACATTTTTTGCGATTCCGCCGGTGATGGCGAACTCCTTCTCCACACCCAGCCTGCCCAGGAGTTCCACCACCCGATGCGCCATAGCAGAATGGTAGCCAGCAAGGACTTTCTTCAGGGGCCAGCCTCCTCTTAATAACCCAATCGCCTCCGACTTGGCAAACACCACACAGGTGCTGGAGACTGGCGGTGGCTCTTCCTCTACATCCAGGGACATATTCCCGATTTCTTCGATGGGGACAGCCATCAAGTCGGCGAAGACTTCCATTCCGCGTCCGGTTCCCGCTGCGCACTTGTCATTCATCAGGAATTCCGTGACTTTTCCCCGCTCATCGCACCGGATGGCTTTACAATCCTGTCCTCCCATATCCAGGATGGTGCGAACGGAGGGACCGTAGATAAAATTCCCGCCCCGGGCATGGCAGGCTATCTCCGTTATCGCCCGGTTCGCAAAGGGGATATTCACCCGCCCATAGCCTGTGCCCACGATATACCGAATGTCTTCCATCTTTATTCCAGTGCCTTCCATCGCCCAGGCAAGAGCCTTTTGAGCGGACTCCGGGCTACTGGAGCCCGTTCGGCAGTTGCTGTAGGCGAATAGATTTCCATCTGCGAGGATGACAGCCTGGCTGGATACAGAGCCCACATCTACCCCTGCGGTCAGAACGCCTGCGGAATGCCAGTCCATATCGGGAGAAGTCCAGCGGGTCTCTGGCCAGCGCCAGTATTCTTTAGACGATTTTTCCATCTGCATCTCACCTTCTTTCTTCAGCCGTCAGAGCGGCACCCAGCGCACCGATGAAGTCCACATCAGAAGGCAGGATAATCTCCACGCCCAGGTTCCGCTTCAGGGCTTCGTAGAATGCGATGTTTTTCGCCATACCTCCGATTAAAGCCACATCCTGTTCCATTCCCACCCTTCGGACCAGAGAGGAGATTCGTTCTGCAATGGCGTCATGAATAGCGCGGGCGATGTCCTCCTTGGGGGTTCTGGAGTGGATGAGGGAGACCACCTCAGATTCAGCGAATACAGCGCACTGGGCGTTCATAGGCACAGAGCGAGAGGAGCGGAGGGCCAGGGGCCCCATTTCTTCCAGCGACACCTCCAGGGCCCGTGCCATCGTCTCAATAAAAGTTCCTGCCCCGGCGGCACATTTTTCATTGATAGCGAAGTCCACCACTTTCCCCGACGCATCCATTTTGATGGCTCTGCCCTCCTCCGCTCCCACATCAATCAATGTGCGAACCCGTGGGAAGAGGAAGGAAATGGCTCTGGCATTGGCGCTGACTTCCGTGATGGTGCTGTGGGCGAAGTCCACGGACCCTTTTCCGGTGCCAGTGGCGGTGATATGCGCCACATCCTGCCACTCCGCACCCGCTGCCCGTAGAGCCTCTATGTGAACCTCTTTCGCCACGATTCTCGGCTCAAAGCCTGTCAGATGACTGCTTCGTGCTAAAATGCCCTTCCCATCCCACAGAAGAGCCCTCGTATTCCTCGCTCCACAATCCAATCCTGCGTAAATCATCCGGTTTTCACCATCCCTAAACTTTCCATGAAGGCATCAATACGGGAAATGGTTCTGGCCTCGTCAAATTCCCGTTCATCGCCCATATTCCCTTCAAACACCATCACCGGGATACCCGCTTTTATGATGGCGAGGCGGTTCTCCGCAATCCCGAGGCTCAACCCTTCGCATCCCCGATTGTAGTGCAATATCACGCCATTCAGTTTCCACTCCTTCGCGATGCGAAGGAGCATTTCTGATTTCAATTGAGGATGATAGAAGTGTTGCCACTCGGGCTTGGAAAGTTCCCATTCTGTTAGATATCGGAGGGCTTCTTCTCGCCCTTTCAACAGGATGCCTTTCTGCTGGGGTGTGGTTTTGGGGCCCCAGGTGCCATCGGGCTTGATTTCCCAGGCGCCGATGAGGCCGAAGGTATATAAAGAACCCACGGAAATGCAACCGTATTTTTCCAGGTAGCGGAAGACATTCAAAAAGCCCCAGGGTGGCTGGGTGTCCGTGATGACCCGGCACCTCTCGTTCTCAATGGCGGCGATTCCTCTCTGAACTCGCTCGGCCACTTCATCCCTTAGTTCTTCATAGAAATCCGCAACCCACTGACTGCTCTTATGGAGAGTGCCGAATACATACAGGGAATACATCGTTTTCTCCTCCAGGGGGGCTGGAACTGTTTTATTCAGTGCACAAATCTCCGCCCAAACGGAGGAGGTTCGACAGTGATTGTAGACCGCTTGAATCAGTTTTTCGTCATCATAACTCCTGCCGGTTACTCGTTCCAGGAACTCAATGCCATCCAGCATCTGCCCGACAATATAATCCACCCTGCTCGGGGTCAATTCCTTGAAGGGACCCACGCTGACATCTATGGAATACATCGGGATGTCGCGCTTCTCCAGTTCCCTGACCACCTGATACCATTTGGCATGGCTACAGCAAATATGGTTCTGCCAGATAAAATCCGGCCTGGGGAAAGGCCCGCCGAAGGCGTATTGATTCAAGAGGACGGAGCCCCAGTAATTTCGCATATAAGAGCACAAATCATGAGCGAAGCCTGCGCGTTCCACCGCTTCCTGGCACTGGAGAGCAAAGTCTTTCATCCAGGCGATGGAAGCGGCATAAGGCTCACCGGTGAGAGGATAGACATCGTCGCCCAGACCTTGAGGGATGGCATCAAACGACCAGGCTCCGCCAGCCCATCGTAGCCCGCCTTTCTCCTTCGCGGAAGCGTAATTTTTATAATACGCCATCCGAAGCTCCTTCGCCTTCCCCCAGCATTTCAACGGCTCTGTTTTATACTTTTTCATTTCAGAATAATTCCTCCTGTTGAATGGTTTCCAGCAGGGCTTCCACACGGGTGCGGAACTGCCCGTATGGAACCGTGACATCAAACTCTAAAAAGAGGGTGGGTATGCCCGCCTCCTTGAAAGCCTGCCGGATAGCGGGAATATCCAACTCGTGAGGGTCGCAGAATTTCTGCTGTATCAGGATGACCCCCTGAACCTGATACTCTTTCGCCAGGGAAAGAATGTGGGGAATCCGGCGCCGCTCGGGCCAGTCCTTGCTCGGGCAGGGCGGTCTCCGAATATACCGCTCCGCAATCGCCTTCAGACGATCCCCATCGGGCTTCACTTCCTCCCAGAAATACCGGGTTCCCGTGCAATGCTCATCTATCACAAAGATGGCTCCGACGGACTCCACCATCTTTACAAATTCCGTATCATCATCCTCGCTTCCTAAAATCATTAGGCGCACCTTGCCCCGATGGCTTCCCTGGGATGGAGAGCGGCGCAGGTTATCCAGCACTTCTGTCAGCGCCTGATTATGCTCCGTCTTGTCCGCTATCTGGCTGGACACTACGGCATACATGGCGTCCAAACCCGTTATCGGAGGATTCTCTGATTTTCGGGTAGAGTAAAGTTCCATGAGCAATCTGCGGTGGGTGTTCATCACTTCAATCCCTCTATCCAGGTCCTCATCCGCGATGGGCTTCCCCAGCCAGTTTTCCACGGAGAGCTTGAATTGCCGGAGCTCTTCAGTCAAATAGGGCAATGCCCTTGGGCTTTGCAGATTCACAGGGAAAGGGATGTAGTACGAGAAGGGTGTGGGGATGTGGAGTTGCCAGGAAGTGAAAGCCTGCCGGATATGAAGGCAGGATTGCGCAATCACAATCCCGTCCAGGTAGTCATAACGCCCCTTCAGCCCCTGCGCCAGGCAATCCCGACAGAAAGGGCAGAACATAGAAAAAATATGAGGCTCGGTTACATCCTGAGGCTCATGACTGCCTAAGATTCGCACCGGGAGGATGTTCCCTGCATATAGAATCTCCTCCGGCACATAGGTGCAGAAGTAGCCGAACACTTTACCACCGGTTCGTTTTTTCCACTCCTTCGCATATTCGTGCCTGTGATGATACCAGTCGCTGAAGGGTTTCATTCTCTTGCCCTCCCTGAGGTTTTATTTTTCCGTCCGACATTCATTGCCGTTTCTCACCCTTTTCCGTTCCGGTTGATTTTTCAACCCTTTTTCTCAAGCCGTCTATGAAGAGGTTAGAGAAGGCTTCTGCCACTTCTTTCGCCGAGCGCTGCCCTACGGGGTTGAACCAGCGGACGAGCCAGTTGATGGCGCCGAAGAGGAAAAAGCCCACCAGTTTCGGGTCATAATCCTCAAATATCCCCAGGTTCATCCCTTCCGATATAATTTCCCGCACCCCTCTTTCATACGCATCCCTCTTTTGAACAATCTTCTTCAAGCGGGCAGGGGAAAGGGCATGAAGCTCCAGAACCATAGCGCTGGCTTGAAGTTCGTCCACCATCACTCCCACATGGAACAGGATGAGAGCACGGAGTTTTTCCTCTGGCGAAAGGGGGGAATTTTGAATTCTTTCCAGTTCCTGTAAAACGAGGTTCAAGGAGTAGTCGTGGCACTGGAAGAGGATGTCCTGTTTATTTTTGAAGTAGTGGTAGAGGTTTCCCTGGGTCATTTTCAATTGACGGGAGATGTCCTGCATGGTGGTGCCGAGGAAGCCCTTTTTCTGGAAGGCACTGGCGGCGGAGCGAAGGATTTCCTCTCTGCGGTCATTTCGGGCTTTTCCCCTGTTTTCTGAAAATTTTTTCACAGTTGAATGAATGTTCATTCAATGATACCCTAACACCTCTCTTCCCCCAAAACAATGACATTTGTCAGTTTTTCGCCATCGCAGTAAGATGCACCGGAGAAAGTTCCTCCGCCAAAATTGAGTGGACAAAATCTGAAAAATGTGATAAAAAATAGATACACAAGGGCAGTGAAAGGTTTCCTTTATCTCTTTCCAGTTCTCCTGGGCAGTTTGCTGCTGCTGATTCTCCATAGAATCGGATTGCCGTCTATTTTCAGGACATTTTCAGAATTGAGGGTGCCCGAAGCATTACTGGTGGTTTTATTGGGAGTTTTGAGCGGGTTGCTGAATGGGATAAAACTCATGCGGGCGGCAAGAGGCGCGGCGAAAGTCCATCTTTTGGATGCCTATCTCATTTTCCTTGCAGGGAATTTTGTAGACTCTACTACACCAGCCTTTCATGCAGGTGGGGAGCCCTTCAAAGCCTATTACCTGAATGCCCTCTACGGAGACGGGAAAACTTCCTTTATCGGCATTACTCTTCTGGACCGATTTTATACCCTGTTCGCCACCCTGATTTTCACTCTACTGGCGATGGTGCTGGTATTCTTTCAGGTGGAATTTCCTCCTTCTGTGGCTGTGAGCCTATTCGTGGTTTTAATACTTCTGACGACATCTGTAGTGTCTATCATATTGTTGAAAGGAATGCTTTCTGCCTTTCTAACGAGGGTGTTTCTTACGATTGTGTATTTTCTTCCCTTTTCGCACATTCGCAGGCGATTCCCTTCCTATCCTGACTTCCAGGGATATGTTCAGGAGCGGTCTATAGCCTTTCTGGCTACGGTGAAAAAGAGTCTGGAGAATCGCGGGTCGGCATGGACCTGCATTGCTCTGGCGCTTCTCGCCGGAATGGTGGATTATTTTCGGACCTATATGGTGTTCCGGGGCCTGGGGGAAAGGGTGCCCTTCTTGAGTGTGTTCGTGGCGGTAACGGTGGCGCAGTTAGCGGCGAGAGTTTTAGGCTTCGTTCCCGCCGGGTTTGGGATCACAGAAGCCAGTCTCATCGGAATGTTCTCCGCTCTGCGCGTAAAAGAGAATATCTCGGCGGCTGCCACTCTTCTGGACCGCTCCATCTTCTATACGATTTATCTCGGTCTGGGCTACCTTTCTATCCTCATCCTTCACTGGCGTCTGGGCTCTTCTCCAGGTGGCAAAAAGTAGGGCACGGCACTGACTGTGTTATGATTAATTCAAGGTGTCAATAGAAAATGATGGACAGGGGCAAGAAATTCTCCACCTCCCAATGGGAGGGATGGGTTGAAAAAAGAAAGCCCCATGTGATATACTGACACAAGAGGTGATGTGTATGAGCAAAAGAATAGTTGGGAACGGAAGGTGGATAGGGGGGATAGCCTTCGTCGCTTTCCTTCTTATTGGGGCGAGCAACCCCCCCTCTTACCCTCGGGTTCATATCCTCACCGATTACGGAGAAATTGTGATGGAACTCTATTCAGATAAGGCGCCGAAAACGGTGGAGAATTTTTTATTTCTCGTCAACCTCCAGTATTACACCGGGCTGACCTTTCACCGCATAGTTCCAGGGTTTGTGATTCAGGGCGGGGATAATCGGGGAAATGGAACGGGTGGTCCGGGCTACACTTTGCCCGCAGAAATCACTCCGACTTTGACCCATGAGGAAGGAATGGTGGCAATGGCTCGCCTGCCGGACGCCGTGAACCCCGAAAGGCGTTCCAGTGGTAGTCAATTCTATATTACCGTGGCACCCGCGCATAAACTGGATGGGGCTTACACCATTTTCGGAAAGGTGGTGAAGGGGCTGGAAGTGGCGAAAAAAATCGTCGCTCTCCCCCGAGGTCCGAGGGATAACCCTCTTCAACCTGTAGTGATGAAAAGGGTGTATGAGGAAGGGAAGGAAATACTGGCTCGGGCACCTCAACGATGCGAACCCTACACCCGTTCCTTCTTTTTCACGGAGAAAAATGTGGAGTGGCGGCTCTTAAAAAATGGGCTGGACGCCTTTGTGCTGGCATCTTTCCCTTTGACTGAATCCAAAACTCCTCAGGAGAATCTGAGCCCTCAGGTTTTCGATTTATACTGCGCCTCCGTGCGGGAAAAGCAGAAGGAAGAACCCGTGGTAGTGGAATTTACCGGCGGCGCTCATTGCTGCTGGAACTACCGTCTGTACGAAGAGAAAGATGGAAAATTATCTGAATCCCTTCTGGATGTGGGAAATGGGTATGAACCGGTATTCCGAGATGTGGATGGAGATGGGGTGAAAGAAATCCTCTCTTATGATGACCGATTTGACTATTTTGACGAGATTTCTCACGCCGCTTCTCCCTTCCTCCCTATGGTGATTTGCTACTCCAGAGGGCAATTCCAGGATTGCTCCCTCAAATTTCCGGAAGTCACTCGGGAGTGGCTGAATGCTGAACTTCAACAATCCCTCACGAAGGCGGAGGAGGAAGACATCACTTACCGGCAGGGGAAGGCGCTGGGGGTTCTGGCGGCTTTCTTCCGCACAGGGGAGAAGAGCAAGGGCTGGGAGCGAGTGAAAACCTTCTGCAAGGAAGCATGCCTGTCCTGGCTGGAGAAGCATGCAGAAGAGATAGAGAAGATTGCAACCACTCCGAGAAATCTGAACAGGGAAAGCGAGGAGTGAGAGCCTGCTGTTATACCCTTGCTCTGTGATACACTAAAAGAAGGTGAGGAACGATGAGGGAAGGAGAGAAAAAGATTTTTGCCCCCCGGCGGGATAAGGTTTATCGGTGGCTGGTGGAGCAGAAACTGGACGGATTCCTGATTCATTCGGTGTATAACCGCTATTACCTTTCCGGCTTCTATGGGTCGGAAGGGTATCTCTACCTGGCGCCCGGAAGAACCACTCTGTATGTGGACTTTCGTTACCAGGAAAAGGCGGGGGCACTGGCGGAAGGAGACCTCTATGTGGAGGGCACGATGTTTGCCACAAAAATCAGGGAGTTCGTGCTGAAAGAGGTGGAGAAAAGCCACCCTCAGCGAATTGGATTTGAATCCCATCTGGTGACGGTGGAAGAGTGGAACGCTTTCAAGGAAATCCTACCTGCGGTAGAATGGGTGCCCTGTAGCGGGATGATTGAGCATCACAGGGCATTCAAATCCCCTGAAGAGATTCGACTGATTCAAGAATCCTGCCGGGTTCTGGGGAGTGCATTCCAGCATTTATTCCAGGCGTTAAAGCCCGGGATGACGGAGAGAGAGGCGGCTCTGGAGATGGATTATACGATGCAAAAGCAAGGGGCGGATGGAAAGGCTTTTGACACCATCGTGCTATCCGGTGTCCGCACTTCTATGCCCCACGGAACTCCTTCGGAGAAAAAGATTGAGGAAGGGGATGTGGTAACGGTGGATGCGGGGGCGTGTGTTTCCGGTTATTGCTCGGATGTGACGCGAACCTTCGTCCTGGGTAGTTCACTGTCTAAAGAGGTGAAAGAAGTATTTGAGGTCGTGGAAAGAGCACAAGAGGCGGCTATATCTGCTCTTGGAGAGAAGATTCCGGCGCGGGAAGTGGACTTTGCGGCTCGCTCTGTGATTCAGAACGCTGGCTATGGCGAAGCATTTGGACATGGTCTCGGACACGGCCTTGGCCTGGAAGTCCACGAACTCCCCCGCCTTTCCAGCCTATCAGAGGACACGCTGAACAACGATATGATAGTGACCATTGAGCCCGGCATCTACCTTCCCGGGCGGTTTGGTATCCGCCTGGAAGAAACGGTAGCCATACAGAATGGACAGTGCGTGGTCCTGACCTCTTTTATACCAAAACCATTTGTGTTACAATAGTCAGGTATGAGAAAGAAAGAAACAAACGGGTAATAACGGAGTTTATATTATAGAAGTGGAAAAGGGGTGACGAGAAAGTGCTGTATATTCTGGAATACCGGCGGAATGGAGTAGAAGGGGATTTTGAATTTGCTGGCTTGATTACGATTCAGGAAGGCAAGGTGGTTCACAAATATAAAGAACTGTATCGGCAGGTAGCGGAAGAAGAACTGAAGAAACTTCCACCGGACCTGGCTGTGATTACCCGCTCCGGTGATGATATTACGGTGAGCCGAAAATCTGTCATTTATAGCGAGGATGATTTAGAAACCCTCTTTCAGGATTACCTGGATGCCGAGAGAACCCTGGTGGAGAGGAAGAAGAGGAAGGGATAATTTGGGATTGCCTTGTGAGAACGGTTCGTGAATCCTTGGAGGAGGAACTGCTCATTATCTGATTTTGCGAGAGGAGGGATGGTGGAATGACTTACCCGCCCAGTGAACCCATCGGATACCAGGATGGCGCACCGAAATCCATCGCCCTGGAAGGGCTTCTTATGGAGATTTCCCTCCCTTTTATTGTCCGCGCCGTAAATGACCTGAACCACCAGGCGAAGCATCATCCTCTGGTGAAAGATGCCAGAATCGTAGACCAGGGTCCCAACTGGTTCCTCCTGCACTGGCAGTGCATGTATCGTATAGGCCCCTATTTTCGGTTCATAGAGTGGGAAGAAATCAACGAATGGCTCCACGAAGCCCACATTAGTCGGATGAACTTCCGGATGATGAAAGGTCCGTTCAAGTATTACCTGGGCGACATCCATTGGGGGCGCTTCTTGCCCACCGTCTGCACTTATTCTGTGTTGATTCATTATCATCCGGGAATCTGGGATGGAGAAGGAAGTCCCCTGTTGCACCAGGTTCTCCGAAAGTTCTTGACGGAATTCTGGTGGTGGCGTATCCGTTGCACAGAGTGGGTTGCCCGCCAGTGCTACAAAGAAGAGGCAGAAGTGGTTCGGGAACAGTTGAAACACGAAGGGGAAGAGGAGTTATATATCCGGTTGGGCGCATATGAAGAATATAAAAACCAACTGCGTAAAAAATGGGAGGAAAAGGCGAAGCAGTTACGCAGTCATCTCCCCTCTCTGCGCCTGTCCCTCCACCCGGAGGAATTTGAAGAGTTCATGCAAAGCGTTGCGGAGCGAAGGGAAAGAGAAAAAGCAGAGGAAAAAAGAAATAAACAGCGAAAGGAAATGAAACACCAACGCCGGAATGTTCCACCACCTCCTCTCGGGAGGGAGAACATTGAAAATCCGCCTGGTTAAAGGGCGTGGACTCTCGGATATGGGACACAGACCTGCCTGTCATTCTGAACTGGAAATAAAGCAACTCGGGATGCTTCCATCCTGCCCTCTGTAGTGCGAGACAGCTATCTCACCGCTTCTGCTTCCGGTGGTGTGCCCCACCTTCTCAATTCACCCTACCCGACGGGGGCAAAAAACTCCATCCTTTTGCGAAAAAATCTGTGGTCTGTGAATGAACATGGATGAACGGCAGGTGATTGCACGAATTCAAAAAATGCTGGGGCTTTCTCACCCTGGATTAAATCTGAGAGATGATGCCGCATATTTCCTGCCGTCGGGAAAAACCCATCTGGTGGTAACGACGGATTTGCGCGTGGAGGGGGTTCACTTTTCGTTTCAGTATATGAGGCTGTGGCATGCGGGGTGGCGGGTGGTGGTAGCCAATGTCTCGGATGTGGCAGCAATGGGGGCTCATCCCACCTATTTTCTCCTGGCCCTCGGCTTACCCTCTGACTTCAGCCAGGAAAGCCTGAACGAACTTTTAGGGGGAGTCAAAGATGCCTGCACTCATTTCGGAATTTCCCTGATTGGCGGTGACACGGTAACATCACCAGGCCCGTTAATTCTGGGAGGGATGGCGCTGGGAGAAACAGAGAAGCCAGTGGGTCGTTCGGGTGCAAAAATCGGTGATGTGGTGGCGGTAACGGGCTGTCTGGGCGCAATGCACGCAGGCTGGCTCGCTTGCTCCCGCTCTCTGCCCCATTTCTCCCATCTCAAACATCGCTTCCTTGAGCCCATGCCCAGAACCCGTGAAGGTGCAATCCTCGGGCAATTCGCTCATGCCATGTTGGATATATCTGACGGCCTCTCTTCCGACGCCCACCGATTGAGTGAGGAAAGCGGATGTGCGATTGTGCTGGATGCGGAGAGGATACCGGTGGCCCCTTATGTAAAATCCTTTGCCCGAAAAATAGGGAAGTCGCCCCTTTCCATCGCCCTTGCCTCCGGCGAAGAATATGAATTGCTCCTGGCTCTCCCATTAGAAGATGTGAACAAAGCGAAACGGGCTTGCCATCGCAAACTATACTGCCCTTTCACTGTCATCGGGAAGGTCAGAAAAGGCTCCGGCGTTTATCTCAACCAAAATGGCAAGGAAACCCGACTCCAGGAAACCGGCTATCGTCATTCGTTTTCATAGTCGGAGTGAGGAAGAAACTTCCCTGCTGGGCAAAGGGCTGGCAGGGATTCTGACCCCTCCAGCGATTCTTCTCGTGAAAGGTGAATTGGGAATGGGAAAAACAGTGCTGATTAAAGGACTGGGAGAAGGGCTGGGTATCGCCCGGAACCTGCTCCGCAGTCCCGCTTTTCTGACCGCACTCCTCTACCCGGGACCTGTTCCCCTTCTCCATCTGGACCTCTACCGGAAAAATATCGTAGAACCTGAACAGGTGGAAGAAGTTTTATCGTTTGAAGGAATTGTGGCAGTAGAATGGGGAGAACGGATGGAGCAGGACCTGAAAGAGAGAGGCATTCCCGTTCTCCTGATACAAATTCGTAAAGGGAAAAGAGAAGAAGAGAGGCGAATTTCCCTCCGGGGTAAGGCCCAGATACTCAGAAAAATCAGACAATTGCAGAAAAAAATGAGAGGCGAAACGAAAGGGAAAAGGGAATGAATTTCCTCGGTATTGACACTGCCAGCCGACTTTCCTCAGTATTCGTAGGAGACGAACAGAGGATTCGGGGACAGAGCATTTTCCTCCGGGAGAATACCTCTCGCCTTCTCACTCGCACCGTAGAAGACGCACTGGACGCTGGCAGAATGTCCCTGACTCAGGTGGATGCCATCCTGGTGAATCCAGGACCCGGCTCCCTTACAGGAATAAAAATTGGCATTGCCTTCGCCACTATCCTCGGTGATGTCCTCTCCAGGCCTGTCATCGGAGTTAGCGCACTGGAAGCATTTGCCTTCAGCCTGAACGCCCGCTTTTACGACCATCAAAAGGAGATAGATGAGGCTCCTGACATCCGTTTTCTTCTGCCCGTCATCCAGGCTGTTCGTGGAGAAGTATTCTATGGGTGGTATCAGCCTTCATATCTCCTGCCCGTGAGCATATCCGAGTGGGGTCGCACCACTCCAAATGTCCTCCTCACCCAATGCAGAGGAAAAAAGGTGTGGCTGGGTGGTGATGCTCTCCCCCTTTTCCCTGTGGAATCCCTGGAAAAAAAACAAAAAGAAGTCATCCTCGTAAAAGACCTCTATTTGCCTTCACCCATCGGGTATCTTCAATGGGCATACCATAAAATGAAACGGAAGAAGGGCAAACTGCCCCCTGTAGAGCCCATTTACCTCTATCCTCCTCCAATCTCCTCAGCGAAAAAATAGCCCCTCATCTTCACCCCGCGCCAAACCTCCTTTCTTCCTGAAGAGAATTGACTCCTGAGTGTAACACCGAAACCGTGAAACTTCGTTGAGCAAGAGAAAAAGGGGATTTCTACAGGCTGTATTGACTCAAAAAGTATAATCGCTTGACTTTTCCCTATAACTTATAGTAGGATAATATTGCAAGGTTGGAAATTAGACAGCAGAAGGAGGATGAATTAT
>JBBIMK010000034.1:0-16822 GCA_037444445.1 bacterium | reverse complement strand
CCCTCACTTCCTGGGATGATGCGGGCACTTTTCAGGCGTATGAACTCTACGATGCTTTCGGCATCACAGAAGATTCCACCGGCACCAGGCAGAGCCCGTTTGAGTGATACTCCTATCAGAAGATAGACAATTCCCACCTCACGCTTTCTCCCTTCAATCAAGCGACCCCTGTCCATATTATCGGAGGACGAGGGTGACGGACGCTTTGACGGGGTGGTCTGATAGAAGACATCGGGAAATCTCACAGAATCATAGGAGGATAACTTCAGGCATCGCTGTTGGTGAGTTTGTCCAATAGGGCGAAGAGACGGTTCATAAAAACCCGAAAATCCTCTCTGGATTCTTTCAATTCGTCTTTCAGTTCTTGAAAGCCGGCGGACATAGTGTGGTTCAGGGATTCAGTATGGCTTTTGAGCAGGGAGAGGAAGCCTCTAAACAGAAGGATAAACAGAACGGCAATGACGGCGAGGGCTGGCATTTGCTCCAGGACTTTAGTCCAGAATTCTATCATAGTGATTTACCTCCCGTGTTCGTTTCCGAATTTTGTTTTTAACTGACATCACAGGCTCACAACCTCAGGGGTTGAGTTTCACGACTCCGAGGTGGGGATGCAGTGGCTGGAGGAGGGCGGAAGCGAGGGCGAGAGCCAGGGAATGGGCGAAATCTGGGCTTTTGCCCGGTGGGTCAATGACCTGCAAACGTCCCCCTGCAGTGAATTCGTAGCGAATATCCAGCAACTGGGCGAATAGAAGGTCAATCCAGTCCGGCAGAATGTCCCCCGAAATTTCCACATTCCCGGATTCAAACAGTGTTTTGACATTCCACACCAGTTGGGCTTTCAGGTTGGAGAAGAAAAGAGAAGCCTGGGCGAAAGAGTTCTGGGGGATGGGGGCGGAGCCGAAAACCACGGGCATCACGCGAATATCGCAGGCGCCGGTAGCTCGCACCTCCAGTTCCCGGTGCAAGAGGTCCGTGACGCCACCGCCCAGCCCGGTGTCATCCACGAGGATGGTGATGGACTCTGCCGACTTCACCATTCGCTCAATGAGGTCTAAAACCATATTTACTGTGCCACTCACCGGTAGTTTCTCATACGCATAGATTTCCCTCACCCGATAGCGTGTGGATGATTCTCCGGGTATTCGCAGGGCTTCCACCACGGTGAGAACGGTTTTATCTTCCCCGAATCGCGCCACATCCACCCCGATGGAATATGCGATATTTTTCAGGGCGAAGCCGGCAGGTGCATCCTCTTCTTCCCGTCGGCTTTTCTCTAAAAGATGTAGGGAGAAAAGAGCGTCATCTGCCTGATGGGGGAATTCGCCGAGGACGCGGACGCGATACAGGTTAGAATCCTCACCCCATTCCCGTTTCTTCTCTTCCACCCATTTCGGGTTCACCCGGGGGCTTTTCAGGCAGGAAAGGTGGTGAAGAACCCAGGGAGAATGAGGGGTGCGGGGGTGGAAAATTTCGTAGAACCGCCCCGTAGGACGCGTGGGGTTGCCTATCACCAGAATCTTGGATTCCCCTGTGGCCCGGCAAGCCTCAATGGCATCAAAGATTTCATCCATCACCCCGCTGGCTTCATCCACGATGAACATCACATACCGGCCGTGAAAGCCCTGGAAGTTTTCAGGGGCATCGGAGGAAATGCCGGTCATAAACCAGTGCTCTGCTGGCGTTCGCTTCTTGCCATCGTTTTTCCGTGGGATTTTCATAAATGCCTGGGCTTTCTGAAATTCGGCTAAAGTGGCTAACATCGTCTGATGGACTCGGGCGTGGATTTCCGCCCAGAAGACCTTTTCCACCTGACGCCAGGTGGGGGCGGTGATGAGAACCTTAGATTCGGGATGGGTGGTGAAGAACCAGAGACCAGCCCGGGAGGCGAGCCAGGTTTTCCCGGTCCCGTGCCCTGACCGCACCGCTACCCGCTCCTCATTTTGAATGGAGCGAAGCACCTCCGCCTGCAGAGGGTCTGCCTCCTCCCCGAACATCTCCCGAATAAAGCAAAGGATGTCCTGCCTCCATACCTTCGCTTTCTGCATCGCTTCCCTTTTTCCCCTCATCCCAGCATAAGAGAATATGGCTGAAATCGTTGATTTTAGCCGTTTCTCGCCCTAGGCAGGAGGGGGGAGGAATAAGAGTGAGGAGTTCCTTTCGTTCAGGGTCAGAATGAGTGGGACGGGCTGTGCACCCTATCGGGAGAGGGTGGCGCCAGTGAGGGGGAAGGAACCGGTAACGGGCAAGGGGACGCCAGAGGTTTCCCCCACTGCCTGAATACCGGAAGGTGAGGACACAGTGGCGGTGAATGTTCTGGCGGGGAGAGGAGGCGCTCCACCTCCTCCGCCGCAGGAAGACAGCCAGAGAATGGCACTGAAGAGTAACAGAGGAAGGAGGAAGGGAGAACCGCGGAAGCGGCGGATGCCGAGCAAGCCAGTGAAGACGAAAGCCAGTAGCCAACAGGCAGTAACGGGTAAGGTTCTTCGCCCCAAACGGTTGGCGGAGGGCTGGGTGCCAGTGAAGGTATACGCCACGAGCCAGTAAGCATCCTGGCTGGCGGGCAGGGTTTGGTTCAGAGCGAAGGTGGCTGTGCCATCATCAGTGGAGTAGAGACTGCCACCCAGAGAGGGCTCACCTTCATCTATTTTCCCGTTGGCGTTCGTGTCGCTAATCAGCAAAACGGAGGCAATGTCGGTGGCATCGTTCCCATTCCCGCTGGCAGTGACAACAAGGCCTGTGATTTTTGAGCCTTCCACACCGCTGGAGGTCAGTTTCAACTGAAGGATGGGAACGGGGGAAGAAGGGTTCATCACTTTACCGCTCGTCGGTGAATTGGGACCCAGTGCCACCATCAGATTGCCGGTGATGACATTCCAGGAATACGATTCTGGTGTGGGGTCAAGGTTTCCAGCGGTATCCTTCGCCAGAACGGAGAAGAGATGGCTACCCGGGGCAACCTGGCGGTCAAAGGGGCTATTACAGAGTGTAAAATTTTCGCTGTCCAGTTTGCACAGGAAGGTGGCGTTGGGGTCATCGGAAACGAAAGTAAAATGTGCCATTGGGGAAGGGGTGGAGTTGGGAGGGCGCTCTAAAAGCACTGTCGCCGGCGCCTGCGTATCAATCGTCCAGTCATACCCGGCGGGGGAGGGGTCGGTATTCCCGGCGGTATCGGTGCCGCGAACTTCAAAGTGGTGTGACCCATCGGAGAGCCCGGTATAAGACCTGGGCGAGGTGCAGGGTTCCCAATTGCCCCCATCCAGTTTGCATTCATAAGTCGTTCCCTCCGCATGGAAGGTGAAGGTGGCGAAGTTCTGGTTCGTGAGCGATGGAGGGCCTGAATCTATGAGGGTATCCGGCGCCTGCGTGTCTGTGGTCCAGGAGCGAGTTATCGTGGCGGAATTTTCTGCCCGGTCCACGCCCTTCACCTGAAAGGTGTGATTTCCATCGGCTATGCCGGTTCGGTCATAAGGGGAACTGCAGGGCATTTCAGGTTCCGAATCCAGCTGGCACAGGTAAGTAACGGGCTCGTCAGCGGTGAACTCAAAGTGTGGGTTGGAAGAATTCACCAGCCCGCCCTCCGGCGGTGCGGAAGTGAAGGTAAGAATGGGTGGAGTGTAATCCGTGGTGAAGTTCCGCTGAAGGGGGGAAGAGAGATTACCCGCCTCGTCCATGCCCCGAACCTCAAAGCGATGAGCACCTTCCGAGAGATTGGAATAGGTGGCAGGGGAGGAGCAGTTCCCCCAGCCCGTTGAATCAAAGTTGCATTCAAAGGTGGTGGGTGATTCGTCGGAAGTGAAAGCAAAATCTACGGTGGAAGTATGGATAAAATCTCCCTCCTGCGGACCTGAAGTGATGGTAATGATGGGAGGTGTGGCGTCCACACGCCAGTTTCGTTCTGCCGGCGTATTATCCACATTCCCTGCTGGGTCGGTGGCGCGAGTGCGGAAGGTATGCGAGCCGTCACTCAGAGACACATAGCCGTAGGGTGAAAAGCAGTCTGCCCAGGAACCCGCATCTAACTGACACTCAAAGGAGGCACTGCTTTCATTAGAAATGAAGGAGAAATTTGCCTGGCGAGAACGGGTCAGGCTCCCTTCTTCAGGACCGGAGGTGATTTGCGTATCCGGGGGTATGGTATCCACGGTCCAGGTATAAGATGCGGGAGAGTAGTCCGGGTTCCCCGCTCGGTCAAAAGCCTGAACCTGGAAAGTATGACTGCCCTCGGAGAGCCCGGTAAAAGACCTGGGCGAGGTGCAGGGTTCCCAATTGCCCCCATCCAGTTTGCATTCATAAGTCAGGCCCGGGGAAGGCGTGAGATTATCCGTGCCGGTGAACTCAAATACTGCCGTGGTAGAGGAGGCATAAACAGGGGGTTTCTGCATAAGGCTCGTATCCGGCGGCGTATTGTCCACGGTCACATTCACCGGGTTAGAGAAGCCTGCATTCCCGAAGATGTCGTAGGCTGTTGCGGAGAGAGATTTGGCACCATCGCTATCTAAAGTGGTGTTATAGGAGCAGGTATAGGGAGAGGTGGTATCGGTGCACAGGAGAGAAAGGTCGCGATAGAATTCCACGCGTTCCACCGCCGTGTTATCGGTGGCATTCGCCTGAATGTTCACCGTTTGACGGAGGGAGGCTCCTGGAATGGGGCTTGTTATCGCCACATCCGGCGGAATCGTCTCCACGGGCTTCTCGCCGTAGACCTCCAGTTCAATCACCTTTGCCGTGCCGGAGGGCGACCCCTGGGCGGAATAGAAAACAACCATCACCTCCCGGGCATTTTCTGCTGTGTTCAGGGTGAAGGTTTGCGTTCCGTTATAGCTTCCTCTCGGCACCACGATATTCGTAATGATACCGCATAGAGCCCACCCGGCTTCAATGTGGTATTCCAGGGGATAGCCCGGGTCCGTGCGAACCACGATTTTCTCAATTCGGTAAGGGGAGGGGAATCGCACCATCAGGAAGTCCGTAGAATTGGGGTCTAAAGCCTTTTGCCAGGCAGTGGAGAGGTTTCCATCGTTGGCATAAGCAGAAGTAGCGTCGGGGTCGCACAAATCTACACTGGCGCCGAAGCGTGCAGAGGCAACGCCGCCATTACTCTGCAAGGCGATGTTCCTATCCTGATTCGTGCCCACGAAGTTGGCGGAGCGCAGGCCGATGGCAGAAGGTAAAGGATTCCCGTGATTGTCCTTCACATTGGTAGAGACGGTGACGGTATAAGATATTCCGCCCGTCTGGGAAGAAGTCAGCAGTTGTGCGGTTTTCCCATCAGGGGAAAGGAAAACCTCCCAGACGGTTAAGCCACTTCCTCCGGTGATGGTATAATTCGTTTTATCGCTGGCTGAGACCGGGTCCATCACTTCACTGAAGTAGACATTCACCCGGTCGCTGGCTATGGCTTCTGCGCCCGTCACTGCTGGAGGAACCGTATCATTCAGGGCGGAGACAGCGTTATAGGCATTCACGATGCCCGCACCCCAGAGGTTATTCCATCCCGGTGGCTGAGTGGAGGTGGCTTTCAGGTGCGCCTCCACCTGGTCCGGGGTCCAGGTGGGGAAGTGGGAGAAAACGAGAGCCGCAACCCCTGCCACAAAGGGAGCCGAAGCAGATGTTCCCGCAAACCCCGCATTATAGTCCCCCGAAACCAAACCCAGATTTCCCTGCATATCCGTCGTAGTGATGCCCAGAGTGCCTGTGTAGTTCAATCCACCTGGTGCCGCAATGTCAACCCAGTTACCATAATTACTGAAGTTGGACTTGAATCCGTCCTCATCCACAGAAGTAATTGCCATCACATGTGGGAAAGCGGCGGGATATTCCTTGGTGGTCACTCCATCGTTGCCAGCGGAGGCAACCACCAGTTTCCCGTTGACATAAGCGTATTCCACCGCATCTTCTTCCAGTTCCGAGGGAGTAGAACCTCCCAGACTCAAATTGATGACTTTCACATCGCTCCGGCTTCCTGCGTAGACAATCGCCTGGGAGATAAAAAATACACCACCGAGGCCGTCCGCGCCCTCGCAGTTGCCGATAACCCGAAGAGGGAGGATTTTTACATTCCACGCAGTTCCTGCCACGCCTAAATTGTTATTCGTCACTGCGGAAACAATCCCCGAAGTTGCAGTTCCATGCCCCACATCACTGGCATCGTATGGGTCGTTATCTGGCTGACACGGAGGGTTGGTGTTTGTTTGCCCGATGAAATCCACCGTATCCTGCCCCCAGGATGCCCAGTTGGCTTGCAAATCCGGATGGCTGGTGTCCACACCGGAATCAATCACCGCCACCGTTACCGAGGCGCTTCCCCGCTGTATATCCCACGCCTGCTCTGCGTTGATTCTGCCGTAGTAAGGTGCAGAAGGTGGTTTCAGAGGCCACTGGTAGGAAGAATAATAGGTATCATTGGGCACCAGTTGGAGATGAGCCAGAAAATGCGGCTCGGAATAAAGTGTCTCTTCTTTCCCTTGCAAGAAACCTATCGTCTGCCGAATGGTTTTCCCTTCCGGTATCTGAAAGAGATAGGCATTCAACTCCGGAATGGCACGAAGGATGGTTAACTCAAATTCCTCTGCGATTTCTTCCACCCGCCACCGAAACACCCGGGAAGAGAATCGCGCTACTACTTGATGGACGATCACTGGAACTTCTTGCCCGCTACCCTCATCCAGCCACATCTCAACCGCCTGATGAACGGGGAAGTCGGCTTGCCCCGCCTGGCTGGCTTCCAGCCCAGAAATTGCCACCATCTGGAAAAGAGCAAAAAACAAAATCTTCTGAAGTTTTTTCATTCTACCAGCCCTCCCGACCCATACCACTTCTATTTTACCACACTCTCAATCCAGTGTGGTAAGATTTCCCGATGTCTTTCATCGGGACTTCGGCTCAGAATGAGCGGGACGACCACAGGTTGCCTCACCGCATTTCTCCACCGAATTTCTACCGCATCCGTATTCAATTTCCACCTTTCTCTCTGTAGACTGATAATTGACAATGGCAGGGAAGCGAAAAAACAGCGGAAACGGGAAGACGGGAAAGCCCCTGGTTCAGACGGCGCCGGGGCATCCTCGTCCTGTTCGCTCCCGCGTGTACCCGATAGATTCGGAGAAGGAGCATCGGGCGTTCAGTTTTCCAGGCGCCGACCTGGTTCGCTTCCTCCTGTCTCAACGCAAGAGATAAAGCCCCTGTTTCACGCATCCTTACATTCCTGGCACCTGAACAGGCGGGGTGGGAGGCCCCGCCTTTTCTCAATAACTGAGATTTTGGGGTCTGACCCCAAAGTAGGACATTATTTCGCCTTCGGACGTTAGAAAATCCGGATGGCTTTGCCGTCGTAGGAAACGAATTCCAGCCCTGCCACCACGCTTTTCAGGGTATGGGCGGCCATCAGATAGGCCCAGGTGGGGGCACAGCCCTTCAACTGCACCACCGCTCCCCGATACTCCTCTGTATTCAGTTCAGCCAGTCTTCGCCGAAAAGATTCCTCCGACAGCTTTCCATCCATCAGGTCGCTCAAATTCAGTAAAATCTTCTGCTCCACCTGCGTCATTTCCACCTCTTTTGGTCCGGGATAGGATTTAGACCGAG
Source organism: bacterium (assembly GCA_037444445.1). Classification (GTDB taxonomy): domain Bacteria; phylum UBP7; class UBA6624; order JBBIMK01; family JBBIMK01; genus JBBIMK01. Next base: position 9,238 of record JBBIMK010000034.1, on the reverse strand, counting down.
AAAGAGGAACCGCAACCGCAGGAGCCTCTGGCGTGGGGGTTTCTGATGGTAAATCCTGCGCCCATCAAGCCTTCCTCATAATCAATTTCTGCGCCATCCAGGTAGAGGTGGCTCTGCGGGTCCACCACCACCTTCACGCCGTTGGCTTCAAACACCAGGTCATCCGGGTCCAGCGTTTCATCAAACCCCATATAATACTGGAAGCCGGAGCATCCGCCTGGCACCACGCGGAGGCGAAGATTCATCCCCTCCATCTTCTGGTCTTCCATCAGGCGTCTAATTTCTCCTGCCGCCCGTTCTGCTACCGTAATCATCTCTACCTCTCCCTCCTCTCGTATCCACTATGGAGTTTACTATCTGAATTTCCTTCTGTCAATCCACAAATTGATTTTCTCCCTCCCCCCTCTTGCAACATCCTTCAGATTGTGGTATATATAATGATGGTCCTGGGTGACCATAGGAGCGGGGAAACGCCCGGAACCATCCCGAACCCGGAAGCTAAGCCCGCTACCGCCGATGATACTGTGCTGGTAACGGCACGGGAAAGTAGGTCGTTGCCCGGGACCTTTTTTCTTTCCCTATGCCCCGATGTCTTTACTGGTAGTTCGCTCAGACGGCGTGCCGGCTGAATGAACGAGGCACCCTCTATATTCTGTGCCCTGCTGTGGAAATCCTCGCCTCGCTCCTGAATCTAAACCATCCCCGGGATTCCCAATCCAAACAAAGCGACCTCTTGAGGTTATCCCCCGGATGCTGATTGAAGATATTGGAAGAAATCGCTCTCGTCGGAGGGCAGGAGAAACACGGCAAATTGAAAGTCGTGCAAATTACTGGAAGACCTTATATCGTTGACCAGCCCCTCATCGTAACTCACGAATGCCTCCGCGGATGAATATCTCACCTCACGCAGAATTTGAACATCCTCATCTTTCACTTTTTTGATGGCTTCCTCTTCTTTTGGAAAATGAGGGGGGTCTGAAAAATTCAGGGGAAGTTTTTCTGAATTTCCAAGCAATTCTCTGAAGTAGTTCAAAAACCATTGGTCTACAGATGGAACTCCTCTGTCTAACAGTTCGGAGATGCGTTTAGAAGTGGTTTTACCGGTGAGGATTTTATGACAGATAACTCCAATGTCCATAAGTGCACGTCTGCATAGCGGATTCCCATTTAAAAGGAAATGGTAAAAATTCTTATCCAGGAATATCCTTTTGGGCAAGGCTATACGGGTTCCAGCATTTGCTTAAGTTCCACCAGAGCCTGGTCGTAGTATCCCGGAAGTCCTCCTTTCACTTGCCCTTCATTGGTTATTTCCAGACGCTCGTATTTCGCCTTTCTTTCTTTCGGGTCGGGGTTGTCAAAATAGTAGATGGCCACATCTTCCGGCTTAAGGTCGCCTTTCCGAACTGCATAAAGAAAGCTGTGAAGGATATGTTCGCTGTGGGTTTCTATTAACAACTGTTTGTTTTCCGCTTTGTGGGATTTCAAGAGGATTTCTTTCATCAATTCCGATTGCGCCCCGGGGTGCAGGTGAGCCTCGGGCTCATAAAGGATGAGGCTTCCGCCCGAAGGGGTAAAGAAAAGGGGCAGAATGATGTAAGGCAGTTGGTTGGCGCCAGAGCCTTCGTTGATGAGAAGGGAAAGAACCAAGGCAAATGAGGGATATGAAATTCTCCTTGGGGCTTATAATAATAGGAGTATTAAAACGTGGATTCACAGAGGCTTGCTTGAGGAGTTGGAGAACCTGGAAGACGCTGGATTTCCCCGTGTTGTTCGGTCCGATGAAGAGCGTGATGGGGGCAAACTTGAACGAACTTTCCTCGTGCAACTTGAAATTTTTAATTTGAACTTGATTTAACATATTTACACCTGTCCTTTGCTGTCTACCATCATACCCTATTTTTGCATTTCCAAACAGGGTGAGGCAGGGTGGAAGTTTATTCCCGGATGTGAGAAAATACAGAGGGTGGAACTTTTCATCCTCAAAGGAGGTCATATTTATTGGGTGAACAGGAAGAGATGACGGATGCCCAGCTGGTGGAAGATGTCCTGGTGGGTGATACGGACAGTTTTGACCTCCTGATGGCTCGGTACCAGCACGCCGTGTTCAATTACCTCTTTTATCTCACACGAAATCATGAAAGGGCGGAGGACCTGGTTCAAGAAACCTTCATCCGCGCCTACCAGTCCTTGAAATCTCTCCGGAACCGGGAGAAATTCAAACCCTGGCTGTTCCGCATCGCTACTAACCTGTTCAAAAGCCATTACCGAAAATGGATTCTCAGACCCTTCATCCCTCTGCCGGATTCCTATCCATCCGCAGGGATGGAAGACCCGGAAGAAAGCATAGAGCGATTGGAAACGCAGATGGAGGTTCAGAAAGCCCTATCCTCTTTGCCTGAATCTGCCCGCTCCGTCCTCCTTTTGCGAGAGATGGAAGGAATGAGTTATGAGGAGATTGCCGAATCATTGAACCTTTCCATCGGAACCGTGAAATCCAGAATCGCTCGCGCAAGGCAGAACCTGGCACGATTGTTAGGATACGGAAAAGGAGTGGGATGAGATGAAATTAGATGGGAAAAGAGGAGGCACTCTTCAAAAAGAAGAATTCAAAAATGAAGATACATTCGCCGTATTCAAGGCACAAGGGTTCAAGAATGGAGGGAGATTTCAATGAATAATCATCTACAGCCGGAAGAATTGAGCGTTTATTTAGATGGGGAAATATCAGAGGAGGAAAGGAAGAGGGTGGAAGAGCATCTTCTGGTGTGTTCCACCTGTTCTGCCACGCTGAGGAGTTATCAGGAGGTTTCTGAGGCAGTTCGGGGCTTGCCCCGGAGGGTTTTCCGTGGGGAACTGGCATACCGTGGCCCTCGCAAATCTTTTTATCCTCTCCTCGCCCCCGCCACGATAACCTTTCTCTTCCTGATTGGTCTTTCTTATTATGCGGGATATTACTCGGGAGTCTCCCGACTTTTTTCTATGGCAAAGGAGCCGAAGGGAGCCTATCAGATGAAGCAAGCCCCCTCTGAGGAGCCTCTACCTTCGCCAGCCAGGCCCCTCGCAGAAGAAACGCCTCCCGCTCAGCCGGCTCCGGTTACACCGGGGCAGGCCATATCTGACAGAGCGGAGGGCGCTTCACCCCCATCCGCTCCCCCTTCACCCCCTGCAGAAACATTCCTTCCCGGGTTTCTGCCTCCTCAAGAATCTGTAGAGTTATGCGTATCAGCACCCCTGGAGCAACCCGTGGTTCTGGAGTTTGAGACACCCGAAGAAAAGGAGGCGGTGGAAGAGAAAGGGCTGGAACCTTCCGCCCCTTCTCCACAGGCTTCCTCTGTGGACGATAGCCAGAAAAGAGCTATGAAAGCGCAGAAAGCAAAAGTAGAATCCCCACAGCGAGTCGTGATGAAATTATCCCCCGACTCTCTAAAATCTTTAAAATCCTTGTTATCCCGGTATTTTACCGTAGAGGCCGTTCAGCAGGGAGACCAGACGATTTTGAAATTGAAAATCCGGGAAGCCGGGTCTCAGGGCAAAAGTGAAGTGTCCACTTCAAAAGAAAAATATCCCGAGGTGAAATCGGATGAGAAAAAGTAAAAGGGTGTTTGTGTATGGGGTATTGTTAGGGTTCATCGGATTGCTTACAGGGGCGGGTGGAGAGCGAATCCTGCCCCCTCTACCCCCGCCCCCTGTTCCTCCGCCTGTATGGCCCGGGGAATTGAAGCCGGTGGACTTGAAGATTCGCGGGGAGGCAACCGGCGCCACCGCCCGCATCACCATAGAAGAGGTGTTTGAAAACACCGGCTCACTGCCTGCGGAAGGCACCTTTCTACTCCCCGTGCCACAGGAGATTTCCATAGAGCGATTTTCCATCTGGATGGATGGGGTGGAGGTGGGGGGTGAACTACTGGATGCGAACCAGGCGCGGGGGATATATGAAAGCATCGTCCGCAGGCGTCGCGACCCAGCCCTCTTATCCTTCCTGGGGAATGGCTTGCTTTCTGCCCGCATCTTTCCCGTCCCGCCAGGCGCCCGCAGAACGCTGAAAATCTCCTACTCCCAGGTGGTTCCTGCCAGCGGGAACTTCTATCAACTCGCCCTCCCTTTGAAAGCCACCACGGAAACGCCCCCGGAAACACTCTCCATCTCCATTGCCCTCTCCTCCAAACAGCCGCTGAAAACCATCTATTCCCCCACCCATTCTGTGGAGGTGGTTCGGAATTCTCCCACTTCAGCCAGCGTATCATTGGAAGGCACGAAGAAGGATTTTAGCCAGAATTTCGCCCTGTATTATTCCGCGGGAAATGAGAAAATCTCGGTGGATATGATTCCCTACCGCATCAGCGGTGAAGACGGCTACTTTCTACTCCTTCTCTCCCCCGGAAGCCTGATAGAGCAGGAGGTGGAAGCCAAGAACTTCCTCTTCATTCTGGATACTTCCGGCAGTATGTCGGGGGAGAAAATCCAGCAGGCGAAGGGGGGGCTTCGCTTTATTCTGGAGCATTTGAACCCCCGGGACCGGTTTAATCTCATCGCCTTTTCCAGCGGGGTCCGCACCCTTTTTGATTCTTTACAGCGCGTGAATGAGGAAACCCTGACGCAGGCCCGGCAATTCGTGGACCAGGTGGAGGCAGTGGGCGGAACCAACATCGGCGATGCCCTGTCTACCGCCCTCTCTATGCCCGCAGGCTCTTCCCTCCCCTGTTATGCCATCTTCCTCACCGATGGCAACCCCACGGAGGGAAAAACAGACCTGGAGGCCCTTTTGCAGGATGTGGCAGAGCAGCAGAAAAAGTTATTCTCCAACCGATGCAGGCTCTTCGTCTTCGGCGTGGGCACCGATGTGAATGTCTTCTTCCTGGATAAACTGGCTCAGCAAAACGGTGGCTCTTCCGATTATGTCTTCCCGTCCGAGAACATAGAAAGCAAGGTCTCTGCACTGTATATGAAAATCAAAAGCCCGGTGCTATCCAGCCCCACCCTTTCCTACGACGGAATCGGGGTGTATGACCTGTACCCGCAAGGATTGCCAGACATTTTCGGCGGCTCGCAGGCAGTCATCGCCGGGCGGTATTCCGGCTCCGGAAGTGTCACCATCCGCCTTCAAGGCAGGGTGGGGCAGAAAATTCAATCGTCCTCTTACACCCTCTACTTCCCCGCCCGAGATGAAGACAAGCCCTATGTGGCTCGCCTCTGGGCAACCAGGAAAATCGGCCACCTCTTGGATGAAATCCGACTCAAAGGCTCTAACCCGGAACTGATTTCCTCCGTCGTCGCCCTCTCCAGAAAATATGGCATCCTCACCCCTTACACCTCCTTTTTGGTCCAGGAACAGCCCGTGCCCACACCTATGGCGCAAATGATGACGGACCGTTACCTTGGGCAATCGGCAGCCGCAGGCGCACCCGCTATGTCCACCTCACAAGAGATGGCCGCCTTAAAATCCGCAGAGAGAGCGATTTCCCCTCCTGAACAGACAGGTGAATCCCTTCGGGTAATCGGCGAGAAAGCCTTCGTCCTCCGAAAAGGTCGCTGGGAAGATACAGAATACCAGGGTGAAACCACAAAAAAGGTCGTCTTCCTCAGTGAGGAATACTTTGAACTCTTAAAAAATCACCCCGATATAGCCTCCTATCTCTCCTTAGGGAAATCCCTGATTGTAAAACTGGGGAGCGACTTCATAGAAATCGTCCCCGACTGACGCCATATATTGACGCCCTCGTTCTATAAAAGTTTTAGCACATTCCACCAGGCTTCCACATACTCATTCCGCCGATTCTGATACTTGAGATAATAGGCGTGCTCCCACACATCCAGCCCGATGATGGGAATATGCCCCTGGAGATATGGAGAATCCTGGTTGGGAAGAGAATAGACTTTCAATTTCTGATTTTCATCCCGCACCAGCCACGCCCAGCCCGAGCCAAAATGGGCAATGGCAGTCTGGCTGAAGACCTTCTTGAACTCATCAAAGGACCCAAATTCCTTCTGGATTTCTGCCCTCAGGACCTCATCCACCTGCTTGGATGGTCCCATAATCTGCCAGAAGAGGGAGTGATTGATATGCCCGCCCCCATGATTCTTTAGAATCGTGCGGTCCTTCTCCTCCATCTTCAGGCTGGAAAGATTCCTCAACAGGTCCTCCAGTGCTTTATCCTGCAGGTCCGGATACTTCTCCAGAACGGCGTTGAGATTATTCACATACGCCTGATGGTGCTTCGTGTGATGAATCTCCATCGTCCTGGAGTCAATATAAGGCTCCAGAGCATCATAAGAATAAGGTAAAGGGGGTAACTCGTATTTCATTTTTCTCCTCCTTGCCCCGACTCCGAACGGGGCTTTCAGATTTTTCTTTTCCCCTGACATTTTCGGAAAAACCCACCACCACGAGAAGAGAGAGGAAACGGCACCTGTTAGAAATTGCCTCCGGTTCAAACCAACCAACTTCCTCTCACCTCTCAACTACCACCATAAATTATAGTATATACTCTGTGAAAAAATCAAAAGTGAGGTGGACATTCATTCCACTTCCTCCATCCACCCATCAGGCTTTAGACCCTTTCGCACCTTGACCCATCTTTTATCTATGGTAAAATTGTGATGGTGAACGGAGCCAGGCCAATGAAAACGCCCTCTGAAACATCGCCATCTTGCCGGTAAGATTTTATCCCTTGCCCCGGAGGGCTTTGGGCCCGCAAGAAGACGTAATGGGTTTTCATACTTACGCAAGAAAGTATGAACTTCTAATATGGAACGCGCATGAAGAATCATAAGCAGAATGCATGCAGAAGGAATCCTTGATAATTACGCCACCGGCGGTGCAATCGCTACCATCTATTATACAGAACCTTTTGCCACACGCCATGTGGACATTTTTTTTATTCCACCTGAAGAACAGGGTTTACTCTTGCTGACGCCCTTCTATGATTACCTAACCCAAAAAGGGTATAAGACTTACAAAGAGTATATCTTGATAGGCGAAACGCCCATACTATTTATACCCGCTACGACGGCGCTGGAAAAAGAAGCTGTCCACCATGCTGTTTCCGTGAAATATAAAAATATCCAGGTAAAAATCTTGCGACCAGAATACCTGTTCGCGATTTTTCTCTCTGTGTTCCGGTTGAAAGACAGGGAGAAAATTGTTAGGCTTTTGGAACAAACAAAAATAGATAGAAAACTCCTGTCAAGTATTTTGCGTAGACATAGACTGAAGGGAAAATTTAAAATTTTTATGGGTGAACGATGATGAAGGTCGTTGCCAGAAACAACAAAGAAATAGAAGAATACCGTCGAAAACTGTTCAAGGCGAAGGAAGCCCATCGCAAAGAGCAAGCCAGGTTGCCTTTTGAAAAGAAGATAGAAATCGCCACGGTGTTGAACCAATTTGCACGGCAGTGGGGCCAGAGGAAACTTGAAGGTCGTCAAGCCGCAGAAAACAGGAAAAAGACACCGACTACGAAACACCAATAACCGCCCACCCAGCCCAGCACACCCTTCAGTCAATTTTGCACCGTGACCCATCTTTATTTATGCTGACCCTTTGATAATAACCCATCTTATCTGATAGAATAAAAAAGTGGTGATTAAAAAGAGGAGAAAATTGTGTTTTGCCCCAAATGTAGGGTAGAATACAGGGAAGGATTTACGGAATGTGCGGATTGCGAAGTTCCTCTGGTCTTCAAACTTCCCCCTTCGCCAGCGCCAGAATATGATGTGGAGTTTGAAGAAGTGCTTTCTACTTACAATGCGGGAGATATTGCCATCATCAAGTCCATTCTACATAGTGAGAAGTTAAGTTACCTTTTCAAAGGAGAGCATTTTCAATCCATAGGACTTGTAGTAGAGCCCGCAAGATTGATGGTCAGGAAAGACCAGGTTCAACGAGCAAAAGCATTGTTAAAAGGTCTAACACGAAATTCAATGGGTTGATAATTCTATTCGGGGCTTGCCTTTATTGTTGTCTAATCCTTTTTCAAGCCTTTCTTTCCTTCTGCCCCCAACTGCTATAGTATAGATGTGGTGAAAGGGGAAAGGGGATAGTATGGAACCAGCGGTGTGGATGTTTATCCTGGCGGGATTTATCGCCCAGGTAATAGACGGCGCCCTCGGGATGGGCTATGGGGTTACCTGTGCCACCTTTTTACTCACCCTCGGCATCCCGCCTGCACCCGTCAGCGCCAGTGTCCACACAGCGGAGATATTCACCAGCGGTGTATCAGGCCTCTTTCATCTTCGCTTCGGGAATGTGGATAAAAATCTATTCAAAAGTCTCTTTCTTCCAGGAATGATGGGTGGAATTCTGGGTGCCTACATCCTCAGCGCCCTGCCCGGAGAGAAAATCAAACCCTTCATCGCTTTTTACCTTCTTTTGATGGGTTTGCGGATTCTTTACAAAACCTTCCAGAAAGAACAGAAAGCGGAGGCAAAAACCATCCCCTTTCCTGCTGGATTAGGTTTCTTCGGGGGTTTCTTTGATGCCATAGGGGGTGGCGGATGGGGTCCCATCGTCACCTCCACTTTAGTGGCGGGGGGCAATCACCCCCGGTTCGCCATCGGGTCAGCCAATCTGGCGGAGTTCTTTGTGACCCTTGCAGAATCCGCTACCTTCATCATCACCGTGAGGCTTGCCCACTGGAAAGTCATTGCCGGGTTAATCCTCGGAGGAATCATTGCCGCTCCCCTTGCCGCCTATTCTGCAAAAACACTCCCTTCCCGCCTCCTGACGGTTCTGGTCAGTGCTCTCATCATCACCTTAAGCATCCGAACCTTGCTTCTCGCCCTATCGTAGCCCCGGCATTCCAGTCCCACATCCAAACCCCCTTTCATACCACCTGAAAATCAAAACAAAACGGTATACCAGATAATGATTAGATGTCCAGAGTAGTGTTAAGAAAATGAATGGCACAAAAGTTAAAATTTTGGATTGATATAAAAGTCCTGAGATTGTGATTACGCTAAAGCCCAGAAGGACTTTAGCTAACACCACGATTTGAAAGCAGGAGATAGAACCACAAAGGTATCCCTGAAAAGAGTATAACAAGCCCAACAAAAAATTATCAGCCCTTCTCCCTTAAAGGAAAACGCCCGGGCTACGCTCAAAAGTGGCACAAAATCTGCCATTATAACTTTGTTCAGGAATCTTTTTAAGGATAGATTTATCTTCCATTATTTTTCTTCCCCACAGAAGAACCTTGAGCCCTCCCAGTAATATCTTGCGGTCACCGTATCAGAGGCATCC
>JBBIMK010000033.1:12515-17333 GCA_037444445.1 bacterium | reverse complement strand
GGGTGGGGTCCCGCATTTGCGTGCCGAAGCCCCATACATTTCAGGAACACCTCCATAGCAGAAATCATCGGCAGATGGAGCGGAGGGTGGCAACCGTGTAGTCTATCCCCTCCTCATCCACATCCTTGTGGGTAACCATGCGGATGAGGTCGTGATTGACCGTGAGGGCAAGAATCCCTCTGCGAGCCAGTTTCTTCAGCAGGTCCTGGGCAGTGAGCCTTTTATGCTGGAACGGGAAGATGACGATGTTGGTCTGAATGGTGTCCGGGTCCAGGATGATGCCCGGTAGTTCCGACAGGCTGAGGGCTAATTTTTTCGCCAATCGGTGGTCGTGGGCGAGGCGTGGAATCATCTTCTGGAGTGCCACGAGACCGGCAGCGGCAATGACACCCACCTGCCGCATTCCCCCGCCCAACATCCGACGAATCCGCCTCGCCCGCCGGATAAAATCCTCAGGCCCCACCAGCATTGACCCGATGGGCGCCGACAGCCCTTTACTCAGGCAGAACATCACTGAATCACAGTTGCGGGCATACTCACTGACGGGTATTCCTGTGGCAACCGAAGCGTTAAAGATTCTCGCCCCATCCAGATGCACCCGCATCTCAAACCAGTTCGCCATCTCCCGCACCTCTTTGAAAGCCTCTAATGGAACGATGGCTCCGCTCCGGTGGTTGTGAGTGTTCTCCAGGCATATCAGGCTGGTGCGCACCGTGTGCGCCGTCTCCCGGGAGATGATTCTGGATATCCTTTTCACATCGGGAATACCACGCTCATAACCCATTGGTCGGGGGAGCACCCGGGATATCACTGCGATTCCCGAAAGTTCGTGCGTGTAAATGTGAGAGAATTCATCCAGAATAATTTCGTCCCCTTCCCGGGTCCAGCACTTCACCGCAATCTCATTGCCCATGGTGCCAGAAGGCACATACAGGCCCGCTTCTTTTCCCATCATTTCCGCCGCCAGGGTTTCCAATCTCTTCACCGTGGGGTCGTCGCCCAGCACATCATCACCCACCACCGCCTCCGCCATAGCCTTCCGCATCTCCGGCGTGGGCTTCGTCACCGTGTCGCTCCTCAAATCCACTATCTTCTTTCCTTTCCTCATCGCCATCCCTGTTATATTCTAACACAGACCTGTCTCTTCGCTCGTAGTCAGGCAAACCAGCGCCGTCAAAAACCCCTCGTGCCGTACCAGAGCACCAGGAGAGAGGGTGAAATCTGCAGGGAGATTTCACAGGGGTGGAAAAATGGAGTAAAATAATAGACAGAAGGAGGAAAGATATATGGGCTTGACTCTGGCGCAAAAAATTTTAGCAAATCACACTTCAGACCCGATAGATGTGGGAAATTTTGTGAATGTGCGGGTGGATTTGACCATGGGGCATGATGTGAGCGGACCCCATTCTGCCCGCATTCTAAAGAAAGATATGGGTGTGGAACGGGTATGGGACCCGGAGAAAGTAGTGCTGGTGACAGACCACTTTTTACCCGCCAGGGATATTCAGGCAGCCGCCCTCGGGAAAGCCCTCCGGGATTTCGCTGATGAGCAGAATATCCCTTATTATTTTGAAGTGGGGCGCTCCGGTATCTGCCATGTAGTCCTGCCTGAAGAGGGCTTCGTGGTGCCCGGCGATGTCATCATCGGGGGAGATTCCCACTCCTGCACCTACGGAGCGCTGGGAGCCTTCGGCACCGGCGTCGGCGCCACCGACCTCGCCGCCGTCTGGGCCACCGGTGAAATCTGGCTACGCGTCCCCTCCACTATTAAAATTCGCTTCACCGGTAAATTTCAGAACTGGGTCTACCCCAAGGATGTGGTTCTCCACCTGATGAAATTGCTGGCGAACGACCGGGCAAATTATAAATCCCTGGAGTTCTACGATGAGGTGAAAGGAAAAATCCCTGTGGAGGGGCGAATGACCATCTCCAATATGACCATAGAGGCGGGTGGAAAGGTGGGAATGTTCCTCCCCGATGAAGTGACCTTCCAGTATCTAAAAGGGCGAGCCCGGAAGCCCTATACTCCCGTGTATCCTGACCCCGATGCAGAGTATGAGGAAGAAATCGTCGTGAATGTGTCAGCCCTGGAGCCCCAGGTGGCCCTCCCCTTTTCCCCTTCTAACACAGTTCCCATTTCAGAGGTAGAGGGGAAGAAGGTTCCCATAGACCAGGTGATAATCGGTAGTTGCACCAATGCTCGCCTCAGTGATTTACGGATTGTGGGCGCTATTCTGAAGGCATTGAAGGGGCAGAAGATACATCCGAAAGTTCGTGCCATCCTGCTTCCCGGGAGCCAGCGGGTATATCGTGAGGCGCTCTCGGAAGGGCTGATAGAAGTGTTTATGGATGCGGGTATCGCCGTGAGTTTATCCACCTGCGGCCCCTGCTTCGGTGGGCATGTGGGCGTGCTGGGGAAAGGGGAACGGGCAGTCTCCACCACCAATCGTAACTTCCACGGCAGGATGGGGCATCCCGATGCGGAAGTTTACTTAGCCAGCCCCGCCGTCGCCATCACCAGCGCCATCTTAGGCTATGTGGCATCTCCCATAGCCCTGGGAATTCCGCCCGTCCCGGTGGAAGTGAAGAAAACGGCTACCCCCCACAGGAGTCGTCGTCCACGAAAACAGGAGGTGAAAACATGACCACACTGGCGCAAATCTTCGGGCTTGGACCCGCTGAAATTGCTCTCATCGTGGTAATTCTGATAATCTTCTTCGGGCCCCGCCAGTTGCCAGAACTGGGAAAAGCCTTCGGGCGCTTCTTCCGCGAACTGAAAAAAGCATCCTCTTCAGAGCCGGAGGAAGAGAGACCCCCGGCGTCGGAGCCTGAAAAAAAATAACCCCTCCTCCCTTCCCTCAGGCTTTCTCAATGGTGCCACCACGATGTGTGTCAGGCCTCCCTGCCCGGCCTCAGGTGGAAGCGATTCTATGCGGGGGAGTTGTGTTTTGAAATGCGGAAATTCTGTGGTATCGTTTTTCATCGGTGTAGAAACTGAAGCAAGGAAAACAAAATAATTTGCCGAAGCAGGCACTGCTGTTAGATTTTGACCACACCCTTTTTGACACCGACCGGTTCTTCTGGATAGACCTGCGGCGCCGAGCCCTTCACTTCGGAGTCCCCTCAAAGGTCTGGTATGAAACCTATCAGGAAATCTGGGCAAAAGGATATTCCTTAAAAAAACACCTGAATCTCATCCTCAAAAAGCTGGAACCGGCTCCTCCTGTCCTTCGGCTGGGTCTCCGGTTGCTCCTGTATGACTTTCAGTGGAACCTGAAGCCCTGGGTCTATCCCGATGTGGTGCCGTTCCTCAATTCTATGAAAGAAAAGGGGATATACCTGATTCTCCTTTCTTTTGGTAACCCTTCCTGGCAAAAGTTCAAAGTAGAGCATTGCGGTATAGACTATTATCTGGATGAAAAGATTTATACCGAGAAAGAAATTTCCAAGAGCCAGCGCGTCAGAAGTTTATCTTATCGTTTTCAGAGTCTGGTGATGGTGGATAACGACCCGAGGGAGTTAGATTCAGCACTGGAAGCGTGCCCGGGTTTGCGAACTTTCTGGATTTGCCGCCCGGTGGAAAGTAAGGAAGACCGATATTTAGAAGCCGGCAGATATGCGGAAATGAAACCCATTCACCCACATCCTCGCATTTCCTCCCTGAATGAAATCTCTGTGTAAGTCGTTCAAGAATGCGAGAGATATAGAGATAACTTGAATGATTTAACCTGTTGACTTATCATTAAATTTGGTTATGGATGAGCCAGCAAAAAGAGGCGTCAGGCTACAGAAGTGAGTAAAGTGGATAGGTTCAATTTTCGTTCGAGGAATGCGAAGAAATTTAAAAATGGGAAAACCCGGAATTGCTATCGCTTTCGGGGGCCAAGCGAAACCATATTTCCTTGCCTCCGGTGTGGACATTGACAGAGAGGCTCACAGGCAAGCCAATGATGTGGGTATTCGTGAAATGGGAGAAGCCTATCCAGAGATTTGGGTGAAATATACCATCACCCCTTGCGAAGCATTTATCAAAGAAAGGGAAATCTGGGAAAAGTGTCCTTCTTGTTTCTCCAATAAAAACAAACCTCCGAGCAAGAATTCTCTATACTGCCGATGAGTTTTGCAGCCTGAATTGCTCAGGAACACCGCTACTCCCGTGAAAAGGAAAAGGCTCCTTTTGTTTCACCTTTAGGAATCTTACCCTTGCCCGAGAAAATTCTCACTGGTGTAGCAATGGCCTCAGAAAAATTTGACGAGCAGGCGGTTTAACCCATTTTACAATCTCAATCTTTAGAAGACCTTGCGAAACAAATGAATAATGCTCTCTGGCAACTTTTCTGGCTGGGATTCTCCCTTTATGGTGAGTTTGAAAAATGGCTCTCTGAAGGAGCAGAAGGAATGGAAAAGTTACCTGAACTGTTTTCAGAAGTGATGACAGAGTTCTTAGAAAAAGAGGCGCCAGGAACTTTTCAGGAAGATGAAATTCAGTTACTCCGGTTTCTGGTGGAATAGGAAGAAGTATTTCTTCGGGCATTCGCTCGAAAATTGGAGACGGGGTTTCAGAAGGAAGAATGGAATCGCCCAGAATGGAACGACTTCCTTTTCTACCTGGTGCAAATAGAAATTGTCCTGGCTACCTGTGTTGTAAGGACTTTCCAGAATTGGAAACCGGCATCCTTGAAAGTCTTTCGTAATTTTCTTTACTGGGGTAAGCAATATGCCGTTCGTGCCTATATGTCTGCCAGAGATTTAGGCTTATTAAGAGTTGGAGCCCAAATGGCACGAGGGCATACCGACGAGGCTATACCTCTGATGTGA
>JBBIMK010000033.1:0-12415 GCA_037444445.1 bacterium | reverse complement strand
ATGGCGATTCTTTCTATCCTCGGTATGCTTAAAAAACTTTAACATACAAGCACGGATGGGCGGGTTCCAAACCTGCCCTTTCATCACTACTGGCTACTCTTCGGGGCAAAGGAGTTTGAGGGGGTCATCCACACGCAGGGGGGCGGTCAGGAGGAAGCCCAGGGCGAAGCGGGCGCCCACCATCCAGCCCAAACGCTTTGCCCCCGCCTCTATCAACTCACGAAACCACTCGTGCTCTATCTTCCCGAACTGGGTTTCATGCTGTTTCAGCGCTTCTATGGAAATGGGAAATTCCTCATCCACGGGCACCACGATAGAGGGCTTGATGAACGGGCTGAACTGGTAATACATCAGGCGCTGGATGGCGTGGGCTTTTCCAAAAGCAGGGAATTTTTCTAAATGCGCGAAGTTGGCCGCGTGGGTAACCAGATAGCCTCCTGCAATGTGGTCCGCGTGCCCCAGCCCTCGCCCGGGCTCGGTGCCAAAGTAAGGAGCCAGAACCAGACGCGGACGAAGACGCCGAATCATCCCCGCCACCTTCACCCGGTTCTCCTGATTATCCTCCAGCCGGCAGTCGCCCAGGTTCATAAACTCCAGCACATCCACCTCCAGGAGGCGCGCGGCGGCTCGGGCTTCTTCTCGCCTCTTCTTCGGGTCACCCTTCCCCATATCCCCATCCGTTAAATGCACAACGCCCGTGGAATAACCCAGCCGCTTCATCTTTAATAAAAAGGCGCCCGCTCCAATTTCCACATCATCCGGATGGGCACCGAAAGCCACTACATCCAGCCCGAAATCCTCTTCCTTCTTCCCCTTCATACCTCAATTCCCCCCTCCCAGATGCCAGTTTCCAGCAACCAGACCCCTCCCACCCTATCTAAATAGCCCACTTCAGTTCTTATATCTCCCAATTCCACAGCATTATTATACGATATACCACAAACAGGTGTCTGACCCCTTGCTGTGAGGCTACTCAATCATCTCAAAATTTGTTGCACCCCAGGCATGACATTTAGGACAGCCCACTGGTTGCTCGATCTCCGCCTCCCCAACCGCTTTATGTATCACCCAATCCGGAATTGTTGCCCTATATTCTGGTTCATCGTCATTTGTCGCTACGCAGTAAGTATAATCAGTCAATTGGAAGACCAGTTCAGAACCCTTATAGCCACAGTTTTGGCATTGGTATTTTGCCATTTTTTTTCACCTCCTACCCTCGTCCTCATCAGGTATTTCTATCCTCTCAAGTTTTTCTTCCAAAAGTTCACTCACCACTCCCCAGCCCGGCATAAGTCCCCCCTTGGGTCCTGGTATACGAGTATGGATGCCATATTCAGCATATCTTGTTTACGGTAACTGTGAAGAATGGATTTTTATAATGTCTTCCTTCCAATGCAGGATATCTTTCGGTAAATCCGTGATAAATTTCACGATTCCACCCAGTTTTGTTCCATCATTCGTCGTGTAAAGACCATCCAGGAAAGTAGTTGCCAGTATTCTATCTTTCGTGGGTTTCTTTTCACTACCCAATTCTGATTGCCACTTCCCTTTTTGCCCCCTGCCTTCATCTGAAGTGACCAGGACAAATTTAATGCGAGTAAGTAACCTGAATATCACACTATAGAAAAGTGTTTCGGTGAATCTACCATGGAAACTTGTTTTACAACTGATAATGGCTATCGGCTTCTTCTGATTATCCACCGCAATCAAATCTATATCTCCCCATACCTGCTTCGTATAGGATTCTTTGGTTGGAATAGAAAGATATTCGTAAAGCCCTGTGTATTTTGTTCTGTTTTTTTTAATTTCATCTCCGTGGATGATTTGTATTCCATGTTTTCCAAGTTCCAATCTCAGATATTCAGTAACCCTTTTCTCTAACTCCTTTCCACTTTTTGCGACGAAACTTTGCCTTCCCTCTACAGTCTTATATGATTTTTTCATGCTTTCCCGCGGTGGAATCTCTTAACTCAGCATGCGGAGATGTAAGTTGAGTAATACGGGTTTCCTTGACCAGCCTTTGTTTGGCAATCTCGCAATAATTTTTATCAATTTCAACGCCTATTCCTGCTCTGTGAGTTAAGGCACAAGCAATCAGGGTAGAGCCGCTACCTAAAAATGGGTCAAGCACCGTATCCCCCACGAAAGTGAACAATTTGATACACCTCTTCGGGAGCTCCACAGGAAATGGAGCGGGATGCCCCACTTTCTTTTTACTTTCACCCGAGAAAGACCAAACGCCGTTTGTCCAATCCATAAACTCATTTTTAGAAATATCCGACATCCTGGACCCGCTGGTTTTTCTCCATTTTTTCTTGTATAAAATTACAATCATTTCTACAGGCGCAATCACAAAAGGTGCAGTGGCGCTAAGCCAGGAGCCCCACGCAGTTCGCCGAGATATATTCTGCTCATTCCAGACGATAGCAGAGTGGTATTTCCAGCCCATTTTCTTGGCAATGGACACAATGTCAGCAAAAACACTTTGTTGTCCACCCTTATTTTTATCCAGAGGAATATTGAGGCAAAAGCGACCATCTTCTTTAGCCAATTGATAGGCTCTCTCAATCCATTTCTGGGTGAACTCCAGATAAATCTCATAAGGCATCTTATCATCGTAGGAGTTATATTTGATGTCCACATTATAGGGAGGTGAAGTGACAATCAAGTCAACCGAATTCTCTTTAATAGCATCCGTTGTTAGAAAATCGTCGTGGATAATCGTTATATGGTTTGCCTGGAAAAATAATTTTTTATCCCCTTGTATTGCTGTTTCTGTGGAAGGTGGAGGTTTTAATGGCGCTACCTCAAAAAGGGGCGGAGATGGAGTGCCCAGGGATTCTCTCAAGTAAACATCCGGGAAAAGCCTCTGAAGAAGTTCTTTTATGGCCGCAAGACGAACGCTCTTGACTTTCCCGATTCCCTTAAATCTTCCCACCGCTGACGACAGATGAAGAATCGCTTGCTCCAGTGTGCCGTATCTGGAGAGAATTTCACTGGCAAGTGTCTCGGCTGGCTTGCCCTTCATCCCAGTTCCCAGCAGGATAGCGAGGAGTTCTGCATCCGTGAGGGATTCGGCTCCACACGCTAATAGCTTGCCGCCCGGATGCTTCCAGCCGGTGTGAACCCCTGGCTTTGCGGAGGGGTAAGTCTGCTCGGGCTGGCTGACGGACTTCCTTCCCTCCCTTTCTATTCTCCTTGAAATGATTTCCCCCTTTTTGGTCATTGCCTTCACTTTGTATTATACCTCAACTATGGATTTCAACCGGTGGAGCGCAGGGAAGTCCCGCTTGTTTTGAAACGGGACTCCCGAGTGTCATTCTGAGCCGAAGGCGAAGAATCCCAATTGAGATGCTTCACTGCGTTCAGCATGACAACTCCTTATCGGGCGATTTAAAGCCCCGCTATATTTCAGCGGTGCCACTACGAACTTCGGGACCCCGAAAGTGTGTAATAATGGAAATCTGGAAGGGATGTAGACGAAAATGGGGTCGTCGGCGTGGCAGGGTGCAGGTTTCTCAAACTTGCTTCTCTTTACCGAACAAAGGGGTTAGAATCGTGTGTGGAGGCGCGGAAAGGATGGAAGACTGGCAGGCACGCATTAGCATTGATCCAGCTGTTTGCTTCGGCAAGCCGTGCGTTCGTGGCACCCGCATCTGGATGTCCCTGGTCCTGGACCTGCTTGCCGGCGGTATGAGCGTGGGCGAGATTCTTCAGGAGTATCCGCACCTTACCGATGAGGACATTCGGGCTTGCATCGCGTATGGCGCTGAAATGTCCCGGGAGCGGTATGTGGAGATTCCGATGAAGTCAGTCGGATGAAGTTCAAGCTGGACGAGAATTTTGGGATACGAATCGTGAAAATCCTTCGGGACGCAGGCTATGAAGCACATACCTTCCAGGAGCAGGGACTTCAAGGGATTTCCGACCAGCAGGTCTATGACTTATGCTGTGCCCAAAAATTGTGTCTTATTACCCTGACCTTGATTTCGCCAATGTGATTCGTTTTCCATTGAAAACCCTGTGAGAAATAAGACGCGCAGGGGATGAAGACCGCAGGTTGCGTCCCGCCCGCTCCTGCGGAAGTCTTGATTTATTCGGGACTTCCCAGCACCATTTTGCATTTTACAAGAAATGGTATATAATACAGGATAGGTGGTGAGGATGAACGGAGGTAGATGGGCAGGTAAAGGGGTGGAACTTCTGGTGGGGCTGGCTTTCATCTCCAGCCTCCTGTGGCTTCCTCAGCCTGTGAACGGGGCGGACTTCGGCTTCACCTACGGCGTCTTCTCCACAAGAGCAAAAACCCAGGAGAAATCGGAATTCTCCGTGGGAGTGGACTGGAAGGTCTGGGAAAAATCCCCCTTTAGCCTCTCCCTGGCAGGAAACTGGGTGGAAATTCATGACTCCACCGTCGGAAAGGCGAATTTATATCCTCTTTTCGTCAAAGTCCGATGGCGTTTCCAGAACTTTCAGAGCACCGCTCTCTATCTGGGCGCAGGTGGAGGTCTATACTTCCCTGATTCCGCCATTCCCTCTATGGGACTGCAAGATGAATCCTCCTTCGCCTGGGATGCCGTCCTCGGCGTTGATTTCTTCGGTGACTACTGGATAGATTCCTTCATTGAAGGTGGATTCATGGCCTCCGATGAGCCTATGAAAAGTGGGCTCTGGCATGTGAACATCGGCGTCCGCTACTAACCTGCTGATGAGGCAATGGGCTTACTTACCGACTGAAGAAGATATAATCCGACTATGCCTGTCTCCTCGCCTTTGGCTGATTTTAGCGTTCATCTTTTGAAGGTTGCCCCTGACCGGAAGCATATTTGCATCTAATGGATTTTTCGGCGTAGCCCTGTGTCCTGGCATCGCCGCCTATCTGATTGGCTAACGCTGAAAACCGTCTGACCTTGCGGGAGGGTTACTTGAAAAAGTCAGCGTTAATCTGGATAAAGTGTTTCCATTTATCGGGCACATCGCTCTCGGCGAAGATGGCTTCCACCGGGCAGGCGGATACACAGGCTCCGCAGTCTATGCACTCTGCCGGGTTGATGTAGAGTTGCGGGGAAGAACCATCCGGTGCCTCGTGGATGCAGTCCACCGGGCAAACCTCCACGCAGGACTTGTCCTTCACGCCGATGCACGGCTCGCAAATCACATAGGTCATTTCTTCCTTCCTCCTTCCTTACGAGGCCCTATCAATCGCCTCTGCAGGGCACAGCAGACGGGCAATAACTCCGCCTGAACCGGCAGGGTTTTTAACCCGCTCTACCCGTTACCCATCATAAATTACCACTTACTCCATTGTTCGTCAAGTCTTCCTCTGTATAAAATATTCTGCATCCAGACTCTGCCATCCCGGATGTCCAACCATAGAAATTCCCTTCTGTGCTGTCAGAGGGATTGCGGGTGATGCCTGACTTCTGTATAATGAGTTTCAGGTGGTGAGAGATATGGACAAGGAGAAAGGGGTAAAAGTGGGTGAAAGGGCGCCAGACTTCTCCCTCCCAGACCAGAATGGCACCCCCGTGCGGCTCGCTGATTTCCATCACAGGTGGGTGGTTCTCTATTTCTACCCCAGGGATAACACGCCGGGTTGCACCCGGGAAGCCATAGATTTTACTCATCATTTGCAAGAGTTTGAAAATCTGGGTGCATCGGTGCTGGGCATTAGCCCCGACTCCGTAAAAAGCCATTGCAATTTCCAAACCAGGCATTCCTTGAAGGTCACCTTATTAAGCGACCCGAATCATCAGGTCCTTTCTGCCTACGGCGCCTGGAAGCCCAAAAAACTTTACGGAAGAGTGCTCCCCGGTGTAGTCCGGAGCACCTTTCTCATCGACCCGGAGGGGAAGATTGCCTACATCTGGATGCCCGTGAAGGTGGATGGCCATGCGGAAGAGGTCAAACAAACACTGCTAAAATTGAAGAAAGGTTAGCACTTCATTGAAGTCAGCAACTATGTCCCCTCATCAGTCTTATGAGAATTGACTTCTCCCTTGAAAAATCTTACGATTAACTGGAGATGAGAAAAGGGAGCACGGGAATGATTCAGAAGTGTTTTCCGATGGTTTACCGGGAGGTGGAGGGCTGGTATGTGCCAGGGTCAGGGAAGTTCCAGCGTATTCAGCAGGAAAAAAACTCTTCAGGAATTGCAAGAAAATATCAGGCAAGCATATCCGTTGATGAAGAAGAGGAAGAAATTCTGTTTCATCGGGAGGTTCGGGTAAAACAAATTGAGGTTGAAATGTGAATCGGCACGAATTCATCCGGAAATTAAAAACAGCCCCTGCGCAACGGATGAGTAAGCCACTTGCTCTTCAATCCTCTGGAGAGCAGTATGAATCGTGAAATCTTAGCAACGACAGTAAGGAATGATGAACGATGAGATATAACTACCAGCGGTGGATGCTGAAAACTTCTCTCGTTTACCTACTGACAGGAATTATTCTCGGGCTTTTCATGTTTTTAGGGTATCGCTACCCCGCTTTTGCGTGGGCGACATCCTGGCGAACGGTTCATGTTCACCTGATACTTTTCGGAGCAGTCATTCAAATCATTATGGGAGTGGCTCTCTGGATGTTCCCGAGGAAAAAAGAGCCTCCACACTACACCACCGAGCGAGAAGGGATGATTCTCTATGGGCTGTTCAATGCTGGTACCCTACTCCGAAGCGTAGCCGAGCCTTTCTGGGCAGGTGGCTCATTGCCCTATACCCTCGCTCTCATCGGTATGACACTTCAAATCCTCAGTCTTCTCTACTTTTTCTATCTGATTTTTGGTAGAATCCGTCCACCCAGTGCGGTAAGCCCTTCTTGACGGAGGTGCTGTCCTGATTCGGGTGAAGCGCATCTACGACCCACCGGAGCCTGACGATGGCCTGCGCTATCTGGTGGAACGCCTCTGGCCCCGAGGAATGAAAAAAGAATCCGTTAAGGTGGATGCCTGGCTGAAGGAGGTAGCGCCCAGCCCCCAATTGCGCACCTGGTTCAGCCACGACCCGGCGAAGTGGAAGGAATTCCAGCGCCGTTATTTCGCCGAATTGAACAACAACCCCTCCGCCTGGATACCTCTCGTAGAGGCAGAACACAAGGGAAATCTCACCCTTCTTTTCAGCGCCAGAGACATCCAGCACAACAGCGCTGTCGCCCTGAAAAACTTCCTCCTTTCCAGAATCAGACGCCAGAACCCTTGAACTCCCACCCCTTCCAATACACAGAGTTCTTTTCCTGCCGTTGAAATAACCAGCACCCTTCCCCTATTCCATACTTCTGCCCCGGATGGTATAATGAAATTGCGATGGTTCATCAAAGTAGGAGAAGGTGGCATTTCACTTTTTGTGTGCTCGCTTTTTTCTACGGGTTGGCTATCCTTATGGTGTCCGCTTCGGAGAATGGAGAAATACACGGAATCGTCCAGGACGAGAAGAAAAAAGCCCTCCCCGATTCCGTAGTTTATATAGACGGTCCAAAAGTGAAACAGTCTCCCTCAAAAAACTTATCTATGGAGCAGAGAAATAAAAATTTCATTCCTCATGTTCTCCCAGTTCTGCTGGGAAGCAAAGTGGATTTTCCCAATAACGACGATGTTTTGCACAATGTTTTTTCCCTTTTCCACGGAAAAAAGTTTGACCTGGGACTGTTCCCTAAAGGTGCCAAGAAAACCGTGAAATTTGATAAACCCGGGGTTCACGCTATCTTCTGTAATATCCACCCTCATATGAACGCCTATATCCTGGTACTTGAAAACCCTTACTTTTCCACCACCGATACCCGAGGAACTTTCTCCATCAAGGATATTCCCGCTGGAGAATATACCCTCAAGGTGTGGCACGAACTTTACCCGGAACTGGAGAGGAAGGTGAATGTTTCCCCCGGGGGGAATGTGGAATTGACCCTGACCCTGAAACGGGGCGCTGAACAAAAGGAGAAAGATTCCACCCATTGAAGTTCCTATGCCTCCTTCCCTTCTGCCTCCTGCAGGCTCTTCTGTTTTTCACCCCTGCCTCAGCAGACATTCGGGGCGAAGCACAGGTGGAACTGATTGGGGAACAGCAACGGAGTAAAAAAGCCTCCATTGAAAGCCCGGAACTCCAATTGAGGCTGGATTATCAGAACAGGAAGATATTCCGATTTTTTACCAATCTCAATGTGGAAGAGGAAGAATTCTTTATAGAAGAGGCTTTTCTATCCCTGGAAACCCCCCTGGGAACAGTGAAAGCGGGAAAGTTTCGCCTTCCTTTCGGCATCTACCAGCGCTCGGAGCAGGACTATATGGGTATCCTTCAAAAGCCCCTGGTCAAGAGCGAAGCCCGGATGCCATTCCAGCTGGCGAAAGAAGACGCGGGAATCCTCCTTCTCGGAGGTAACCCCAAACTGAGTTATGAATCCGCTCTGATGAACTCTCAATCAGACGGCCTGAACGGCCTGGAAAATGGTCTCAAAGATTTTTCTCTTCACCTGCAAACCTATCAGGAGCCTCTCATCCTCGGCGTCAATTTCTACCGCGGAAGTTACCTCACCCCAATCAATGCTATTCCAGTGAGAAAGAAATCCAGGGCAGAAGGCCTGGATTGGCGGATTTCTTTCCCGTATCTCATTCTCCGGGGTGAATGGATTCTGGGCGAAATACAAAACGGAGAATCCCATGATTACTGGGGTTTTTATCAGGATACCTTCTATCACTTCCCCACTCTCCCAAAACTCACAGGTATTCTAAGAATAGAAACCCTCCGCCGAACCAACGCCTCTCCCCCGGATAATATCCGGCAGGTCATCGTGGGTGCAAAGTATTTCCTTCGCCCCTTCATTACTCTTTCCATCAACGCTTCCAGAAAAATCATCGGCGGCGAGAAGGATGAAAACCTTCAAGCCCAACTCCTTTATATCCAGCCCTTTTAGACATCTTATGAAAATACCGCGAATCCGACTCGGTTTCAGCTTAAGGGCGAAAATCCTCACCTCTTTGATTCTCGTGATTTTAGGCTTCTCTACCTCCGTCTTCCTCGCAAACCACTTCGTGCTTCAGAAAAACACCATCCAGAACGTGAATAAAAAAATGCAGGAGGCTGACTCTTTTTTCTGGCATTTCCTGAATGCCCGGAGCCAGGAATTACTTTCCCAGGCACGGCTGGTGACTGAACTTCCTATCTTAAGAACAGTGCTCGTCGCAGCAGATTACCCCACCATCCTGGATACCGCAAAATCTTACCTCCAGACGATGAAAGTGGACTTCATCTGGCTCACGGATGAAAATGGAAGGCTACTGGTTAGAACTGACAAACCCGGAGAACGAGGAACCCTCCTCAGCGAGCCTGCCATCCTGAAGGCGTTGAAAGGGGAAGACTCGGTTGAGATTGCCCTCCTGGATGGCCAGCTCTTTCAATTTGCCGCTGTCCCTTTACTCACTGCAGTTCCGGGCGCCGCCGAGAAGAAAGTCTGGGGCGTATTGCTCACGGGCGCTCTACTGAACGATAGCCTGGCAAATTATCTCAAAGAAGCCACTCATACCGACATCACCTTCTTCGTAGAGGACAGAGTGGTCGCCTCTTCATTGCCAGAAAGCCATCTTCGCCAATTTCAGGAACCCGCAACCCGGAAAGAAATTCAAACGCTGTATCAACAAATCTCTTCCCCGCAGAATCCACACACCGTCACTGCGTTCACCATTTCTTCAGGCAAGGAAAAATACCTTTCTCATGCCTCTTTACTCTCTTCTTACATCGGCCCAAAGAACGCGTGGTATTTAAGTCAAAAATCTTTGAAAGAAGAACTGGCGCCCTATCAGCAGGTTCACGGGATGCTATTGATTATTGGCTTCCTCTCC
The DNA here is from genome assembly GCA_037444445.1 of bacterium. GTDB lineage: Bacteria > UBP7 > UBA6624 > JBBIMK01 > JBBIMK01 > JBBIMK01. The sequence goes on along the minus strand of JBBIMK010000033.1, from coordinate 2,590 downwards.
CTTCTCTTATCCGGAGTCGTTGGATTATTTGTGGCTCGGGGAATCGCGAATCCTATCAGTGCGGTCACCCAGGCCGCTGAAATCCTTCGCAAAGGCTCCTGGCCCGAGCCCATCCCTGCCACAAAGGAGGATGAAGTTGGAACACTGGCAAAAACCTTCAATCAAATGGTGACTTCGCTGAAGAGCCATCAAGAACGCATGTCTGCCCTCCGAACCATTGACCTGGCTATTTCCGGAAGCCTGGACCTCCGCCTTACCCTGAATGTGCTACTGGAGCAATTGATGAGGCAACTGGGGGTTCATGCTGTTGACATCCTGCTTTTCAATCCACAAACGCTCACTCTGGAGTTCGCCGCAGGGAAAGGATTCCGCACCCGGGCTCTCCAGCGAACTCACCTGCGCCTGGGAGAGGGTTATGCGGGTAAAGCCGCACTGGAACGCCGCACAATCCATATCCCTGACCTCAAACGAGAAAACTCGTTCACCCGCTCCCCTCTGCTTCCAGCGGAGGATTTCGTCACCTATTTCGGCTTTCCTCTCATCGCCAGGGGTGAAGTGAAAGGCGTGCTGGAAGTCTTCCACCGCGCCCCCCTGGACCCCACCGGGGAATGGCGCGAGTTCCTGGACACCTTCGCAGGGCAAGCCGCTGTCGCCGTAGATAGCGCCACTCTATTTGAAAACCTCCAGCGCTCCCATACAGAACTCCTCCTCGCTTATGATGCCACCCTCGAAGGCTGGGTGAAAGCCCTGGACTTGAGGGACCGAGAAACGGAACAGCATACCCAGCGGGTGACCGAGATGACCCTGCGCCTCGCCCGTGCGATGAATGTCCCCGAAGAATCCCTGGTGCATATCCGCCGGGGCGCTCTCCTTCATGACATCGGGAAAATCGGTGTCCCGGATGCCATCCTTTGCAAGCCCGGACCCCTCACGGAAGAGGAGTGGGCTATTATGCGGAAGCACCCCGTGTTTGCCTACGAAATGCTCTCGCCTATTGATTTCCTCAGACCCGCCTTAGATATTCCTTACTGCCACCACGAGAAATGGGATGGCTCTGGGTATCCCCGGGGCTTGAAAGGAGAGCAAATTCCATTACCCGCCCGCCTCTTCTCCATCGTGGATGTGTGGGACGCCCTCACTTCTGACCGTCCCTACCGAAAAGCCTGGCCCCTGGAAAAAACCCTGAATTATCTCCAGGAGCAGGCAGGAAAACATTTTGACCCCCGGGTGCTGGAGAAATTCCTTACCCTCTTAAAAGATGTGTAGCACATACTTTCGGTGAAATCTTTCCACCCCGAATGAATTGTGAATAAAGTAAGGAAGAAGCCAGTCTTTCTTTTCCCTTTAATGGTGGTGGGAATGCTGGCGTTGCTGGCAGGGCTGTATGGAGGGCTATTCCGCCTGGGCTGGCTCCTCCCTCCCCTGACAGAAACTCTACCAGCCCTCCATGGCCCTTTGATGGTCCCCGGTTTTTTAGGCACCCTCATCGGGCTGGAGCGAGCAACCGCTCTACAAAAACCCTGGTCTTATGCGGTTCCCCTGCTCACCGCCCTGGGCATTCTTTCCTTCTCCCTCGGCTTCCCCTATCAGGCGGGCATTCTCCTGATGACCTCCGGAAGTCTGGGAATGGTGGCCCTGTCCGTAATTCTCATTCGTCGTCAGCACGCCCTCTATACCGTTGTGATGGGGTTGGGCGCCCTCCTCTGGTTCATTGGCAATCTTCTCTGGCTCGCCCGCTTCGGGTTATCTATCGTCGCTTTCTGGTGGGCTGGCTTCCTCCTTATCACCATCGCCGGCGAACGACTGGAACTCTCCCGCCTCCTGCGTCCCTCTCGTGGGAGCCTCACGATTTTCCTCTCCGCTATCCTCTCCTTCACTCTCGGGCTGATTTTACTCCCACAATCGTATAGTGCAGGAGTTCCCATAGCAGGAGCGGGCATGCTCATCCTGGCCCTCTGGCTGGTAAACTATGACATCGCCCGACACAACCTCCACCAGGTCGGCTTGCCCCGATACATCTCCATCTGCCTCATCCTCGCTTACCTCTGGTTGGGTGTTGGCGGTGTTCTATCCCTTTTCTACAGAACCGCAACGGCTGCCCCCCCCTACGATGCCATCCTCCACTCCCTTTTTCTTGGCTTTGTTTTCTCTATGATTTTCGGCCACGCCCCGATAATCTTCCCCTCTCTCTTACACCTTCCTTTCACCTTCTCCCCCACTCTCTATATCCCTTTAAGCCTTTTGCACCTCTCCCTGCTTCTGCGGCTATCCGGTGACCTGATGTTCTGGATTCCAGCTCGCCAGTGGGGTGGGTTGTTCAACGCCATCGCCATCCTTCTCTTCCTCGCAAACCTGGCGTTCCTGATAATTCTCTCACTCAAAAAATAAACTTCTCATTTCCGAATCACGGAAGCACTAAAAACATTTTCTCTCTTTCCATTACACAACCTTTCTCATCCACCATTATTCTACCGCTTTTGAGGGTGGAAGGCTACCCCCGAACCGCTACTCGCCAATCTCTACGGGCTACTTACCGCTGGCATCCCAGGGGAGTCTGGGGGGCTCGGGGGCGAGGGTCCGGGAGGCTCGC
>JBBIMK010000032.1:0-17578 GCA_037444445.1 bacterium | reverse complement strand
AGAAGTGTCGTCGGGGTCGTAGGAGTTTCCGCCATCAAAAGTCACGGTGAGGGGTCGGTTACCAAAGGTGGGATTGGCACTGATAATGGGAACCGGGATACGGTTATCAATGATGATCCGGTGATTGGGGTCACCATTCACATAGATGGGCACCGTAGGAGTGGAGTCATCATCGGTGAGTTGAAGGATGGCTTGAAAAGTTCCTCTGGCAGTATAAGTATGGTCCACCTGCCCGGAAACGGAACCCGGGGGGAAATCATAGGAGTTGCCATCGCCGAATTCCAGATGGGCGATGACATTACCGCCATCCGGGTCGAACCAGGTGGCAGAGAAGCGGATGGTGGCACCCACAGGGGCATTAATATCTGTGGGTTGAGAGAGCTGAGAGGCGGAGAGAGTGCCCCTGGGGGGCTGATTCACCGCCCCGCCACCGCAGGCGCTCAAGCCGTATGCAAACACCAGAACGCCGAGGAAAAGAAGAAGCCAGCGACCTCGGGTTGACTTTATCATGGATAAAACACCTCCCCGGTGATTTTTTCTACAGGAAGAAAAAAGCCACTCCGAAGAAAATTTTTCTGGTTTCACGCCTTACCGACCTCCTTGTTCATTCCTGCTGATTTTAGGAGTGTATCAGATAGGAAGAAAAAAGTCAAGTTTTTCAAGAATGGATTCACGAAATACCTCAGAAATGGCTTCATTATGGGCTTTTTTACCCTTTTCTACCCTCCGTTAGCGTCTTTGCACCACTGCTCACTTTCAATTACCGATTTTAGAATCATAAGGGATAAGGTGGAGTCTTGTCAAGTGGTTTTGACAAAGAGATGGAGAAAAAGAGCAATTTAACGGGGGCAGGAGAGTTTGGAAAGGCGAATATATTGTGGGTTTCAGGATTATGAGAAATGGTGAGGAAATTTTTTTACCGGGAGCCAGAGTGGCTCTGGCGGTATTCATAGCAGGAATTGTTGGGTGTGGAGGCTCGGAGCGGAGGGGAGGTGGCAGGCGAAAGGGATGAGGGAGGGAGTTGACAATAAAATTCAGGGTGTGGTAAAGTAATAGTGGACGAGGCTCTGCTGTGTGCGTGATTCGGAGAAGCCCGACCCCAAAAGCATACCGCAGGGAGCCCGGATGATGATGTGAAAGGCGTCCTTCGGGGTACCGGACCTTCACCTACGGGCACCCACCTGATTGGGCTGCGGTTCGGGGCTTTGTAAGACACGGCACGGTGGAGTCCTCTCCACCCTGATTTCAACGCCATACAGGTGAGGTGAAATCTATGAGCGCGAAAGAGGTCAGTGCAAAAAATTTTGAAGCGGAAGTATTACAGGAGAAATTACCGGTGATTGTGGATTTCTGGGCGGAATGGTGCGGACCCTGCCGGATGCTTTCTCCCATCATAGAGGAAGTGGCAAATGACCTCTCCGGCCGCATCAAGGTGTGCAAGTTGAATGTGGATGATTCCCCGGAGGTGGCGGACCGGTATCATGTGATGAGCATCCCCACGGTTTTATTTTTCAAAGACGGGGAGTTAAAAGACACGCTCATCGGATATGTGCCGAAAAAAACTTTTGCCAAAAAGGTAGAGGGTTTCCTTACCGCAATGGGAGTAGCGGGCGACTGAATTTCTCTCCTTCCCACGAGTTCTCGTGCATACTGGACCCCGAGTGGTGGTAGGATTAAGCGGGGGCGTGGATTCTTCCACTGCCGCTTACCTGTTAAAACAAGAAGGATACGAGGTGGTAGGAATTTTTTTGCACCTGTGGAAAGGGAACAACCCGCGGAGTTGCTGTTCACTGGAGGCAGTGGAATTTGCCCGTCAAACGGCGGAATTCCTGAATATTCCTTTCTATGTGGTGAACAGCGAGGAGAGGTTTAAAGAAAAAGTGGTGAATTTTTTTGTGAGGGGATATGAACGGGGAAGCACGCCCAACGCATGCGTGGAATGCAATCGGGAAATTAAGTTTGAGTGGCTTTTCCAGCAGGCAAAAGCCGTGGGGGCAGAAGGGGTTGCCACCGGGCATTATGCTCGTATTCTTCAAAATCACACCACGAAGGAATATGAACTTCATAAAGGGGTAGATGTTCAGAAGGACCAGGCATATTTTTTATATACATTGAAATCCGAGTGGCTTCCAAAAATTTACTTTCCGCTGGGGAATCGGACGAAGGAAGAGGTCAGAGAAATCGCCCGTCAGGCGGGGCTATCCAACGCCGCGAGGCGGGAAAGTCAGGACCTCTGCTTTCTGAATGGGAAAGGAGAAAAATTTTTCCCGGTGCGAGAAGGAGAAATTGTGGATGAAGAGGGGCGGGTTCTGGGGCATCATCGGGGGGTTCCCTTTTACGCCGTGGGGCAGAGAAAGGGGCTGGGAATCCCTACCTCCGAGCCTCTTTTTGTGAAGGAGAAAAGAGCGGAATTGAATCAGGTGGTGGTAGCGAGAAGGGAAAAATTATGGGGCAACAGGATACGGGTGGAGAGGGTCAGGTTCTTAACGCCAGCACCCGCTACTTCCTTCACCTGCCTGGTCAAGCACAGGGCAGGGGCTGAGGAAGTGCCTGCAGAAGTGTCTTACGACGAAAGAATGAATACTGCCCTGCTGACATTGAAACAGCCGGTGTGGGCTCCTGCACCCGGGCAGTCCGCCGTGTTCTACGATGGGAGCCGGGTGCTGGGCGGTGGAGTTATCCACTCGGTGCTTTCCTGATATAATGTAGCCCGATGTTTTTTGAGTAAAGAAAAAAACATCCACTGAGGAGGCTGGGAAGTATGCCGATTTTTCTGTATGTGGTCGTGGGCGTGGCGGCGGGGATAACCAGCGGGCTTCTGGGGGTGGGAGGAGGAATTATTATCATCCCGCTTCTGCGGTATCTTTTCCACTTCACCCAGCACGAGGCACAGGGAACCTCGCTGGCGATACTCCTTCTGCCCATAGGCCTTCCAGCGGTCTGGAAATACTACCTGGGAGGATATGTGAAGGTGCCTGTGGCGGCGTGGATTGTGGTGGGATTTTTGTCGGGAGTTTATGGGGGTGCGGTTTTAGCCTCCGACATTCCGGATGTCCTCCTCAGGCGACTCTTTGGCGTGTTTCTCCTTCTGGTGGCGCTGGAAATGATTTTCAGCCACCGATAAAAGGGGAGGCTCAGGGTTGATTTCGGGAGGGAAACCATCTTACGGGTCAGGGGAGGGGAACCATCTTACGGGTCAGGGGAGGGGAACCATCTTACGGGTCAGGGGAGGGGTTGAGCGCGTCTTTTTGGGGAATTCCGGGCAGGCGGATTTTTTAGAGTGATTTCAAAGAACTTCAGCGTATCGGGATTGACCGGAGCGCCATCTTTTTTATAACCGATAAAAACGGGGAAAGTTTTTTCCTGCGCGGTCCAATTTCCTGCTCCTCGCACCTGCAGGGTTTTGACCACTAAAGAAATATCTCCGGGAGAGGGCTTCGCTGGAGGAACTTCCTGCAAGGGTTTGCCAGTGAATACATTGGTGAAGTGAAAATTCATCAGGAAAGGGTATTTCAGGAAATCCGAAAGATGGGATGGGGCACCCGACGAATCTTTGTCGGGCGGAAAGGTTTGATAAGCCAGCAACTGGCCTGCCACGAAAAGGTGCTGGCACTGCCAGTAGAGGCGCTGTTCTTCCACGGGTAAGGCTTTGATGTTCCAGAGAGGTTCCGGGGTTAAGTCATACCGATGGATGAGTTCTTCCACCACCTGTAGAGGGAGGAGGAAGGAAACGGAAAAGGCAGAGGGGGATGGGGAAGAAGAATCCGGTAAGAAGACCGAGAGCCTGAACCCCTGTCCCGCCTCCAGGGTGAGGCTGAAATCTCCCGCAATGGAATGGGTGGGGACTAACTGGAGGTAAGAATAAAAATGGGTCTGGCGATTGTGGTAAGGATTCCGAAAATCCGAGAAGGACAGAGGAGAGTACACAGAAGCCACAAGGGATTCAATGGTGGGTGGGGGGCTTTTTTCCCCGTAAAGATAAAATTGTAGAGAATACAATAAGGTGGTAAGAGTGCCGAGGGATTTCTTTTCCTCTTCCTTCAGAAGTTTTTTCCCGGCAGGAGTGAGGTCGGTTGAATGATAAGCATCGCCCAGCCACCAGGCAGGGAGAGTGAAGAGGTAAAAAAGAGTTGAAAGGAAAAAGAGGGAAAATTTTTTCAGGCGCTCATCGGGCATACTGCTTTCATTTTAGCAGTTGCAAGGCGAAAGAGGCAAGAGGGGAGAGAAGGGTGTTGAAAATATCAAAGGGGAATTTTCACAGGGTTCAGGGTTTTGAATTTTGAGTTGACGGGCAGGGTGAAGGTCAGGATGAAAAGGAGAGGCGGGAGGAAGCAGGGAAAGGAAATAAGGGGGAAGGGTCCGGGGAATAGCCTTCCGCCCGAAGGGCTTCCACGGCTTTCTGAAAGGATGGATGAAGGCGGGACATCTGCTCTTTGCCACCGTTTTCTGCATCTGCACGGGAAGAGAAATAAAGAATGAGAACATTGCCGGGGAAGAGAGCGCTGAATTGCTCCGCCGACGGAATATCGCTCAGGTTAATGGCTACCGCATATCCCTTCTCCACACCATTTTCAAGCCTTCTATATCCCCGGATTTCCATGGTTAGTCTTTTCGCCACTGGGCAGGCATGTCTATAATTAGGATAGCATACCCCTGTGCCGGTGTCAAGTTACCCGTGATAAGGTTAGAGGTCAGGAGGGTATTGTGGAGGGGGGAGTGAGGCTCCATCCGAAAGGACACGGGCGGGGATAAGCCATTCTTGCCCACTCGGATGATTGACAGAAGGCAGAGATTTTTTTATTATGAAGAATGATTATGAAGAAGCGGTTAACGGTTCAAAAAGAGGAGATTCGGCGAGCACTGGAGGCGTTATCTTCCGTTCATCCCACGGCAGGGATGGTTTGTGAAAAAGTGAAGGAAAAAATCCCTGGAATTTCTCTGGGGACGGTTTATCGGAATCTGAAAAAAATGGCAGAGTCCCATGAAATCCTCCAACTGGATGTGGAAGGAGAGGGGATGAGCCGATACTGCGTGAATACTCATTCTCATGAGCACTTCAAATGCCTGTCCTGCGGGAGATTGATGGATATTCATCTGCCACCGACCTTTGATGTGGACGAGGCGGGACGGCTTCTATCGGAGCACAAAATTTATTTTCACCGCCTGATTTTCTACGGCCTCTGCAAGGATTGCCATAAGCGATAATCTTCGTGCCACCCAGCAGGAATTCTGGCCCACTCTTTTCTCGGTGGAGAAAAATTCTTCCCATATTCTTAACGATGTCGGGGGAAGGGAGTGGATACCCTGCTGAATCAGTTTGATTGAAATAAATTTCACCCATTTTACTGGTGAGAAGGAACTTTCACTTACTTTTTCCCGTTGGGAGTAGTTTTCCTGCCGGGCGAAAGGACCATTCCAACGCCATCGGAAGCGGGATTTCATCCCCCCCGTTTGACTTATCTGAAGGATATATGGTAGGGTAGATTGGGAGGGATAAAAATGAGGAGAAAAATTGATAGGGCATTCCTACCGTGTCCTCTGGCTTAATTTCGCTTCTTGTTGCAGTCTTCATCTTGCTTGAAATTCTCACATCCTGCGGTGGCGGCGAGGCTGAACCTCCAACCTATGACTTCCTGAATGATAACCTTTTTATTGAATTCACTGAACCAGAGTGTGGAAAAGTTTACCGGTTTCCCCCGCCCAGAGTCGTCATCACTTTATCAGGGGATGGGGATGGGAATGGAATCCGGAGGGACTCCGCGAAGAAGTGCCTGCATATCGTATTTGTATTTCCGGTCCACGGCAGGTTCTCCTCTCTCTTCCTTCTTTTTCGCCACTGCAAAAGCGAGAAACACATCCAGCCTCAGCCCACTGCATATCGCCTCCACCTCCATCGCAGGCAGATACTGGCTCAGCACCTGGTAGGTTTCCTCCACCCCGGGGGAATTCAGGCAAAAGGTCTACACCACTTTCATTCCCGTATAATATTCAGAAAAAGGTGGTCATAATGAAAGGGGCACAGGTCTGGAGAAAATAGTTAAAAGGAGGGGTTCTTATGGCATTTTTCGGCTTGCGGTGCGGGAAAAAATTGTGGATACACATATTTTGGGCAAGCCTTCTTCTGGTGGTTATTTCGAGGGATGGGGATGCGTTTTTGGTGCCCTCCTGGAAGGTGTTCGTCCATCCCCGCAACCTGCGGATGTCGGGGAACTTATTGTTGAATCCCGGTTTTGAAGACGGTTCACCGGGGCAAGCCACATATTGGAACCCTTACGGGCTGGGATATACGGTGGATGAAACGTGGGGAAGGTTGGGGAGCCGGGCGCTGAAACTTTCCAGTTTAGTTCCCGATGAGGTCCGCGGGGCTGTTCAGAATATCGTTCTGAACCAGTCGGTGCCACGCCCCATCTATTTCAGCGGCTGGAGCAAGGCGGAAAATGTATCTGGTGTCGTAGATGCCCACTACAGCATCTACCTGGATGTGTATTATACCGATGGCACACCCCTTTACGGACAGACTTTGCGCTTCAACACTGGCACGCACGACTGGCAGTTTCTGGAAGGGTTCATTCTCCCGGAAAAGCCCATCAGGAATATCCGAGTCTATTGCCTTTTCCGGTTGACTCACACGGGCGGAGTGTGGTTTGACGACATCAGCGTGCAAGAAATCCTGGACGAAGTGATTACATTTGACAGCAACCCGGTTGGGAAGATTGTGTATCCCTCACCTCCCTATGGGGGTTCTCCCCTCACTTTAACCACCGGGGATGGTCTGTCCATCACATTTTCCAGCGGGGGTGGTGCAATCACCGGCATCGCTCTGGGAGGCACCTCGGTGAATGCCCCGTCGCAGGCTTATGCGGGTGGGTTTTTCATCCGGGATGTGGCGAACCAATCCGACTACTACCATCCCGGCGGAACACTTACCATCAGCGGAAATGAGATTTTCCACCAGACCGTCGTGGAACCGTTGAACCTGAATTTTGAGGCGACCTACACAGCCTTTTTTGACCGAATTTCCATTCACGCGGAGCTCACCGACCTGACCGGAGCGGACCGAGCGATCACCCTTTACTTTGCCCTTCCCATCCTCGCTGAAGGATGGACCTGGGGGGATGACATCCGCTCCAGCAGAATCGTCGCTGGCACTAACGAGTTCATCAATCGGAATCTCTGGAATGTGGACATCGGCGCGACTGGCTATTTCAGCAACTATCCCTGGGCAAGCCTGAGTGGCTCATCTGGGGGGCTTGCTCTGGCGCATCCATCAGACCACCCCCGTTTCTTCCGCCTGATATACAACCCTTCGGCAAATCTGTTCTTTTTCGCCTATGACCTGGGGCTTTCACCACTCACCTCCAGGTTTCCCCGCAAAGCGTGGGTGGATTTCATCCTTTACCGCACGGACTCTCAGTGGGGGTTTCGTTCGGCGGCAAAGGGCTATTATGACCGTTTTCCGGAGTTCTTCCAGCGCAGCCTGCCCCCGGAGCAGGAAGGTATCTGGGTTGCCTTCTCCGACCTTTCCCCCATTCCGAACATTCAGGATTTTGGCATTGCCTTCCACGAACTGGGCAATTTGAATCAAGTTGCTTTTGATGACAGCGTGGGAATCCTCTCCTTTCGCTATATTGCGGAACCCTGGTCGATGTGGTGGCTTATTAACGACCCGAATGTGGACCCCTTCAATTACGACCAGGTGGTGGCGTATGTGCAGAACAAGCATCAGACTGGCAGTCCGTGGGAAAGGAGGATGGCGGAAGCCACCCTCTCCTCTGGAATGTTTGACGAGAACAACAGGTATCGCTATATCCCCTATTCCCCCCAGAACAGTCCCCCCTGGTGCCGGGGGGTGGCTGGGTGTGCTGCCTTCATCGTGAATCCCGACCCGGACATCACCGACCCCCAGTATCCACTCAATAAGGCGAACCTGCACTGGAACGATTCTGCCAGAAACGCTTACAGAACTTATCCGGGGCTGGACGGGGAATATGTGGACTCTTACCTGGGATATAACATCAGAATGGATTTCCGGGTTTCTCACTATTCGGCGACGGACATACCCCTGACCTTTCGGACACAGGACTGGCGCCTCGGCTTGCCAGAAGTTTTCGCCACTACGGAGTTTTCCCGCTGGCTGTCCGATGATGTGCACAACAATCTGCGCAAGTGGACTATGGCAAATGCTATGCTGACTGGCTGGAGTGGGTTTATGCCCTGGGGTGTGGAACTGTTTGATTTTATGGGGATAGAGGTGGATTGGCAACCCGATGGAACCGCCTTCCTTCGCCCGGATTCCGATGCGGTGATGAACTACCGCCGAACGCTCGCCTACCAGAAGCCTTACGGCTTATTGATGAACACCAACTTTGACAATCTCACTTACGCACTGGTGGAAAGGTATTTCCAGATTTGCCTGTTTTACGGCATTTATCCCAGTATGTTCAGCCATAATGCGGCGGAGGACCGATACTGGGACAATCCGGGGCTTTACGAGCGTGACCGACCTCTGTTCAGGAAGTATATTCCACTCATCAAGCGTATCAACAGGGCAGGCTGGGAACCCATTCCCTATGCCCGTGCGGATAACCCCTCTGTGTGGGTGGAGCGGTTTGGCTCCCGCTCTTCCTCCGCCAGTGGGATTTTTTTCACCGTCAGGAACTCCACCACCACCCCCATCGGGGCAGCGCTCACCCTGGAATCCCAGCCTTTGCGTCTCAACCCTGCCACCGTCACCCTTACCGAGTTGCTCTCCGGTCAAGCCCTTCCCTTTCAGGTCATCGGGGGAAATATTGTGGCACAGGTATGGGTGGATGGAGAAGCCACACTCCTGATTGAAGTTACAGCGCGGGAAAGTGAATGGACGATTCAGGAAGTGGACAGGGCAGGGAATATCGGCTGGCAAACTTCCATCGGGGTGGGACCCGTGCCCGGTCCTGGTGTTCCCCCACCCGTCCTCATCACCTATTACGAGCAGGTGATGAAAGATTTGAGGCTGGCGGTGGGAACGATGGGAAACTCCTGGAGGCTAACCACGCTGGATGCCCCTTTTGATGTGGGCAGATACAACTCCATAGCCGTTCGGGATGGGAACAATTTCACCGTTTCCTACTATCAGAGCGGGGGCTTTTTGAAGATATGGCAAGGGAATCCAGTCATCGTGGATGCTCAGGCGGACCTGGGTGCTTTCAACGACATCGTATTGGCACCCGGTTCCTCACTTCCCGTGATTTCCTATGCGGGCGTTTATGTCATCACCCAGCTCAACCGGAGAGCCCAGGTTCGCATCGCCTATTTTGATGGGATGTTCTGGCGGACTGAGGTGATTGAGGATGCCCCCGCCAGCTACGGCTCATTTGCCTTCACATCCATCGCCCAGGATGGTGCGGGAACCTTCCATATCTCCTACCGGGGACCGAATAGAAGACTGAAGCACGCCTGGGGCGTTCCCGGTTCGTGGGTCACCGAAGAGGTTCTGCCTGGAAATCCGAATACTGCCAATGTGGGGCAGACATCCATTCTCATTTCATCGGATGGGGTTGTGCATATTTTCTACAACAAGGTAGGTGGGGGTGCTGAGCTGTATCACGCCTATAGAAACGCAACCGGCTGGAATGTGGAACTCCTCGCATCCAGAATGGCAATGATGACGCCTTCTTCCGCCGTTCAGGACCTGAGGGGCAATTTTCGCACCATCGCTTACGATACACAAAAGAAAAATCTCGTCCTTCTCTCCTCCGGCGCTCCAGCACCTGTGACCATTGACTCTGAAGGGGATGTCGGCCAATATGCCTCCATTGCTGTGGACTCTCAGAACTGCCTCCATATTGCCTACATTCGGGGCGACAACCTTGACGATTTGAAATACGCCACCAACTGGAATCCATCCGGTTGCTTTTTCTGACGAAGGGCGATGGGCCACCCGTTTTACTGATGACCCCGGAGAACTGGAGAAATCGCATCCACCGGTCTTTTGATAAAATCCCCCTGAACTTTGATGAAGTTTATATGATTGGGAGCAGTGACGGGGGCGGAAGTGGGTTGCCACCCATCCGTGCCAGCTCTGGATTCTCTGTTAAGAACTTCCCCGGGGGCGCTGTGTCTGATAACGCGGTGCATTTGCTATGGGCGGATAGTCGGGATTTTCCCGAAACTCCGGGGTCTTTCCCTTCCCCTGACGGCAGGAGGCTTTATTACAAGCGCCAGGTCTTCCAGTGAATCCAACCATTGGGGCTGTTATCGTGCACCAGCAGAACCTGCAAAAGGGTGAGGCGCATCTTTTTTCTATCAAGGCGTTTCTTTCTTCCTCATCACATCGCCTGTGGAGACAGGTCTTGAAATATCACTTTACTCTGGGGCATTGCCCCGCTCTTCCCGTTGCGGGTAGTGGGTAGAAGAAAGGCGCAGGATTTGAAGTCTTAATTGGATTGAGGATTTCCGGATTCAGGAGTCAGAGAGCGGAGTTCGGGAGGAAAAAAATCAGAGGGGGGGGTCAGGCTCTGGCGGCGAGGATTTCGCGAGTGGTGGCGATTTCTTGAGGGGTGACTTTCTGGAGTTGTTTGGACATTTCGCGAATTTTATTGGCGAACTGTTCGCCTTCGGCGGCGGAGTACCAGCCCAGGTGGAGGCGATTCCTGTCAATACCGAGGTGTTCCAGGCGCTTCCAGAGGCGTTCTACCCTTTTTTTTGTGTGGAGGTTAGCGTTGATGTAGTGGCAATCGCCGGGGTGGCAGCCGGAGACGAGGACCATTCCGATGCCGCGTTTGAAGGCGTGGAGGACGAATTTTTCTGCCACACGAGCGGAGCACATCGTTCGGATGATACGAACTTCCGGGGGATACTGGATTCTGGAGACGCCAGCCAGGTCGGCACCCGCATAGGAGCACCAGTTGCAGTTGAAGGCGAGGATTTTCTTGTGGGGGTTTTCTTCCGTGAGGGCATCAATTTCAGCGAAGATGGCTTCATCGGGGAAGTGGCGCATAATGATGGCGTCGGAGGGGCATTCGGCGCCGCAGTTGCCGCATCCCTGGCAGGAAGCCTCAATGAGAGTGGGTGGCTTCCTGGCTTTCAGTTCCATCTGCCAGGCGTGGAAGGGGCAGGCCTTGACGCACAGCCCGCAGAAGGTGCAATTCTCGGCAACCAGTATGGGGGTGAGGGCTTCCACCTTCACCTTTCCTTTTGCCATGAGGATGCTGGCTCTGGCGGCGGCTGCGGAGGCCTGGGTGACGCTATCCTTGATGTCCTTGGGCGATTCGCAGGTACCGGCAAGGAAGACTCCTCCCACCGCCGTGTCCACGGGCTTCAATTTCGGGTGGGATTCCAGGAAAAAGCCATCTTCCGTCCGGGAGAGAGAGAGGAGCCTTTGCACCACATCGCTGTCCTTGCGAGGAACCAGTCCCACAGAAAGAATCACCATATCCGTTTCCAGTTGTATGGGCTCACCGAGGAGAGTGTCTTCGGCGTGAATCACCAGATTGCCATTTTCTAACGGTTCAATGCGTGAGGGCTTGCCCCGGATATAAGTGACGCCTTCCTCTTTGGACCTGCGGAAGAGGGCTTCAAATCCTTTACCGAAAGCCCTGATGTCCATATAGAACACATAGATGTCAATATCGGGCCAGTGCTCTTTAATCAGGAGGGAATCTTTGACGGTGTTCATACAGCAGACATTGGAGCAGTAAGGCATGCCGTTGGTGAAGGTTCGGGAGCCGACGCACTGGATGAAGGCCACATTTTTGGGAATTCTGCGGTCGGAGGGGCGAATGAGCCTGCCCGCCGAGGGGCCTGCTGCGTTAATCAGCCGCTCAAACTCCAGGCTGGTAATCACATTCTCATACTGACCGTAGCCGTATTCTCTGAGTGCTGAAGGGTCAAACACATCCATGCCGGTGGCGACGATGATGGTGCCCACATGGAGGGAAAGGGTTTCGGGCTGCATATCAAAGTCAATGCACTTGGGGCCGCAGGCTTTCACGCATTCCTCGCAGGAAACGGCGCTTCGTGAGAGGCAGTGATTCATATCAATGATATATTTGGAGGGAACTGCCTGAGGGAAGGGGATGTAAATGGCTTTGCGAACAGCAAGCCCTACATCAAACTCGTTGGGCAGAGCGACGGGGCAGACTTTAGAGCAGTCGTTGCAAGCGGTGCATTCATCGGTAACATAGCGTGGTTTTTTCAGGACTTCCACCTGGAAATTTCCGATGTAGCCGGAAACATTCTTGACCTCGCTATGAGTCAGGAGGGTCACATTCTTATGTCTGCCGACTTCAGACATCTTTGGGGCGAGGATGCAGATGGAGCAGTCCATAGTGGGGAAGGTTTTATCAATCTGAGCCATACGCCCGCCGATGGAGGGATTCTTATCCACGAGATAGACATGGTAGCCTGTATCTGCGAGGTCTAAAGCGGCTTGAATGCCGGCCACGCCACCGCCGATGACCAGCGCCTCCCGCTGGACTGGCACTTCCTGCTCTGTCTGGGGCTTCAAGAAATGGGCTCTGGCGACGGACATCCGCACCAGGTCCTTCGCCTTCTCCGTAGCATTTTTCTTATCATACAGGTGCACCCAGGAGCAGTGTTCACGGATGTTTGCCATTTCAAACAGGTAGGGATTGAGCCCTGCAGACTCGCAGGCGGCTCGGAAGGTGGGTTCGTGAAGGCGTGGGGAGCAAGAGGCCACAATCACCCGATTCAACTTATACTCAAGAATATCCTGCTTCAGGAGGGCCTGGCCGGGGTCGGAACACATATAGCGATAGTCTTTTGCGACGACCACGCCGGGGAGAGAGGCGGCGTATTTCGCCACCGCATCACAGTCCACCGAGCCAGCGATATTCAACCCGCAGTGGCAGACATACACACCGATGCGGATTTGTCCGTCTGCTTGCATCATACACCTTCCACTCCTCTATGTCTGCTGAATTTTCTGGATAGCCTCGTCCACCGGAATGCGGTGATGGGCAAATCCAATTCGGTGGGGGTCCACACCTAAAGCCAGTGCGAGGAGTTCAAAATAGTAGAAGATGGGCAGAGGGGGAATGGTTTTATCTTTCGCAAGGAGTTGAGCGGATTCAAACTGCAAGAAGCAGGAGGGGCAGGTAACGACGAGCCCGTCCACACCTTGAAGATACCGGACTTTTGCCATTGCCAGACCGGTGGAAACCTGTTTATCGTAGTTGTAAATGGGGAGGCCACAGCACATCATTTTCCGGTTGTAATCCTGCACTTTTGCTCCGAGGGCACCCACCATTTCATCCAGAACTTTCGGCTCAATGGGATGGTCAAATCGGACGAAGGGGCTGGGGCGGAGAGCATGACAACCTGGATGGGTGGCTAACACCATCCCTGTCAGGGGCTTCTGCACTGCC
This sequence comes from bacterium, assembly GCA_037444445.1. Classification (GTDB taxonomy): domain Bacteria; phylum UBP7; class UBA6624; order JBBIMK01; family JBBIMK01; genus JBBIMK01. The sequence goes on along the minus strand of JBBIMK010000032.1, from coordinate 4,211 downwards.
TTGCGAATACCATCTGGTGCCACTTTTTCGTAGAGGATTTGAACCAGGTGCTTGACTTCCAGGGCACCCTTGAACTCGCGTCCACTTTTGATTAACAGGGTATTGACCTGAGCCTTTTTAGTGGAATCCGACTTGAGGATGCGGTTGGCGGTGTTGAGGGTCTCAAAGCAGCCGTTGCAGAGGGTGGCGATGGGGAAACCTTTCTCCTCCCCCACCGAGAGGTTTCTCGCTGCCAGGGTCAGCCAGAGCGTGGAATCCATAGATTTCATTCCCACAGGGTCGGGACAGCAGGTGAAATGGGCAGAATTCTGCAGTTGGATTCCAAACCGATTGGCGGATTCCCTCGCTGTTACCTCAAAATGTGGATACCGCAGGTTGATGAGGCAGCCGGTGAAAAGGGTATAGGAAGTGGAAACAGCGGACTTCTCATCCATGTGGGTGGCACTCCGTGTTTTCAGCACCTGACGGGGCAGAAGCCATCGGGGAAGCGGAAGCCTTTGGAAAAGATTCCTGAAGGGCAGACACCAGGTGCTTCAAATCCTCTGCTCCGTCAGGAGCCAGAGGGTGCAAGGAGAGTTCGCTCCTGATTTTCCGAAGGCGCTCTGTTTCAGGGTAGATATAGCCGGAAGATAACATCTGGTTCCACTCCGCTGTTAATTCCTTCCGGGTTCCATATCTTTTTCCGGCGAGATTCCTCATCGCGACGATAACATCGGCGAGGTTAATTCCGAAAGGGCAGTGCTCAAAGCACTCATAGCAGGTGGTGCAGAGCCAGAGGGAAGGGTCCTGAAGAACCGGCGTAAAGCCGATGAACATTTTTTGTATAATCTTGCGGGGATTAAAGGCATGAGGGAAGTGGTTGAAGACCGGGCAGAAGGAGGTGCACCGTCCGCACTGGTAGCAGTGATAAAACTCTCTGGAGCCAAGAATGTCCACAATTTTCAGTTTCAGGTCAGGCTCTAATCGCATAGGGGGTAGCCATCCTTTCTGCGGAAAGATAACCTTCCTGGAGGGCTTTTAAGTTCAGGTCCACGAAGGCTTTCTTCACACTGGTTTCCACACTTTTCTGGAGGGCGGGCAGGGAAACAACCGAGGTGACGGCGGAGAGAGCACCCAGCATAACGATGTTGGCGACGAGGCGTTTCCCCAGCACCTGCTCTGCGAGGCGAGTGGCGGGGAAGGGCAAGCCGGGGTGTTCATTCTTGCCTTGCGTCTCCACAGTTACCAGGTCGGAGTCGTAGATGAGAAGCCCATTCTCGCGCAGGGTGTTTCGGTAAGTAAAGTAGGCATCCTGGGACATGACGACGAGGATGTGGGGGTTTTGAACCTTGGGGTAATCCACGGCCTCATCCGGGGAGGTGGCAATCACCAGGTCGGCGGCGGAGGCCCCTCCTCGTGCTTCCGGTCCATAACTCTGGGTGAAAACAGCGTTTTTTCCATCATAAAGGGAGGCGGCCTTGCCCAGGATGAATCCCGATAGGATAATGCCCTGACCACCGAATCCCGAAATGCGAACTTCAATACTCATTTCTTCACACCTCCCATTACCTTCTCGTTCAGTTGCTGGAGGGTATCCAGAAGGGTGGGTTTTTCTATATCCACAAATTTCCCTACGATGATAGGGGTATCCAGGCCAATGCCTGCTTCAGCAGGGTCAGCGCCGTGCTTAATGATGCAGTGGGACTGGTAATGAAGGAGTTCATCCACACCCTCACCCCACTGATTGGGGCGGCCGAAGCTCACCGGGCAGGGGGAGAGGATTTCAATGAAACTGAACCCGTTCTTCACCAGGGCTTCTTTCATACTTCTCTTGAGTTGATACATGTGAAGAACGGTCCAGCGGGCCACATAGACGGCGCCGGAGGCGGTGGCCAGATGGGGCAGATTGAATGGATGTTCTATGCATCCGTAAGGGGTGGTAGTGGTCAAAGAGCCCAGGGGGGTGGTGGGGCCAAACTGACCACCTGTCATTCCGTAGTTGAAGTTGTTCACGCAGAAGACAACGATGTTCACATTGCGTCGGGCGGCGTGGATGAAATGATTTCCACCGATGGCGATTAAATCTCCATCGCCGGAGAACACGACCACGGTTAAATCCGGGCGAGCCAGTTTTAATCCGATCGCAAAGGGTATCGGGCGTCCGTGGGTGACATGATAAGAATCCAGTTTCACATAGCCGGCAATCCGCCCGGTGCACCCGATGCCGGAGACCACTACCACCTTTTCCCGGGGAATGTGGGATTCCATCAGGGCGCGGATGAAGCAACCCATGGCGGTTCCCAGCCCGCACCCCGGACACCAGATGTGGGGCATTCGGTCGGAACGAAGATACTCTTCTAAGGAATGAACGGAAGCGGTGGTTTCTACTTCCTGAACGATTTCAGAGCCAGCCATATTCCCTCCTGAACTTGCTCGGGAGTAATAATGGCGCCCCCCAGTTTTTTCACGAGAACGAAAGGCATATCTTTTCTGGCGGAGCGTTCCACTTCCCGAATCATCTGCCCGGCGTTGATTTCCGCCACCACAAAGCCTTTCACCTGACGGGCGAGTTGATAGATGCGTTGCTCGGGGAAGGGCCAGAGTGTGATGAGGCGTAAGTAGCCTGCTTTGATGCCTTCTTCCCGGGCTTTTTTCACACCCGAGAGAGCACAGCGAGCGCTCACGCCGTAGGAAACCACCAGCACTTCGGCATCTTCCACCTGATATTCTTCATATTCAATAATCTGAGGGGCATTTTTTCGGATTTTCTGAACAAGGCGTTCCACCAGGGCTTCCTGTGCGGTGTGGGTAATCACCGGATAACCGCGCTCATCATGGGTCAAGCCGGTGATGTGGAAGAAATAGCCTTCACCCACAGGTGGGAAGGGAGGAACCAGGTCATCGGGGTCGGGTTCATACGGAAGAAAGCCATTGCCGGGGGGAAGGCGGGGGCGTTTCCGCTCCATTAGAGGAATCTCACTTTTATCAGGGATTCTGAGTTTCTCTGTCATGTGGCCGATGGTTTCATCCATCATCAAGAGGACGGGGACGCGATAGCGCTCAGCCATATTGAAGGCTTTCACGGTGAGGTCAAAGGATTCCTGCACGCTGGAGGGGGCATAGGCAATCAGTTCGTAGTCGCCGTGGGAGCCCCAGCGAGCCTGCATCACATCCTGCTGGCCTACGAGGGTGGGCAAGCCGGTGGAGGGACCTCCACGCATGACATTGACCACCACGCAGGGAACCTCCAGCATAACGGCCAGGCCGATATGCTCCATCATCAGGCTGAAGCCGGGCCCACTGGTGGCGGTCATCGCTTTCATGCCACCGCAGGAGGCGCCGATGACCGCCGCCAATGAGGCTAACTCATCCTCCATCTGAACATAAATTCCCCCCACCTCTGGCAGGCGGACTGCCATCCGCTCCGCCACCTCCGTGGAAGGGGTAATCGGATAGCCGGCAAAAAAACGACACCCTGCCGCAATGGCGCCCTCCGCGCTCGCAAAATCCCCCATCATGAAGTGCTCCCCGGTTAGAACTTCACGCATACAGGCACCTCGCCCTCTTTTTTAGAGATGATGGCAAATTCGGGGCAAATATGCTCGCAAAGCCCGCACCCCGTGCATTCCTCCGGTAGAACCACTTCCGGATAGTGATACCCTTTGCTGTTGATGGCGGTGCTTTCCTTCAACACATTCAGGGGGCAGAACTGGATGCAAAACTTACACCCCTTACACCGCTCGGTGATCACCACCACCTTCCCCTGACTTCGTTTCCAGGCCTCTACATCCAGAGGAATTCTCCAGAAAGAGCCTTTCTCGCCGTCCGTCTCCACCGAGAATTTCACCGCCTCTTTGTTCATCCTAACCATAGTAATTAAAAGATAAAAAAATAAAGAAAGAAATGATAAATGTCATAATTTCATCTGTCTTTGATTTGTGAGGAGGAACTTTAAGTTTCTTTTTCACATCGCAAGTAGTTTTCCTGCAGGGCGAAATGCCCATCTCACTGACCTCTGAAGCGGGATTTCATCCCCCCCACCCCGCTTGAAAAGTAAGAAAAAAAATGTAGGGGAGGAGCTCGCCTCCTCCCGTGATAAGTTGCTTCTCATGAAAAGTTATGATATTCTTTCTGGAGGTGAAGGAAGATGGTAACAGGAATGAAGCCTTCGGGAATACAATCCCTTCCCCTGGCCTGTGGGAACCACCACCGTCACCTCGGATGGCAACGGC
>JBBIMK010000031.1:0-19691 GCA_037444445.1 bacterium | reverse complement strand
ACAGCATTATATACGAAATCAATATAATTAGAATCCGGGTCGGTGATGCGGGTGAGGAGATTTCCGCTGCCGGTGTTATAAAAGAGGGAGATATTACCCACATTCGCCCCCGGGGTAAGATTCCTCTGGCGATAATTCCAGAAATGCTTTAAGCCTGTTGACATCTTCGCATCACCTTCACTTTTGGCTGCCCAGATAAAGCCCAAAGAGGAAAGCCCCTAATGCAATGAGAGGCCAGATACCCGGGTCATTGGGGCGTTCTTGTTCTAACTTTCGCACCAGCCGATTATAGTCATCCAATTCCTCGCGGGTGAGCCAAATTCCTTGACCCATTTTGTCCATATAACCTCTCAGGCGATTGACTTCCTCCTGACTCAAGGGATTTCCTTTCTGGGACTCTCGGGTCAAAAGCGTATCAATTGACCTACTTGCTATCTGAGTGTAGCAGGCCAAGATTGTGCCGATATCCTGCTCATCAATTAATTTTCGGCGTTGGAAGATTCTGATAATGGTTGCGATAAGAGAAAGAACTTCAGTATTAGCGCTTTTTAAGACACTCGCTATTCCATCTATGCGATGCTCCAGGCGTTCCAGACGACTCTTCAATCCAAACCACAGGGTGACGACGCCCACGAGAAGGGTTACTATCGTTACGAGGTCAGCAAGAGTAAAAGTAAAGGTCATAAATAATCCTCATCTTATATAATTATACCATAAAAATAATACTTCATATCCGACATATCCGTCCATAATTTTTCCCCCTCACAACCTCCCGTGGGAAGATACAGGCTTCCCTGGCTGGGGTGATGCCGGGGGCAACTTTTTGTCGTCCCTTAACTTATCACGGGAGGAGGCAAGTTCCTCCCCTACACCCAATGAACCATCCTTGTAGGGTGGAGACCCGCGCTCCGCCGTTTTTTTCTCAACCATAGAGGGCAGAATATCTTCATCTATGGGGAGTTCTCTGGGGGCTAAAGGGTCCAAAAACTTCACCGGAGTGAGATAAGTGGCGGTGAAGGTGAAATTCTGCCCTGGCTCCCACGGCTCATAAGAATAAGTGGGGGGCATAGAAGGGGGAGGGTCTAACAGGTGCTGAATCTGCTGGAGAACATTCATCGCAACCGCTGGCAGAACATCCTCCTTCACTTCATCCGATAGTTTCATCCGCAGGGCTTTCGGGGGATGCCCTGTGCGAAACCCCTTATGGTGGAAATTCTTGATTCTGTCCTTCAGAGACGCCTGATAGATGGGCAGGATATGGTGAGCCTTCACGATGACTTTCAAAGAATCCTCGTGGGGCTCTCGTTTCACATATTCCGCCTTCAAAAGGAAGGGGTGGCGGGAGGAGAAGGGTGAGGGAAGCGGGGATGCGGAGGCGGGGTAAGGGGGAGCGGGGGCAGAGGCGGTGGGAATCTCGCCGTCTTTGACCGAAGGGTGTGGAAGGCCGGGCGCAGGGTCCCGCCCTTCAAGTTTTTTCACCCACGCCCAAAATTTCTACAAAAGTTCCATCCTTTATCCTCACTTACTTTAGTATTATACAGGATAAAATAAGGTTGTCAAGTAGAGGCATGGTATTCCTCCGCCCGAAAATATATCCAGCAACTCTGGAAGGGCAAGTAGCCCTCCCCTCTATGATAGGGCAGGGGTGCCCCGTGGATGTGTTAAAATGAAAGCGATGCCCGCATTCTCGGTCATTATTCCTCTGTGCCACACGCGAGAAGTGGTTCATCTACTTTCCACATTACCTCAATCCTTGCTGAACAAGGGACAGATGGAAGTGATTTTGGTTTACAACTCGCCGAAAAAACTGGAAGCGAAAAATTTTACCGCAGGGATGACAGAAGTGAAGTGGGTAGTGGAAGAACGATACCTGGGATATGCGGGTGCGGCTCACCGTGGAGCAGAGGAAGCCTCTAATGAGATTCTGGTGTTTTTGAATGATGATGTTCGGCTGGAGGACTCCTGGTTTGATAAAGCCACGAAAGTCTTTGAAACGACGGGTTGTGATGGAGTGGCTGGATACATTCTGGATGCGAAAGGTAAGCGGGTGGATTTCGGTGGTGCCGGGATGAACCTCTTCGGCTACGGTATTCCCCTTCACCATGGTGAACTCTCTAAAAAAGTGAAACTGGAGGATGCTCCCTGCCTGTTTGCCTGCGGTGCTTCTTTTGCCGTAAAAAGAAAAGTGTATGAACAGGTGGGCGGGTATGACCCGGATTTTTTTGCCTTCTTTGAAGATGTGGACCTGGGGTGGCGTATGAATGTGGCTGGCTATCGGATTTTTTTTGCACCCTCGGTGATTTCTTATCATCAAGGTGCATCCACTACGAAAGCCTTCGGCGAACCCTGGCACCATTTCCTTCTTCAACGAAATTCTTTATTCGCACTCTATAAGAATTATTCCGATGAAAACCTTCCCATAATTTTACCCATGGCCGAAGCGGTAGTTTTTGGGAAAATGAAGGACTGTCGTAAACGGCGCAAGTTGAAGTTAGCATCAGCCTTTGAGAAGGGATTTCATAACTTTCTGGAGGCTTTACCTCAAGTGAAAAAAAAGAGAGAGCAAGTTCAAAAATTGCGTCAATGCCGGGATGAAGAAATTTTTCCCTTATTCAAAACTCCTTTACAGCCGGCTTATTTTAACTCGTTGACGGAGCCTTATCTTCGTGTGACTTCGGGTTTCCTGAATTTTCCTTCAGGTTCATGAAGAAAGTGCTATTACTTTGCACGGACCCGATAGGTGAGAAAATCGCAGGCATTGCCACTCGTTATCTTCAACTGGCGAGCCATTTGACCCAGGAATGGCAGGTTACCCTCGGTGCGCCGGAGATTCATAGACCCTTACCTGAAAAGGTTCAGTCCTGGGATAGGAGGTCCATCCGGGGTTTTGATGTGATTATCGCCCCTCCTCTTGCTCTTCTTTCCTTTCCTGCCCTTATGGAAACTTCCTCTTACCTGATATTTGACCTTTCTGACCCCGTGATTTTTGAAAACCTCCATCTCTTTCCCGGGGATGCCCTCCGTTTTTCCGCATACTTTTCTCTTTATCAATTAGCCCTGTGGTGTGGAGACCATTTTCTGGTGGCGAATGCCCGACAGAGGGATTTTTATATGCCTCTTTTTCTATCGTCCCGCCGGATGAATACCCAACTCCTTTCCAGTCAGCCCGATGTCCAGCAACGTCTGTTTACACTTCTCGCAGGTGGAACTTCAGATGCACCCTTCCCCGCATCGGATGAGAAGAAAGAATACATCCTCTGGTTCGGTGGAATCTGGGAATGGATGGACCCACTCACTCCCCTTCGGGCATTTCTGTCCATCCAGGAGAAAATCCCCTATTCTTTCGTGCTGGTGGGAAGTCAGCACCCTTCGGGATATCTTCCTCAATCCCGAATCATGAAAACATTGTGTAAGGAAGCGAAGGCATCGCCTCTCTGGAGCCAGAGAATTCGGGTTGTAGACTGGGTTCCTTATGAACAGCGTCTGGAGTTTTTGCGAAAAGCCTTTGTCGGAATATCCTGCCATCTGGATGGGCTGGAGGCTTATTATGCGCATCGGGCTCGTCTGTTTGAGTATCTGTGGGCGGGAATTCCCATCATTACCACTTGCGGAGAAACCCTCGGGGATGAGATTGCAGGTCAGGGAGCCGGAATTCTGGTGAAGCCGGGTGATGTCCAAGGAATTGCCCGCGCCCTTTTAGACCTCCATCAAAACGCTACGCGCCGTGAAGAAATGGAGAAAGCCTCCAGAGCCCTCGGTGAACAGATGCGATGGGAAAAAATGATACATCCTTTGCAGGAGCGGATGGTCTCGCCGAAGAAGGAATGGTTCATCTTTCCCCGCCGGATTCTCTATCGGAAGCACCGGGAGGTTCAGAAGTTATTTCGCCTGATTTCTGCTCCCACCCATAGGGTGTCAACGGTTCTTCGGCGGGAAGGGTGGGGTGGTCTCTGGAATCGCCTTCGTCAGCGGCTAATGAGATGAAACCCGAAACCCCATACCTCACGGTGGATGCTGTCATTCTCACGCCGGATAAGAAGGTGATTCTCGTGAAAAGAAAAAATCCTCCCTTTCAAGGGATGTGGGCGCTGCCGGGTGGATTCGTGGAATATGGCGAGAAGGTGGAAGAAGCCTTACTGCGTGAAATCCGTGAGGAAACGGGGTTAGAAGTTGAAATCCTCCGTCTCATCGGAGTCTATTCCGACCCTGAGCGAGACCCTCGCGCCCACACCGTCACCCTGGCTTATCTCGTGCGTTCTGCTGGTGGTACTCTTCGTGCCGCCGACGATGCCAGTGAAGTGCAAGCCTTTTCTCTGCCCCTCCCTTTTCCTCTCGCCTTTGACCATTCTCAAATCCTGCAGGATGCCCTGAAAGTGTAAAATATAGTTGTTGTACCCCTTTTCCGGTGATGCGCCCCTCCGGTTGGGCGTTTCGCCAGCAGGTGGTCTCTGCTAAAGATAAAGAGAATGATATAGTATTAGTTGGAATAAAAGGAGGGGAGATAGATGAAAATTTACCTGGATACAGCCAATCGGCAACAGATACAGGAGGCGCTTTCATGGGGTATTCTGGATGGAGTGACCACGAATCCGTCGCTGGTGGCGAAAGAAGGAAAGGAATATCGGAAAGTGGTGGAAGAGGTCTGCACTCTGGTGGCTCCTCGTCCCGTGAGCGTAGAGGTTCTTCACACGGACACGGAGGGCATCATCCGCGACGCTATGGAAATGTTCCCCTGGGCACCCAATATCGTCATTAAAGTGGCTACCACGCCCGATGGTTTGAAAGCCATCTCAGCGCTCCGAAAGAAGGACATCCCGGTGAATGCCACTCTGATTTTTTCCCTGAATCAAGCGATACTTGCCATTAAGGCTGGTGCTTCCTTCGTCAGCCCTTTTATCGGCAGGCTGGATGACATCGGGCAGGAAGGTGTTCCCCTTGTGAAAGATATTGTGGAGTTCGTGGAGGTTCATCACTTTACTGCGAAAGTGATTGCCGCCAGCCTTCGCCATCCGATTCATGTGGAACAGGTGGCGCTGGCTGGGGCTCACATCGCTACTATGCCTCACGAGGTGCTTCTGAAGATGATTCAACACCCGTTAACCGATATAGGATTGAAGCGATTCCTCAGCGACTGGGATGAAGCGAGGAAAAAAATGATGGAAGCGAAAGCGTCCCGCACCACTGCCCGAGTTTCTTGACTCCAATGTGTCCTCGGGTTCCCCTATGGTAGTGTTCAAAGCCTTCATTCTTGACCTGGATGGGGTAATTTATCTGGACCGTCAACCGATTCCTGGCGCCCCCGAGGCAGTTCACTGCCTTCAACGGAGGGGAGAAGTATTTTTCCTCTCCAACGATGCGACGAAACACCGCCTCAGTTACCTGAAACTCTTCAAGATGATGGGGATTTCAACGGATGTTTCCCATCTGTATACCTCCGGCTACGGCGCCGCAGTTTATCTCTCAAGAAATCGTCCATCTGCCAGAGTTTTCCCCATCGGTGAAGGGGGATTAAAGCAGGAACTGCTGGAGCAGGGTCTGGAGCCTCTGCCTCTTACCGACTCTCACCCTGCGGAGGCGGTAGTCGTGGCAAAGGACCGTTTCTTTACTTATCGGAAACTACATAAAGCGGTGGAAGAAATTCTATATCATCAAGCAGAGTTCATCGCCACCAATAAAGACCATGTGTATCCCTTGCCCGGGGGAAAGGTGGAGCCGGGAGGGGGAAGTATTGTGGCGGCAGTGGAAACCGCCGTGGCTCATCCTCCACTCCTCATCGGTAAGCCCTCTCCCTTCCTTTTCCAGCTCATCTTTGAAACCCATGGCCTCTCACCGGAAGAAACCCTGGTGGTGGGTGACCGCCTGGACACAGATGTGGAAGGAGGAAGGCGGGCAGGAGCCCACACCGCTCTCGTCCTCTCGGGCCTCACCCAGCCCGATGTCTTACCCACTCTTATTTCCTCTTCCACTCCTGATTTTGTCGCAAAAGATATAGAATCATTAGTGAAGGAGGTTCTGTGAAAAAGTTCATTTTTGTGACGGGTGGAAATGTGAGTTCTCTGGGAAAGGGGATAGCGGCTGCCACCATTGGCTTGCTGATGAAAGCCCGCGGATATTCAGTGACCTGTGTGAAGGTGGACCCTTACCTGAATGTGGATGCGGGCACCATGAGTCCCTTTCAGCACGGTGAAGTCTTCGTCACGGAGGATGGAGCGGAGACCGACCTGGACCTGGGGCATTACGAGCGATTCATTGACACGAATCTCACCCGAGCCAACAACATCACCACCGGCAAAATCTACCAGACGGTTATTGAGAAGGAACGCCGGGGTGATTACCTGGGCGCCACCGTTCAGGTCATCCCCCATATCACGAATGAAATTAAAGAGAGTATTCATTTCGTTGCTCGGGAATCCGGTGCAGACATTACAGTGGTGGAAATTGGGGGTACCGTAGGAGATATAGAAGGCGGTCCTTTTCTGGAAGCCATTCGGCAATTTAAGAAAGATGTGGGGAGTGAAAATGTGGCTTATGTTCACCTGACTCTGGTTCCCACCCTTACCACTTCTGGAGAGTTGAAGACTAAACTCACCCAGCACAGTGTAAAAGAGTTGCGGAGCCTTGGGATTCAGCCGGATGTAATTATCGCGCGTTCCAGCCGCCCCCTCACTCAGGGGGTGAGGGATAAAATTTCCCTTTTCTGCGATATAGATGAGGAAGCGGTCATCCTTGGCCTGGATACCGGCCTTGTGTATGAAATCCCATTGATATTTGAGGAGCAAGGGCTGGCACGGATTATTTTGAAAAAAATTGGGCTTCCCGCCACCCCTGCGAATTTTGAGGAATGGAAGCAGATGGTAGACCGGATGAAAAACCCTACTCAATCTGTTCGCATTGGAATCGTCGGCAAGTATGTCCGACTCCACGATGCCTACATCAGTTTAAATGAAGCCCTGAAGCACGCCGGAGGAGCATTGAATACGGAGGTTCAGATTCACTGGATAGACTCCACCCGGTTTGAGGATGGAGAAAATCCCGAGGATGCCCTGCGAGAGATGGATGGCATCATCATTCCCGGCGGTTTTGACATTCGGGGAATTGAGGGGAAAATCCGAACGATTCAGTATGCTCGGGAAGCGGGCGTGCCCTTTTTGGGGCTTTGTCTCGGGCTTCAGTGCGCTGTGATAGAGTTCGCACGCCATGTGGCCAACCTGAAAGATGCCAATAGCACGGAATTTAATGCCTCTACGCCTTACCCGGTAATTGACCTTCTGCCGGAGCAAAAAAGGATTTTTTACAAGGGCGGAACCATGCGTCTGGGTGCGTATCCCTGTCATATCCTGCCAGAATCTCTGTCATTTCAACTCTTTCAGCAGGAAGTGGTCCACGAGCGCCATCGCCACCGGTATGAAGTGAATAACGAGTTCCGCCAGGTTCTGGAAAGCCGGGGGCTTCGGGTCTCGGGCTGGTTTCCAGATGGAGAATTGGTAGAAATCATTGAACTGACCGGGCACCCATTTTTCCTCGCCACTCAGTTCCATCCCGAATACAAATCCCGCCCCACCCATCCCCATCCGCTGTTTGTGGGGCTGGTGGCTCATAGTTTATCCCATCGCCGTGTGAAATCCCTCTCTCTCAGAGAAACAGGATGAGGATAGGGAGCAAAAGAGTAAGGGTGTTTTTTTATTCTTGATATTCTGAAAGGATGATACATTAGTAGAGGAGGCGTATGGGAGAATGAAGATTCTGGTTCTGATAGCAGGAGTTTTAGTAAATCTTTTCCTCTGTTGGTTCTTCTTTGGAAAGAGGAAGGCTAAAGTTGCAAAAGAGGTGGAAGGCGTTCAGGAGATTGAAGTGGAGGTGCGAGGAGGATATTCGCCGGATGTGATTCAGGTGAAGCAGGGCAAGCCGGTAAGGCTCCGATTTCACCGGCAAGAAACCTCGGAATGCTCGGAACGATTCATCCTCCCGGAGTTTCAAATTTCACGAAAATTAGTTCCTTATGGAACCACCGTGGTGGAGTTCAGCCCTCACCGTGCGGGAACCTTTGATTTTACCTGTCAGATGGGCATGCTACACGGGAAACTCATCGTCCAGCCCAGCGAGGCAATGGAAGGCCCTTCGTCCACACCGGCTCTCCCCGTTCAGAAAACGGACGAGATTTCTCTAAGAGTCATTGGAATGCACTGTGCTTCCTGCGTAAGCACAGTGGAGGGAGCATTGAAGGAACTGACTGGAGTTGAGAATGCTATGGTGAACCTGGCGACAGAGAAGGTCCATGTGGTGTATAATCCTTCCCTCGTTTCCTCTTCCCAGATGGTGAAAGCCATTCAGGATGCGGGATATGATGCACTGGCAGAAGTCTCGGGAGCGCAAGCCCGGGAGCAGGAGAAACTGTTGAAGATTCGGGAAATCAGAGAACTCACCCGGAAAGTTCTGTTCAGTGGAGTCCTCGGTGCTATCGTCTTTCTCGGAAGTTTTCCCGAATGGTTTCCTTTTATGCCGAAGATTCTACAGGTTCATCTGACTCTTTTTTTCCTCACTCTACCGGTTCAATTCTGGGCGGGCGGGCAATTTCTTTCTGGAACTGTTTCCTCCCTGCGCCATCGAACGGCAGATATGAACGCCCTGATTGGCATCGGCACCCTCTCGGCATTTCTTTATAGCACCGTTGTAACCTTTTTCCCCTTCATTCTGCCTGAAAATATGAGGGTGGTCTATTTTGACACCGCAGCGGTCATCATTACCCTCATCCTTCTCGGCCGACTGCTGGAAGCGAAGGCGAAAAGTCGCACCTCCGCCGCCATTCAGAAATTGATTGGCTTGCAGGCTAAGACTGCTCGCATCATAAAAGATGGCCAGGAAGTGGATGTCCCCATAGAAGAGGTGAAGGTGGGAGACTTCGTTGTGGTTCGTCCGGGTGAAAAAATCCCCGTGGACGGGGAGATTGTAGAAGGATATTCCTCCGTGGATGAGTCTATGGTCACCGGGGAATCTTTGCCGGTGGAAAAGAAGGCAGGTGACACGGTGATTGGCGCCACCGTGAATAAAATGGGAACCTTCAAGTTCAAAGCCACGAAGGTGGGTGCCGATACCCTTCTGGCACAAATCATTTCCCTCGTGGAGGAAGCCCAGGGGTCCAAGGCGCCCATCCAGCGGTTAGCGGATGTGGTCACTTCGTATTTTGTCCCGGTCGTGATGATGATTGCCGTCACGACTTTCACCGTGTGGCTCATCTGGGGACCGGCGCCCAGCCTTCTTTTCGCCCTGGCAAACTTTGTCTCTGTGCTAATTATTGCTTGCCCCTGCGCTCTCGGCCTTGCTACTCCCACCAGCATTATGGTGGGAACAGGGAAGGGAGCCGAAAATGGGATTCTTATCCGAAGCGCCGAGGCTCTGGAAACCGCCCATAAGATTCAAGCCATTATCCTGGATAAAACGGGAACCCTCACGAAAGGCGAGCCCTCCTTGACGGATATTCTCCTGCCGGATTCCCAGAAAGGACTGTTAGAAAATGAAGTGCTGCGCCTGGTTGCCTCCGCGGAGAAAGGCTCGGAACACCCCCTCGGAGAAGCCATCGTCCGTGCGGCGAAAAAACGAGGACTTCCTTTAACCAACCCGGAAGAATTTGAAGCCATTCCGGGACAGGGTATTCGGGCTCAGGTGGAAAATCATAAAGTTGTAGTGGGTAATCAGAAATTATTTGAGCCCATTCAGCCGGCGATGGAGGAGTTCATTGCTAAAGGAGAAACACTCTCTGCGGAGGGCAAAACACCTATGTTTGCGGTAATTGATGACCAACCGGCAGGCATTATCGCCGTAGCAGATACCTTAAAACCCTATTCCCGAGAGACTGTTACCGCGCTCCATCGCCTCGGCGTTGAAGTGGTCATGCTCACAGGGGATAACAGGAGGACGGCAGAAGCCATCGCTCGCCAGGTGGGCATTGACCGCGTTCTCGCCGAAGTCCTTCCCGAGGATAAAGTGGAGCAGGTGAAGCAACTTCAAAGAGAAAATAAAATCGTGGCAATGGTGGGAGATGGCATCAATGATGCACCCGCCCTCGCACAAGCCGATGTGGGCATCGCCATAGGTTCTGGCACCGATGTGGCTATGGAGGCTGCCGACATCACCCTCATCGGAGAGGATTTGAGAAACATCGTTACAGCCATTAGCCTTTCAAAAGCCACTATTCGGAATATCCGACAAAATCTCTTCTGGGCATTTATCTATAATACCATCGGAATTCCCATTGCAGCAGGCGCTCTCTATCCTCTTTCCGGCAAATTATTGAATCCCATGGTTGCTGCCGCCGCTATGGCGCTTTCCTCCGTTTCCGTCGTGTTTAATGCCAACCTTCTCCGCCTCTTCAAGTCTTCCGTTATCGGCACTGGTCAATCCTAAAGCACCCTCCCGGAAGCAGAAGAATCCAGCCTGAAATAAAGTCGGAATACATCCTCTCCAATTTCAATGAGAGTTACATTGGCACTTGCCCTCCGGATTTGCATTTCACCATCCAATGGAGAGCAAGTGTAGAAAGTGAAAAAAATGACAAATGTCATTTTTTCTATCCGGTTTCCCGCTTACTCTTTCTTATGATGATAAGAAGACCTGAAGGTCAGTTTATCTTTTTTGACACTGGATGGTGCCCCGTATGCTGACCCAGTCGGTGGCTTACGCCATCCGTGCCCTCGCTTACCTGGCGGATATGGGAGAACATCCCGTCCTGGTGAAGGAAATCTCGGAGGCCATGGATATTCCACAAGCCTTCCTGGCGAAGATAATTCACACGCTGGGGAGAAAACATCTGGTGACTACCCGGCGCGGCATCGGGGGTGGAATTGCTCTCGCTCGTAAGCCCGCTTCCATCTGCCTGTATGAAATCTGTGTGGCGCTGGATGAGCCTCTGCTGGAAAATCGGTGCTTTCTGGGGCTTCCTCGCTGTTCGGAAGCGAATCCATGCCCGCTCCATCTTTTCTGGAGCCACCAGCGGGAAGTAGAACTGGAGTTCCTCCGCAAAACCACCCTTGCTGATGTAGCGCAAATGATGGTGAAACAGCGTTCAAGGACGGTAAAAAACTTAACAGGCTTGCAGAGGGGGTGAGATTTTGTTCATCGGAAGCTCTCTCGGGTTTTGGTGGATTCTGGGAGTCAACCTCCTTTTTCTTTTCAGCCCCGCTCATACCGCCGGTGAGGTCACCGGGTCGGTGGAAAGAGGGAAAGCAATTTTTCAAGAGAAATGTACCGCCTGCCACACCATCGGCGGCGGTAAGCTGGTGGGACCGGACCTGCAGGGCGTCACCGCTCGCCGGGAGCGAGCCTGGCTGGCTCGCTGGATTAAGGAACCGGACAAAATGTTGGGCGAAGAGAACCCCATTGCCACCTCGCTCCTTCAGGAGTTCAACAACGTTCCTATGCCGAACCTGGGCTTGACAGACGAGGAGGCAGGAGCTATCCTTGATTACCTGGAAAGCCTGGTAGCGGGCACCACCGCCCCGCAACCAGCCGCCATCCCTGTTCTGTATTTCCCAACTTTAATCGCCGCTCTGGTAGCCCTGGGGGTATTGACCACCGTGGGGCTCCTGGCAGCCAGAAAATCGGTTGAGGTGAGACCATGAAGAGCAAATGGTTCAACATCACCGGCGAATCCAGGTCATGGGAGGACTTTTACCGCAGTCGGTGGTCCTACGACTATGTCGTCAGAACCAGCCATGGGGTGAACTGCTCTATGGCGTGCAGCTGGGAGGTCTTCGTAAAGGATGGGCTCATCTGCTGGGAACTCCAGAAGGTGGATTACCCTCAGATTGACCCCGACATCCCCAATGTGGAGCCCAGGGGATGCCAGCGGGGCGTTACCGCCTCCTGGTATCCCTACAGTCCCTTAAGACCCAAGTTCCCTTATGTCCGTAAGGTTATGTGGGACCTCTACCAGCAGGAACGCCAGCGGGGCAAAGAGCCCGTTGAAGCCTGGGCAAGCATTGTGGAGGATGAGGTCAGGGCGAAGGCTTATAAATCCGCACGGGGAAAGGGGGGCTGGAAGCGGGTTACCTGGGACGAGGCTACAGAACTGATTGCGGCAGCCCAGGTCTACACCATCAAGAAATACGGCCCCGACCACATCGCCGCCTTCTCACCCATCCCCGCTATGAGCCTCGTGAGTTTCATCTCAGGCCATCGTTACAACAACCTCCTGGGCGGAATCTACTGCAGTTACTACGAGTGGTACCACGACCTGCCTCACATTGAGTCCACCATGTTCGGCGACCAGACCGAAAACTGTGAGAGTTCCGACTGGTATCTCGGCACTTACTGGATCGTTGCCGGCTCTAACCTGAACCAGACACGCACTGCTGACGTCCACTTCCTCTCCGAGGCTAAATATCGTGGCACGAAGGTGGTGGTATTCTCCCCCAATTACTCCGATGTGGCCAAGTATGCAGACCTGTGGGTGCCCCTCGTGCCCGGTAGCGACGGCGCCTTCTTCCAGGCTTGCATCCATGTCATCCTCAAGGAGTTCTACGCCGACAGGGAGGTGCCTTACTTCACTGACTACATCAAGCGCTACACCAACCTTCCCTTCCTGGTGATTCTGGAGCCTGACCCCGAGGGCAAAAAGTTTCACCAGGGGCGCTTCTTGCGGGCGTGTGACCTGACCGATTACGATAGGGTGGAGAACGCCGAGTGGAAAATGATTATGATGGATTCACGGGGGAGTTTACATTTGCCCCCGGGGACTATCGGCTTCCGCTGGGAGAAGGAGCCCACCGGCAACTGGAACCTGCAACTGAAGAATGTGGTGACCGGGGAGGAGTTCGACCCTCTCGTCACCCTCCTGGGCAGAGAAGAGAAAAGAGTGATGGTCTCCTTCAGCGATTTCACCGAAACCTTCAGCATCTGGTTGGGGAAAAGCAGGAGCAAGACCGAGAAAGCCCGTGAGGTGCTTAGAGAGGTGCCCGCGCGGGCTGTCACTCTGAAAGACGGGAGGCAGGTGCTGGTGACCACAGCTTTCGACCTGCTGATGGCCTGGAACGGACCCTCCCGCGGGCTTGGAGGGGATTACCCCAAAGATTATAATGACCCCAGACCCTTCACCCCTGCCTGGCAGGAGCGCATCACGGGCGTAAGCCGGAACCTCGCCATCCAGGTGGGGAGGGAGTTCGCCGAAAACGCCGAAAAGACAAGCGGTCGGTCCCTCATCATCACGGGTCCCGGCATCCAGCACTGGTACCACGGCGCCTCCATGTATTACCGCAGCGAGGCGGTGATGCTGGCTCTTTGCGGTTGTCACGGGCGTAACGGCGGCAATTTCAACCACTATGTGGGAACCCAGCACACCCGTTTGCACGCCGCCTTCAAATATCTCGGCGCCGCCGCTGATTGGACCGCACCGGCTCGCCTGATGAACTCCACCTCTCTATGGTACTTCCATACCGGCCAGTGGCGCTACGATGGTATGCCCCTGGATACCCAGTGGGCTGTGGATGCCAGTAAGTGCCCCGAATTCAACCACGCCGCCGACTTCAATGCCCTGGCCGTGCGACTGGGCTGGCTCCCCTTCTTCCCCCAGTTCGATCGCAAAAACTCTATCCTCCTGTACGAAGAGGCAAGACAGGCCGGCTGTAAAACGGACGAGGAGGTGAAAGCATGGGTGCTGAGGCAGTATCGGGACGGCAAACTCAACTTCGCCATTCATAATATAGACGCACCTGAAAACCGTCTCAAAGTGTTAACCGTCTGGCGGGGCAACCTCATCGGCACCAGTATGCGGGGGCACGAACTTGCCCTCAAGCACTTCCTGGGTACCCACCATAACGTCCTGTATGACGATGAGCCTGCCAGGGGGTTAATCAAGGAAATCCAGGGGGAGGAGCCCGCCCCCATCGGCAAGCTGGACCTCCTGGTGAACCTGAACATCCGCATGGACTCCACGGCCAACTACGCCGATGTGGTGCTCCCGGCGGCCTTCTGGTACGAGAAGTACGACATCACCTTCGGCGATATGCACACCTTCGTGCATCCTCTCCAGCCGGCTACCGAACCGCCCTGGGAAGCGAAGCACGACTGGGAAGCCTTTAAACTTATCGCCAAGAAGTTCTCGGAGCTGGCAAAGAAGCACTTCCCCCAGCCGGTCAAGGATATCGTGCTCAGGCCCCTTTGGATGGACACCCCCGACCAACTGGGTCAGCCCCTGGGAGAGGTGAAGGATTGGAGAAAGGGAGATGTGGAGTGTGTCCCGGGTAAATACTTCCCTCACATCTTCATTGTGGAGCGGGACTATACCCAGGTCTATGACAGATTGGTCTCCTTAGGGCCACGGATTGACCACTACGGCTCCAAAGGCCACTATACGGACCTGACGCCCATCGCGGAGGAGGAACTAAAGAACAACGAAACGCTCACGGTGAAGGACGGGCGGGTCTACTTCGAACGGCCCGAGCAGTTCTGCGAACTCATTTGCCAGGTTTCTCCAGAACTGAACGGGCGTCTGGCCTGTATGTTCTTCAAGGAGATGGAGAAGAAGGTGGGTCTGCCATTAGCGGACCTGGTGGAGCCGGTGAGAACCCGTCGTGTGCACTATAAGGACCTCGCTTCGCAGCCGCGGCGGATTCACACCACCCCTATGTGGGGGGCCATTCTCTTTGACCCAGCCACAGGCAAGCAGAGAACCTTCGCCCCCTGGACGCTGAATGTGGAACGGCTCAAACCCTGGCATACCCTCACGGGGCGGATTGAAATTTACTTTGACCATCAGGCCATTCGTGAACTCGGGGAAGCCTTGCCCACCTGGAAACCACCTCTGGATGTGGTAGCCCTTGGCGATATCCGGCCCGACAAAGCAGAGCCCGGCTCCAGGGTCTTCCGCTTCATCACCCCCCACGGCAAATGGCAGATTCATAGCTCCTTCCGCGACCACTGGCCGATGATGCATATGTCAAGGGGCGGCCCTACCGTCTGGCTTAACCCGGAAGACGCCCATGAGATCCAGGTCAAAGACAACGATTGGGTGGAACTCTACTGCGAGGCTGGCATCCAGGTTTGCCGGGCGGTGGTAAGCCACCAGGTGCCCCGGGGTATGGCCATCGTCTACCACCAGGTAGAACGGCACGTGAACGTTCCCTTCTCGCCCCTGGCTAAGAAGCGTGGCTGCTCCGACCTGCGGGGGGGCAACAACAATGCCACCACCCGCATTTTGATGAATCCTCACACCATGGTGGGAGGCTATGCTAACTTCTGCTACGACATCAACTACTGGGGAACCAGCCCTTCGGAAAGAGACCACGGGGTGCTCATCCGCAAAATGCCCCTCGCACCAGGCGGAAAGGGGGTCATCTATCGCGAAGAGGAACTGGATAAATTACCTGCCACATAACAGGAGGTGAAAACTATGAGAGTCAAAGCACAATTTTCTATGACATTCAACCTGGAGAAATGCATCGGGTGCAACACCTGCACCGTTGCCTGCAAGAATGTCTGGACCAACCGGGAAGGCGCGGAGTATATGTGGTGGAACAATGTGGAGACCAAGCCGGGAATCGGCTACCCCAAGCGCTGGGAGAATCAGAGGTTGTGGAAGGGAGGATGGGTCAAGAAAGGAGATAACCTCCGGCTCCGCTACGGCGGAAAGCCCTACATGCTCTTCAATCTCTTCTTCAACCCTCATATGCCGGAGATGACTGATTACTACGGTAAGGATGTGTATACCTTCACCTATGATGACCTTCACACCACCGAGCAGAAGAGCCAGCAACCTATGTCACGTCCCAGGTCCATGGTCACCGAGGAAGAAGACATCCCCCTGACCTGGAACGTGAACTGGGAGGACAACGCCGGTGGGGCTCACGTGACCGGGAAGTATGATGTGAACTTCCAGGGAATGAGCAAGGAGGAACACGAAGCGTACCTGAAGTTCCGGGACGTCTTCTACTTCTACCTTCCGCGCATCTGCAACCACTGCCTCAACCCTGCTTGTGTGGCCGCCTGCCCCTCCGGGGCCGCCTATAAGCGGGAGGAGGACGGCATTGTCCTCATTGACCAGATCCGGTGCCGGAACTGGCGTTACTGTATCTCTTCCTGCCCCTACAAGAAACCGTACTACAACTGGCGTGCGGGCAAGATGGAGAAGTGCATCCTCTGCTATCCCAGGGTGGAGGTGGGATTACCTCCCGTCTGCTTCCACACTTGCGTGGGACGCATCCGCTCCTTCGGAGTGGTCCTTTATGATATGGACCGGGTACAGGAAGCAGCCCTGGCGGACGAAAAGGACCTCGTGCGGGCGCAGCGGGAGATTATCCTGAACCCCTTCGCTCCCGAGGTCATCAGAACCGCCAGGGAAAGTGGCATCAGCGACGACTGGATAGATGCTGCTCAGCGCTCAGCACCGTTCCGACTGATCAAGCAATGGGAACTTGCCTTGCCCCTCCATCCCGAGTTCCGTACTCTGCCCATGCTCTGGTACATCCCACCGCTTGCCCCCATCATCACCAGCGCCGGACTGAACTCACCCGATGATAAGGACGTCTTTGATATGGCAAAACCAGCCAGCGGCCCCCTGTTGAGCCTGGACGAACTGGATAAGTTCCGGGTTCCCATTAACTACCTCGCCAACCTGTTCGCGGCGGGGAACGAGGAAGAAGTGAGAAAATCCCTCCTGAGACAGCTGGCTGTCAGACACTACGAGAGGAGCATAAGGGTGGAAGGAAAGCCTGACCTGGAGGTGCTCCGAAGAGTGGGCCTGACCGAGGAAGATGCCAGGAGGATTGTGCGAGGCTTATCGCTGGCTTTCTACCACGAGCGGTTCGTGGTGCCCACCACCAAGCGGGAGAAGGCAGCCTTGAGCCCCTACACCGAGCGAGGTTTCGCCGGGTTTGCTGAAATGACCCTCTCCAGCCCCCTGGCACGGCGACGGAGTTATCACCGAGCCCATCACACCCCGGAGAAAAAGTATGAATGAAGCCACAAGCCTGAAAAATATCGCCCCGTTACTGCGCCGCGCTTATGCACTCGTGGCAGACCTCTGGTGCAACCCGAGAGAAGTGGAAATAGTGCAGGAAGAAGCAGATGAAGTCATTAGAGCCTGGAGCGAAATAGACCCGGAGATTGCCTCTTTGCTTGCCCGGTTCCTTGCCCATTATCCTCCCCCCGAAGAAGAATACGTGGAAATGTTTGAGTTGAACCCACGATGTCCCCTTTACCTGGGGAGCCATGTCTTTGAGGAGCCGAAGACCTGCGCCCAGGCCGCCGTTTCCAGCAGGAACGAGTATATGCTGAACCTGGTCGGTATTTACAACCACTTCGGACTGGCACTAAAGGGGAAGGAGTTGCCGGATTATCTCCCGCTGATGGTGGAGGCTCTGGCACTGACGACTGAGGTTGAAGACCCTGTTAGAACCAGGCTTATCAGGGAATATATTCTTCCCTTTCTGCCACCCGTTCGCTCAAGGCTGGAGATGCTCAAAGTCCCTTACCTCCAGCTTCTGGACGGGCTGGAGCGTATGCTGAAATTGGACCAGGAAGTTCGCACGAGGGAGGTGATAAATGATGGTGGATAACTTCTTCTTTGTTGGACTGCCCTATATCACTCTTCTCCTGTTCATCGGCGGGTCAGTCTACAGGGGTTTTACCGGTCTAAAGAGCCGGTTCAGGGGGAAGTGGAATCGGAGCGCATACGGGGACTTCCTGTGGACAACCCGTTCCACGGGCTTTTTCGGGCGGGCCTCCATCGGGCCGGCAACCCTGTGCCTGCATTGGGGTCTCGTCATTCTGATTGTTGCCCACATTCTGGGCTTTTTTGGAGGCTGGCTGAAAACCCCTTCCCTGGTGGAGTTCTTCCGATGGGTGGGAATGTTTTCCGGCATCCTCGTTTTCTACGGCGCCTCCTGGGCCTTCGTGCGTCGGCTGACTAGGCCCCAGCTGCGAGCCATGAGCACCCCGGAGGATTATCTGGTGCTCCTCTTCCTGATGGTGATCAGCGGGCTGGGCCTGTATACCTCAGCCGTGCGACTCATCTTCGGGTTATCCTATGGGGTGGGCCCCTGGCTCTACAGCCTCTTCACCTTCCGCCCTAACCCCACCCTGGTCAGTGGCTTACCCCTACCGGCTAAACTGCACCTGATTGTGAACTTTATCTTCTTTGCCTACTTCCCATTTACCAAACTGGTACATATGTTCAGTTATCCCTTCGGCTATATCCCTCGGCCTTACATCTCCATGCGGAGTTACGTGGCGCTGAAGAGGTAACCCATAGGGGGATGATATGGAACGACGAGGGAGTATCTACCGATTGAAAGGTAGCCCAAAGGAGGGTCTCTTCGGTGCCACATTGGGGTTCTTCATTGGATTTGCGGCTGTGGCCCTCTTCGGCCCGACCGCCATGCGATTTAAAGAAGCAATCGGTCTGGAACCACTGGAGGTGGGACTACTGGTAGCGGTGCCAGCTCTCTCCGGCTCGCTTCTGCGCATCCCCTTCGGAGCCTGGGTGGATACCAGCGGGGGACGCAGACCCTTCCTGGTGCTACTATTGCTCTCCATCATTGGTATGCTGGGGCTGACCGCCGTGGTTCACTTCCTTTACCCGGAGGGCCTGCACCGGGGGCTGTTTCCCTTGCTTCTGACCCTTGGAGTTTTCTGCGGATGTGGGATAGCCACCTTCTCTGTAGGGATTAGCCAGGTTTCTTACTGGTTTCCTCAATCCCGGCAGGGCTGGGCACTGGGAACCTATGCAGGTATCGGGAACCTGGCTCCAGGATTGTTTTCTTTCCTGCTTCCCATCGCCTTAAATTCCCTCGGGCTTATGGGTTCTTACCTCATCTGGCTTATCTTTTTGCTCACCGGAACTATTCTCTATTATATATACGGTCGTAATTGCTGGTATTTCCAGTTACTTCATCAGGGGGTTTCAGTAAGTGAAGCAAAGAAGGTGGCCCGGGAGCAGGGGCAGGAACTTTTTCCTGCCAGAAGCCTGAAAGAAAGTTTGCTTCTCTCGGCGCAAAACTGGAAAACCTGGGGTCTCGTGGCTATTTATTTTACCACTTTCGGAGGATTTATCGCCCTCACGGCATGGCTTCCCATCTACTGGGGAAATTTCTTCGGAGTCACTGCCGTTACTGCGGGAATCCTGACTGCCATATATTCCTTGCTCACTTCCATTATTCGCGTAGTTGGGGGGGGCATTTCCGACCGCATCGGTGGGGAAAAGACTGTCATTCTGGCACTTTTGACTATGGCTGCTGGTGGGCTTTTGATGATGATATCCCGGAAGTTTGCTCTTTCCATCGTGGCGGAAATTGTTATGGCAATCGGAATGGGTGCAGGTAACGCCGCCGTGTTCAAATTGGTCCCTCGTTATGTGAAAGAAGCGGTGGGCGGAGCGGCAGGATGGGTGGGTGGCCTGGGAGCCTTCGGCGGCTTCGCCATCCCACCCTTGATGGCTCTCTTCGTCAGCACATCCGGTAAAATCGGCTATTCTTATGGCTTCGTTATCTTTATTGCCCTTGCCTCCATCTCTTTACTCCTGGCGCATGTTCTCAATCGGGCGTATGTCTTGCAAACAGAGGCCCCCGTAGCACCCTTCCCCCGATATTAAAAATCGGAATCGGGGGTATTTCCCCCCTGAAATTTTCTTCACAGAACCTCCCGCGAAAAATGCCAGCACTACGATGTGCCCGGTGGGAAATCAGCAGGGGTGATTAAAGAAG
>JBBIMK010000030.1:0-19839 GCA_037444445.1 bacterium | reverse complement strand
GGGGGATGAAATCCCGCTTCTTATCTCGGGAGGAGGCGAGCTCCTCCCCTACATTGTTTTTCTTTCTTTGCCCTCTTCCTGATTGGCTACCGGCTACGGAGTTGCATATAATTTACTGGTGGTGATGTGCAATGGATGAAAAGCGACTCCTGAAGCACTGGCAGGATGAAGGGGATGCTGGATTTCTCTATCGGGTTCTGGCTGAACTGGAAAAGGAGCCTCAGAAGAGGGAAATTTATTTGAAACTGGCGGGAGTGGAGGACCGGCATAAGGAGGAGTTCGGAAAGGCGCTGGAGGTAGCGGGAAAGCCGGTGGGGTCGTTTCAGCCGTCTTTACGAGCACGCCTTCTTGCCCGGGTGGCAAGAATCTTTGGACCCGGCATCCTCTTGAACCTTCGGATGCGGGAAGAGGGGCAGGACTTCCGCCACTATCTGAAAGATTCCTCTCGCATAGATTCTGAGGAAGAGCGGAAAGCCTACACCCTGAAAGCGGTGGAGGAAAAAAAGCACTCCGAGATGCTCCAGGCACTGATGGGGATGGTGAACGAGCCCTGGCATCGGATGGAATCCGGCGGATTTTTACGGAATGTGGTGTATGGATTTAATGATGGGTTGACGGCGAATTTCGGGCTGGTGATGGGTGTGGTAGGTGCCAGCGTTCCCACCCATATTGTGATTATTTCCGGTCTGGCAGGAATGGTTTCTGATGCTCTTTCTATGGGTTCCAGTGGGTTTCTGGCGGCAAAGAGCGAAGCGGAAGTCTATGCCCACGAGATTGCCTTAGAACGCGAAGAAATTGCTCTGATGCCGGAAATTGAAACGGAAGAACTGGCTCTGCTGTATGAGGCAAGAGGCCTGCCCGGCGAGATGGCATTGGAAGCCGCCAGAAGAGTGATGCAGAATCCGGAGCAGGCGCTGAAGGAGAAGACCACACAGGAACTGGGGATTTCAGCACGCACTGCCTCACCGTTGAAAGAAGGCACCACCACGGGCATCGCCACCGCTTTCGGTGCCTTTATTCCCATCCTCCCTTTCTTCTTTTTGCCTTTTGAAGTGGCTCTATGGACTTCATTTGGAATCAGCATGCTCTCGCATTTTCTCGTGGGGGCGGCGCGGAGTGTCTTCACTGGCAGGGGCGTTATCCGTAGCGGGCTGGATATGTTCATCGTGGGCCTTGGCGTCGCTTTAGTCGGCTACATCTTCGGCTTCCTCCTGGAAGGTGCCTTCAGGTAATCTAATGAACGCAATCCGCAGGCTTTACCCGCTGTGTTATAATGTTTAGCGGGATGACGCAGGGGGGGGTGAAAAGATGCCATATTTTTCACGATTTCAGGAATTGCATTCATTTTCTGGGCTGGGTTTCCACTCTCCTTTGATAGGGCTTGTGGGTGTGTTTTTGCTTCTCACCTGCGCCGCCTCAGGGGGTAAGAAGCCCGCGCCTGCAGTAGGAGTGAAACCGTGTCGGATGGTGGGTGAGCCTCCGCCCTTACCGGATATAGGGGTGCAAGAAATCGCCAGCGGGCTGAGGAATCCGGTTCATATAGCCCACGCGGGCGACGGCTCCCGTCGCCTGTTCATCGTGGAGCAGGCGGGAATCATCCGCATCTACAAAGATGGGAAACTCCTGCCCGAGCCCTTCTTAAACATAAAAGAGCGGGTCCGTTCAGGGGGTGAAATGGGGCTTTTAGGTGTAGCCTTCCATCCGAACTTCAGCGAAAATCGCCGATTCTTCGTGGACTACACCTCTGGAGCCGGCGGATTGCACACGGTTATCTCCGAATTTCTTGCCGACAGGGAGAATGAAAACTATGCGGCCCCAGACCGTGAAAAAATTCTCCTCACTATCCCCCAGCCTTTTCCGAATCATAATGGCGGGCAGGTGGCATTCGGACCCGATGGCTATCTCTACATCGGCATGGGGGATGGTGGTAGCGCTAACGACCCGTTAGAAAACGGGCAGAACCTCGCCTCTCTCCTGGGCAAAATCCTTCGCATAGATGTGAACCGGTCTCCGGAAGGCAAGCCTTACGCCATCCCGCCGGATAACCCCTTTGTGAATCAGCCCGGTTCCCGTCCGGAAATTTACGCTTACGGCTTGCGTAACCCCTGGCGATTCTCTTTTGATGCCCTCACCGGCAACCTCTTTGCCGCCGATGTGGGGCAAAACCAGAGGGAAGAAATTGACCTCATCCAAAAAGGGAAAAACTACGGCTGGAATATCATGGAAGGCAAAATCTGCACCCCCGGGGTTAATCCTAACTGTAATCCTGCTGGTTTAGAGCCACCTATCTTAGATTACGGGCATGAATTGGGCATTTCTATCATTGGTGGGTTCGTCTATCGGGGTTCTCAAATCCCCTCTCTCTGCGGCGCCTACATCTACGGCGACTATGGCTCCGGTAGAATCTGGGCTCTCCGCTACGATGCGAACAGACAAAAAATCACCCAGAACCGCCAGTTGCTCAAAACCAGCCTCTCTATCAGTTCCTTCGGTGAAGATGAACAGTTTGAAATCTATGTGGCTGACCATATAGGCGGAAAAATCTTCCGTCTCATCCCTACGGTTCTTTCCCAATGAATCCCTCACACCCTTTTTTGAATTTCCTCCTTCACACCTGTAACGACTTTCCATTTTCTGATGGAAGAAGGGGCAAGGTGCCAAGAGCGTGTAACCTTTGAATGCAGAGGGAAGTAATATTAGGTGGGAGGGTAAAGAGAAGATGAAGAGATGGCTGAGGCCGGCGGTAGTGCTGTTCTTTCTGGCTCCTGCGTCAGCGG
This sequence comes from bacterium, assembly GCA_037444445.1. GTDB lineage: Bacteria > UBP7 > UBA6624 > JBBIMK01 > JBBIMK01 > JBBIMK01. The sequence continues at coordinate 17,062 of JBBIMK010000030.1, read as the reverse complement.
AGTTGCTGTCTGGCTCCGCCCCACCTGTGGAGTTCTTCAACCCCTTTGGGCTCGCCATTATGTCAGTTCTATACGGCGGTGGCGCCATTCTCGCCCGGGAACTGATGCTCCGCTGGAAGAAAGGCTGGCTTTCTCTTTTCGTCCTCGGCGTTGCTTATGGGATTATTGAAGAGGGCTTGATGGCAAAGAGTTTCTTTGACCCCAACTGGCCCGATGTGGGCGTCCTCGGGGTGTATGGAAGGTGGGCTGGCATCAACTGGGTCTGGACCGTTCAAACGACCCTCTATCATACCTTCTTCTCCATTCCCATTCCCATTGCGATGGTGGAAATGCTGTATCCGGAGAGGCGAAAGGACTCGTGGGTCACTGGATTGGGGTTTAACTGCCTCGCCTTCCTGCTGGTGGCAGATGTGATTCTGGGCTTCTCCATACTTCCGTCACCGAAGAAGCCCTATATGCCACCGTTCATTCCGTATCTTCTAACGATTGTGTTGGTGGTTCTTCTCATCTGGTGGGCGAGTCGGCTTCCTGCCCCGCCTCTAATAGAAGCGGGAGAAAGTAGAAAAAAACTCACTGCACACCCATTCTGGTTCTGGGTCATCGGGCTGCCTCTGCCCCTCCTGCTTAATATTATCCCGATGGTGCTGGTGAATGTGAAACTTCATCCTGCTGGAACAATTTTGATTCTCTGCCTCTTCACCTGGAGCATCATTCTTCTCCTTCAACGGATGAGCGGTAAAGGCACCCTGTGGACCGACATACACCGTTTTGCTCTCACCGCGGGCGCCTGGAGTGCTTTCATCCTCCTCTCACCCGTTCAGGAAATCTCCAATCCCCGGAGGCCTGACAACACGGCGGGTATGACCCTCGTGGGCATTGCCGCCCTGCTCTTCCTGATTTACCTCGGGCGAAAAATCCTGTATCGCTCCCGGCCCCTGCCAGCGGTTCCTCCGCTCCCCTGATTCAATACAATCGTGGGAGGGAAATGCCTCGCCCACCGTGCCAGTCTATCTGCTTTATCGCTCTCTTCTATCCGGTGTGGCAGACCGGCGTTCTTCTCCATCGTCAGCCAGCGTCATTCCTTACCCTCTCTCGGGATGCCGGGTCGCAGGGTGGTCACTAAAAAGTCCAGATACTCCTCCGGGGATGGGTCGCCGGTTTGTCCCTTCCGAAACCGCAGAGTTTTCAGAATCACCACCTCTTCCGGCGTCACTTTCAAATAGGCCGCTTCCGGGGTGCACAAAAACTCATACAGGTTGGGTGGCAGGGCATCCGGTGAAAGATGAGCCCGAGCGAGCAAATTCTTCGCCCGCTCCATAGCCCTGTAGGTGGTGGGTCGCTGATAGACGGGAGTGAACGCCTCCGCCGCCACCTCACTCCCCTCTTTTTCCCCCCCTGTCTCCACCTCTTCCTGAATTAACTCCGAAACGGAATAGCCGATAATTTCTGCAATCTTCTCTATTAAGGAAAGTGGAGGAACATACCCGCGTTCTACCGCTGCCACATAGGAGCGGGAAATCCCCAGCAATTTCGCCAGGTCGTCCTGGGAGCGGTTTTCCACCGCCCGCCACACCCTCATCGCCCGGCTTAATCTCCTCATCCTTCTTAACCTCCACCTATTAGGTTACCACATCGTCAACAATTTTGTCAAATTCTATGCAAATTCCTCTCCGGATTGCGGGAATGATTTCAATGGTCACACCATTCTTTTTGTTACGGTATAGGGTAAACACAACCTAACGGATTTCAAGGGATGGAGGGGGTAGTTGACAAAATGTTAATTTATGCTATTATTATTAACGATACGCCATATATACCCCGGCCGGGAGGAAGCCGGGGTGAGAAAAGTAGAAAGGAGGTGACGACGACTATCCTATTTTAGTATAAAGGATATCTTCCGGCTTGTCAAGTGGCCGGTAGAATTCAGGAAAACAAAAATGGGAGGTGACCTGAAAATGCTGGAGATGAAGCGATTTTTCCAGGTTAGAGACCCGAGGGCGGGCGGCGTTCACCGACCCACCCCCTTTGATTCTCTTCCCCGCCTGGTTCAAGCGATTCTCTACCTCACCGCTCCCGGAGAATGCTTTTACTCACGGAAAAATCCCCATGTGCATCGGGATGATGTCCTCATGGCAGACTACATTCTCCTTCGCTTCGTCCACGGGCTCCGCCACGACGATGCCGTTGCCCGCACCGCCGAGAAGCACTGCCTCTCCTTTGACCGCACGGAAGCCATCGTGAAAGCCTACCGCAAAACGGTGGAGGCTCTGGAAACGGCTGGCAACCCACCATCAGATACCGGGGCGGAAAATGTAGAACTTCCAGCTCAGGGGGCAGAATGACCCTTCGTTAGCCATCGGGGGTTCCCCCTGAACCACTGGCTCGTTGCCACGAGCAACTGGTAAAATGGAGGTGATGTTCACACCCGAGGAGTATGCACAGAAATTACTGGAGCACGGGGGGTATCGGGGTCCGCCGGTAGACCCGGTGGAGTTAGCGGTGCTTTTAGGGTATACCGTTCGTCCCGCGGTGCGAGGGCGTTCTGCTTCCGCCTTCCGCCGGCGGAGGAAAGGGTATATCCTGCTTCCTGTGGACGCACCACCGGTGCGACGGCGATTCGCCGCCGCCCACGAAATCTTTGAACTCGCCGGCTCCTTCAACGAAGCCCAGTGCAACGAAGGCGCCTCCTGCCTTCTGATGCCCGCTGAATGGGTCAGGCAAGAAATCGCCCTTCATGGCTTTGACCTCTACGCCCTTTCCAAAACCTTCGGCGTCTCCCACGAAGCCCTCTCCTATCGGTTAGCCCGACTCTATCGCCTCTGCGCTACGGTGGTGGACAATGGCAGGGTCAGAAGCCGGGTATGCGCACCCGAACTCCAGGCTCCCCGAACCCTCCACCCATTAGAAAAATCTGCCCTGAGAGAAGCGGAGGCAGAGGGGAGTGTGGTGCAGAAGTCCGACGACCAGATAGAAGTATGGGCATTCCCTGTTCCTCCCTCTCTTGAGCCTTCCTCCGGGAAGCCCTCCATTCGCCGCACCATCCTCCTCACCCGCCCGAAAGAAGCCGCCGACTGACCTTCTACAGAACAAAACAACCCCCCACCATTTCCGCTAACCTCCGACCCGGGGCAGGGAGGGAATACGGAACTGCCCCTCACCACCTCATTGAGAAGGAAAGGGTTTGGAAGTCCTCTTTAGCAATTATAATGGAGAAGGAAACGAAAGAAAGAAAACAGATAATAATTTGACGCCTTTCACGGATACTTGCATATCGTCTCCACATCAGGTTGAGCATCTGTAATTTCTGGCGAAACAGGTGAAAATGTTAACATAACATCCTTGATTCCCAGTAACAAGGGTTTTCTATCAACGGTATATGAAATCTCTGCTATTGAATCTGGCATAGAAGAAGGAGAAACGCTCGGCTTTGTGTTGACTATCCTGAGCGACTTGATGTTGTTGCAATTTTTAACCAGGCCATCCTTATCAATTTTCCCCACTAAAAAATCTGACCCTTTGCCCTCAACACTCGCAACTACCCCTGAAAAGACATATCCGTCCCTCTCCTTTGTCTGCTTTATCTCCTCAATCTCATCCAGCTCCACCCCTGGACCGGCAAAGGCACTTGCCCAGTTCACATTTCCATCTTTATCCGCTTTTACGAACAAAACATCACCCGGATCACCTTCCAGAGAGCCTGTCCGAGCTACCCTCCCTATAGTACCGCCACCAATATAACCATCGTCTACTTCATTTATTGTCCATCCAGCATCGTAACCCTTTGCTCCAAGGAAATCAGACCATTCAAGGCTTCCATCTGCCTTTATTTTGATTGCAAAGTAATCAGCATCTCCATCCTGAGAGGTCTTTCCGGCAAATATATAACCACCATCGCTTGTCTGCCTTATCCCATCCCAGTTCGCATAAAGCATACCTTCTCCAATCCCCGTACCAACAGATTCTGCCCATTCTATCACAAAATCTTTATTTAACTTTATAACCAGGACACCCCCTGTAATATGCCCTATCATCACATAACCACTATCGGCTGTTTCTTCTAATCCCGAACAGGAGGTATCGCTGTCTTGAGAGGTTATAGTTTTGCTAAAAATACGATTCCCATTCTTATCTATTTTTGCCAGAAAGGCTGCTACTTTCTGATTTGGAAAACGCGTTGTCCCACATACAACATAGTTGCCATCCTTGCTTTCCAACAAACCTTGTCCAAGGTCAGTATCCGTCTCGCCAATTGCCCTTGCCCATTCAAGTTCTTTGTTTGAATTTAGTTTGACCAGAAGAACATCTTCCTTTCCACTCCCAAACGAAAGGGTATTTCCTATAAGCAGGTAGCCTCCGTCAGATGTTTTTCTTACAACATACGCCTTGTCTTCATTATTACCTCCGATTGACTTACTCCAGAGCAGATTTCCATCCTTATCTATATGCACTATCAAGAAGTCCATCCTACCCGCACCAAAGGACTCCGAGTATCCGACAAGGGTGTAGCCATCTGCGTCCTCTATAAACGAGGGTGCATAATCTTTGCCGGTGCCACCTATCGCTTTTATCCAGTAATTTCCCTTTGGTTGCTCAGGAATTTGAGCACCAACACTGCCCCCGCAGGACAGCACGGCGAGGAAAGCGAACGGCCAGATTCCTGCCCAAAATTTCTTCATTTCTTCCTCCCTCCTTTAAATTAACTTCATTTCTTTACGAAAGTTTCTGATTTTCATTACATTTACCCGACGCGAGTGGGAGAATAAACCTTTCCGTACACCACCCTTGCAAACGCCATTCTCATTTTATCACCTCCATTTTCCTGTGCAGAATATCTCTTATTTCAGACTCAATGTCAGCAAGGAGTCCATTGGCAACAAATACAGCCTGTGCCAGAGGTGTAGGTTGCCACTCAGAGTCTTGCCTGACCTCTCGCAGGTCTTTGAATATATTGGGTTGCTCCCGCCAGAGATTTTCCACGACAGGCTTAATTTCGTCTTGAGTTTGGGGAGTATCTGTTACAATCCTATTACTTGTCCAGACCCAATGCCCTTTGAACGTTTTCCTTAATCGATAAGATAATTTGCCACCAATTGTTGATACATCTTCCCCTCCAACATCCAACCGATAGGCAAAAAGTTTGGGGAGTGCTATGGTCTGAACCGGAAACAATTCTACAAACGTTTGCGAATCTTGTCTTGCTATTGTTTCAACCTCCTCGATGCGCGATTTCATATAACGACTCCAGCATAAAAGAAGTCCTGAGCGTTAGCGAAGAATTTGGGCGACTGCCGTGAGATGACGCAGGTCATCTCACCGGGGAACCTCTTATGCTATGTTATATGAAGTGGCGGTTTCATATTTTCATCTCCCAACGAAGATTATAATCTGAGATTGCATCATTTTCAGGAGGCAATGGGGAGAAGCAGACAACGACGGGGTAGGGCAGAAATCCTTTCTCCGGGTTGCTCTGAGGAGTAGATGCGCTTTCCCCCGGCACGGATTTCATATCCTTTTCCCCTGGTGAACAGTTGCAGGGTTCCCAGTTCATCGGTACGAAAAACTGTAATCCCTTTCTTTTCCAGCCGGTCCAGTACCTCCTTATGCGGGTGCCCGTATGGGTTTCCTTTTCCGGTGGAAATCACGCCCACCTCTGGCTGAACTACATTCAGGAATGTCTCCGTCGTGCCAGTACGGCTTCCATGATGACTCACTTTCAGCACCCGGGCTTTTAAAAACGGGGCATCAAAGTGGGAAATCAGCCACTGCTCTTCTGTCGATTCCGCATCTCCGGTGAGCAAGAGGGTAAACTCACCATAAACTACCCGCAGGATGACGGAATTGTTGTTGGAATCCTCAAAGGGCGGGTTTGGGGATGGGAAGATTTCCAGCACCGTTTCGCCCAGGAGGAAGCGCTGGCCCTCCGGCTTCAGGTAGGTGGTTTTCTGGGAGTCCACCAGGGATTTCAGGGTCAGGAGGAGATTCAAATAAAACTGGGTGGTGTGAGGAATCTGGGGGTCCATATACACTTCCGACGGGAAGGACTCCAGGACTTCCTTCATAGAGCCGATATGGTCGGCATCCGGATGAGTTCCGATGATGAGAGAAAAGTGGGTAATGCCAAGGTTCTGGAGCATCAGCACCACCCCATCGCCAGCAGGCCCACTATCCACCAGTGCAGACTTTCCGCTGGCATCCCTCAACAGGATACTGTCGCCCTGCCCCACATTTAAGAAATAAACCTCCAGCGTTCCCCTCTCTTCCGTTCTCTTCGCCTTTCGGGTGCAAGAAAACAGGGAGAAAACCAGAAAAACCAGGGTGATAACACTCAAAAGCCTGCTGTTATGGTTCGGCTTCATAAGGAAGGTTTGCGGGTCTTGATTTCTTGAATCAGGTTTTTTGACTGCTGAAGGAGGGCTTTCGTTCGCTCTTCGTCAATGGAGATGGAAATCCGGAGGACATCATTTTCCCGGGCTCCTGGTGGGAGAAGTTCTACGGGGATGGGGAAGCAGTGGCCGAAGGCATCCTCCACGACGGCGAGATTGCCTTCTATGCGGTCAATGCGGAGTTCCTGCGTGCTGGAGTGCTTTTCTTCCGATGTCATATCTAAGGATTTTTCCGTGAAAATGGATTTTTTCAGCGGCGGAGTAGGCTTTTTCTCTGGCGATGGTCAAAGTCTCGCCGGTGCCGACCACATTGAGAATTCGCCCCCCATCGGTAACCAGTTGAGCCTCCTTCTTTCCGGTGCCTGCATGGAAAACGAGAGCACTTTGCTCTGCCTCTTCTATCCCGGTAATTCGCTCACCTTTCCGGGGAGAATAGGGGTAACCTTCGGAAGCCAGCACCACGCAGAGGGCATACCCGGGATAGAACTCCAGCCTTCCCGGGTCTTCTCCATTGAGAAGGGCGGAGACGATGTCAGCGAGGTCGGATTTTAACAGGGGCAGGAGGGCTTGAGCCTCCGGGTCGCCCAGCCGAACATTGTATTCCAGAACCTTCGGTCCATCGGAGGTGAACATCAAGCCGATATACAGGACGCCGGTGTAGTCCATTTCTTCCTCCATAAGCCCCAGAAGAGTGGGAAAGAAGATGCGTTCCTGCACGATGGGTGCGAGGGCTTTCAGGTGCTCCACAGGGGCGTAAGCGCCCATCCCTCCCGTGTTCGGTCCTTCATCGCCATCCAGCAGGCGCTTATGGTCCTGGCAGATGGGAAAGGTGCGGGCAAAGCACTCCTTCCCTGACACACGGATGAAGCCGAAGAAACTCCCCTCTTCTCCGGAGAGGTATTCTTCTATAACCACTTTATCGCCCGCTTTCCCGAGGGTTTTCTTCACCATCACCTCATCTACAACCCGGGCGCACTCCTCGGGCGAGTGCAGAATGAAAACACCCTTTCCGCCAGCGAGGCCATCGGCTTTCAGGACGATGGGAAAGTGCCTCTGACGGGTAAATTTCTCCACCAAAGAAGGCTCCGTAAATATCTCAAACTCTCCCGTTGGGATATGGTGCTTTCTCATAAATGATTTGGCGAAGGCTTTAGAGGCTTCCAGTTGAGCCGCTTGACGCGAGGGTCCGAACACACGCACCCCTTGCTCCTTTCCTCGGTCCACAATGCCACCCGCCAGCGGGTCCTCCGGTCCCACAAAAACCCAGTCCACACCCTTCTCCTTTGCAAAATTCACAACGGAGGTTATATCCGAAAAAGGAAGGTTAGAGCCAAACCTTTCCGTGCCCGGATTTCCAGGGGCAAAGAATAATTCCATCCCGGGATGATGGGAAAGTTTCCAGCCGATGGCGCTCTCCCGCCCCCCCTTCCCCACCACGAGGATTTTCACCATTCCCTCCTGTAAGTATTATACCTGTCCAAAAAGTAAGTAGAGCATGGCAAAGATGGAAGTATTGCTATTAATCCTTTATAGATGCCTCTCAGGAATTTGATATCTTTAAGAATTTGTTTAATCCGTTTGTCCATAATTTTTTACCTCTCTGCGCCGCATAATGTTCCAGCATACAAGAGGTCCCGCCGAAGGCAGAATTTGAGTGAGTGACATAAGGCACGAACCTTTTATGCTGTGTTATATGAAGTGGCGGTCTCATGTTATTTCGCCCGATGCTTGTTGATTCATTCTTTCCTGAAAATGACGCACCCTCTCCTTAATCTCATTTACGATTTCTTCAGTGGTCATCGTTTCCTCTTCTATTTCCCTTAAATACCGGTAGAAGTGTATTGCTTGCAAGCACTTTGATAGCGGAAATTCCCTCTCTACTCTCCTTCGTATTTTCTCTTTTTCTTGCTCAGTAACTTCTTTCTTCGGCATTTTACATCACCTCCTCTTCAAAAAAATTTTCAGGTGTGACAATTGTAGGAATGGGTATCTTCAATCTTGTGTTTATTTCACACATCATTTCCTGTGTTCCGCGCTTGTAAAGATGCCTGAGATTCCATGTAACCAAATAATCCATATCTCCAAGGCTTGCTACAGCGATATGGCGGGCGTCCATCCGAGGTAAACGCCTGTAAGATGAATAAATATCCGATAATTTCAGTATATCCTCAGTAATTTCCAAAACCTTAAACCCTCTGACCAGGTTCTCCAACTTTCTTTTCACATCAGGCTCATCTGTTGCTTCGATTCCATCAATGACAAAACCTGATATATATACATCAAAATGAGGCAGAACATCTTGCCAAAATAATCGGGTTAGACCCCTTTTACATGGGTCATCATCTGAATCATACATACTAATTACTGAATTTTCCAGGTAAAGTTTGGGCCTTATCGCCACTCTTTTCCTCCAGTATCGCTATTTCACATAGCGTTCCTATCATACAAGAAGTCTCGCCGAAGGAAGATTTTGGGTGACCCCCGATGGTTATCGGGGCGAACCTCTTATGCTGTGTTATACGCCGTCGCTCGCCTTCAATCATTTTAAGATTCTCCTGATAATTCTAAAGAAATTTTCTCGACAGTTTTTCTAACTTTCTCAATATCCTCTATATTATCAATTATCTGCTTAAGATAATTTTCATTAAAGACGACAAAGCCGTTTTGGAGCAGAGTGAAATATTTGTGGAATGAATCTAATGTCTTCTGATAACCGGTTTTGTCCTTAACTCTATGGCTCTGAATCCGCTTTTCAAATTCTTCTATATTAAAAACTGCATAGGGAATAGTAACCACTGTTTTTTTCTTGCCTGCAGTACGAGCTTCTTTTCTTTGGCTTAACTTAGCTACTTGAAAGCCAATATCATTAATTTTTGCATCTATCCCCTTAATATCTAATTCTGCATTACATTCAAGTTGCAAATCTCTACCTTCTTTGGCACAGACATACTCAAAGGTATAACAAAAGTCTAACTGGGTAAGAACTGAAATCCAAGTTCTATACATTCGGGCCTTAAACCCTTTCTTAAACCAACCATCATTGTCTTTATCAAAATAATATTTCTTAAATTGTTTAAGTGCTTCTTTACTCTCAGGGTTAGTATTAAGTCCTTTCCAAAAAACTTCAAACCATTCTTCAAAACTTAGAAATTGTCTTTCCTCCCAGTAATATTTAAATATTGACGCAAGAGGCAATATCTCTTTAGATAAATCTTGTTCTACCCACTTAATATCTTTCAATTCTTCACGATACTTATCCAACGGGATGCTTTCAAGAAATGAACGGAACCTTTTAAAGTCTTCAATGGGATTTTTCTTCATAATGTTACCTCTTTTTTTATCCTTTGCCATTCCTTTTTATTTGGTAATGGTAAATTTTTTAATTGAGTAATACTCAGATGATAAGTAATCTCTCTATAAGTATCTTTTACATACCTTCTCAAATACTCTGAATTAAGATATTCAACCATCTCTAAAATGTCCAGGTCACATTCAAAACTGAACAAATCACTCTTTCTTAAAAGATGATAAACATCTCCCATCCATGGGTAACATCTCTCATCAAAAGCAGTGGCAACCTTCCCATTTTCTCTAAATCCTAACCCAACCACAATATGAGGAACTGAAAAATATGCACGGAGTTTCTTTACATCTATTTTTTTAATCCAATAACCAGTCAGGTTATTGTAAGTAATCACTCCACATTTTAAGTTTCTACCATTCAAAAGTGGGAGATAATTATTTTTATTGAAGTCCTTAAAGTTTTCATTTTTTATTATATAAGGGTTATTTTTTATTTCTGGAGTTCTTGGCGAAATTCTTATATCATAAATATCATTTAGTTTATAAGAACAATAATCCTCTAAGGTGCGTGTCCAATCTGTTTCAAATTTAATTACTTCACCCACCCAGTTAGAATCCATTTTTATTGTGCTAATCTTGTTATTTCTATATTCTAAAAGTTCTAATCTATGAACGAACTTGTTAGATTTAATAAAATTTAACACCACCGATGAAACATCCGCATCAGGCTTAAACACATCTGTCCCCAAATAAATTATAGCGGTTCCCCCGTTTTGAGATAAAAAAGTTCGTAGTTTCTTGAATTCATCCAGAATCATAAATGTAGGTGGAACGATAAAAATCAATTGTCCTTCGGGTTTGAGCAACTTAATAGATTTTTCTATAAAAGCACCATAAACATTATATTTTCCATACCAGGTCTCATATAGACTTTTATATTTTTCTTTAGTAACAGGGTCTACTTTTATGGTGTAATGCTTGGAGAGACTGGGAATGCCATAAGGCGGATTGCCAATAATTAAATCAAAAGATAATTCTGGTTGCCATAAAAGATAGTCATCTTTGATTATTTTGATATTATTATCAACATTTAAAGTAGTTAAATAATTGATAACGTCCTGATTAATTTCTACTCCAAAAAGTTTTGCTTGGTTAAAAAGTGCTGGTCGCTTCCTTTTTATTCCAATAAAAAACTGTGCTAAACCACAAGCAGGTTCTAAGATGGTAATATCTTTTTTGTCAGTGCATTTACTGATGTCAATCAAGTTAACCATAAAATCAACAATATGTTCAGGGGTGAAAAACATCCCATAATCTTTCTTGATACCTTTTAGGTTATTATTCACTATGTTTTGATGAACTTTGTAGTCCACCAATACTTCCTCTCTCACCAGTAATGGTTTATATCTTTTTTGCTGATATTTTATCTTTTTCATACTCTTATCACTTTTTCAAGCGACCAATGTCGCCTAACGTTCTCAGCATAAAAGAAGTTTTTGCGAAGCAAGATTTGGGTGAGCCCGTGAGATGACGCAGGTTATCTCACCGGGGGACTTTTCCTCCTCTGTGATATGAAGCGGCGCCTGTATTTTCACTCGAGGAAGACGGAGGAGAAGTGGTTAATATCGCGCCGGAACCACATAGGGATTTTCCCCGTGGCGCCGTGGCGATTCTTGAGTACCAGAAGTTCTACCTTCCGCAGGGAGGGTCCAAAGACTTTATAGTTCAGAATTTTCCCCCGCTGCCGAAGGATATCCAGCCGGTCCAGAAGCCCTTTCAAGCGAGGGGTGGAGAGAGTAAAATGGTAAATCGTGAAATACCGTTCCGATGCTTCAGGGGTGGCAGATGCCTCACTGGCTGAAGATGAAGAGATAGAAGGCAGAGGAAAGCGCTGCCGGATGTCGGTGCTCTGGATTTCCCCCCTTTGTGAAAGGATATAGTTTTCCACCTCGGGGATACCCGATGCTTCGGAAGCCGGGCTGGGGGGCAGGTTGATGCGCAGGACATAGGGACGGATGACCTCTTGCTCCTCCGGCTCCATTCCCTCTGTGGAAATCTCGCCGTCTCCCTCCGGGCTTTCTTCCAACACATCAGCGGGAGGGCGCGGGTCGTGGATGAACATCACGATGTCCGCATCCTGCTCAATTGCCCCGGATTCCCTCAAATCTGCCAGCACAGGCCGCCGGTCTATCCGCTTCTCTATGTCACGCGATAACTGGGATAATGCCAGAACGCATACATCCAGTTCCTTAGCCATAATCTTGAGAGAGCGGGTGATTTCAGAGACCTCCTGCACCCGATTCTCCGCTTTCTTTTTGCTCTGAATCAACTGCAGGTAATCAATCACCACCAGCCCCAGCCCACGCTCTAACTTCAATCGTCGGGCTTTCGCCTTAATTTCCACAGGCGTGATGCCGGGCGAATGGTCAAAAAACAGGGGCACCTCTTCCAGGCGGGAGATGGTATCCCCCAATTTCTCCCAGTCCTTCTCGGAAAGCCATCCGAGGGAAATTTTCTGGGTGTTGATGCTGGAGAGTTGAGACAGAAGACGCAAGCCAATCTGGGGTTCCGACATCTCCAGGGAGAAGAAGGCCACCGTGTTTTCTCTTCGCTTTTGACTGGCCACATTATAGGCAAGATTCAGGGCGAGGCTGGTTTTCCCCATAGAAGGCCGCCCCGCCAGAATCATCAGGTCCGACGGGCGAAAGCCCGCAATGATTTCATCCAGGTCACCGTATCCACTGTAGGGATAAGGGAAGGGAAAAGCCCCCGCCTGAATATTCCGGTAAGTCTCTTGAGTGGAGGTGTAAGTCTGAGCCATTAAGGTAGAAAAATCCGTGAACTCTTTTCGTGCACCGGAAATGGCAACCTGGTAGAGGTGGTTTTCCGCTTGCCCCAGCACATCTTCCAGGTCGCTTTCTTCATCATACCCCAGGTCCACGATTTTCAGACCCGCAGCAATCAACTGCCTTCTAAGGGATTTTTCCAGAGTCAGTTGTATGTAATGCTCTACGCTGGTGGCGAGAGGCACGATGTCGGTGAGGCTTGCCAGGTAAGCCCGTCCTCCAATCTCATCCAGTTTTCCCTGCTCATGGAGGTACTGTGGCAGGGTAATCATATCAATGGGCTTACCTTTCTGGAACAACTCCTGAGCCGCCTCAAAAATCTTCTGGTGGGCTTCTTTATAAAAATCCTGCGGCTTCAATTTCTCTAATATCTTGAAGGTGGCGGATTTATCCCCTAAAATCATACAGCCCAGGATATAATCTTCTGCATCCGGGCTCTGCGGTGGGATTTTCGGAAAGGTTTCAGGCATGGGCTTCCTCCGTTTTCTCCTCCACAACTTCCACCGTAATCCGGGTGCTCATCCCCCCTCCCAGGTCCAGCTTCACCTCATAACTCCCCAGGATGCGCAGGGGTTCCGGAAGGAGGATCTTCCGACGGTCAAACTCCAGGTTCAACTTCTTATGAATGGCTTCCGCAATATGAGAGGCGGTAATGGCGCCAAACAGCCGCCCGCCCTCCCCCGCTCTGGCTGGAATTTCCACACGAACCCCCTGAAGCAGAGAAGCCACTTCCTCCAGCCGGCGTTTTTCCTTCTCCAGCCGCTTCAACATTTCTGCCCTCATCTTCTCTATGTTTCTTAACGCCCTTTCTGTGGCTTTCGCAGCCATCTTACGGGGAATCAAATAGTTGAGTGCATATCCATCTTTCACAGTGACGACGGCTCCCATAGAGCCGAGGTTGGGGATGTCCTGCAGAAGAATGACTTTCACCGGCGTTCCCTCCAGGTCAAGGAATGGTCAGCGGTGAACGGCAGGAGGGCTAATTCTCGTGCATTTTTCACAGCACGGGCGAGGGAACGCTGGTGAGCCGCGCAGGTCCCCGTTCGCCTCCGGGGAGCAATGGAGGCTTTCCCTGTCAAAAATTCCTGAATCAGCCCCATATCCTTGTAGTCCACCTCTTCTATCCCCCTCCGACATAAGGGACACGCCCTCTTCTTCCTGACTCGCTCCCCTCTTTCCCTCTCTGCTTCTACAGGTGGACGCTTACTCTCCCGCATGAACGCCTCGCCTCTCTTTCTTGAAAATCTTGAATCTAATCAGGTTTTCCTCCAGTCTCAATGCCTTCTCCAGGCTCTTCACCTGTGAGGGAGGAAGTTCAAAATACAGGAGTAGATAATACCCCTCGGTGTGAGAGCCGATGGCATAAGCCAACCCCCGCTTTCCCCAGACTTCTACATTGTGGATGGTGCCTCTTTTTTCCTGCATCCAGTCATCTAACTTCTGCCGAAAAAAGCCCATCTCTTCCTCCGGGATTTCTCCCTTCAGAATCACCATCATTTCGTAATTTTGAGCGGTTTCCTTTTCTTCCACTGCTCCACCTCCCGCGGCGTATTCGCCCCCCTTTTTTTCACGAGGAGCGGTTCGGTGAGCATCACAAGGTATTATACTTCACCCTTCCCGCTTTTGCAAATCCCCCGTTCACCGGAGGAGGGTGGCTCTCTCTTGACCATCTATTAGAGTGTGGTAAAATAACATCCATTGGGGCTGGAGAGGTGAAAAGTAAAACGGGTTTTATATTACGGCGGGGGGTCAGGTCTATACCCTGTTTTGTGCGTCAGGAAGGGCATAAGAGAGTTTCTATGTCCCCCTTATTTGTAGGGCAGGAACCTGCCCCGCTTCCCCTGGCGACTGGAAGAAAATCCATAAATGGCTCATTACAAGCGAAAGAAAACCAAATCCAGAAGGAGAGGTGATGCTGTGATGAAATTAGGCGTCAGTTTTTATTATGTGGGGCATATCCAGAAAGCCACAGAGATGTATTCAAGATTCCTCGGCGTCCAGCCAGCATACGCCGATGATGACTGGGTGAAGTTCCATTTAGAGGGTGGCGATCTCGCCCTTCATTACCACCCGAACTTGCAGGAGACGAAGGAGAGCACATCTCCAAAATACGGTGCCACCGTCTCGTTTTCTGTGCCGGAAATTCATCAGGCCCTTGCCCATGCAACAGAATGCGGCTTTAACCAGGTGGGCACTGTGGATGAACAGCCCTTCGGGAAATTAGCCAACATCCAGGACCCCTGGGGAAACCGAATTTCTTTGTTTGAACCATCAGAGAACAATGGATAGAAATCCAGGCATAGGTCGTCCTCTTATGCCACCCATGCCGAAGTATGCAAGGATGGCAGAAGAAGACTTGCATTAACCCTGCTCCTGCTGGCAGTGGGCCTCCTGTTTCAGTGGGTATACATTCGTGTCTTTCCAGCCATTTCTCGCTATGTCGGCTACGGGAGTGCGGCAGACCGGCCTGCAAAAAATATACAGCCTGCAAGCGTGAAAGTGACTCTTTACACCGCACCGGGGTGTCCTTTCTGCCCGATTGTGAAACACCGGCTCCTGACATTAAAGGAGAAAATGGGGTTTGAACTGAAAGAGATGGATGTTACGCTCAAACCACACCTGCTGATGACGAAGGGTATCCACGCCGTGCCAGTCGTAGAAGTGGGCGAAAAGAGGATGGTGGGAAATGCCACCACCGAACAATTAGTAAACCTCATCGCCAGTAGCCAGCAGAGGTAATCCCTTACCAGTCTATTTATTCAGGATGTGAATGGCTTTTTTATGGAGGCGCTCCGCCGCTTCCATAATGGCTTCACTGAGGGTGGGGTGTGGGTGAATGGCGAACCCTACATCGCTAACCGTGGCACCCATCTCCAGAGCCAGGGAGGCTTCGCCCATAAACTCGGAGGCGTTGGGCCCGATGATGTGAACGCCGAGGAGTCGGTCAGTCTTTGCCTCCCCAATGAGTTTCACCATACCCTCCGTTTTGCTCATACAGAGGGCTCTACCTGAAGCGGCGAAGGGAAAAGTGCCGATGGCAACCTCATAGCCCTGCTTTCGTGCCTCTTCTTCTGTCAGCCCTGCCCAGGCTACCTCCGGGTCGGTGTAGACCACGCCAGGGATGGACTGAACATCAAAGACGGAAGGGAAACCAGCAATGGCTTCCGCCGCCACAATGCCCTCTCTCATTGCTTTATGAGCCAGGAGAGGAGGTCCGGTAATGTCGCCAATGGCGTAAATCCCGGGCACATTGGTTTCTCGGTTCGGCTTCACGGGAATGAAGCCTCTGGGGGAGACTTCTACGCCCGCCAGGTCTAATCCGATGTTTCGGGTGATGGGGCGGCGCCCCGTAGCCACCAGAACCTTCTCCACTTTCAGAGTTTGCTCCGTCCCCCCAATGGGTTGAAAATCCTCCCTCACCTTCGCTATTTGAACCTTTATTTCTCCATTCACCAACGCACAGGATTGCACCAGGGTGGAGACAAAGATTTCCATCTTCCTCTTCTTCAGGGCGCGATGCAAAGCAGATGCCACCTCGTGGTCGCATCCGGGTAGCACCTGGGGCATCATTTCCACCACGGCAATTGAACAGCCAAGACGATGAAAAATCACGGCGAACTCCAGCCCCACTGGACCCGCACCTATCACTAAAAGGGATTTAGGAACTTCCGTCATTTTTAGAATCTGGTCGCTGTCCAGAATGTTCTTCCCATCCGTAGGGAGAGAAGGAAGAGGGGTGACCTCACTTCCAGTGGCAATGATGATGTTCTCCCCTTCCACTTCCACCATCCCGCCCGGAGTCTCCACCTGTAATCTTTTCGGGGCGATGAACCTCCCGGTCCCTGTCAGTTGCTCCACCCCATTACCTTTGAAGAGATATTCCACACCTTTCACCAATTTGTCCACCGTCTTCTGCTTGAAGCGGTGAAGTTCCTGGACATCCACTTTCAAACCGTCAAAGTGAATGCCTGCATTTTTCATGGTTTCTACTTCTTCCAGAATTTCCGTAGCGGAAAGAAGAGCTTTAGTTGGGATGCACCCCCGATTCAGGCAGGTTCCGCCCACTTTATCCCTCTCTACCACCAGCACCTTCTTTCCGAGGGCGCCTGCACGAATGGCCGCCGTATACCCCCCGGGTCCCCCCCCTAACACCACCACTTCCGCCCTCTTTTCTTCCATCATTTTTCTCACTCCTCTCCTCTTTGTCCAATCCTACAATATCCTCCTCTCCCGAAATCAACCTGTCAATCTACGGCGTCACCCTCAATGAGAAATTGCCCTGCTGAACGAAGTAACTCATCTCACTCAAAACACTTGCCAACCTCTTTCATTTCCGTCAGCATCCCACACTTTATTGTAGCATTCTTAAGAGGGCGCTGCGGGAAAAGATTCAGGCTTCTTGCAACCTAAAAACTGGCGACTTATAACTTACCACTTGTAGAATCCCCGGAGTGCCAGGCAGAAGAGCAGGGCAGTATCTATCTTCCCGTCGGAGAGGAAATCATCCCCCCACAGTTTCAACCTTTTCCA
>JBBIMK010000029.1:0-25221 GCA_037444445.1 bacterium | reverse complement strand
TTCCCGGCATAAAAGAAGTATTTGCGAAGCAAAAATGGGGGGAAGTGCTGTAAGGAGCGAACCTTTTATGCTGTGTGATATGAACTTGCGGTATCATCGCATAGTTTTTCAATGTTCTTCTTTCATTCCCTCTTTCACCCGGCGAGCGCCTTCTTTTATATCCATCAATATTTCCTCTGGCGTCATAGTTTCCCATTCTAACTCTAAAATATATCTATAGTAGTGAATTTCCTGCAAGCACTTATCCTCAGGAAATTCTATCTCAACACGTTTGCGTATTTTTTCTTTTTCCTCCTCTGAAACTTCTCTTCTGGGCATATTACACCTCCTCCTTGAATTCAAAAAATTTTTCAGGTGTCAAAATTGTGGGAATTGGTAACTTTTCTTCAGTGTTAATTTTTTCCACTTTATTATTTGCCATAGTTCCTTCCTCGCTCATTCCTTTTGTTTCCTTATGAGACGACTGTTTTGCTTGGTGGCGATATGCAATATACTCATACTTTAAACACAATTCTCTTCCTTTCAAACTCCCCAGGTGCCATTTTATGCAGCCATTCACAGACCATCTCGCGATATCCTATGCAAAAGGTTATTATTCTCTCAAACTCAGGCACTTCCCACTTTTTGTGAGGAAATAAGATTTTCATCATGCCACTTAACAATTTAAAAACGCTCTTATAGTCCCTTATGGTTACATTTTCCAAATCCACAATCCTTTTTAATTCTGTTTGGAAGTCTATTTTTCTTAATTCGTGAAGGATTTCAGAAAAATAGTCAGAAGAAAATCCATAATTTTGAGAAAGATGGATTTCAGGTTTCTTAATTTTTGGCAACTTCCATCCTAGTATTATACCGTTAATCCTATCCACAAAAGCGCTGTCTCTCATAAATTCTGGTAATATATAAGTAAAATCTTCCACAGGAATAAATCCTTTAACATCCACATTCCCCATAAATACCATTGAGCATGTAGAGGTTGTTTTTTTAGGACCTCTTTCAAAATGAGAACTCTCCATGTAATCCTTCAGTTTTCCCATCATTTCGTCAGCATTTATGAATCTGATTTTGGCTATTTCATCAAATACCATACAATCTTTTATTCCTATTTCTCCTACAGTTTTTGTGGCAATATTATAAAACAGAACCGCAGGGCTTAAATGACCCCCTGAAATTATCCTGGTATAAAAGGATATATTCCTGTAAAAATATGTTTTTCCTGTTGCACGAGGGCCAAATTCAAGCATACTTACATTGTTTTCAACGAGCGGAATGAAGCGGGAAATTAATATTAACTTTTGCTCCTTATCAAAGATGCTTGGATTCAAACCTATGGTATTAATGATTACATCAATCCATTCATCAAGGGTAAAATGCTCTCTCTTTGTAATAAAATCTTTCATATCAATATTGGAAACCTGAAAGGGTTTAAAACTTTCTATCAGAACAGGAACGGTAAGAGGGTTTTCATTTTCATCGCATACTGGGTCAGTATATCTCAGTTTTGCAAATCCCCAGATACCAGTAGAAAGCAGATTTTCATTTTCATTAATTATGGAATCAAGGATCATTGCGTTTCTGATGTTCAGGGAAGGGATGTGAGCCTTTTTGATGCCATTTTTTATATCCACTTCAACCCGGAATTCGTCTATAATTTCATATTCTTGTTTTTCGAGTAGTTTATTCAGGATTTTATCTTTATCCCTTGGTTCAGGAAAGTGATTAGTGATAAACTCTATCATTTTGGCAAGTTTTTCAGAAAAGAGTTCTTTGTCATTTTCATAAACAGAAATTTTTGTTAAAAGGTTCTCAGAAACAAACCTTGGAATCCTAATTATTTCCTGTCTTTCAGAGAGTTTCTTATTAACAACGCAATCGCTAAAGTAATATTTTAGTTTTGCATTTAATTCATCTTGATTCATTGTGGGCTCCATTCAAAGATGTTAGCAAGGACTGTTTTTATGCGGGCTAAAGTATCCGATTCTATACGACTCCATTTTTCAATAACTCGTTTCAAGGAGATAGACCTTATTTGGTGACACAACGCAAATGAATCCATCTTTACTCCACCCTCTCCTTCTTTAATCCGCACTACTGTCCACCAGGACTTCTCTTTTCTTGTTAATGGAATAATTACAATTAGATTTCCAATTAATATTTGAGAAACGACCACCACAGGTCTTCTACCTTCTTGTTCATGTCCGATGGTTTCGCCCAAGTCTACTACAACTATATCGCCAGGTTGATAACTATTCATTTTCCTCTTCCTGAATAATCTGGTTCAGATAATAAGATATACCAGCATCTGCCAATTTTTGTTCTTCTTCAATTTCCTCGGCCGTTAATTGGAGAGACTCCTGGGGGACTTTCTTCATTTTAGATTTCCAAAGTTGTAATTTCATAGCCATTGCCCCATATTCTTGTGTCCAGTCTCTTAGAAGTTTTGAAAGTTCAATTATTCTTGCCTTTGAAAGTCTGAGTTCTTTGAATATATATAAGGCGGAAAGGATTAAAGCAAATTCAAGGGACAATGAGACATCTATGAGTCTTATGATAATTGACTTTGCAGGTTCAGGAAGTGGCTCTAACTCTATTGCAAATTTCAATTGCTCATAAGAAATAGTAATTCCCTTTTCAAGGTCTTCTCTTATTTGTTCTGTCCACGATGGAATCTCTGCGGTAATAGAGTTAAGAACCTTAGCGAAGGTTTTCAATGCGAACTTTGCATTTTCAAAGAGAACAACTTCATCAGGTTGTTTTAATTGACTGGCCACCTTATCTAATTCACTCAAAACCGATTCTGAAATAAGTTGTAAATCAATATTTTTTTCAATCGCCCATTTTATAAATTTGAACCTGATATCAAATATCTGTGGCAGCAAATTGTGAATATTTTTTGCAAGGGGTTTGCGTGATTTAATCAAGGAATTGATTATGTTTTCTATTTGCTTGCTTATTTTTCTTTCAACAACAAGGGGTTCTGCATCCCCCCTATATTTAGGCAATATAATAAGGGTAGGGAATGACGGTATTGCAAGTGCTTGTGTCATTTTTCCTCCTCTAAAAATCTTTCAAAAGATTCATCCCAACCGCTTCCTGGAGATTCTTTGGCTTTTTCCCTTTGCACAAACAGATTTTTCTCTACCTGCATTACTTGTTTTTCTTCATTTAACTTGTAAGTTAAATTCATTTTCAATTTGTATTCACCGCCCTTTAATGGAGGTAAGATAAAATTCAATAGGGACTTACTCTTAAATTTTAATCTATTAAGAGATTGTTTTGCAATTTTATTGCCGGTTAATAGAATTTCAACACTAATTTCTTCAACCGTGTCGTCAAAATTATTTTGAATTTCCAGAGTGATTTGTTCTGCTATATCCTCATAAATCAGAAGGGGATTGACTGTAATTCCTATCCCCTTTGGTGCTTCTGGAATAACTTCTTCTTCCGTTTCCTCTTCAGTCTCAACTTCGCCCTCTTTCAATAACTGTAAACACTTCTTAATCTCCGCGAGTTCCTCATCGGTTATACCATAAAGTTCTGCAACCTTCTGGTCAATTTGTTCCTCAATTTCTTTTATTTCTTCGGTTTTACCTTCTTTTGCAAGTTCATGGGCTTGCATGGATAATTGCGAAATTTCTGAACATAAAGGTTTTTGTGACTTAAATCTTGGGATATTAATATACTTGGTAATATGGGTTTCCATTCTTAATTCATAAGTATAAGATGCGATGGCAAATAGCACTGGTGATGAATTCAAAACACTACAAATATAGAATGCCTCATCTTTGCTGTTCAAAGGAATTAAAATTAAGGAATCATTTGGAATAACGGGTTTTTCTACTTCAAAGAATTTATCTTTTACAGTTGTTATTACGCATGATGCAAAACTAACAGCTTTACCAGTAATACCGCCCGCTATCCTTTTCCACATAACTTTGTAAGGTGCAAAGGTATAATTTCCAATATCATAAACTGCATAGAATGGACTATTTTTACCCCACAATTTATGAATTGAACGATTTGCGAGTTCTTCTTTGAGGCCGAAAAGAAATTTGTATGTTTTTGGGTAGTTAATTTTAATTGCGGATTCATCAATTGCTTTGCCAGTTGATGGGTTATGAGGAACTAAAATATACCTGCTTGGTTCTCCATGCCACTTCTTTACATCCTCTCCCCTGATAAGCGGATAAATCAAATCAGGCTCTAAAATCTCTGTAACCTCCTTTACCTTTTTCTTATATCCGGCAAGTTGCGTATTCTTAACGAGCAGACCATCTGGGTGCTTTCTTAAAATCTCAAGCCAGTAAACACCATTCAAAGCGGTATTAACGCCTTCATATGCTTCATATTCCGATTCACCTATAACCTTTTTAACCGCCTTATATGCTTTCTCTGATATTATCATCCATGGAGCCATTGTGTCTTTTTCTACAATTGGGGTAAGTATCATCTCATTCTGTTTTGTTCTCTTCCTTACATTTTCAAGTTCCTCTTCCATCGGAATATTTTCCTTTCTTGGATTTGACCACATCTGACAAGGAATTGGAAACTTGGTCTCCCCTTTTTTAATAGCAATCAGCGCTGTTCTATTTACGGCGCCTTCAAATGGATAAAGTTGAACAAGGTCATGAACTTTGATCGTCTCAATTGGAACTTCTTTAGTTTTGCCCCACCTGTGTGTAAACCCCTTTGATAGAAGCTTTCTAAATCCGGCGCCTGCCTGTGTTTTGAATAATGTCCAGGGCACAAGAAAACTCAATATCCCATTCTCTTTTACATATCTATCAAAACATCTTGCAACAAAAAGCATTGCCAGGTCTCTTTTTACTTTTCCTAAACCCTTACCCTTTGTCTTTTCTAATAATCCGTAATAATCCCACAAAGGTTTGGTTTGGTTCCTATGGTACTCTGGTAAATTCTCCCAGTTTATCCAGGGAGGATTTCCGACTACAAAGTCAAATTTCCCAATAAAAAGAGGTGCAAATCTATTTTTTAGCAATCTTGTCCATATCTTGTTTTTATTATATCGCTCTAAACCAATAAGCTTTTTATAAAGTCTTTTAAGTGCCCCATACGCATAAGGTCGAAAATGAAAAGTATTTTTGAGCCTTTTTTCAAATTCATTTTCAGAATACTTATTTCTTATACATCCATTAATCAAATCAAGGACACTCGAAAGCCTTCCTTTATCAATTACTTCCATAGGCATCCAGAATTGCCCTTCATTAGTAGTTATATATGCTTCCCATTCCTTTTGAGCGCTTTTATCAAATACTATTCTCCTTTGAACCTCAAGTTCAGACTGACCTGCTTCTTTTCTTCCAACAAAAATTGAATCAGCAAGATAAACTGGAATCTCAATGCCTTCTTTTGGTCTATATCTTAACATATCAGATAACGCAATTAGATAATTTGCTTTTGCAGCAAGAACTGCAAGTGGATTTAAATCAATGCCTTTTATTCTCTCAATTATCTTTTTAAGGATATCTCTTTTATCAAGAAAATGTTTCTCTGCGTAATCTTTAATTTTTTTAATTGCCAATACAAGGAATGTCCCTGAACCACAGGCAGGGTCAAGAACACTCTTCTCCGGATCACCATCATATTCTATCTCATCTAAAAGCAAATCTGCTAACCAGTCAGGAGTAAAGTATTCACCCAATTTGTGACGCACATCTCTTGGGACGAGATTCTGGTAAAGCCTTTTGAAAAGGTCTTTAACTCGTTCAGGATTCAGTTCAACTGTTGCCGGTTCATAGTCCATTAGTTTTTTCACAATTTCAGAGATTGAATGCGCTATTTCATCATTCCAATCATCCAGATACCAGGCGAAATAATCTGCCTCAAGGAAATTCTTTATGCCGAGGGTATAGAATAGACCTCCCTCTTCTAACTCTCCTAATTCTTGACGCATCTCATGAGAACCTCGGTAGTATGCTTCCTCTACCTTTTTCAGATACGAGCCTATCACACTGTCGGCAAAGAGAGTAACTATCTCCGAGGTTAAAAGTTTCATAAGCAGAGTATAATAGGTATGCACGGAGAACAAGATTTTTTCAACATCAGGGCTTTCCTCTTCTATTTCATAGTATTTAATAAGCCCTTTCAGTTTCTCAGTGGAATATGCACATATCTGTGAAAAGACAGTGCGCCAGTCTTCAAAAAGCATTTTGGTGCGTGGAGATTTAGATTTTCTTAATGCTTGATATAAAGAGATAATGCAGGCTTTACTAATAGTACTCTTCGGACCAAAGTCTTGTAATAAGAACTCAGCATCAACGGGTTTTCTTGTTAAACCCCTTATAGCCTCTAACAGCCTCAGAATTGTGTATCGATTTATATCAAGGGGTTTTTCTGGTTCTTCCCATTCTCCCTTTCTAAATCTGATAAATGCTATTTTTTCTCCATCAAGAAGGACACCAAAATACCTATTATAAAACCGTTCGTCTCTTGCTTCTTCTGCGATATACTGTTTTACTTTTGCTTTAAAGTTTTCAAACTGATTTTTATCTGAAAGTTTGCATGGAGCTTTATATTCAATTATTACTGTTCCATACAGGGCATCTTTACGCACACCGGATACCAAGGTTCTGTGTTCATAAGAAGCCCAAGGAATCTGCCAACTATCAAGAACACGTGTCCGTAGAAGATATTCAACTTTAATTTTGAGTTCTTCTTCGTTTGCAGATTGTGAAGCACACTGCTTAATTTCTTTTGTTATTTCTTCAGTGTTAATTTTTTCCACTTTATTATTTGCCATAGTTCCTTCCTCGCTCATTCCTTTTGTTTCCTTATGAATTTTTAAGCGCGCAAGATGAACTTCTGGGGGTATCATTTTTCTGTCAATCCCAGCTCTTGCTTTGCCTTACGAATCTCTTCTTGAATTTCCTCAATTGTCATATCTTTCCACTCAATTTCAAGGAGATATCGAATGTAATGAAGTTCTTGTAATACCTTATTACCAGGAAATTCGCGCTTTGCTCTTTCAAGAGCTTTTCTCTTTTCTTCTTCAGTAGGTATTCGTTTTGGCATAATTACACCTCCTCAAAGAAATCTTCAGGTGTTACCATCTGTGGAATAGGCAACCCTAAATCCATATTTACTCGACGGACCATAGACTGTGTGCCAGGTTTTACTAAATGTCGCAGGTTCCATGTTACCAGCAGGTCCATACCCTCTAATGATGCAATAGCTATATGAATAGCGTCTGGCTCGGGTAATCGTCTATGTTTTAGATATATCCCTGCCAATTCTCGTGCCTCACTTGTCAGAGGTAATATTCTAAATCCCGAAACAAGTTCAAGAAGTTTACTTCGTAAGTTAAGGTCTCTCGTCGCCCTGATTTCGATAATTACCATATCTGAAATAAATGGATTTATTTTGGGAAGGACAGTATGCCAAAATTCGCGTGTTACCTCCATCAGAGGAAGAACCTCCTCTTCATAATACATACTTACAACGGAACTTTCAAGATAAATATCGGCTCTTCGCCTCATATTTCACCCCCATTTTCTCTCAATCGCCATTTCATATAACGTTTTCCAGCATAAAAGAAGTATTTGCGAAGCAAAAATGGGGGGAAGTGCTGTAAGGGGCGAACCTTTTATGCTGTGTTAGGCACCGTTTCGCCATTTCTTTTCACCCGGCCCCCATTCCTAAAATTTCTTTCTCTTCCCCTTCACCCGTCATTCTAAGTTTATATTCTATCATCATTTCTGGATTTCCCTCCCTTGCGTGGGAGGAGGTTGGGGGGTAGTAATTTTTATGCTCATCCAATCCTTAACCTTTTATCTTGATACCACAGAATGAAAAAAAAATCCACTTTGCTGTTCGTTGACCTCCTTCGTCGTATAATTCAGGGGGCTACGGGCGGTCAATATAAAGAAGGTAGGTGTCGCCCACGGGCAGAAGGGCTACACGGATGCCCGCACGAATCTCTAATAGTTTGAGTAACTGCTCCAGCGGGGTAGAGGGGATAGCGAGGGTAACATAGGTGCCTTTGAAGGCGGTGTAGGCGCCAGGGGCGAAAGCCACCCCGATGCCTACATCGTCCGCCAGCCGAACCACCACATCCAGAAGTGGCGTGGGACCCTCGCTCTTGAGCACATATTCCTTCTTTAAGACTTCGGAGGATACACGGACTCCCTTCTTCTTCCACACCTGGATAAGCGGGATGAGACTCTTTTTATCACTGGAGGCTTCTTGAGTGGCTTCCCACTCCAGCCCGAAGAGTGCCGTCAGAGCAGTGAAGGTTTGATGGGCGGGCACCTTATCCGAATACACGAGGGTGATTTTTTCCGAAGCGACTTCCTCAAAAACCTCCGTAGAGAGGCTAACTTTTCCCCCAATTTGAGCGCTGATGTCATTGAGAATGTATCCCACTGGCTCCTCCTGATAGTGGAGGCTCACTTTTTTATTCAGGGCAGATTGAACATCTTCCGGCAGTAGTGGGGAAACGCCGGCGCTGATGAGAGAGAAAAGCAGAATACCCCGGGCTACCTTCAGCCGATGCCATTTCATTGCTCGCACCCCCATCTTCCATTTTACACCCTTCGGGGCAGATACTACCTGATGGGCGTGGGATACTCTGCTTCTGCCCGGGCTTCAGGCGAACTTTCCTGTGGCTTGATTCCGCAGGAAGGCTATTGGGATTTGATTTCGTCGATCAGGGTGAGGATACGGCGTTCCAGGGCAGGGTCTTCTTTCATCAGTGCAGAAATTCTGGAGAATGCGTGAAGGACGGTGGTATGGTCTTTTCCGCCCAGCCTTCTACCGATGTCGGAGAGGGAAAGATGGGTAAGGATGCGGGCGATATAGATGATAATCTGGCGAGCGAGGACGATTTCCTGCGTCCGCTTCTTTGACAGCAAATCCCCTTCCGACAGCCCGAAATCCTCCGCCACAAATTGGAGTATCTTCTCAAAGGTGCAGGGCTTCTCTTTCTTCTCAAAGAATCCCTTCAAGGCTTCCCGGGCGGTATCCAGATTGAGAGGGAGCAGTTCCAGGGTGGAAAAAGAGACAACCCGGTGGAGGATGGATTCCAGTTCCCGGATGTTTGCCACATCCTGCTCTGATAGGAATTCAGCCACCTCATCGGTGAGGGGAGCAGAAAGGGAATCCGCCTTCCGCTTCAAGATAGCGAGGCGGGTTTCATAATCCGGAGGCTGGATGTCGGTAATCAGCCCGGAGGTGAATCGGCTGACGAGGCGTCCTTCAATGTCGGACAGTTCTCGTGGTGAGCGGTCGCTGGTCAGCACAATCTGACGGTTAGAGTCGTGCAGGGCATTAAAAATATGAAACAGCGCCTCCTGAGTTTCCACCTTCCGGGCTAAGAACTGGACATCGTCCATCAGGAGAACATCGCAGGAGCGAAAAGTCCGCCGAAATTCCTTCATTTTCCCCTCCTGAAGAGAAGTGATGAAAGCATGGGTAAATTCCTCGGAGGGGGTGTATTGAATCAGGAGTGCGGGAGCATTCTCCAGGATGTAATGCCCGATGGAATGTAACAGGTGGGTTTTTCCCAGCCCCACACCACCGTAGATAAACAGAGGGTTATACACACAGCCGGGGTTCTGGGAGACGGCTAATGCAGCGGCGTGGGTCATATGATTGTTCTTCCCCACCACGAAGGTTTCAAAGGTGAAGTTGGGATTCAGGGCGGGGTAGAGGCGAGAGTCGCCTTTTGACTTCGGGAAAAGCCCGGGCTGTTCAACCATCCCGGTGGGTCCCCGGTGAATCTCCAGTTCCAGCACCACCTCCTTTTTTTCCCATCCAATCTCTTCATCTCCGCCAGAATCCTTCAACACATGCGTCAAGGCTTCTTCAATCACTCCAGGATAGCGATTTTTCAAAGTATCCCGGATGAGTTGAGTGGGCACCTGAAGGATGAAGCGATTCTCCCTCTGCTCCAACCGGGCTTCCTGCAAAAAAGAGCGTAAAATGGGGTCGCTCTTCTTCCTCAACAAATATCGCAGAGTGGATTCCCACAATCTCTCCAGCCGCATCCTGCTCTCCGCCTCCTTCATTTTTTCCATTCTATTCATCCTTTCAGACACTTATCCACAGATTATCCACACCTGTGGAAAAACCCTCCCGTGGAGCAGTTTCCACAGGTTTTCCACAGGCTGTGGAAAACTCAGAAAAGTGTCCTTTCGCCATCATCAAGTTACTATACTAAAAGATTCTTTACCAATAGGGGTGAAAAACCACTTCGTAGTTTAGAAAAACTTACCAAAACTTATAAATCATTTTTGTGCGATGAGAAGGGAATTTCAGAATGATTTTCAGAAGTATTGTGACAGGGAAGATTTATAACATTTCTTTATGTTTTTCCCTACATTTCCGAGTATAGGTTGATTTTCAATAAAACGGGGTGCCCCCCGAAAACGGTGGGGGGGAATCACTCATCCGCCCATTTTGACGATGATTCATCCGTGCATCTATGAAGTGGGTTATTTTCTGATGGGCGTATTCTACCTGCTCATTTCACTGCGAATCTCCTGCGCCTGCAGGTTATGAGTGGCCTGCGAGGAAGCGGAGAGCGAGGAGATAGCCCTGGGGTCCCAGACCGGTGATGAGGCCGACGCAGGCAGGGGCTGTGACGCTTCTGGTGCGGAATTCTTCCCGCTGGAAGAGGTGGGTGAGATGAACCTCCACCGTGGGCTTGCCTGAGCCTTTGATGGCATCGTAGAGAGCGTAAGAAGAATGGGTGAGGGCACCCGGGTTCACAATCATGCCATCGGCCCAGTTCTGATGCCCGTGTAGAATGTCTAAAAGTTCCCCCTCATAATTGGACTGGTAAATTTTGATTTCCAGAGATAGGCGGTTGGCTTCCTGTTCTATCAGGTGGTTCAGGTCTTCCAGCGTGATGGAGCCGTAGACTTCTGGCTCCCGCCTGCCTAAAAGATTCAAATTCGGTCCGTGCAGAATCAGAATTCGCTTCATCGTCTTTTTATTATACCATTATGTGGAAGGAACCCTCTCACCCGTGAATTTCATATTACAATTTTCCGGGTGGGGAAAAATGACGCTTTTCGTTCAGCACCTGTCTATTCCGGGGTATGAAGAGGTCATGCGAGTGGAGGAAAAAAGGCTGGGATTTCTGGCATTTCTGGCAATACACAGCACAGTTCTGGGTCCTGCTTTCGGCGGCACACGCCTGTGGACTTATGCCCGGGAGGAGGATGCACTTCAGGATGCCCTTCGGCTGGCGAGAGGGATGTCTTACAAAGCCGCAGTTTCAGGCCTGAACTGCGGTGGAGGAAAAGCGGTGATAGTGAATACTCCCGGTATGGACCGAAGGACTCTTTTTCATCTTTACGGACAGGTGGTGCAAAGCCTGAGGGGCAAGTTCTTTACAGGACGGGATGTGGGGGTCACCCTGAAGGATTTAGAGGAAATGAGGAAAGAGACCTCTTTTGTGGTGGATGAATCCGTGGAGAAGGTGGGGGATTTGAATGATGCCACGGCGCTGGGCGTCTTTGAGGGAATGAAAGCCTGCCTGGAGCATACTTTGGGGACTCCGAGTTTTCAGAATCTGCGCATTGCCTTACAGGGCGTGGGAAATGTAGGATATGCGCTGGCGAAGAGATTGCATTCCGCAGGCGCCCGCCTCCTGGTAGCGGATATTCAGGCTGAGAAGGTTCAAGCAGCGGTGAAGGAGTTTCACGCAGTGCCCGTGACGCCGGAAGAAATCCTGTCCCTCCCTGCGACAGTATTTTCCCCCTGCGCCCTCGGCGGTGTGATACACTCCTCTACGGTGGAGAAACTGCGCGCTCCCATCGTTGCCGGATGTGCCAATAATGTTCTAAAGGCTGATGAACTGGGAGATGAACTGCACCATCTGGGCATCCTGTATGCGCCCGACTTCGTCATAAACGCCGGTGCCCTCATCCAGGGCGCCAACTTCTACCTCAAAGGCATCCGGGACAATACGACAGAAATCATGCGGATTTTTTCACGCCTTCAAAGGATTTTTCAGGAGTCAGAGAGGGAGGGTGTTTCCCCGGTTCGCATCGCCTATCGGATGGCAGAACAGGCTTTGAAGAATGGAACGAGGAACTGATAGAACAGGGGAATCAATGTGATGATGAAAATGTTCAAAACAAAATACAGCAGTGGAGTCTGGACAGGGATATGTTCAGTTCGGCACCCTGTTTACTGTCTACGTGCTCCTCTTCCTGACAGGGGGCTTCGGAAATGTGGCTGAGACTTCCGGAATGCGTTCGTGAAGGTTGGATAAGCGGGCGTAGACGAACAGCCAGTCCGAGAGGCGGTTGAGGTAAGGGAGAACAAAAGGGTTGAGGGTTTCCGATTGGGAGAGAGCCACGGCGGCACGCTCAGCGCGACGACAAACCGCCCGGGACACATGCAAAAGCGACCCCACTTCCCCACCCCCGGGCAGAATGAACTCCTTTAACGGCAAAAGCCTCTGCAGGGCTTTTTCCACCTCTTTCTCCATCCGGTTGACCTGCCGGGCTTGAATGCGGGGGGCTTCTACTTCCATCGGCGAAGCCAGGTCCGCTCCTAACAGGAAGAGCTCGTTCTGGATGCGTAAAACGGAATTTCGCAGGAAAGCGGGGGGATTCTTGACTAAAATCACCCCCAAAAGGGAGTTCAACTCATCCACTTCCCCCACGGCGACGATGCGAAGAGAAGATTTCAGGACGCGTTTCCCACCGATGAGAGAAGTTTCACCCCCATCCCCAGTTCTCGTTACTACCCCGGTGATTCTCATCCTTTGCGTTTTCCTTCTTTTCATATCTCTTCTCCTTCCCAGCAGCGAGTCAGGCATCTACTTCTGCGTTTTCACTGTGCTCTTACTTTTATTTTATCACCCGCTCCTCCACCGCAAAAATTGAACTGAATGGCGGTTTGTGCAGGGGATGCCTGATGGAGCGTGGCGAAATCCTGATGAGTTGTGTCGGGGTGTGAAGAACGAAAGCCGTGCCTGCTGGCTTCAGTTGGTGGCGAGACCTGCTACGAAGGCAACGATAATCCCTATCCACATAGTGGAATGAGCTCTGCGGTTCGCTCGCTTCTGTTTCTCCAGGTCGTCGCGTAAACTCTCTATCTTCGCCTGGAGTTCCAGTTTGTCCTGCTTTTGAACATTTTTCAGGTCTTCTAAATCGCTGGCAAGTTTATTCATCATTTCCCCTGTTTCATCCACAATCCGGGTGAGGGAATCATTCAGAAGTTTTTGCTCTTCCTCCATTTTTTTCAGGCGAGTCTCCAGGGCGGCGGATTTTTCCTTGAAATCAATAATTTCGTCCTTGAATTCCTCTGAAAGCGTTTTCAGGTCCTCCAGTTCTCGTTTGGATATGGTGGGAATCTCTTTCTTCCCCACTTCACTCAGGAGTTTGGAAACGATGCCTGCGAGGGTGAGCCGGTCCACCGCTTTATCCCCTTTAAAGGTGCCATCGTCGTACAGGCTGAAATACCCCTTCTGGAGCAGTTCTTTCACCATCTTATATGCCCAGTGGTCGGGAGGGATGTCCTTCGGAGTCTGAGCCCAGAGGGAGCGTGAAACAACCGTGACCCCCATCACCGCTACGATTAACCAGGATTGAAAATTTCTCATACTTCTCTCCTCCTTCTTTTTTTATCCAGAACGCAACCTCCGGGTAAATTCCCTGTGGAGTTCATCGTAGAGCGGATTATCATTTGAAAATCGTAATACTGGCATTGCGAAAGGGCAGGTCCAGAAGCGTATCTCCTTGCTTTAACTCCCAGGAATTCAGTGAGAATTTTGTGGAGCCGGGTTGCAGGGCTCTGGCGTACAGGCGGATGAGCGTTTCCCAGGTGTCCAGCGGGGTATCGGGGGAAATCAGAAAGGAGAAAGAGAGTTTGCCGGGTTCCCGATGCAGGGAGGTCATTTTGAAGCCATTTCTCAAAGAAAGGGTTCCGGGGCGGACCATGACGAGGCGTATTTGATAAGGGTCGTAGGTGAGGGTGAACTGCCCTGAGGAGAGAGACGACACCTTTTCTATCAGCAAATCCAGGTAAAAATATTCACCCACCGGGCAAGTGATGGAGGCAGGAGACAAAGCCAGGCGGGGATAGATGGAAGGGATAAAAATACTTTTTCTGCCGGTGGCTGGAAAAATATCTTCCGACTCCGCTGTCACCGAATATTCCACCTCGCTTAACCCTTCCAGGGCTTTCACCTTCCAGGAGAATTCCGCCAGTTCTCCTGGCTCTAATTCCGACAGGAATTTCTGTGGCTTCTCCGGAGGGGGAAGGGAAAGTCCTTCGGGCAGAGAAATGGACAAAAGGAGGTGGTTCACTGGGATACTTTCGGGGTTGGTGAGGGTGGCTTTCACCACGAAGGGATTATTTTCCAGGGTGGTATCTTTCACCGAGAGTTGCTCTGGCGCCGTGATGACGAGATTCAGCGTGGGCGGTGGATGGATGAAAATCCCTCTTCTGGCTGTATTTTCCTCATAACTTTCTGATGTAGCGTTCAACTGAAAGTCTTGCAGACCGAAAGCCTTCCCGTCAGGGACGACCTGCCAGGCATATTGGAAGGCCTGCCCGCCGGAGAAATCCCCCACAGGGATGTCCGTTTCTCCCCTGAGGAGAGATAAACCTGGCGGGAGACGAAGGTGTAAAGCGGTATTGCGGGAGAGGAACCCGCCCGTATTCTCCAGGTAGCCCACCACCGTGAAGGGAGGGGTGCCTCTGGGCTTGAACGCCACTTCCATCGGTGCGGTAATACCCAGCAGAAGCTTCCCCGGCGTGGTGGTAATGCCACCCAGGCCATACAGGGTGCGAATGGTGAACGATTCGCCGGAAGACAGGGTTCGGGGGCTATAATATAGCGCTACCGCACTGTCCACTTCCTCCTCACCCTTCCGAATCAGGCTTTCGCCCTCCCGGCATTCCATTTCCCAGGGCTCATCCGCGAGGGTGCCCCAGTTGGCGATATACAAAGCAGACGGGGGGGTAAGCCCTTCACCCCTCAGAGTTCCCTGGGCGATTACATGAGGTTCAGAGAGGGAATCAAATGCCTGGAAGAAATCCGGCACTGCATCACCGGAGAAGCATTTTTCTGCGGTAATGGATTCCGCCCCTGCTCGTAGAGGTGCTCCATCGTTGGTGCCCAGCATCGTGTCCAGCATGATGCGTAAGCCCACGGTATGCGGCTGGATTCCGGAGTTTACGACCCGGTATTCAATTTGAAGGGAATCCAGCATGCGAGTGGTGGGGCTACGAGCCAGGGAGAGGCGCTGGGTGACCTGTATATCGCCGAAGGTGGTGGTAGTGAGGATAGAACCATCTTCCTGGCGGGTGGGGGGCTGGGAAAGGAAGCCGAAGCGTGTAGAAGCGCCCGCTCGCCTCTTCGTTTCCCCGCCGAAGGCATAATTCACATCATCCACCCGAACCGTTGTATAAGAAGTCCAGGGCCTGGTCATCTGCATCGGAGGATGTCCGTAAAGGAGAATCTGCTTATCATCATCGGGGCGAGCCGGGTCCCCTCCGGTGGTTTCCAGGGAGTATCGCCCCGCATCCAGGGTGTCCACATTCACCAGCAGGCGAACAAATTCATTCTCCACAGTCATCAAGCCTTCAAAAGAAACCTCCGGAAGGGCTTTTTCCTCTCCACTGCTTGAGGCCTGTAGAACCCCAAAAATACCCATAGCCAGCCATAGAAATAATCCAGTGATAAACCATCGGGAGGACAGCGAGGAGTTCACAGCGTGTACGGCACTTCTACTTCTATCCACCCTTCCACTTTTTTCCCTTTGAACACTTTCGGGTCAAAACGCCAGTTTTTCACCGAACGAACTGCCGCTTTATCCAGGATTTCATATCCGGAGGATTTCAGCAATTTCACTTCCTTTGCGTGGCCGTTCACATCCACGAGGACGCGGAGTCTGACCGTGCCCTGGTAGCCCAGATTTTGAGCCGTTTTGGGGTAGATGGCGGGGGCGGAGGATAACAGCCCCGCCTCATGGTCGCCCGGATAATCCGCCGGATTATATCCCTTCTCTTTCGCCCCTTCTGCACCTGCCTCCGCCAATGTTTTCCCCTGTTGTGCAGTCAGGGTTTTCTGCTTCCCCTTCTCCTCCCGGGGCCGAGGCATCCTCTTCTTTGTAGCGGAAGGCTCACCAGGAATTCCCGTCTCTATCTCCCACACACCGATACGCACGAACCCCATCACCTCTCCCGCCTTCAGAATCTGGGGGGGAATCAAAACCGCCAACAGCAGAAAGAGAATGAAATGAAAGATGCAGGAAGCAATAAAGGATTCCAACAGATTCTCTTTTTCCCGGGGGTTCATGGGGTTTTTGTAGGGGATTCTTCTGCGGGTTTCTCCTTCTTCACCGCCAGGGCGAGGTTGCTGATACCCGCGCTCCTTGCCACATCCAGCACCTGAACCACACGGTCATACACCACGCGTCGGTCAGCATTCACAATCACCAGAACCTGGGGCTGTTGTGCGAATGCCTGTTTCAGCCGAACTTCCAGCTCTTCAGCGGTAACCGGGGATTCTTCGTAGAAAATTCGCCCATCCCGGTCCACAGAAACCATAACCTTAGATTTCTGCGTTTCTGCCGTCTTTGCTTGAGGCAAATCCACCGGTAATCCCGTCCGGGATGAAATCAGCGTCGTGGAGACGGCAAAGAAAATCAGCAGGTTGAATACCGTGTCTATCAGAGGAGTCAGTTCCAATCTAACAGTGGAACTATTCGCTCCAGGTCTCGCGAACTTTTTCACCATGCCCTATCGCCTCCAGTTTAAGGAAATTGATGAACTCATGAAGGCTTCGCTCCGTTTCATCCGTCAGGCTGTCCACTTTCTGCCGGAGGATATTATGAGCAATCAAGAAAGGGATGGCAATAGATAGACCCGTGGCAGTGGTGATAAGGGCCTGCGCAATCCCGGCCGCCAGGGCTTCTGCATCCCCGATTCTCCCCCCGGAGATGACATTGTAAATCTGGATTAAGCCCAGGATGGTTCCCAGAAGACCCAGAAGGGTGGCAACGGTCACCAGTGTGGATAGCGTGGGCAACCCGCGTTCCATTCGGGCAACCTCGTTGATGGCTGTTTCTTTCACCCCTTCCACGATTTCCTCCCGCGGGAGATTTTTCAACGAGTACCCGGTGGAAAGGACACGAGACACCGGTCCGGGCGTTTCCTCCAGAAGCAATTTTAATGCGGTCTCGTTCTGCTGAAGAATCAGCGCCTTGACCTTGTCCATAAGAATTCTCGTATTCACAGTGGCTTTCCAGAGGCTTCTCGCTCGTTCAATGATAATCGTCACGCCGATGATGGAGCAGAGGAGAAGGAAATGCATCACCGGACCGCCATTCTGATAAATTTCCCACACTCGCCCGAATCCCATAACCTCTATTCCTCCTTCCCGTTCACTAACTACCATTATAACCGTTAGGAAAAGAGCCTGTCAAATGAAGCGTGATTCCCTGCGTCTGAATTCCCCACCAGGTCTTTTCATTCATCCTTGCATTTTCACGGGTGCTCTGGTAAAAGCATAGGTGGTGAGCGAGAATGAATACTCTGAAATCTCTGGTGGGGGCAGGAATTTTTGGGCTGGCAGGGTTGACCTTCGTATTCAGTTTCACGGGAGAAAATTCGTGCCTCCAGTGCCATAAACAGAAAGAGAAGGCAGGAAAATACTTCTGGGCTTACGAGGGCTGGAAAGACTCCGCCCACGGCAGGGCAACTATCACCTGCGACCGGTGCCACGGAGGAAACCCTTCGGAGCCTGCCCTCTTAGAAGCCCATTCTGGCGTTTTCCCTGCCTCGGATAAGAACAGCCTCATACACTTTCAGAAGGTGGCGAAAACCTGCGGAGCCTGCCACGGCGCCCAATGGATTGCTTTCCAGCGAAGCACCCACTATCAAGTCCTGCAGAAACACCAGCGGGGACCCACCTGCGGCACCTGCCACGGCTCTATGCACACCACCGTAGCCCTGTCAAAAGAGGTGCAAGACTTCTGTGCCCTCTGCCACAACGAGCGAACCGGAAACCACCCGGAAATCTTAGACAATGCCTCCCTGCTGTTGCTATCCCTGGAACAGAATGCCACCCTTTTGAAAGCCATAGAAACCTCTCTAATAGCCCGGTCCTCCGGGCATCTTTCAGAAAATGAACGCTCCCGCCTATCAGAGGCGAAAGCCTCTTACGAAGCTTCCCAGATGACCTGGCACGAGTTTGACCTGAAAAAGACTCTGAAAGTCATCCAGAACACCTTCCAGCTTCTGAAAGAACTCCTGCCACACTATACTCCAGAGGGAAAGAGGGAATAATGACACCTTTTGGGGTCAGGCCCCCAAAAGCGACATTATTTATGGGGTCAAGCACCACCTTTTGGGGTCAGGCCCCCAAAAGCGGAATGTTGCCAGCGCAGGAATAACAACAGCAAGACCATTAACAAATACCCTATCAAACTGCTCCAAAACAGTATGTAGGCTAAGTACACATACATTTTGGGAAGAGGTCTCGGCTTGAGGTCTGGTCGCACGGTGGTGAAAGTCAGCAGGGATAATGTGCCCAGAAGCATGCCCATCAGGGGCTCCCAGGTATTCTGGATGAGAGGGTCTGAGGTAAATTGTACAAGGGGGTTCCATGCATTCATCCAGGAAAAGAAGAAAATATACACGAGAATTGCCCAAACAGAATATATAAAAGCCTCTTTATATCTCATAGCCCAGAGCATAACTTAAAAAGTTCCCCAGAGTATGAACCATTATGGCAGGATATAGGGACTTATAACGCAGAACTGACCAGCCCATAATCCATCCAAAAAGTGAATAAAAGAGAAACCAGAAAAACTGACGTTGGGCTCTCGGGTGAGCCAGAGCAAAAAGAATGGCCTGAAAAAAATTGGCAAGAGGAGAAGGAATCCCTCCCTTCATCAGAAAAAACAGGAACACGCCACGCATCAAAATTTCCTGAAGAATTACGCTGGAGCCCTCACGGAAAACGAACAGGGCTACTGTGATGAGTCCTCGTGGAGCCTCCGAGAGTTCAAAACCCGGAATCTTGCCACTCGTGAGTAGAAACTCCCCAGAGAGCAAAATGACAGATGCAAGCCCACTGAAGATTCCTGCCGTCAAGGTAGCCCTGAAAAGAACTGCCACAGGTATTCTTTTCCAATATTCCCTCGCACATCCTGAAAGGAGAAGAAAACTTACAAAGATGCCAATCCATCCAAGACAGGTGGTAACTTCCTTAAAATAATAGTAGAAATCAAAGTAAAGGTCTTTTAACTCTCGCGGTATTACGAGTATAGAGGCCAATAATACCGCTTCCCCTAAAAAAACGCTTCCGATAGAAGCGAGAAGAAGATAGAATTCAGGCTTTCTGAATCGTTCCAAAGACCTCCCGAATTACTCCTCCCCCGGGCAAGTTATCTCCTGCCCGTCAGGTTCTCCGTTCTCATTAAGTCCCTCGCAATGGAACTCGGTGTTGTAGATAAGCCTATCTTCATTATCGTCGTGGATGAGAACAGCGAGGTCGCCAGCAGGGAAAGCACAGCAGGCTTGCGTGGGAGATAACCGGGACCAGGAACCCTCGTTGACAGTGCATTCTGTTTCTGCGGTCTGCATAGTTGCAAATGGACAGGAGCCGTTTTTCCAGGTGCCGTCAGACTGTTTGTTCTGGCACCACACCTCGGGACGCTTACTCTCGTCCAGCTCATCGGGATCCCCTTTCGCCTTATATTTACCGTCTCCGTTTCTGTCCTGACCAACATAGCGACTCTGGCCGTTAGAACACGCCCAGTCATAGGGCGGATACGGCTCGTACCACTCATACATATCCATTACATAATAGACGCATTTGTTTTTGTAATAATCCTTATGTAATAATCCTTATCTCTTCCCGGATCACTACAGGAAAGAATAAGAATGATTACTGCCATCGTAGATATTATACCATTTCGTTTCATTTTTTCCTCCTTTCGCCCCCGGGTGATATTTTACCACCCTTTACGGGGCGATGTTCCAGCCCCCCACCCGCTTCTGGAGGGTTTTCCACGGGGGCGAAAAGCCCCCGGCCGATTCGGACCTACCTGCTCCATAGATTATTCATCACCCGCTCCCTTTTCCTTCATCAGCACCTTCCGACCATAAAACCACATGGCGAGGAGCCAGATGTACAAGAGAATGCCCACTACCGTTGCGTAGGGCTTCCAGAACCAGGGACCGCCGAATAAAGGCAGTTTGCTTGTCGCAACCTCACATATTTTCCCATACTTTTTTATGTCGCAAGGAATATGAACCGGTAACAACAATTGCAGTCTCAAGTTATGAGCAAATGTCATCAACAAGCACAAAACCCCCAACCATTCCCAGAACAGTCTATTCTCCCAGATTCTTCTCATTCTCGCTTCCCTATCTTCCGCCTCTGAGAATCCACTCCAGGTCCGCTACAATATATCTGTGGATGTCCAATGAGAAATTATGCAGGGTATGCCAGGTGACCAGCGCTCCAATGTGTCGGGTGTAGTAGAAAACGACCAGTTTGAGGAATACAAAGGTAGAAACGGTCAAAGTGTGACTCATTGCAGCGATACTTGTGGGGAAGCCAAACTCAAAATGAGACACAGCGTCTATCAGGATGACGACCACAAAAGGAACCAGCAAGCGCCCCTTAAAGCACTGCCGCAGGCGAATAAACAGGAAAATGTCAAAGGTGTCTTCTGCTACGGAATTGAGAAATAAAAGAATGAAGCCAGCGAGATTTCCCAGCAGGGTATGTTGCAGGATGCCGTGAAAGAGAGGACTACCGGAGCCTAACCGGGCAACCCAGGCCGGAAAGAAAAACATCCCCAGATAATTGAGTCCGGACCCGACAAGCCAGAAACTCACGAATAGAAGCACCCCCAGCAGAATGTTGATTCCCCAGCGGTCTCTTCTCCACCCCACCTGGCGAAGCCCATCAGGGAACATCGCGGCAATGAGCAAGGTAATAACCGCTTCGGGAACAAATGCCTCAAAATCCCCCGCCAACACATTAATTATCCCCACCTTTACATAGGGAAGTTGAACGACGCCATACAGCAGATAGTAAAGGAACAAAGCGGGAAGAAATAGTAAAAAAATTAACCCCCTTTTTATATATCCTCGCCTCTTTCTCTGATACAATTATAACTTAATTCGGAATTGCGTCCTGTTTTTTACTCCCAATCTGCATTTTCCAGACAGGGTTTTTTCACTCCATCAGGGTTGCCGTTGGCATCTTTGTATTCACACCAGTACTCATCTATCTGGATGCCATCATCCCCGTTCAAGTCCTCCCAGAAAAACACCCGGTCCCAGCCCGATGAGGTGCATTGATAGACAGAGTCCGATTGTGACCAGTTCCCCCCGTTCTCTACGCAATCCGCTTGAGCCACAGTTCTGGGCTTAATCCAGGGAGGACAGGGTATGGGAGGACCCGTTAAATTATCTTCTCCCTGAACACACCAGACCTCGTCGTCGTCCGTCCCGGGTTTGCCGTCCGCTCCCCATTCATCAACCTTATTATTCCCGTTCTTGTCCTTTCCAACCCCCGTGACCTTATCGTTTGGATTAGTGGGATTCGTTCTCGTGCAATAGTAATAGCCGTCCAGGGGGACCACGAACAGCGTCAATTGTTAGACAAAACAGGGTTCCGAAAGCCCTTTTGAATGTGCCTCCTGAACAGGAAACAAGAAGGGTAACTGCCAGAACCGTTATCCCCTTGAGGTGACCATTTCGTTTCATTTTTTTCTCCTTTTGCCCCGGCGTTACGCTCGGGGCATCTTTTCAGCCCCCACCCGCTTCTGGAGGTTTTCCCACGGGGGCGAAAAGCCCCCGGCCGATTCGGACTTACCTGCTCCATAGATTATTCATCACCCGCTCCCTTTTCCTTCATCAGCACCTTCCGACCATAAAACCACATGGCTACTGCCCAGAGGGTAAACAAAAGGCTCACTATGTAGCCGTATATAGGGGGCTCCGTCACATAAAAATGAATATGATAAAGTTTAGCACCCCAGAGGGAGTCAAGAAACAGGAGAAGGATGGCAAAAATGCCAGCACAATGCCAGAAACTACCCTTCTTCAGCATTGCCTTATCAGATACCAGAGTGCAGTATTTACCGCCACCTTCACCTTCACGCTGTTATATCTCCCAGAAGATGCACGGTAATTAGCGCTCCAATGTGACGGGTGCGAGTGAAAACCACTAACCCGGCGAATGAAAAGAATCCAATTGAGGTGAGCTTTAATAACGGATTTTCCACCCCTATGTGATAGGAAACAACGAGCAGAGCGACAAGCACGCAAGAAAGGATAGAATTCCCCAATACTCGCTCCAGGCGGACCAGCAAAAAAACATCAAAACTCTCTTCAAACAAAACCCACGTTCCCCGCATCAGCAGTTCGTACCAGAATCCCACCAAAGACATTTGCCTGATATTCCGAAACCGGTAGACTGGACTGGGTAAAAAGCCGGCAGACCGAGGAAAGAGATATGGAATGCCAGATAGTAGTAGAACCTCCAGAGCGCTTGCGAGAATAGAAAGAAAAAAACCCAGGAGCAGATTTCTGAACCAGCCTTCTTTCTTCCAGCCTATCTCTCGTAGACCACCCGGAAATAAACCAGCCACAAGTAATACAAGAACGAAATACCAGAAGTAACTAATAAAAAATTCATACTCAATATAATCCATAGGTATCCGGCCAAAAAAAAAATGCTAGCGCCCCCTTTATATTAAATGGTATTCCGACAAGAAGGAGGGCAGCAAGCGGCAAAAATTGTTTGAGTTTATTCTTTATGATTTCCCCGGCGACCCCTTTTAGAAATCCCAGCCCTCATAAGGGCACGGTGCTTCTTGCCCGTTCGGACCGCCATTCTCGTCCTTCCCTTCACACCAGTGCTCCGTCGCCTGGATGATTCCATCTCCATTGCTATCTTCTGCGAGGATGACGGATTCCCACTGTGAAGACGAGCACTGATATCTCCCGTTGAGTTCAGTCCAGGTCCCGCCGCTGTAGGTGCAAAGTTCCTGGGTGTCGGCAACCACCATGGCGCATTGAATTCTGCCGCCTGTCCTGTCGTAATATGCGATTTCGTCATCATCATTTTGCCCTGGATCACCCACATACCATGTGTTATCCGCTCCCCTGGGATTAAGTTTGCCGTCTCCGTTTTTGTCTTTTGCTTTTGCATGATCCGGAACCGTGTGAATTACGCACAGTAACTCGGGCAGGTCCTGGAATTCACCGTGGCGCTCTTTGCACCACCTTTTGAATTGGTCTTTGAAACTTCCTGAACAGGAGACGAGAAGGGCAAATCCCAGAACAACTGCCATCGTAGATATTATACCATTTCGTTTCATTTTTTTTCTCCTTTTGCCCCGTATAGCGGGCGGGGGCTCCTGCCCTCCCTTTCCGGTTTCTCCCGCTTTCATTATAAAGGAGATGGAACGAATAGAAATTATGACCCGTCGTCAGGCACTTCTTTGGCTTCTCTCTAACTGTTGGAGGAAATCCATGATCGCGGGGACTGCGGATTGATGGCGGAACACATCGTGACCCGTGGGAAGGCAGACCACTTTTGCACCACATTCCTCGTAGTGGGCCACATCGGAGTCGCTCAAGAGTGAACCAGCAAAGGTACCCTTGAGGACCATCACCGGGCAACGGATCTCCTTCAGGCAGTGACTGAAGTCAACAGGTGCATTTTCGGCCTGGAGCCGCCGCGGCAGCCATTGGGAACCCAGGCGACGCACTTCTCCCGAGGAGGACTCCACGAACCAGCGACCCCTGGCCCGATGAATGTCCTCAAGGGAGATGAATCCTGTTCTCACGGCCCATGACTCGGCCTCAGCCCAGTTCGGGAAGGACCAGGGACCGCGCTCAATATCCGTGACCCAAGAGTCCTTAATCTGAGGAAACCTTGGGGGATAGTCACCGAGGATGAGACCCTTCAAAGTGGCGGTGTGCTTGAGCGCATAAGCGATTGCATATATTACGGAGGTAGAGAACGCGCATATGACGGGCCGGGTGAGGCCCAGTTCAGATCTGACAGCCTCAATATCGCGAACGTGATGCTCGATTGAGCAACCTGCAGCCGGGCCGAACGCGCTCCTGCCCCTTCCGCGCAAGGACACACCCACCACCAGGAACCGTTGACCACCGACCGTCACCGTAGCAAGCTGTTCCGCCGTGGATTCTGCGGACCAGCCCGAGGACAGAAAGCCTGGCAAGAGGATGATAGGGTTCACTTCTCCAACCCCCGCCGGCCTCCAAACCACGTACTCTATCCTGACGCCGCTCCGGTATGTGAAACCTTCGCTGACCATTACGCAGTCTTCCTTTGGGCGGCTAACCGCTTGATTCCGTTCTGGCTCGTCGGCAGTAAGGCAGATGGGCTCAAGGACCTGGCGAAGTGGCATATTGCGTCGGATCGGTGATACCGGCGTCAAGGAATGCTCGATGCCGCCTGATGCATCCTCCACAAGTGCCATCGTGAATTGGAACGTCGTTCCAGCAGGACCAGGTGAGAGTCCAGTCCACACCGAGTTCTTGTCCAAGCTGAAGGACGGCCGCTTTCGTCATGTTAATGAAGGGAGTGAGCACCGTGAGATTTTGGGTGGGAGGAAGTGTATTCAGCATGACCTGGGCCGCCGGGAAGAAGTTGGGGTAGCCGGGCTGATCCTGGACATCCCGAAGGTTCGCGGCGTAGGCTACGGAGTCGAACAAGAGCGCACCCGCATAGAACCCGACGAGGCCAAGCAGAGCCTGGGGGTCGCGACACGTGTCCATGAGCATGTGCGGAGGGTCTGTCAAAGAAATCAGCATGTCCCGCAAAGCCGCGAGGTCGAAAACGTCGAGGGGGATGCCGTAGGCCAAAGCTATGCGCCTCGCCGCTGCCACCTCCTGAGTCCGCGGGTTTTGACCGTAGTTAATCACCACTCCCCGTACCGTGTTTCCCTGGTTTAAAAGATGTGCAAGGAGCGTTGTCGAATCGGGCCCACCCGATAGCATCACGACAGTCTTTGCCATTGCATTTCTCTCCTCCCCGCCGGGTCGGGGCTTCTGCGGGCGGGGCTTCTGCCCCCATTCCCGGTTTCTCCCGCTTTTATTTTTTCCTCCTTTTGCCCCGGTTGCTCGGGGCATCTTTCCAGCCCCCACCCGCGATGGAGGTTTTCCCACGGGGGGGAAGCCCCCGGCCGATTGAGTGAAGTGTTAAACTCAAGCCTTGCCACCAGAAGGCATGGTAAG
>JBBIMK010000028.1:7522-26961 GCA_037444445.1 bacterium | reverse complement strand
GGGCACCTCCGAGATTCAGCGGATGGTCATCGCCCGAAATATCCTCGCCTGACCCGGGTCTCGCTTATTTCACACACCCGTAAAGTGCGGCCAATCAGTTCATCTCAGTTACTCTCATTAGTGGAGAACGCCTCCATCCCTTGACAAATTTTAATAAAAAAGAATAGCATAGAAATGAGACCGCATCATTGCGAGGGGTTGGGATATGAATGAAGAACACTGGAAGAAGTTGAAGGAGGGGGTGGTTGAATGGAACCAGTGGCGAGTGGAAAAGCCGGGGATAAATCCCGACCTCGCAGGGGCAGACCTGTCTGGAGCCGACCTCCCGGGCATCAACCTGAGAAACGCAGACCTGACCCTTGCCAATCTCCAGAACGCTAACCTCACGCAGGCTGACCTCAGGGG
This sequence comes from bacterium, assembly GCA_037444445.1. Lineage (GTDB taxonomy): Bacteria > UBP7 > UBA6624 > JBBIMK01 > JBBIMK01 > JBBIMK01. The sequence goes on along the minus strand of JBBIMK010000028.1, from coordinate 26,556 downwards.
AGCCATTCTGAGAAAAGCAAACCTTACGATGGCGCAACTCTCTCACTGTCTTCTCGCAGGGGCAGTTATGGAGCATGCACATTTTCCTGGCGCGAGCCTGCGGGAAGCCAACCTGGACGGGGCTATACTGGAATATGCCATCTTCACCGGGGCTGACCTGATGGGGGCTATCCTCACCGGTGCCTTCGCCTCCTGTTCCAATTTCGCCGGCGCCGTTCTCGCCCGATGCGACCTTTCCCTGGCTGATTTTTCTTATGCTGACCTCACCGGCGCTAACCTCCGAGAGGCAAATACAGAGAACACCACCTTCACACGAGCCAAACTCATCGGTGCAGTACTTCCTTCCTCTGACCTGTGGGAAGAGCGGGGATAAACGGTTGAGATGACCCCCCCTTTGTGGCTCTCACGGTTGGCAAGGTCCATCTACGGCTTTCGTTTCACGCTGAAGTGAATTGCCATAATAATTGTAACGGATAGAAACGAAAATCATGACCCGGAAAAATCTCAAGAAGATTGCTTTCATTTCAGATATTCACGGAAACCTGGAAGCGCTGGAAGAGGTCCAGAAGGATATGGAAAAAGAGCAAGTGGATACAGTTTACTGTCTCGGTGATGTCGTGGGATATGGGCCCGACCCACTGGAATGCCTGGAGAGAGTTCAGGCGATGGCTTCCTTGATTCTTTTAGGGAATCATGACGCAGCAGTAGCAGGCTTGCTGTCAACCGAATACTTTAATCCTCATGCTTTCACAGCGATTCATTGGACGCGTAGAACTCTTCCAGAGGAAGCCATAAAGAAAATTCATTCTTTTCCACTCACATTTGAAATTCCGGAGCTCTCTGCACTTCTGGTGCATGGCACACCCGTAAAGCCGGAAGCCTTCCACTATTTAGGGTATGACATCGGGATAGAAGAGGCCTTTGAATCTTATTCCCACCGATTTTGTTTTCTCGGACACACTCACATTCCAGCGATTTATTCCTTCTCCTCTGAAGGAATCCGGTATGCTTATCCAGAAACCCTATTAGTAGAGAAGTCGCGATATATTGTAAATGCAGGAAGCGTGGGACAGCCGAGGGACCGGGACCCGCGGGCTTCTTACACGATTTTCAATCTTTCCACGAATACAATACAGATACGTCGGTTGGAATATCCCATCCATCTCACACAGGAGAAGATGCGTCAGGTGGGGCTTCCCCTTCCATTGATTCAACGCCTCACCTGGGGAATTTAGAGCCAGGGGAACCCGGTTGGCGGTTAGATGCCATAAACATCCAGAGGCTTTTCACGGAGCCGAACCCGGGTAGAGAAAAAATCCGGATAGCGAAAGATGGTGAGAACCAATGAGTCGCCGATTTTCTGCTGGCGAATGACTTTTTTGATTTCATCTACTGAATTGACTTTCTTGTGGCTAATTTCAAGAATCACATCATTGGGCTGAATCCCTGCTGTATCCGCCGGACTGTTCTGATATAAGTCATCTACCACCAGAACACGCCGGGGCAGGGAGAGTTTTGCCGCTATCGGTTCAGAAAGCGTGACTTCTTCCAATATGACTCCCAGCCACGGACGAGAAACCTTGCCATCCTGAATCAACAATCTGGCAATCTCAAGAGCAATGTTGATGGGAATAGCGAAACTGATTCCCTGACCCCGTGTGGGAGGGATAATAGCGGTATTGATTCCCACTACATTCCCCTGGCTATCTACCAGCGCTCCACCGCTGTTTCCCGGGTTGATGGCCGCATCAGTCTGAATAAGATTTTCAATGCGTGTATTCTCATCCACCTGAATATCCCGCTGAACACCACTGATGATTCCGAGGGTCACCGTGCTTTCCAGTCCAAAAGGGTTACCCAGAGCGAGGACAAATTGCCCCTTCTTTAACCGGGAGGAATCACCCATTTTTGCCACAGGCAAATCCTTCCCGTCAATTTTCACCACAGCCACATCCGTGTCCGGGTCGCGTCCCAGAATCTTCCCCGAGAAACTCCGTCCATCCAGGAGGGAGACGAGAATTTCTTCCGCTCCTTTCACTACATGATTATTCGTTAGTACATACCCTTTTTCATCAATAATCACACCCGACCCCAGCCCTTCCTTGGGAATCTTCCGAATGTTAAAAAAGAAATCCTCCACAGTGACATAGGACCGAACGCTGATGTTCACCACCGAGCGCTGGGCTTCCGCTGTGGCTCGTTCCGTCCATTCCACTTCAGGAAACCCGGGGACCGCAGGAGGCATAGCGGCGTTCACTGGACTCGACTCCGTTCGGGGTAGGCCATACAGGATATATCCCAGGGCTATTCCAGCACCTGTTAGAAGGAAGACTATATCACGCCCTCTAATTTTCATCTCGCAAATCACCACCACTTTTTAAGTGTATCACAACCTGAACTCCACTTTCCATTTTCTCTCCCCCGACGGTGGGTAGAGGGCTTCAAATTTCCATTCAGGCTTGGGCGAAGGGTTGTTGTTTTCCTTCAGACATCTTACAATAAATATGCCAATGGCTCTTTTATTCAGTTTTCTGGCGGCGGGAATGGTTCTCCTCGGTGGTCTGCTCATTTTCCTCCAATATCAGTGGTGCTTGAAGAACCTGAATAATTTCATTGCCTTCGCCGCTGGCTCACTCCTTTCCCTTTCTCTCGTGGAAATCCTGCCGGAAGCCACCGAATTACACGCCCGGGGAGGCTTCTATGCTCTCGCAGGATTTCTCCTGCTCTTTTTATTTGATGCTTTTCTGCATCCCCACCACCATCCGGAGGCAGAGGAAAAACACAAGCCTCTTTTCCTGGCGGCGTGGACAGGGCTATTGATACACTCCTGGATTGACGGGCTTGCCATCGGAGTGGGATTTAAAACTTCTCCCACCCTTGGCGCCCTCATCACCCTCGGGATTGTTCTTCACAAACTCGTGGATGGCTTCACCTCCTGTTCCCTACTGCTGACGGTTCGTGCTTCCGCATTCCGTCTGGTGGCAATGACTGCAGGGATTGCCCTGGCAACCCCCATTGGCACAGTCATTTCCTTGATTTTAGGCGGATTCCCCCGCTTCTTCTCTCCCTTTCTCCTTTCTGCCATCCTCGGATTAACAGCGGGGACCTTTATTTATGTGGCTACCGCAGATTTACTTCCTTACTTTCATGCGAAGAATAACGCACCCGCCATTTTGTCCTTCATTTCCGGGTCCTCTTTCTTCGCCCTGGTCAGATGGCTTTATACCGTTTCGTAGTCGGCAGAAGCGGAGCCCGAAATGCCTAAAAAAGGAGGGGAATCTCTTGCCTTACCATTCAGAAGAATTCATGTTAGTAGGGAAATTGGCATATTCTAAAGGGCTGACCGCTGGAACCGGTGGTAATATGAGCGTGTTTATCCCGGAGGAAAATAAGGTCATCATCACCCGCACGGGAGCCTTTCTCGGAGGGCTGATTGAGCCGGACCTGGTGGAGGTGACCCCGGATGGAAGTGTGCTGAAAGGGAAACAGCCATCCTCGGAACTTCCTCTCCATCTGGCCATTTATCAGGGCACTGTTTACCGGGCCTGTCTTCACCTTCACTCTCCTTACGCTATCGTCCTTTCAGAGAAACTGGATTCTTTCACGCCCCCTACCCTGGAAGGGGCAAAAATGCTGGGCATCGTCAGGGTCCTTCCCCAGTTCACAGCCACAGTTGAAGATGTGAAGGCTGTGGTTCATGCTCTTTCATTTTCCCCCATAGTCATCCTTCAAAATCACGGTGTTCTGTCGGCAGGTTCTGACCTTTTTGAGTGTTATATTCTCCTGGAAACTCTGGAATTGAACTGTCAGATTGCCGTGCTGAGGCATCTGCTATCCTGACGCCGCAATGAACTTACGAAAACGACCGGACTGGCTTGCCGCTTGCATTGACATCGGCACCTATTCTACCCGTTTGCTGGTGGCAAAAATCGGAGGGAAGACTTTTCAGATTCTCCTGGACACCGGCCTGGTCACGAATCTCGGGCGGGGTTTCTTTCGGTCCCGTCTGCTCTCTCTGGAGGGGATTCAGGAAACCTGCGAGGCAGTTCAGGAATTCACCCGGCAGGCGCACGCTCTTCAGGCAACCCACCTGCGGATTCTCGCCACCGAAGCGGTTCGCTCCGCATCCAATGCAGAGGCTCTCCTCTCTCTGGCTCACGGCCTCACTCCGGAGGTGGAAATCCTTACACCTCAGAGGGAAGCCTTCCTTTCGTTTATTGCCAATCATTTCGCTTTCTCAGAAGGAAACCCTCATCCTCTGGTGGTGATGGATGAAGGTGGCGGGTCTACGGAAATCTCCTGGGGGACTCCCACCTCTTTCGGATTTCGCTCATTCCCTTTCGGCGTTCTGACCCTGACGGAGGAGTTTTTGCACCACGACCCGCCCCACCCTGAGGAACTTCACTCCCTTGGAGAATTTCTGAAAATCCAGTTTTCTGAACTCATTTCACCCTTGAAATCCTGGACAGAATCTCATTCCGATGTAGACCGATTAGAGTGTATCGCTCTCGGCGGAACTATCACCACCCTCTCGGCTCTTGCTCAAGGGCTATCCAGATATCATTCCGCCAGGGTCCACAACTCCATAATGCCACTAAAAATTGTGAATACCTGGTTAAATTCTATTAGCGGTCTTCCGCTATCCCGGCGAGCCTGTTATCCAGTTATGGGAGAAAGGAGAGCCTATGTGATGATTGCAGGTTTAATGGAAATTTCTGTCCTTTTCTCCGTGCTCTGCCCTGCCGTGCTTCCCCTCAACACCTTGCGGGTATCCGAGTGGGGAATTCGTCACGGAGCCCTCCTGGAACTTCGGAACTCCTGACCCGGGGCTTCTATTGGAATGGCTTTTTCTGGAGTAGCCATTTCCACGCGGAAGAGGTAAAATGGTAGTGGTGAATTCAAGGAGGAAAAAGAAAATGAGAAAAAGTTGGGGGTGGTTAGCAGGCACTACAGCCGGCTGTTTCCTGTTACTTACCTGCGTTCCGAGGGGGCAAGGAGGAAAGGAATCCAGCTGGACTCCGACCCTTTCCTCCGGCCCCTCTGTCAGGGCAGAGGCTCTCTTCACCGCTGGAAAAGAGGTTTTTACCACGGAAGATATGAAATGGCTGATGAAGGTTTTTCCCGGGTCGGAGCAGTTTTTACTGAATGAAGCCCGATTCAAGGAGTTCATCAACGCTATCGCAGAGCAAATGATTCTGGAGCATGAGGCAGTGGTTACGGGCATCGCCGATGAGCCGGAAATCCGAATGCGCCTTCGTCTTCAGCGATTCCAAATCCTTGCCAGAGCCTATGTGCAACAAAAACTGAAAGAAGCGAAAATGGATGACCCGGCAAACATCCCTATCACTGAAGAAGAGGTAAAGCAGTATTACGAACAGCATCAGGATGAATTCACTCCACCGGTGGAAGTGCGCATCAGCCACATTCTACTTTCCTCAGAAGAAGAAGCGAAGGAAGTTCTGGGGAAACTGAAGAAGGGTGGGAAATTCGCTGACCTCGCAAAAAAATATTCCAGGGACCCCACCACGAAAAATAATGGAGGAGAGTTGAAGGGCTGGCAGACCAGGCAAACCCGAGGTCTTACATCGCTGGTGGATGCGGTTCTTCCGTTGAAAGTGGGTCAGGTGAGCGACGTGGTGAAATCCCCGTTCGGGTTTCACATCATAAAACTACTGGAGAAAAAAGAAGGAAAAACTGCTACTTATGAAGAAGTGAAAAGCAGGATACAAAGAAGGCTCCAATCGGAAAAACAGGAGGAATTTATAGAGAACCTTGTGAAGAAAATTCTGGAGAAAAACCCGGTGGTCATCAACGACACAGCCGTGAGAAAGATGATGGAATCTGCGTCTCTTCCTGCTCCAATGCCTCCACCGGGACCTCCGGAAACTCCCCCATCGGGGAAATAAAAGTTACACGATGGCGAGCATCCGCTGAAGGGCGACGCGCGCCCAATGTGCATCTTCCTCTTCCACGCGGATGCGGTTGTGAACCCGGCCCTCCGCCAATTCTTCCATCACCCATAACAGGTAATTCGGGTCAATCTGTTGCATCGCATTGCAGTCAATGCAGACCTCACACCCGAGGGGGATGATAAATTGCTCTGGATGCTGGTTCTTCAAGCGATGGACCAGATGAAACTCGGTGCCGATAGCCCACTTTGTGCCCGACGGAGCCTTCTCTACAGCCCGAATAATCTGGCTGGTTGACCCTACCACATCCGCCAGAGCCACAACCTCCCGGATACACTCCGGATGCACAAGGACTTTTATGTCAGGATATTTTGCCTTCACTTCGTGGACATGCTCCACCTTGAACCGGTCGTGAACCTGACAGAACCCCCGCCAGAGAAAGAGCCGGGTTTTTTTGATTTTTTCGGGGGAGTTCCCACCCAGTTTGGATTCCCAGGGGTTCCAGAGGAGGGTATCGGATTCTGTTTGCCCTGCTTTCAGCCAGATATTCAGCCCCAAATTCTGGTCGGGATAGAAAAAGATTCGTCTGTTCTGGTGAAGAGCCCATTGAAACACAGCCAGCGCATTGGAAGAGGTGCATACCGCCCCATCATGCTTTGCTGTGAATGCCTTCAAATCAGCATAAGAGTTTATATAGGTGATGGGGAGAATCTCTTCTGCCACAATCAAATCCGTCACTTCCTCCCAGGCTTTTTCCACCTGCACAAGTTCTGCCATCCCGGCCATGGGGCAAGAAGCCTCCATAGAGGGCAAGATGACCGTCTTCCGCCCTTCGCACAGGATGTCCACCGTTTCCGCCATAAAAGATACACCACAAAAAACAACCGTCCGGGCATCCCGATTCTCCGCCGCAAAACGAGAGAGTTGATATGAATCGCCAGTGAAATCTGCAAATTCTACAATTTCATCCCGTTGATAATTATGCGCCAGAAGTAGCACATCCTTCCCCAGATATTTTTTCGCTTTCCCGGTTCTCTCCACCCGTTCCGGCTCTGGAATATCCCAGTACTCTTCCGGAAGTGGTGAAAAAGTATACCTGAACAGGTTCAAAGTGAGGCTTTCAGGCATAACCCTCTCTCATCATAATTTTGCTGGAAATTCTCTTCTCCGTCAATAGAATTCTTTCTTAATCTAATTTCTATTCTCTATGAGGGGGGCTTCCGCTCGGAAACTCACATCCTACCGGGGGCAGAATCACGGAACCTCCTCCACCGCTGGAAAAAACAGCATACAACTGGAAAACCCCTGCAATTGACTTCACCACAATTTCCCCTTTTCTTCGCTTCATACTTTACTACCTCCACGAAATTTTGACTGCTTTCTGCAGAAAAGTTCCCTGTAAAAAAGGGGGATGTGTGGACGAAAAGGGAAAGTAGATTACGCGGAGGGAAGCGAGAAAAAGAAGAAAGGGCAGGAGGATAATGCCAACTTATCCCCATCTATCCTCGTATAAAAATTCCACTCTTTCCTCATCTGTTATGTTTCTTACCCCGTCAAGCGATACCACTTCTTCCTGAAATAAATTCTCATCTCTCACCCATCTCACTGGAATCAGGGAGGGCAGGAGAATCCCTCCGGCCACTCTTTCCTCTCTTTGGCGTCAACAGGCTGCTGGCTACTGGAGGAAGAAGTTTATTCACAGTGTCAAGGACTTCATCAGCGGAGATGGGCTTTTTCTCTCTTCCCAGGCGGAGATAGCCAAAGAGGATGCCACCTATGTTACGCATCAAATGGGAGGAATCACTGACTTGAAAATCCTCTTCTAACCTTTTCTGAATCAGGGCGTAGGCCCTTTTTTTGAGTTTCTCCGGGGTTTTCAGTTTCTCCGACGGGAATAAGGAACCTGCCTGTGGACTCAGTTGGAACAACGCACCGTAGAGATAAGGCTGGGCGTTGTAGGCTTCAATCAACCGGCGGAGGAGGAGAAGAAAACCCTCCCGGTTTCGGGGGATGTCCTGTGATTCCACGATGGAAAGGAAAGACTTCCAGCCCTCTGCTAAAAGAGCCAGGAGGAGGTCTTCTCTGGAGGGGAAATAATAGTAGAGGAAGCCTTTGGCCACTTTGAGTTCACGGGCGATGTCATCCATAGTAGTGGCGAGGATGCCTTTTTTGCAGAAAAGAGAGGCGGCAGCCTGTAAAATCTCTTCTCTTCTCAGGCTGTGGTCCTTTTGTATCCGCGCCAGTTTCTTCGGACTCATGTTAGCCTTCACCTGTTTCACTATAACACAAGGGAGGGAAAAGGGAAAGGGGAGGAGTTCAGGATTTGACAAAAAAGTCAAAATATAGTATTCTCAGTCAAATGGAGGCGATGAATGATGAACCTGAAAAATTTTCCCCTTCTTTTTCCCCTCCTGTCCTGGGCTCTTTTCACACTCCCTATCCCAGCCCGGGGGCAGGAGTCACCGATAGTTTCATATCCCCTGGGGGAAGTCGTGGTGACAGGCACACGAACCCCCAGAACGCTCATAGAATCACCTTTCGCCACTTCCGTCATTACTCAGGAGGAAATCCGCCGGTTCGGCTGGACCACTCTGGAAGAAGCCCTCAAAGAAATCCCGGGGCTCGTGACTCAGGTCTCTCAGTCGGGTGTTTATTCCGTGAATATCCAGGGGTTCCGGGACAACAAGGTGCTGGTGCTGGTGGATGGAATGCCCGTCAACTCCAAGGTGAGAAATCGGGTAGACCTGAGCCTGATTCCCCTCCAGAATGTGGAAAGAATTGAAATCGTCAGGGGACCTCAATCCACTCTCTACGGTTCTGATGCCATTGCCGGAGTCATCCATATCATCACTCGTAGCCCGGAAAAACCTCAATTTTCGCTCTATTCCCGGGGTGGAACTCCGGCTCAACAGGAGCATTTCATTTCTTACACTCTCACCTCTAAAAAATGGAAGGCCCTGCTCTCCTACGACCGAAGGAGTTCAGACGGCATTGACCTCCATCCTGATGACCCGGCTCTGGATTCTCCTGAATTCCGAAAAAATAACTACTCCATCAAGATTCAAGTTCCTCTGACTCCCACCTCCTCCATCACCTTGCAGGACGATTATTTCACCAACTATTCCAAATTCTTTCTCTGGAGTGTCTCCCGACAACAAAAAACTTCCTGGGGATTCTGGGACCGCCTGTCTACCCAGCAACTTCGTTACCAGTTCACCACGAGGAAAGGCTCCCGTCTGCAATTCTTCGCCTTTTCTAACCCTTTCTACCACTCCTTCACCGAGGTGCGTCCTCCCCGCCCAGCCACTCGTTCTGACATCCGGGACCGCTATCAGCGGTATGAGGTTCAATACGATTATCCGCTGACAGAGGCCCATCTGCTCACCGTCGGGGCGGATTCCATTCGGGACCGTTACACTTCTGACCGCATCTCACCAAAAACCCAGACCGTTCGCCTTCAGGAAGGCTACCTGCAAGGACAGTGGCAATTCGCCAGAACCTGGGAAGGGGTTTATGGATTCCGCTGGACCGACCACTCCCGATTCGGAGGAGAAGGTATACCCAGAGCAGGGTTGGTGAAGCACTTCTCGCCTCGCTTTCGCGCAAAACTTTCTGCAGGGAAAGGCTTCCGCTCCCCGGATCCCACAGAACTCTTCCAGGACTTCCTGATTCCCACCGGTCCTGCCTCATCTATCCGCATCCTCGGAAACCCCGACCTTTCTCCCGAGACTTCCAAAAATTATCAGTTGACCCTGGAGTCGGGTCCCCACGGCCGCTCTTTTTACCGCCTGAACGGATTCTATAATCGGGTGAATGACCTGATTCTTTTCATCAAACAGGATGACCCGAACACTCCAGATGTGGAGGAGTGGCGGTATCAAAATGTAGAATCGGCGCGGGTGCAGGGCGTGGAGTGGGAAGGGCAATACCGGTTTTCTTCCACTTTTTCCATTCAGGCCGGCGGCGTTTTCCAGAATGCAAGAAATCTTACCACTGGCAGAACCCTGGAATTCACCCCCGATGCCCAGGCGAATGTGCGTTTTCTCTTCCACAATCCTCGCTACTCCTCCTCTGTTCGCTTCACCTATGTGGGAACCCAGCAGTTCGGAATCAGCACAGAATCCACAGGGTCACCGCCGGGGAAAGTAAAACAGTATACTCTGATGGATGTGGAGTTTACCATTCCACTGGATGGTTATCGCATTTTCCTCGGAGTGAACAATGTCATCGGCGTGGAGCGCCCTCCTTTTGGGCCATCGCAGGGTAGAATCTTCTATGCCGGATACGATGTGAACTGGTGAAAATCTGCCCGCCATGTCTTCCCTGGTACACTATGTTCCCATTCTCACGACGGTTCTCTCTGTGATATTCGGGATTTCCCTTTATCGGCGGTATCTTCAGAAATCCCGTCCGCCCCACCTGGGGTGGTGGACGGGAGGGATTTTCACCTACGGACTTGGAACTTTGACCGAGAGCCTTGTAACGCTATTCGGGTGGAATCCGGTTGTTTTTCGGCTCTGGTATATTTCAGGCGCTCTGCTGGGCGGTGCTCCTCTGGCTCAAGGCTCCGTATATTTCCATCTGAACAAACGGGTGGCAAATTTCCTCACCTCTGCCCTGCTGGCCTACATCGCTGTCGCCTCTTCCTTTATCCTCATCGTCCCCATTCGGAGGGACCTGGTGGAGGCCCACCGATTGACGGGGCGGGTAATGGAATGGGGCTGGGTAAGGCTCTTCAGTCCCTTCGTCAATCTCTACGCCCTGATATTCTTAGTCGGCGGAGCCGCCCTCTCCGCATACAAATACTTCAAACGCACAGATACTTACCACCGCTTCATCGGAAATATATTCATTGCTGCGGGGGCGCTCCTGCCCGGCATTGGAGGCGCCTTCACCCGCTTCGGATACACGGAGGTGCTTTATGGAATGGAGTTTATCGGTATTCTCCTCATCTGGCGAGGCTACCTTTCCTGTGTTTCAGAACCCGGCAAACACGGTGTAAAATAATGAAGGCAGGATGAATATGAACTCACCTTCCATATCACTGTGGACGCTTTTTCTGAGAGGCGGTTGGGTGATGTGGCCCATCCTGTTTCTTTCTGTCGCTTCTCTCGGCATCATCCTGGAGCGTCTGTTTTTCTTTTCCACCCGAGCCAAATCCCTGGCTCAGCGATTTTCCATGCAATTGCAATCTCTCCACCATTCCAATCCGAAACCTACCTCCGAGCAATGGACCGCCCTCGCAGAGATGAAGATGCAACCCTTCGTGGATGAGGTAGAAACAGGATTGGGGCTCCTTTCTGCCATCGCTACTCTCTCTCCTCTCCTCGGCCTGCTGGGCACTGTTACGGGCATGGTTCGCTCCTTCATGGTGATTGAGCATCTGGGCTGGAAAGTAGACCCGTCTTTGTTAGCCGGTGGAATCTGGGAAGCCCTCCTCACCACCGTCTTCGGGCTGGTGGTGGCCATCCCCGCTCTCCTGACTTATTACCTGTTTGATTCCCTCGCAGGCAGGCAGATTCGCAATCTCCGGTTCATTGTCACTATGGAAAAACAAAAACTCTACCCCCATGAATAGACCTGCACGAAAACCTCCTCAAATCATGATGGCTCCTTTGATTGATGTGGTCTTCCAACTCCTCGCCTTTTTCCTCCTCACCTGGAACTATCTCCACCTTCCCACTCTGGATGTGACCCTTCCAGAATCCTCCACCGCTCTGATTTCCAGAAGTTCCTTCACTCTGGTCATCTCCGTTCATTCCAATGGAACTTACTCCCTGGAAGGGGAAACCCTTACCGCCGACCGGTTATCCGAACGGTTGGAACAGCGAGTCAGAGCCTCCTCAGAGCTCGTTTCAGCACAGATTCTTTCTGACCGCACTGCCCCGGTGCAATCTCTCATTTCATTGCTGGACATCCTCCGAAGTCTGAAAATTCAAAACATCTCTCTGACTTCCTTGCCTCGTGAAAAATCATGAAATCCTACGGTGTTTTTCTTCTTCTTTCCTTCCTCGCCCATCTATTTCTGTTTTCCGTTGCTTTTTCATTGGGCGCGGTAGAAAAACCTGTTTTAAACCTTGAAATTCGGTCCATAAAAACTACTTCAGCCCCCCTTGAGAAGGAAAAGGAGAGGCGGAGAGTGAACCCACCTTCCAAAATCAGGAATGCAGAGCCTGAACTTCCCTCGCCTGAAAAACCACTCAACCCTTCTTCCGGGACAGAGTTCAAAGCCCCCCTCCTGACTGGCGCATCTACACCTGCCTCACCCTCTTCAACTTCCGAGGAACCCACTTCTGGAAATCGGCCAATGGGACAGGACACGGGTTTGCCGCATGGAACGGTGATACTGCCATCAGATGGGGGCCCTCCGAGAGGCGGGAGTACCAGCGATGGAAATGGAACAGACTCTTTGCAAAATACAGAATCTATTCTTCAAGCCTATCTGATGGAGGTTTTCAAGAAGATTGACTCCAGAAAAGAATATCCCAAAATGGCATTAAGGCTGGAACAACAGGGCAAAGTAGAAGTGGAATTTTCCATACAATCAGATGGCCAGGTGGAGGATATACACATCCGGAAAGGTTCTGGATTTCGCCTGCTGGATGATGCGGCAGTAGAAGCGATTCGGAAAGCCTCCCCTTTCTCGCCCATTCCCGAATCCCTGAAGCAACAGAAGATTTCCGCAAGCATCACCCTTTTATTCACCCTCTCTGGTTAAACGAATTCTGCCTTCCGCAAAATGAACTTCATACAGAAGTGAGGATAATCCGAACTACCAGTGTGATGTCCAATTGAGTGTATGATTCGCAGAAAGGTTTTGTTATAATGAAAGTGAATGGAAATCCGGGTGGCAAGAGAAGAGGATATAACTCCGATTCTTTCTATGGCAGAGGAGTTTTATCAAAAGATGGCACGCCTGCGGGCAAATTTCTTGAAAGTGCGGAGAAGACCAAAAGGAGAAGAGGCGACAGCAGACTTTTACCGCCGGGCTTTGAATTCGCCGGATGCAGTCATTTTCGTCGCTGTAGTGAACGGAAAATTGGCAGGGTATGTTTATGCGGAGGTGGAAAAGAGGCAAGATGACCTGATTTCTATCCCCCGGGTGAGCATAAACGAACTGGCTGTTCACAGGGATTATCGCAAAGCGGGAACGGGAAAAAAACTGATGCAAATAGTTGAAGCATGGGCTCGCTCTAAAGGAATCAATGTCCTCCATCTGGATGTCTGGGAAGTAAATTCCGATGCCATCGCATTCTACGAAAAACTGGGTTACCAACCCATCCTGCGTAAGATGGAAAAACGGCTAAAATGAGTGCGTGAAGGCAAAAGGATGGGTATTCTGCTTTTTCCTTCCGGTAACACCGCAATTTCACCCGTGCGAGGGACGAATCATCCTGTCCTTGACTTCCAGAGTGAATATTTTCTGCCCGTAGAAGCACTGATGAATCAATTTTTGTGAAGTCCTGACTATTACGGGACCCATCTACACTTTCTTTTCTATAATCGTAAATGTTCCATCTCAAATCCTGAGGTCTCCAAACCGGAGGGGGTTGATTTTACGGCTTCCCTGGAGGCTGGCGATTCGGCAGAGGGAGAGATAAGGGCAGTAGGAGCAATCGCCGCCTGGCGAGGACTCTTTCTTTAATATGACCTCTTTCTCTTCCTTATGGTTGCCGGGGAGGGGAGGAAACATTCCCCTGCGGATGCCAGACACATAGAAGTGGGTGAGTTCCTGAGCATCCATTAAATCCCTGGCGACATTTTCTGGTGGCATTCCGGGCACGGTGGTGCCGGGCTTCGTGAGAGACACATAGGCGCCGCCTCCGGCAGGCTTTCCCCATTTTTCCACCGCCAGGAGCAGATATAAAGCCAGTTGCAGGTTGCGATAATCCACAAAAGCGTGGGTAGAGAGTCCACCCGTTTTATAATCCGTGATGAAGAGTTGGTTATCCCGGAGGTCTACACGGTCGGTTTTCCCCAACAGAAACACATCAGGCTCTTGCCCTTTTATTACATACCCCTCCAGCCATTGCTCCAGGGCAATGGGCTGTAATCGCCATTCCTGTAATCGGAAGAATTCAGCGGGAAGGTAGCGTTGAAGCAATAAGAGGACGCGGAACTGGAAAATACTCCACAAAGGCGGGAGGGAAGGGGAAGATTGCTGGATTTCCATAAAGATTTCCTCCGAGGCTTGCATTCCTGCTCCCAGGAGTTTTTCCTTCGTGAGATTCACCTCAAAGGGTTTCAACTTTTCAAAGGTTTTCTGCAGAATTCGGTGGAGGACATCGCCTGCATCCATGGGAGAAATATCCTCCTCCGGTTCCTCATATTTTTTCAGACGGAGGACTTTGTCAGCGAAGTATTGGTAGGGACATTTGCCATAGGATTCCAGAGCGGTAGGAGAGAGGTGATGTTCCCTATCCTTACCCCTGAGGGCAAGGTGCGAGAGGAGGGAGGGGTCGGTCAGGACGCCATCATAAGGGGAATAGGCTTCGCTCCAGCGAAGTTGCTCCGCTCGCAGGGCACCTTCCAGACGAGCGCACCGGGAAGGTGGGGCGTAAGCCCCAAGAAAACCCGATAGTTGAGATGCTGAAATTCTACGGGAAAGAAGGGCGCGGGCGCACTCTTCCGGATGATACACATCTTCAGGTTCCGGCTGTAGCACTTCCCGGATGCTGTAAGTCTTTTGCTTTTCGTTATAGGTGAGAGAGGAAGGAGCATAAGTGGAGAGGAAGGGGGAAGGCTGAACCGGCTCCTCCCCCTCTAAATAGTGGGAGAAGAAGAGGACCCGATGAGTGGCGGAGGTTACGCAGGCTCGGAATAGCACCCGCTCGGTCTCTTGATGAACCTCCCGGGTGAGAAAAATAGGCTTCCCGGCAAGGTGGTTCAACACCTCCCGGGCGGTCCAGGAAAGGATGGGCACTTCCGGGGCGGAGAGCGGAAATCCTTTCTCCGTCAGATTGCAAAGGAAGAGGAATGGACGACGAACCCCCAGTGCTTCCATGGCCGTGCATAGTATGACGCTCGCCGGATTGAATTTACCAGGCATCCAGTGAGTATGCCTGCACAGCGTTTCCACAGTTTCAAGGAAAGCATCCAGGGAGATTTTTATAGAGCCCAGCGATTCTCCGACTACCGCGAGTTCCCTGAGGAATAACTCTCTGGCTTTCTGGTCGTCAGAAGAAAGAGGCAAGGAGAAGCGTCGGAGCACAGCCTGCAGGTTCCCCGCAAACACGGCAAAAGTGTTGTCCTCCTGAAAGGGATGGAGAGAGGAGAAGAGGGGGGAGAATCTGTCTAAGAGGTCCATATCTTTCAGTAAACCTTTCCACTCCTCTTCGCCTCCCATCACCCTTCTCACACGAGCCGTTGGAATTTCGGGTTTCCCCGGGGAGTGAGCCAGGCTGCCCTCATCCACCTGCTGGATGGTTCGGGGTGAGATTTCGCCCACAAGCCCTTTTATATATGGGTTCCACAGCAGGCTGATGAAAGATTTCCTCGGGTAATTCTCCTTCTTCAGTTTCAGGAGTGTCAGAAGGAAGTGAATAAAAGGCGACTGAAGAAGGGTGGAAGGAACTGCAGAGGTGATAGGCAAACCATAAACAGACAGGGCGTGAAGCACATCTTCCGCGCTCAACGAAAGAATATCTGACTCAAAGGTTCGGAAAACCAGCAGGCAATCCTCTGGCCGGGCATCCGTTTTCAGCAGGAGTTGTTTCATCTTCTGTGAGGCAATGCGGATTTCATCCGGCAAGGTGGGGCATAGGAAGAACGCAGAATCCAGTGGTCCAGGAGTTTGTGCTCTCTCGGGTTCCACCCGTTCTCCGCCACCGACGAGAAATGGCTGGAGAATAGAATAGAGGGTAGGCTCTCTATCGGGCGAAGGGGCGTAGGGAGGCTTCTCGTAGCGCACCTCACAGCCGGAGGCTTGCAGGGCGGCGAGAAAATCCCCCTGTGCAGGCGTGAAAGTGTAAAAACCACACAGGGCAATGGAAGAGAAGGGCGAGAAAACACCCTGCTGGAGCGCTGCCGTCGCTTCCTGCAATGCCCCCACATCATCCATCCACCCCTTCCTCTGTAAAACCTGGTCGTAGTCCTCATAAAGTTGGGCAATCTGTGAAAAGGTGCGATAGAGACGATGAAATCTCTGTCCCTCCTGCTGAACCCTCTTCGTTAGAGAATGAACCTCCTGGGGGCTCATCCGGTTCTGCTGGAAATCATTGAAAATCTCCAGCACGCCCCGGGCATACCCCACTTTTTCCCTCTCCGCAATGAGCGGAGTTGCCATTACACCTGCCCTGTCCATCAGTGCTACCGTAGTATAAAGACGAGCGGTGTGGGAGATTCGGATCAATGGGGTGAGGGAAGCATCCAGCACCCTCTCCACCACATCAAAGAGAGTTCCGGTAAGCGTTCCCGTACCGGTTTCCCTCCCTTTCATCCCTTCATACTGTGCGAGAAGACTCGCCGTTCTCGTGGGATACACCCGAAAGACTTCCACACCTACCATTCCTTTTCACTATCCCTTCCAGCCCTAATCATAACACAGTTGTCATTGAAAACTTGCCCGCGTAAATCCTTTTCGTTATATGTTATATAATGGAAATAAAGGATGAGCGAAATAAACCGCTTTCTGGATATGGTGATTGAAGGAGACGCGAGGTATCTGAGCGGGCAGAACTTTTTAAAGTTGTTCCGCCCGTTTGAGAAACAACAGTGGTCTGAAGGAATCAAAGAATTTCTTTGAGGAGGTTAAATGAAAGATGGTTTATGAAGTTCTTTATTTTAGTGGCTGGGGTGAGGTGCCTACCTACTATCTTGTTGATAGCGCTGAAGGTGACACACCTGAGCAGGCGTTAGCGGAGAACCTTAACCAACTCACGCAAAAGGTGCGCAAGGAGTTCGGCCTATCCACAAGTGATGTCAGAGATGAAATCATCCAAGAAACGCTCTATGTCCTGCGGGCTGATGGCTTAGTATCGGTGCGAGACGTTAAGCGGCTGTGTGAGCGAAGGAAGAAATATGGCGGATGAGCAGTGATATTTGGCTTCCTTGACAAGCTGGAGGCGGCAGGAATAAAACTGAACTACGAGAGCTGGCTGAAACATCAGAAAAATCTTCCGAGAAGCGACTTTATCCTTTCAATGCTGACCTGTATATTGAAAGGCTGAATGGCGCCCCTTTCTTCGCCGAGGTCAAAACTCCTCTACCCAACCTGGATGTCTGTGCCGAATCAAAGAAGAAAATTCTTACATTTTACGCCTATATGCTCTCCAGGGGTGAGAGAAATTGGGGAGGATACCTTGCGTTTCCCTATAACCCTTACATTTACAGGGAAAAATACGGGCATTCATTCACTAAACGGGTGATTGATATGGACTATCCATTATTAATGGGACACGAGTTCTGGGACAAAATGGGTGGGAATGGAACTTACGAGGAAATCCTCGTAATCCTGAATGAAGTCAGGCAAGAAATTCAACCTGATTGAGCGTGCTCTGTTTATAATCGCCAGTGAAATGGATGGATTCCAGGTCAGACAGGCGTAGGAAACGAGATTTAGAGAATGAGGAAATAGGGGTTGACCCTGCAGGGGTCAGGTGGAGTGAATTTCTATAATGTCGGCGTCCTGCAGGATATGGGTTCGCTCTACCCTCTGGCCGTCGTGGGAAGCGGAACCCCAGAGACGGGCGAACTGGAAGTTCCGCCCGATGTCATTATGCACGGCGAACGCCATATCCAGCACCGTGCTCCCCGCTGGAAGCACGAAGGGCTTGTCCTTCACAAAAGGAACGCCTGGCTTCTTCGTGTACACCCGAATGATGGAAAGGGACTGAAACAGTTTCTGCTTCAGAAGTTCCAGGTTCACCTCGTAGGGGATAGAGACGGGCACCACAGGGAATCTGGACTGGAGAGTCTGTTCCAGATTGCGGGCCTTTTCCCCTGCCCCTTCTATGTCCAGATGAGTGAGAACGAGGATAGATTGCCGACGAATCCACCCCTCCACTGCACTTTTCTCCTCCCTTCCCAGCAGGATTTTCGCCTGCCGTAACAGGGAGATACAATTCTGGAGGGATTCCTCCGGAGAAGGCTCATCCAGCCTGAGAACCACGGCGAGGCTATCCGCCTGCCGTATGAGATTGTAGACCCAGGATTCTGTTTCTTCCCACAGGGGTGGTAAGTCCACCAACTGAATATATATATCTTCATACGGCATCATCCCCACGGTGGGGCGGAGGGTGGTGAAAGGATATTCTGCGATAACCGGGGTAGCACGGGTGAGTATCGCCAGAAGCGAGGACTTCCCGGAATTGGGAGGTCCCACGAGGGCAATCTGTCCGCCTCCCTCTTTCCCGATGTGGTCAGGGAAAGGAGACCCTCCTTTCTTCGGCTTCCGCCTCAATTCCTCCTGAAGTTTATTCAATCGTTTCTTCAGGTCCACAAACAGTTTCTCCGTCCCTTTATGGTGCGGAACGCGAGAAATCATTTCCTTTAAGGCTAACAATTTCTCTTCCAGAGTTTTCGCCATCCGATATCTTCTTTCCGACTCAAAATACTCCGGTGGCAGGTTAGCCGGCATCGTTTCGTTTCTCCATTTCTATTATATCTAAATTCAGCGTCACGGCTTAGTAGAGAATACTCGCCCTTCATTATGACGAGTCAACCTGAACTTCAGATGATTGGTGGTTCCCACATAATAACGGTCATATTTTTCGGAATAAAGGATGTAAACCCAATAAGACATGGAGGCAGAAACTGGCTCCGGGGGCGGGGGGCGAACCCGCAGCCTATGGGTTAATCCCGACGGTTCCGTCGGGACTCTGCCGGTTGAGCTACCCCGGAAGCCACCATTCACATTATACCATTATTGCAACTGTGTCTGGGGGGCGGGGGGCGAACCCGCAGCCTATGGGTTAATCCCGACGGTTCCGTCGGGACTCTGCCGGTTGAGTCCCGCTTTTAGGCGGGACAAATATTCGCGGGATTTGTGCCGTTTGATTTGATGCTCGCGCTGGACGGCTTCCCCACGGGTCCGATATTCCTCTGAATATACCAGTTTCCAGGGAATATAGGGCTTAGTAGAGAATACTCGCCCTTCATTATGACGAGTCAACCTGAACTTCAGAT
>JBBIMK010000028.1:0-7422 GCA_037444445.1 bacterium | reverse complement strand
GGCTTCCCCACGGGTCCGATATTCCTCTGAATATACCAGTTTCCAGGGAATATAGAAATGAATACTGCCCATTTTCCTCTCTTGAATCTTGAGTCTGACAGAAATCAAATCGGCAACCTACAATGAAACCAAACACTGGATTCATCTGGAGGATAAAAGAATATGATAGAATATCGGTGCAGGAAAACGCTATACAATAGCAAAAAGGGCTTTGCAGGAGGCGAGATGAAATGCAAGAAGTAAAAATGAGAATCATTGGATATGTGGAGAGTCCCTTTCAGGATACCTCACAAATTCCAAAGGGGTTAGGAGCGGAGCACAACGCAGAGGGAGTTCTGAAAATTCTACCGGAACTGGAACAGGGGTTAACAGATATTGAAGGATTCTCCCATCTATATCTGTTATGGGTATTTCACCGGTCGGAGGGATATGATTTAATGGCGATGCCACCCAGCGACAATCGTCCACACGGGGTTTTTGCCACCCGCTCTCCTCGTCGTCCCAGCCCCATCGGGCTCACTGTGGTGGAGCTTCTACGACGGGAGGGCTGTCGCCTCTTTGTCCGTGGTGTAGATATGATGGATGGCACCCCGATTCTGGACATCAAGCCTTATTTATCCAGCATCCCTCCACAGCAATTGCGAAGAGGCTGGCTGGCTGAAGCAGAAGCCCGGCAGGCTCAGAATGACCCATAAGTGTCATAGACTTCCGGCTTATCCACTTATGTTACAATTCTGAATGGCTATGAGGCTGATGATAACTGGAGCGGGGGGACAACTGGGAACAGCCCTGCTAAAGGTCTTTTCCACGAAAAGCGTGGAACTCTTCCCACAAACACACTCTCAGCTGGACATCACGGATTTCAAGCAAGTATGGGAGGCTGTAGAATCTTACCATCCGGATGTGGTCATCAATGCCGCCGCCTTCACGAATGTGGACCTCTGCGAGACCCAGCCTTCTCAGGCATTCCGCACCAATTTCCTCGGGCAAAAAAATCTCACCATCACATCGGAAAATGTGGGCGCCATCACCGTTTATATTTCCACAGACTACATTTTTGACGGTGAGAAAAATACGCCTTACCGGGAGTATGATGCTCCTCATCCTGTAAACATTTATGGAGAATCCAAATGGTGGGGCGAGCGAGCCACTCTGGAGCATACTTCACGATTCCTGATTGTGAGAACTTCCTATCTTTACGGGCAAGGAGGTGAAAATTTCCCTTCAAAAATCCTCCGAAAGGCGAAAGCAGGCGAAACTCTTCGGCTCATCCATAACCAGTTCTTTTCCCCCTCTTACACCCTTGACATTGCGGAAGGTATCTCTCATCTTATCCTGAATGATTGCATGGGGATTTTTCATCTGACCAACTCAGGAGAAAGCACGCCGTTCACTTTTGCAGAGGCTATATTGAGGGAATTCGGAGTAACGGCTCGGCTGGAGAAGGTGGACTATAAATCGGTGAGGCTACCTGCCCGGCGGCCGCAGAACTCCGTTTTAGAGAATTTTCACTGGGGGCTACTGAGGTTTCCGCCCCTACGCCCCTGGCAAGAGGCGTTGAAGGATTTCACCGCCTCACTGCTCCCCCGAATATTGTAGTATTACATACAAAAGTGGATGCATTCCTGACGGTTGAGCGTCTGAACAAAAGTTTTGATGGAAGTCAGGTGCTAACCGATATTTCTTTTGAGGTTTACAGGGGGGAGATTTTTGGGCTTTTGGGTCCTAATGGGGCTGGGAAAACCACTACTATTCGCCTCTTACTGGACTTGATCCGCCCCGACGAAGGTAGCATCCATTACAACGGCAGCAGGTTGTCACCTGACATCAAGAACAAAATTTCTTATCTTCCGGAAGAGAGGGGATTGTACCGAAAACAAAGGGTTCAGGACCAGTTGTTCTATTTTGCCCGATTAAAAGGTCTCGCCCCTTCCACCATTCAGAGAAATATGGAGTATTATTTGAACCGTCTGGAAATCTCAGAGGCGAAAAAGAAAAGGGTGGATGCCCTTTCCAAGGGTATGCAACAAAAGATACAGTTCATCACCTGCCTGATCTCCGACCCGGAATTTTTAATCCTGGATGAGCCTTTTATGGGACTGGACCCGGTGAATGTCCGCCTTTTCTCAGAAGTGATGCGGGAATTGAAGGAGAAGAAAAAAACCATAATCCTGTCCACTCATCAGATGAACCTCGTAGAAGAATTATGCGACCGGATTCTGATGATTAACAGAGGAAAAGCAGTGCTCTACGGAAACCTCCAGGAAATCATCCATCAATTTGCTGGAAATACGCTCCTGATACGCACGGACTTTCCGATAGAAGGAAATGAGCAGGTGAAGAGCCTGAAGCGGGAAGGAAACGCAATTCGGGTGGAACTCCAGCCCGAGGTTAACCCCATGGAATTCCTGAAACTCCTGATAGAAAAAGGCGCGGACTTCCAGAGTTTTGAGAAGAGTTACTTACCGCTGGATGAGATTTTTGTGCGTGTAGTTCAACAGGGAAAAGGGTGAAAAGATGAAGAAGATTTTTGTGGTGGCTTCTCGGGAGTTCTGGGCGCTGGTGAGAACCTGGAGTTTCTTTTTTGCCCTGCTCACACCAGTATTGATTGGGCTATCTATGGCTGTTTTCGGCGGCATTGCCTTCCTGGCTGGGGGTGGGACTCGCCTGATTCAAGAGATTACGAGCCCGAGAATCATCGGTATCGTGGACCATTCCGGTATTCTTCTGCGGGGAGAGATAGAAAAAACTCCTTCCGCCCGAACCGAGATGGAGTTCTTCTCCGATGAAGAAAAAGCCCGGCAGGCACTGAAATCTCGCTACCTGAGTACCCTGTATATTATCCCCAAAGATTATGTGGAATCCGGGAGTGTGGATTGTTACACCCGCCCCAGCCCCATACCGGGACAAAAACGAAGGCTGGAATTTGAAGTGGAGTACGGATGCCAGGGCGAAGCCCTGGTTCAGAAAGCATTGATTGCCGGGCTCACCCGAGGACGGGTGGAAGAGTCCATCCGAAAACGCCTTTTAGAGCCTATGAACCTGCGCACCCGGCCTGTGGAGGAGTCACCCGGCAACAGCCAAGAGGAAGTGAGTGAAATAACGAAACAAGCGTCTTCCTTCGTCGTTTCCTTCTTCCTCGCCCTGTTTTTCTTCATGAATCTCCTGATGACCAGCAGTTTTATGTTTCACGGGTTTACCCAGGAGAAAACGAGCCGACTTTTAGAAATTCTGCTCTCCAGCGTCACTCCGTTCCAACTGATGATGGGTAAACTGTTAGGATATGGCGGTGTAGGGTTCACTCTGATTGTGGCCTGGGGGGTTCTGGCTTCTCCTGTTTTCCTTCTTTTTGCCGCCTTCTTTCCGGGGGTGATTTTCAAGCCTCTCTTCCTCCTTGCCGCGGCTTTGTATTACCTTCTCGGCTTCCTCTTCCTCGGTTGTCAGATGCTTGCCATTGCAACCTTCGGTGAAACGGAGCGAGAAACGAATCAATATCTGGTCTGGATAATGATGCCCACGACGCTTCCGTTTATGACGATGCAGTTCACTCTGATGAATCCAGATAGCACATTCAATCGCTTTCTCTCTTACTTCCCTTACTCCGCTCCGATGACTATGGTGTTGAGGATGGGAGTGGGGACGGTGAGCGTTCTGGAAATTTCCCTCAGCCTCCTTCTGCTATCCATCTTCAGCGGGACCGCCCTCTGGCTATCCTGGAAAGTTCTGCGAGTCAATACGCTGATGTATGGGCAGCGATTGCGTCTAAAAGCCCTCCTGCAAGCCTTTCGCTCTTAAGGAGGGTGGTTAGAAGCCAAACAGCATGATTATGTGGTATAATGAGATGTGGTGGCTTCCGGGGTAGCTCAACCGGCAGAGTCCCGATGGAACCGTCGGGATTAACCGTATCCTGACAACTTCGTTGACGAAGACCGCCAAAAGCGGGCTGGGGTAGAGAAAGTTATATTGCCCTTTTGCGAAGGTTTATCCCTCCAGCAACCCCTCAGGGGATGAGGAGGGTGCGAAGGCAGGCACCCGAACGGAGGGTGTTCAGGGCGTCCTCAAACCGCTCTAAAGGGAAGCGATGAGTAACGAGGGGTTTGACCTGTAGTTTTCCTTCCGCGACGAGAGCAATAATTCTCGGATAATCCACTGGCCTGCATCCGAGTGAGCCGAGAATCTGAAGTTCCCGGAACATCACACGACCTGCAGGTAGAACCGCATCTTTGACTGCATAGCCGATGAGAAGTGCTCTTCCACCGGTCTTCAAGCAGGCGAGAGCGGTTTCAATCGTGGCAGGATTCCCGATGACTTCTGCTGCTACATCGGCACCACCGGCAGTGATTTTACGCACCGTCTTCGCCACATCCACTTCTTTCGGATTCAGGGCTTCCCGGGCTCCGAATTGCTTCGCCAGCTGAAGTTTTCCAGGGTCGATGTCCACGGCAATCACCCGGGCGCCGAGAAGGACTGCAATTTGCACCGCATTCATTCCCACGCCTCCACAGCCGATGATCACCACCCACTCCCCCGGCTTCACCCGGGCTCGATTCACAAGGGCGTGAAAGGGCGTGGAAACCGCATCAGAGATGATGCTGGATTCCTCCAGGGGCAGAGATTCTAACAGGTGGAACACATCCTTCGCAGGGGCTTTGACGAACTCAGCGAAAGCCCCATCCATGTGATTCCCGAACATCCGCAGGTTCAGGCAGATATTCTCCCTGCCCGTTCTGCAGTATTCGCAGGCTCCGCAGGTGACCACCGGAGGGATGAGAACCCGGTCGCCTATCTGAAATCCTTTCACATCCTCCGCCACTTCTTCCACAATTCCCGAAGTTTCATGACCCAGGATAAGAGGGGGAGTCTTGAAGGTTGGAGTGCCATGGTCTATATAGTGCAGATCCGTCTGGCAGAGCCCGCAGGCTTTCACCCGCACCAGAATTTCACCAGCCCCAATTTCAGGGCGTGGGTATTCTTCCACCTTCACACCTTTTTCAAAACCATAAAATACAACCGCCCTCATAGTCTAATCCCCTCCATCATTTCATTCCACAACATTTAGAGATTTTTGTAAAGAAGTTTTATCAGGAATGGAGGGCACCTTCCCCGTTCCACTGCTTCCCCGCTTTCTATTCTGTTTCCAGCGGAGGTTTACGGGTGTAAAGGGTCATACAATCCTGGAGGGCATAGCAGGGCTGGCATTCCTCAGGAAATTCTTCTGCTTCCACAGGCTCCAGATGAACTTCAAATCCCAATTCCTGATACATTTGAATCATTTCTTTCAAGCGTTCTCCACTGGCAGTGAACCTTTTCGTCCACCCCTGCTTTATCAGTTCTTCCTCAGTAGCCATTGGTCATACTCCGGCACCAGCACAAGATTATTCCGCAGGATAAACGGCTAAAAATACCGTTGCCTCTTTCCTATCCCGTGGCCAACGATACGCCCGGCAACGGGTGTTGGGAGGAAGAACCAGAAGGTCTCCAGGGTCTAACACCAGAGGACCTCCGACACCAGTTCGGGGCTCAAATTCCACGCGAAGTTGACCCTGCAGAACAACGATGAGGTCCACCATGGGCTGGGAGAACCATTCAGGGTCTATGGCTTCCTCCTGTTTGGACACCCAGACTGCTTCAAGCCCCTTGCCCTTGAAAACCCTTCCGACCTTGCCGAAAGGCGTGTGTTGGATTTTCAGGGCATCTTCACAGAGAAGACGAAAGACACGAGGTTTCTTCAGTTCAGGTGTCATATACACACCCCACCGACAATTTCGCCCAACGTTCCCGGCATAACAGAAGGTTTTGCAAAGCAAAAATCTGGGTGAGCCCGATGGTTATCGGGGCGAGACTTTTCCCTGCCTGTCCTGCGGATGCAGGCAGATGCGGCGTTATATGAAGTGACGGTTCCATTTTAGATTCCCCTCCTTCGTTTCAGAACATTATTTGCCTTTTTTTTGATATATTTCACAAATTCATCCGGGCTCATTCCTTTTGTTTCCTCATGAATTTTTAAGCGCGCATAATGAACTTCCTGAAGTGCGGGGTCATTTGGAAAATCCTTTTTCACTTTTTCCCAAAGCTTATCTTTTTTTTTCATGGCTATCACCTCCTATATTAGTTCCGCAGGCGTTATAATTTCTAAATCTGGATAGCCTGAAGAGGCATTTACCATGTTTACAATCCTCCGTGTCTTAACTTTAACGATGTGCTCAAAATTCCAGCTAAGCAAATAATCCATTGCATTTACTGTGGCAATAGAAATATGTAACGCATCTTCAGGGTAATCTGAGGGGATAGCATTATGCCTTACATATTCTTCAGCTAATTGTCTACTTTCCTCCTCTATTGGCAAAAGTTTAAAAGAAATCGCCGTTTCCCTCAACATCTCTCTCAAACGTTTGTTTTTGGTATCATCAATTTCTGCCAGGACCACTTCAGACACACAGGCATCAAAACCCTCTATCCTTTCAAAGAAAAGTTGGGTTAAGAACTGCCTTCGAGGGTTTCTTTCATCAAACAGTGCTGATATAACTGATGTATCTAAATATACTTTAATCTTTCTTCTCATTCAATTCTTTCCTTATAGGCATGTCGCCTAACGTTTCGCGGATAAAAGAAGTTCCGGCGAAGGCGGAATTTGGGTGACCCCGAAGGACATCGGGGGAACCTTTTATGCTGTGTTATACGCCGTGCTATGTTCATGTTCCATTGTCGCTGATATTGTTTTTATCCCGGGCTTTCCTTTCAAGCTTTTCTTTCCATGATTGGATGTATTTAATATAGCTCATTCCTGCCATTTCCGCTTCTTTTGCAATGATTTTTCTTGCAATATGAACTTCTTGTAATGCTGAATCCTCAGGAAATTCTTTTTGGATTTCTTTCGTAATTTTGCTTATTTCCTTTTTCAGGAGCTTCTTGCGCATGTTCACACCCCCTACATCAGTTCTGCTGGTGTTAATATTTCGATCTCTCGTAGCCCATGAATGGTATTTACCATTCTTACGATATTCTTTGTCTTTCTCCGGACAATATGCTTGAAATTCCAGCTAACAAGACAATCTACTTCGTAGAGAGTAGCGATAGCGATATGAGATGCATCCTCAGGATATCCTTTAGGTATAGCACCGTAGCGGACATATTCATTTGCTAACCATTCCACATCATCGGTCAGCGGAATAGTAGGCAATTGCGAGGCAACTTCTTTCATTTTATCTCTCAATACAAGGTTTGGGGTTCTATCAATCTCTATATTAACAATATCAGAAATATAAGACTCAAAATTGCGTATCTCATCAAAAAATGACTGGGTAAACCATCTTCTTTCTGGGTTCCTCTGGTCAAACAACGCTGATATTACGGATGTATCCAGATATACCTTGATTTTTCTTCTCATTTATTCATCATCTCCCACAGGCATGGCGTATAACG
>JBBIMK010000027.1:0-28147 GCA_037444445.1 bacterium | reverse complement strand
CCTCCGCCCGAAAATATATCCAGCAACTCTGGAAGGGCAAGTGCTTCTTTATGTGATGGTGTGGAAAGTTCTGGCTACTTTTCCCGGACGAGGTCGCCGCGTTTCAGGGTGACATTCTCGGTGAGGTAGGTGAGGGCTTTTGCAATGGAGAGGTTTTCCTGGACGGTGGTGATTTCAATGACGGCGGCTTTGGTTTCTTCCACCCCGAGGATGGCGCCGGTATCGGGGTCAGTTATTGGCTCACCGATGGAATAGACGAAGTAGGACTCACCCGCTTTTATACCTGCATTTTCCCCCATATTGAGGTAGATTTTGTCTTCTGTGATTCGGGCGATTTTCGCTTGCCAGGGAAGGGTTTTCATCTGATTCAGGATGATTTTGACGGCATTTTCAATGGCTTCTCTTGCGGCGTTGCCGATGGGAGTTTTCTGCCAGGCGGCGGTGCCAATTTTGATGTCACCCACAGGGATGCCACCGATGAGTACACCGGTCTGGGAGGCATCGCCACTGGCGGTGGCGGTTTGTAGAACTTCTCCCGTGCTGGTGTCCACCAATCGCATATCCAGGGTAACTTTGGCTTTATTGGTGATGATTCCGCCGACCCGTCCACTTCGGGTGATGCCTCCGATGGCGCCTCCTCGCTCGTTTTCTTCAAAGGTGGTGATGGCGCCCATAACGATGACCTGCGCCCCCACGAGAGAGCCTGCTTTCGCCGCAGAAGAAGGAACGGTTTTCCCTGTCTCCGCCAGTTTCTGCTCCTTCATAATTTGCTCCAGTTCCGTTCGCTCCACCACGATAAAACAGCCTGTGTTCACCAGTGCGGTCTGGAGCATATCCGTGAGGGTATCGCCCACCTCGCTCCGGGACCCGGGTGCTTTGGGCTCAAACTTGTAGACCGTGATGCTCTTCTTTAGCCCCTTGCACTTCGGCTCATCCGACTTCTTCTCCGTTTTTTTCTGCTCTCTGGATGGGTAATCCTCCTCCGGTGGTCCAGAAGCCACAGAAAGTCCAAGAGTTACTATTAGAAATAATAAGCAGGTAAATAAACTCCTTTTTCGCATTTTTTATTCAACCTCCTCTGCTTATAGTATACCATAGTTAACCAATAGCCAATCGGGAGTGGGGGGAAGTCAAAGGTCAGAAGTCAAAGTGGAAGGGGTTAGATTTCATAATGGAACGGAAGATGTTGAGTTATAGAAGTTTGAGAGATTGGAGGAAAGCGAGGAAGAGAAGGCGGTGTCCTTTGTAACTATCTGGCGTTGTAGTGAAGACTATTTGATACCCGATATTTCCTTTTACCAGATATACCGTATCTCCCTTGTAGGTTATATCTCCCTCTTTGTGGAGAAAAGATTCCGCATAGGCATTGGGCAACGGGGCGGGGGTGCCGGGGCCCCGAAAAACACCGGTGCGGCCTCGCCACTTTTCCGAGAAAGATTTTAAGGGTAAGGCAGTGACCATTTCTATAGCGGTGAGGCGGATAGAAGGATGGATGGCGTTCTCCCACCGCCACGCCCGCTGTCTAACCAGGGGCAACTCCACTATTAGAACATTGGAACTTTTGAAGGGTGGCTGTGCTTCTGTATATAACTCCTCTTTCCGAATCACCCAGCCGGCGGGAAATTGAACTTCATACCGGAAACGGTTGTTCCGGTATGCGACCCAGCCTTTCTTATAGGTAAAAGTTATATCATCCCGATGTTCTAATAAAGATTTCTCCCCCTCAGTGTAGGTCTGAAAAACATCCAGTTTAAACTCTTGAGGGGGTTTCTGCGGGAAGAGTTGACTGGCGACTTTTGACCAGTGATACCCCACGATTGCCCGGCTCACATCTCCCGCCGCTACACGCAGAGCCAGTGTATGCAGGAAAGCATCAAAAAATGTGGCAGTGGGCTGAAAATTTGGGAACCCGAGGGTCTGAGAATATGCCCATTCTGCTTTTTCCCAGAGAGTGGCTTGCCTTCCTCGGGCTTTTTCTTCAGTGAGGTAGTTTTCCATTTCTACATTCGTGAGAAACGAAGCCCAGTAGCAATAGGGGAGAGTATTTTCCGGGAACTTCATTGTCGCCCGGTCAAAGGCTTCATCAGCCAGGTCTAATTTTGCTTGTGTTTCTTCTAATCGCCAGTGTAGTGCCAGCATTCTTGCCAGTCCTATATATCCTTCCACATCACGAGGAGCATATTCCACCATCTCTTTAAAGAAAGCCATTCCGTCTTTAACCACTTTTTCTCTCTCGCTGAAAGGTAGTTCACTGGCAACGGCTTTCTCTACACTTTCAATCCGTTCTTCAATTTTGGAAGAAAGAGGGGGACAGACCCGCTCTGCATCTGCTCCATACCCTGTGCTTCCCATCCGGAGAGCCCAGAGGGTGAAAATCACTACTCCTTCCAGCCACGGCTTTCTCATTTCTATCACTCCACAGAGAATTTTATCCAATTTAGTGGTTTGCCTCAAACGATTTTTCTTCTGATTTTATTTCGGAAGGGAAAAGGAGCAGGCGCAGAAAGCGATTTTATAGTCATTCCAGTGTTTTAGTATCAAATGGCAGGTTTCCGTCGACGGGAGGTGAGGGGCAAGTTTCAGGCGTGCGGTTTCAGCGGAAGGGCGAGGGTATATTTCTATATCGTGAATGCGTGTGTATAGCGGGATATGCAGGGCTTTGGCAACTGCTTCCTTCAAAACCCAGAAATCATAGAAACTTTTCCACTCTTCTTCCGGATTCAACCGATGGAGATGAACCAGCTCTCCGGGAGTCAGGAGGCGATGAATATATCTGGATGGAATCGGGCGAATCCGCTGGATGTCCACGCCCACGGAAAGGGTAGGGGAAAGAGCGGCTACTGCGTTCCCTTCACAATGAGCGATGGAAATGGAAAAGTCAGGGACTAATAGTGGATAGGCTTTCTGAGAAGCAGGATACCCGGGGTAATTCACCCATTCTATCTTTGGCACACCCGGTGGCAAGTTACGGATGCCGATGGCGGTCCAGGGAGGGGATGAAGCACCTTTCTGGTGAGTCCATTGCCGGAGCAGATTTTTTGCCGCCAGTCTTCCAGCGAAAAAATCTCTCTTCCGGTCAGGGGAGGTCATGGCTTGATATTGCCAGAGTTCATAGGGTGTTAAAAAATCTTCCGGCTTCATCGTCTGGCGAAATGCTTCCACTTCCTCTGAAGAAACCTGGTGCATCCCCCAGTCTTTGCTTTTCACACTTTTATCTTACCACCGGCGTGGAGAGGGAAGGTTCTGCTATGGAGTGAGCACAGCGGACCCCTGGAAGCCCTTTTCTTTTAATTTCTGGAGTATGGAATTGGCTTGAGAAAGAGGGAAGGTTTGAACTCTGGGGCGGATGGGAATTTTTCCTGCCAGGCTCAGGAATTCTGATGCATCCTGCCTGGTAAAATTTGCCACACTCCGAATGGTTCGTTCCGGGTAGAGCAGAGAATAGATGATTTTCGGGATGGGGGTGGAATGAATGACTGCCAGGGCGAGGGTGCCTCCCTTTTTCAGCACCCGGAGGGCTTTCAGGACGAGATGACCGGCGGGGGCGAAGAGAATGCTGGAGTCCATTTGAGTCGGTGGCGTTTCTTCCGCTCTTCCTGCCCATCGGGCTCCCAATTCCAGCGCCAGCTGGCGATGCTCCGGGCTCCGGGTGAATACGAAGACTTCGCATCCCTGATGAAGGGCTACCTGGAGAATCAGGTGAGCGGAGGCGCCGAAGCCGTAAAGCCCCAGGCATTCCCCTGTTTTTATAGAACTGAGGCGATAGGCACGATACCCAATGATTCCTGCGCATAACAGGGGGGCCGCTTCTTCATCCGAGAAATTCTCTGGAATGTGAAAAGTAAAATTCTCCTGCCCCAGCACATATTCCGCATATCCGCCATCGCTGTCGTATCCTGTAAAAGATGCGAAGTTGCAGAGATTTTCACGCCCCTTTTGGCAGAATTCACACGCTCCGCAGGTATGGTGAAGCCATCCCACGCCCACCCGGTCACCCGGTTTGAGATGTTTCACATCGTGCCCGATTTCCTCCACAATTCCCACTACCTGATGTCCCGGCACCACCGGCAGTTTGTGCGATTTCAATTCCCCTTCCACGATATGCAAATCAGTATGGCAAACTCCGCAGGCTTTGACGCGGATAAGGATTTCATTCTCACCCGGTGATGGCCTTTCCAAATCAGTCATCTGTAAGGGTGCGGAGGTGACAGAACCCGGTTCCTTTAATACCATTCCCTTCATATCCTCCCTTATTCTACCAGAGCAGAAAGATGATGCTTCAGGCTTTTTTTCAGAAGAGTCTTCTGTAGATTGTGGAGAAAAGAGGCAAGACGATAGATATAATAAAGGGCGGATGGAGATACGGATAGACAGGTTCGGAGTGCCGCATATTCTGGCGGAGGATGAGGCATCTGCTCTGTTCGCTCTTGGGTATATGAACGCTCGGGATAGGTTATGGCAGATGGAATATCTCAGGCGAGTGGCTTCAGGGCGGTGGGCGGAAATCGCAGGTCCCTCCGCTGTTCGTCAGGACTTTCTTATCTGCCTTCTCCGTGTCCCTGCGCTGGCAAAACAACTCTGGGAGAATCAACCGAAAACTTCAAAAACACGCTCGCTTCTCATCCACTTCGTCAATGGCATCAATTTCTGGGTAGAGAGAAATGAGAAAAATCTTCCACCTGAATTTGAAACCTTACGGTTAAAACCAGAAAAATGGACGCCAGAAGATGTGATTCGCATCTTTTTCCTTCAGGGTTTGCAACTGAGCCGGCAGGAAATGGAAAATCGCCTGGAGTGGATGGCTGTCTGCCAGAAAAAAGGTGAGAAGTGGGTGCAATTCGCTTACCCGGAGGAAAGGCTTGGATACATTGTGACGACGGAAGAGGGGAAAGGGATCTTCGGGTTGATGATGGGAGGAACAGGGAAAGGGGCAAGAGGTCACAGTAAGGGGAGCAATAACTGGGTAGTGGATGGAACGAAGTCTGCCTCGGGCTACCCCATTCTTTGTAATGACCCCCACTTGACCCTTTCCACACCGCCTCCACTGTACGAGGTTCATGTAAAAGGTGGGAACCTCAATGTTATTGGAGCGATGATTCCCGGCTTGCCTTTTCCTATCCTGGGGCATAATGGGAAAGTTGCCTGGGGCGTAACCTATCTCGGTGTGGACATCTGGGAGGTGTATCGGGAAAAGGTAGATAGAAGGAGAAAGCGATACCTCTCTCAAGGGGAATGGAAACCTCTATCCGTGACTCAACCCGTGGTCCGGGTAAAGGTTTTTCCGGGTGTGAAGATTCCTATCTTCTGGAAAAAGTTTTACGCCACCTCTCGGGGGTTGATTTTCTGGATGAAAGGCCAGACCGCTTATACCGTTAGATGGGCAGGGTGGGATATGACCTGCATTCCAATGGATTTTGTTTTTGACTTGATGAATGCAGGAACCGTGCAGGATTTTCGGGAGGGGCTGAAGCATTATCCTATGCCTGCCCAAAACTGGGTGATGGCGGACGTCCAGGGAAATATCGCCTATCAGGCGGCAGGGTGGATACCGAAGCGAAAACCCGGATGGCGGAGAGAGGTTCTGGATGCGGATTCCCCTATCGGGGACTGGGAGGGCCCCCTATCTCTGGATGAGTTGCCTCATCTGGAAAATCCGAAGTGGCATTTCATCGCCACCGCCAATAACCCCCCTTCCCGAGAGGCAGAGCAATTACCCGGCGATTTTGGAGAAGAATATCGGGCATGGCGCATCGTTCAGATGCTGCAGGAAAAGGATAAACTCAGTGTGGAGGATATGATAAACATACAGGCGGATACCCGGGTGATGCAAGCCTTAATTTTCAAACAAATGATGTTAAGGGCTTTAGATGAAAAGGTGACAGAAGATAAGATGATAGAGAAAGCCATTCGGATTTTAGAGCAGTGGGATAATCGGGCGGATGAGGAAAGCGTGGGCGCAACACTATTCAGGTTCTGGTTTCACTTCCTTGGCGAGGCTTATTTTGAAGGGGAAGAAGGAAGTGACACGGCGCTGTATCTGGGATTTGATAGGGAGCCGGATAAGTTGAAAGCACTGACAACGAAAAGCCTCACGCAGGCGGTGGAAACGCTGATACAATATTATGGAAAAGACCCACAAGGCTGGAAGTGGAAGGTAGTGCACAGGATAAGGATGAGGCATGCATTAGAGCGAAAAATCAAAGGAAAATGGACCCCTCCACTGATGAGTAAGCAGGGGGATGCTGGCACCGTGGATGTGGGGTATGCGAACTTAGAATGGATAGATAAGAAGCCAGCCTGGGTTCAAGACCTGGGAGCCATGTATCGCTTCATTGTAGAAATGACCTCACCCCCAAAAGCCCGGGGAGTTTTGCCCGGAGGCAACAGTGGAAATCCCACTTCTCCTCATTTCCAGGACCAACTGTCACTGTGGCTTAACAACTCTTATCATCCGCTATTTTTTACGGAGAAAGAGATTGAAGAAAACACGGAAGAGCGAATCCTCATCACCCGATAAGTGTAATTGACTAATTGATAATGAATCTCATTGCTGGAAATATCATACGGAATTTCTACCTTCTTTCTATTTTTTTTCCACCCGATAAATATTTGAATATAAAATTGAAAATGGACACGGTCAGAAGAAACCAAATCTTCAAAAAAATTCTTAAGGAAGGAGGGGATTTTCATTGAAGAAACTCTGGTTATGGACTCCGATAGTTATCGGGGTTTTCCTGTTTTCTATGGGATGCGGAGGTGGTGGAAGTTCGCCGCTTCCGTCTGGTAGTTCATCTGTCGGTGTGTATGTTACCGACTCACCGCTTTCTACTTACTCTCAGGTTCTGGTGACGGTTCTGAAGGCAGAACTGGCGAATACGGATACCGGTGCCTCCTTGGTTCTGGTGGATGCCACCGCCACGGGTGGGCTTACCTATGATGTGACGGATCTTGCCGGTGTTCTCACTCTGGTGAATGTGGCACAGATTCCTCCGGGTGAGTATAATCAGGTCACCATCACTCTGTCTAATTCCATTACCCTTGTGGACTCTTCCGGGAACGTGACCACGGCAAAGTTTGTTCCCACGGGCGATACTTTCACTCTACAGGTTCAGATACAGGGGAACATCACCGTTCAACCGAATGCCACCGGAACGTTGATTCTGGATTTTGACCTGGTTCAATTTAACTACGACCCGTCCACGGGGCTTGTCGCTGCCACGGTGGTCGTGGATGACTCCGAGCAGGGTTACCCTGGATACGGACATTTAGATAAACTGGAGGGCAGGGTGACCAGCATAGACGCATCCAATTTACGGCTGGCGATTTTGCCTGAGCACTCTTCAATCCCTGTCTCCATCCAGGTGACGCCCTTAACCGTTTGCCCCGGAAAGGGCACGGGCTCCGCTTGTTTCAACTTCCTGAATATCGGGGATGAGGTGGAAGCGAAAGGGACCCTGGACCTTTCCGTCCTCACCCTGACGGCTGTAGTCATGCACTCCGACCATAGCCTATCTCCTACCCCTGAATTGCAGGATGCGGTAGAGGGTGTTGTAGCAAGTGTGGACGTCGGGAATTCTTCCTTCACTCTCCAGTTGAGTGAAGCAAAGGGATTCGTTCCGGTTCTGAACTCCGATGGCACGCTCACGGTGCAGGTGAGTGAGAACACCATCTGGGAGGGTTTCACAGGGTTATCCGACCTGCAAGCGGGAATGGTGGTGGAGGCAAAGGGTCAGTGGGACGACATCGCTCATATCCTGACTGCGCTGAAGGTGGAAGCGAAGGTGGCGGGAGAGAATGAAGGGGAGCCGCCGGAACCGCCCGCCGGATGCACCACTACTCCCACCAGGACCCTCACCGATTATGGAGCCATTCCCTTTCCTGAGTTCAAAGTGGAAGGGGTTACACTGGTTTCCGTAAATGTGGGCTCTGACATCACCGTGACTGCCAGCAATGGTAACACTTACTACCTGGTCCAAAATACGAAACTGGAAGTGGAGCCCTCTCTTCACATCTGCGTGGAAAATCTCTCTTCCTATATCGGGCAGGAGATTGAAATCAAGTATGTGATGGGAGGAACCAACAGAGTGGCGTTGAAATTAGAAGTAAAGCCATCTTCTGAGAGCGGCTGAGAAGAAAGCCGGATTGCGGGGAGCCCTGTGGGAGGCGGGGCTCCCCGCATTTCACTATCTTATGATAAATTCTCTATCTTCTGCAAATGAGGAAAAAGGTAAAAAGAGAGTCATTTCCCTGAGGGAAAGGATGGTTACAGTAACTGAAGTAAACTGGAAGTTCTTATTTTTCATTATTCTGGTAACACTGGTGGTCGTGGGTGTCTATGTGTGGTGGATGCCTTCTTTTACGATGAATCCTATGCCCCGCCCACTGATTCCAGCATAAGGTCTTCAGCGATTACTCCCGTCGCATTCATTCCGATACTTCTGAATAAAAGAGGCACCTTGATAGTGGGGGTTATTGGAGTTGAATCGGCTATGGACAACCTCAAGGAGAATTTCTATGATAGAGTAGTGTTTTGTATCACCTGGTCAGGATCTATTGACTCAAAAAGTGGGGGGGCTTGCATTTTTCTAATAGAGGTGGTATCATAAAAGAATTGATGACGAGAATGAAGATGAAAACGACACAGGGAAAAAAGGAAGGAGGTAGCGAGAGTGAAAGTGGAGTTACTTTATTATGAAGAGAGTGAGGGGTTTCCAGTAGCCCGAAATCTTCTGGAGCAGGTGCTGCGCGAAGAAGGGTTGGACGAAAAGGTGGAACTGATTCTCATTACCAGTCGGGCGGAAGCAGAAAGGCACTGCTTTCCCGGGTCTCCTACTATCCGCATTAACGGAGCGGATGTGGACCCATCGTATCGTCCCAGCGGGGATTATGGTTTTCGTATCCGTCTTTATTCTTTTGATGGGCGTATTCATCCTTACCCCTCGGCAGAGATGATACGGGAAGCGATACGAAGAAACGGGCGTATGCCAAAAGAGTAAATTTACAGGCGTTCTTCTGCCCGTTTGTGTGGCGTCAGTAGAAAAGTCCAGTTACACGCGGGGCATTTATATGGGGATACCCTTGCAGGGAGAGAGAAAGTATATCCGCACTCCGAACAGTAATGGGGCTTCATTTCAACCAATTCCGCCGGGGGAGGAATGGAAGCCATTCGGCTCCGGCACAGCGGGCAAGCCATAGGTGGTTTCCCGCCCTCTTCCACCCCCAGCAGGGTTGGGCAGCTGGTGCATTCGTAGAATTGCATCATCTATTTTATACACCCTGCCGGTGGAATTTTCAATCCCCATCCGGCTTACTTCATCCTCTCAAGAGCAACCTCCAGATGGAAGCGACGAGAAAGGTTGTTAGAAAGGCAAATCCCAGGGGGAAAAGTGCGCCGATGATTGCCCATTTTTTGCTCCCTGTTTCTTTGTAAATGGTCAGGACGGTGGTGGAGCAGGGGTTGTGGAGCACTGAAAATAACATCAGGCAAATCGCTGTGAGCAAAGTCCATCCCGCCTGCTCTACCAGAAGATGCCGTAGCTCGGATAGACTTTCCAGTTCCATCATCATCCCCGCTTTGAGATAGCCCATCACGATGGTGGGCACAACAATCTCGTTAGCGGGAATGGCGAGGATATACGCCAGAAGAATGACTCCATCCAGGCCGATGGCGTAACCGAGAGGATTTAGCCACCGGGTGATTATGTTGGACAAACTTTCATTTCCGATGTGGATATTCGCCAGAATCCAGATGACAGCACCTGAGGGAGCGGCCATCACCATCGCCCGCCAGAGGACAAAAATTGTTCGGTCAATAAAGGAAGTATACAAAATACGCTTGATGTTTGGTGTGCGGTAGGGGGGGAGTTCAAGGGTAAAGGCGCTGGCTTGCCCTTTCAGAACCGTGCGGGAAAGAAGATAGGATGAAAGGAAGGTGAACAAGATGCCGATGAGAACTGAACCCATCACAGCGCCGGCGGCGGCAAACGATGCAAACGCTGGTGGGAAAGCCCCTGCCACAAAAATCGTTCCTAACATAATCAGTGTGGGGTATCGCCCATTGCAGGGAACAAAATTATTCGTCAAAATGGCAATCAGACGCTCTCGGGGCGATTCAATGATGCGTGTGGCAATTACCCCTGCGGCATTGCACCCGAAACCCATCGTCATCGTTAATGCCTGCTTCCCGTGCGCTCCCACCTTCTTAAATAGCCAATCCAGATTAAAGGCAACTCGCGGAAGGTAGCCCAGGTCCTCCAGAATGGTGAAGAGCGGAAAGAAAATTGCCATGGGGGGTAGCATCACGCTGACTACCCAGGCAAGGCCGCGATACACCCCATTCCAGAGAAATCCAGTAACCCACCAGGGCATGCCCATCCAATCAAAGAATTTGCTCCCATAATTTTCCACCGCGAACAAAAGACGGGCAATCATTTCGGATGGATAGTTGGCGCCCACAATGGTTATCCAGAAAGCGAGAGCCAGGCCCAAAAGCATCAAGGGTAAGCCCAAAATAGGGTGAGTGACGATGCGGTCTATCCGCTGGTCGAGGTCGGTGGCAGGATTCGGTTTCACTCGCGTGACTGCCTCTGCAATCCGATGGGCTTCAGAGTAAATGGTTTCTACAAGCCGGTCCCGAAAGTCTATATGGAGTGACCGTCGGAGTGCATCTGCCTTTTGCAATAAAATTTGCTGTTTACGCTCTATTTCTGTCAAAACTTCTCCCCTGTTCATTTTCTTTTTCCGCCACTTTCCTGAAAGCATTTCCCTCCTGATTTCTGGTTAGAACAGCAGAAACCGAGGCATCCCCATCCAACAACCTCAATGCAATCCAGCGAGGATTGGGAAAGTCAGGGAATGCCTCCTGCAGGAGTGGAAGCAATTGCTGAACCGCGGATTCCAAATCAGAGTCCAGAGGGATGTGCCTGGGCTTCAGAGAGATTCTGCCTTCAATGACTTCCGAAACTGTTTGCATCAGAAAACTTAATCCTTCTCCCGTTCGGGCAACGATGGGAACCACTGGAATGCCCAATTCTGTCTCCAGATGCCGATGGTCCACATAAATTCCCTTCTTTCTGGCTTCATCCATCAAGTTCAACACGAGGACTGAGCGTGGAGTGATTTCCAGTATCTGTAAAGTCAGGTTGAGATTCCGCTCAATGGCGGTGGCATCCATGACAATCATCACCACATCCGGGTTAGCGAAAAGCAGGAAGTCCCTGGCAATTTCTTCTTCCTCGGATGCTGAAAGCAAAGAATAAGTCCCCGGCAAATCCACCAATTTATACTTTTTTCCGTTGAATTGAAATCCTCCTTCTGCGCGAGAAACTGTTTTTCCGGGCCAGTTGCCGATATGCTGTTTTAATCCCGTGAGGGCGTTAAACAATGTGCTTTTCCCCGTGTTTGGATTTCCTGCCAGGGCAATGAGATAATCCCATCGGGATACATCTACGCCCAATCGGTTCACATACATCGGGCAGGTTTTGCAGGAATGAGGAGATACAGGCAATTTGCCTCCTGATGAAACTTCCTTCTACTCCACTGGTTCAATGAAAATCTGCTCTGTTTGTTCTCTTCGCAGGGCAACCACTGTGCCTCGTATGCGGTATGCCGAGGGGTCTCCTCTACCGAAAGTGCTTTTCAAAGCGCATTCTACGCGAGCACCCGGAGTAAATCCCAGGTCCAGGAGTCTGCGCCGGGGCAGACCGCGAACGTGGTGGGCAATCGCCAGGACCCGTCCCTTTTCTCCGGGCTGGAGTTGGGATAGAGTTTTCGCACGAAGCCAGAGGGACTGTTTCATCGGTAAGGGTGTATTCACCTCAATTTGACCTGCAAGAGCCGGAGCCAGCCAGATTTCATTTCCATC
This sequence comes from bacterium, assembly GCA_037444445.1. GTDB lineage: Bacteria > UBP7 > UBA6624 > JBBIMK01 > JBBIMK01 > JBBIMK01. The sequence continues at coordinate 16,284 of JBBIMK010000027.1, read as the reverse complement.
CACTGTGATGTGAATGCCGCGTTCAGAAATTTCCTGAACCAGAATGTCAGTGCCCGGCAGTAGCCCGGCGGAAAGGATTTGGACAAAGGTGGATTCTGGCTCATCTTCAATGTGGACAATACGAGCGGGTTTTCCGGGGCTCCACCGGTTCAGAAGAATGGGTTTTTCTTCTGTGACTCTGGGCTCACCCTGCTCGTTTGGAATCCAGTCGCCGTGCGGGTCGGAAGCGGGAAATCCGAGGCGGGCTTCCAGAGATTGCACTTCTGACTCGGTCAATTGATGCTCTTTCCGGTCCGCTAATCGGTGTATATCCCTTAATGGCACCCCGGTGTCATCGGCCAGGTAGCGTTCATACAGCCGATGTGCCCGCACCAGATGCAACCCCAGGGCTTTTCCAGCAGAAGTCAGTTGAATCCTTTCCTCGTCTTTTGTAGCCAGCCCTTTTTCCAGCAAAGTTTGAATGAGTTGATTCGCTCTTCTGCTTGAAATATGGAGTTTTTTAGCGAGCAATTCTGCCGTGGCCCCTTCCGATGTCTGCGATTCCGCATACAGAATCTTCAAAACATCCTCAAAGAGTTCCCGCTTCCACTTCGTATCTGTTTTCTTCTTTTTTATAAAAAACCAGGGACTCATTTTTCTTTCACTTCCTTTCTCCGTTTCTTTTTCAGGATGACACGAATGCGGTCAGCGACTTTATGTCCGAGGTAATGATGAGATTTTCCGATGCGAAGATATAAGGGCCCCTCAAATGGATGTTTTTCCAGCACGGAAATTTCCACCCCGGGATACAGGCCCAACTGACTCAGATAGCGAAGTAATTCCGGGTCCTCATCCTCCACTTCTTGCATAATCAGGCAATTTTTCGGGGAAGCGGAGGCAAGGGAAAAGGAAGGAATCTCCTCCCAGGTTCCCTTTTTAGTCGGTATGGGTGCGCCGTGGGGGTCCCGTTTTGGGTTCCCCAGCGCCTGGCTCATACGACTCTCAAAATCTTCCGAGATAAAATGCTCCAATTTTTCCGCTTCCTGGTGAACTTCGTCCCAGGAATACCCCAGCGAGTGAGAAAGATATAATTCTAACAAGCGATGATGACGGATGACTTCCAGAGCGATTTTTTCTCCCAGGGGCGTGAGCCGAACCCCCAGATACAGAGTGTGACGCACCAATTTCCAATCTGCCAGTTTCTTCATCATGGAAGTGGCAGAAGGTGGGGAAACCTTCATCTCTTTTGCCAGAGCAAGGGTGGTAGCGTTCATTCCCTTTTGCTGCAGGGAATAGATGGCTTTCAGATAGTCCTCCATAGGGGCGGTGAGCCCCTTCCGTCTTAGCAGCAGTATGCCTGAATATTTTTGTTTAGCCATCTCTAAATTTTATTTTAGATAAATCTATTCCTCCTGTCAACTCTTCCTCCTTGAACCTTTTATGCCTGAACCTGAAATACCTCCCGTAGAGTTATGGTATACTTATCTATCGGGTGATATGGATGAACGGAAAAAAAATTGCAATGATTTTAGGGATGTGGTTCTTACTGGCAGCAGAAGGGGCCCTTCCCCTTCCTCAGCCCACTCAACCTGTGGAAGAACCCTGGCTGAAGGTTTTGAGGGCCCAGTTTCGCCAGCCTCTGGTGATTACCCAGATAGAACCCCTGGAGCCCTCTCCTCTTCCGGGTATCCTTCAACGAAGGCTCTGGATAAAAATTCCTCAGGGTGAGCAACCCTTTTTAGTGTATTTCACCGAGGATGGAAAATACCTTATCCTGGGGAGCATCCTGGATATGAACGGTGTAAATCTCACTCAACAATCTACCGGCAAATTAAAACCTCTTGAGATTCCCGAAGAAACCATGGTTTTAGATAAAGATTTTTCCATAGGTTCTCCGGATGCTCCCGTCCGAATTATTTTCTGGGGAGATGTGGATTGCCCTTACTGCAAGCGTGCCCTCCAGAACCTTCACCAAATTATTGACAAAAACTCAGACAAAATAATCCTCTACTATAAATTCTTGCCCCTCCCGATTCATCCCCAGGCAAAAAATAAAGCCGAAGTGGCAAGTTGCTTCACCGGTGAAGCCTTCTTTGACGCGGTCCGCAAACTGGAAGTGACCCAGGGAAACAATAAAGAAGATTTTAAAAAAGCCCTCAATGTGGAAGGAAACTGCAGGGAGGACCGGGTGGAGCGGGATATGAAGATTGCCCAGGCCCTGGGGTTCAATTCCACTCCTACCATCTTCGTGAACGGGAAAATCCTGGACCTCAATAAAGGTGTGACGGCGCAGAATATAGGGGAAACCGCCGGCGTTCCCCTGAACGCACCGGAGAATGCCAGTTCAAATCTGCCCCGCTAAAGATTCGGAGTTCTCTTTCATCGGCAATTTCTTATGACCAAGAAAGGCGGTGTCATCGTAGGATTCGGTCGTATCCGCCCTCACGGGGATTGCTATGAACTTGGCTGTTTGGGCGTCCTGCCCGAATACCGGGGAAAGGGCATCGGCAAAACTATCGTCCATTACCTCATAAAACATTTTCCCTCGGATGAAGTTTACATCACTACAGATTTGACAGGATACTTTGAGAAATTCGGCTTTTGCAGGGTGAAAAAGGGTCCGGTAGAATTAGAACGGAAGCAGGCTCGCGTGTGTGCTGATAAATCCCGCGCGAATGCCGTGGTTATGCTTTACCAGAATGGAAGCAGAAAACTGGATGGCCCTGCGGAGGAGTGAGGTAAATGAACCCTAAAAGTGAGAGGAAAGAGGGTAGACAGGAGAAGAAAATTTTGCGCGAAAAATCTCCTCAAAAGCCTGAATTATCTTAAAAGAGTCGGGAACTTCTGGATAAGTATTTTGGCAATTACACTTCCACCAAGGCGGCCATGTGACAGGTGTTGCAAAAGATTTGCACTCTTTGTCGTTGAATTTCTGATGTTTCCGCCTTTTTTCTCCCCCAGGTTTTCAAGTCGTGCTTCCCGTGGCAGGTCTGACAGTCGGGAGCATTCTTATTTCCTTTTTCTCTCGCCGCAAGGTGCGGGTCCCCTACCCATAAATTCATCAATTCTTGATGGCATCGGAGGCAATCAATCCGTTGCGTTGGAACAGAGTGCGGAATCTCCTGGATGTCGTGATGACAATCCTGGCAGGAAACCTTTTCATGCACAGGTGCTATTTTCTCCACTCCTTCATGACAGGCTATACACTCTTCATTGGTAATTTTTACATTGAGGAACCCACCGGAACAGATGACCAGCCATGCCACCGTTGCCATGAGCCTGCATCTTTTTGGTAAGACCTGTGTTAGGTTATTATTCGTAAGCTGAATCCGAAAATATGTTTTTACTTTCGCTGTGTTCATAAATTCTCCTTCTCTTTTCGCAACTCTTCTGATGGCGGGAGGATTTTCTCTAACAACCTTTGTGAAAGTATCAAGTTGTGGGCACCCCAACTACCATCCTTCTTGAGCCACTCCAGGATTTCCTTCAGTGTGTATAGGTTTCTCCAATTTTCTAATAGAGATTTACCCTTTTCTGATAGCAACTGAGTTTGAGCCATCGTCAGGTTTTGTTCCACTATTTTTAATGACTGCCGAATGGTTTGCTGTTTGTTCCTCATTTCATCCACGGAAGAATTTTCGTGGCAGGAGAGGCAACTGTTCACGGAGAAGCGGATGATTTCCCCCTTTTCATTTTGGTGACACATTTCGCAGGTGATTCCGACGGATTGCATCGCATCCGGAGAGTTCTCTCCCCATACGGAACCCGAATACATCTGAGCCTGAACCGGATGACAGGAGACGCAAGTTCTCTTCCATTTTGCTGAATGATGACAGGAGGAACAGGAGGAAGCAGTGAACAGGGATTTACCATGGGTACTTGTTTCCACGGGTTCAGTGGAATGACAGGTATTGCAGTCCAGGCTGGCTTTGAAGAGATGAATATCATGGGGGAAAACCCATTCTTTTTGGAGAACAGATTTGCGTTCAACGCCCACATGGCAGGTTTCATTGCAACCATAGAGGGAGATAAAAAACCGAGTTTCCGGTAGGGGTTGAAACGGAGGCACACTGAGACGAGAATATTCTTCTGAGATTTTTGAATAGGCGAAAGACAAAAGATGAAAGGTCAGGCGAATGTTGTGCGCACCCCAACTGCCATCCTGACGAATAGAATGGAGAACCTGTTGAATTTCTTTCCATTCTTTTGTTCGCATTGTTTTTTGAGAGTTTTTCGGTGTCTTTTCATCCTGAGTCACTCGCCCGAGAAAATCTACGAATTTTTCCAGATTTTGGACTTCGCTTTGAACATCGTTTTGCCAGGCGATTAAAAGTTGGTTGAACCCTTCAGGGTGACAGGTTAGGCAAGCGGAAGGAGATGCCCTGGCAAGTTTTCTGGGGTGCTGAGAAATCCCCATAGATTCCTGAGAAAGGTGACAGGCAGTGCAGTCCACGCCACTCAGAAACATCGGGTCAGGTAAGGGTTCCTCACCCCCGATAGGAAAGGTGCCCATATATATTTGTTCCTGAAGGGTATGCATGGCTCCATGACAGGAACGACATTCCGGGTATAGAGTTTCCAGCATTTGAATTTTTCCGTGCGTCAGTTCGGTGTGGCAAGAATTGCATTTCACAGATTGTTGAGTCACATGAACCTGGTGCAGTTTCTGAGCCTCACTCCAGGCTAATTCCCGTTGAATATGACAGGTACGACATTTTTCCTGAGGCACATCTCCTGCACCGCTGACTACCTCCACATGACAGGTCAAACAATCCACACCGGTTTTCAGAAACTTAGAATGACTGAATTTCATTCCCTGAAGCAGTATTTCCTCAGCAGGAGAACCATGACAGGTGTTGCACTCCGACAGGGGTTGGCGAAATGCCACGCCGATGAAATGGCAGTAGAAACACGAAGATTCTGTCACGGCGGTATGGCTTCCTTGAACCAGTTCGGAATGACAGGAAGTGCACCTCAGGCGGATACCGCGTGAAACTTTATCATAGTGGCTCTGATGACGGAATGGTATGTTCCTGCGATATGTGATTTTTTCGCCAAGTTTTTTGAAAGGGTGGCAGGTTAGACAATTCCCATCCTCTATTCTGGCATGAGGGGTAAGTGTGTAGGTGTGAGTATAGTATTTTGTTATCTCTCCGAGAAGTGCCATTTTTCCCCTTATGTAGCCACGGAACCCCTTTGCATAGTGACATTTATTGCAGTTCACCCGGGCATGGCTGGAACTTTGCCAGTTTTCATAGAAAGGCTTCATATAATGGCAGGAACCACAAAAAGACGGAGAATCCGTGGCTTTCCCGGTAATAAACAGCACAAAAAATAAAACCAGAGTGACTGGAAACCATAGAGACCACTTGATTTTCATAGGTGATGCTCAGAAGGTTCGGGAGGAGGGGAAGAATCTTCAGAGGATGGTGAGGATGTGGCTACTGCGGTAGTGTGAGAAGTTGAAGCAGTTGTAAGAGTTTCAATGAATATTTCATCATATTCCAGTGGGTGCTCCTCTCGCATTTTCTCCCGAGAAATCTTGCCTGTAAAGATGCTGGGGTTGAATGGAAAATTGTGAGGATTCAGATGGACATTATAAAAGTGCCACATAATAATTGCCACCGTGGCCAGGAACGCTTCATCCGAGTGAACTTCCCGGGCAATATCCAGGATGAACTTCGGGAGGATTGCCAGGGTCCAATCATGAAGCCAGAGAAGAAAACCGGAAACAACCATAATAACTACACCCCAGTAAACCGCCCAGTAATCAAATTTTTCCACATAGGAAAAGCGGTGAAATTTCGGTTTCTGACTGGATAATCCCAGATAAAACCGAATATTCTGCCAAAAATCTTTGAAATCTTTCCGGGTGGGAATCATCAGCCGAAACTCTCTTTTTCCTTCCGGATGAAAAGAGATATAGAAAAGATGATACAGGCTGATTCCCGTCAGCAGGATGGCAGCCAATCTATGAAGCCACCGGCTGAGGGATAACCCGCCCAGGAAGCGAAAATAGATATCTGCCCACGCTGACTCGTGAAATTTTATGGGTAAGCCAGTGAAAATAAGAAGAAGCACAGCCACCGCTAAAAGAAAGTGTTGAACCCGAATATTCAGGTTAAATCGGGTAACGAATTCTCTCGCCTCCCGGCGTTCTTTTTCTTCTTTCCTTCTTTGTTTTACAATTTCCTGTTCAACTCTTTTCCGAACATCCTGCAGGATTTCCTCTACAATCTCCTCGTCCAGGGGATAATCTAAATCCGAAAAAACTTTCTGAATTCGCTGAGCGAGATTCTCCTTCTGCGGTGGAATTTTTGCCCCTTGGGGCTCCCGGGGAGGATTTTCGTCAGGGTATGACATCATATCAGGTCGTCCTATGGGCGCGGAAACGACCAAAGAGGTCCAAAAGAATGTGTAAAAATAACCCTAAGAGAACCAGAATGGTGAACCATTTGAAGAACTGGCTCACCCAATAGACAATTCCAGAAGATGGTTCCGTAGGCAGGACATGAATTTTTCCTCTGGCCACCATCGCCGTAACCCTGGGATGGCATTTCCCGCAGGTTTTTGCCAGATTGGTGGGATGGATAGAAGAACGAATGTCAGACTGTGGAAGTATATCGTGATAACCATGGCAACTTACGCAGTTGGCAACCTTGAGAAAACCAAATTCTATGGCAACACCGTGGAAGCTTTCCTTAAATGCCTGCACTTGCTTGACAGGGATGCCCAGTTTTCTCATCAGGGTTTCATTCTGATGGCAGGTAGCACAGGTATTGGCAACATTTTGAGGGTATAGAGAGGAACGAGGGTCATCCTTGGGTAGAAGGTCATGTTCTCGGTGGCAATCGGAGCAGGCTGCAGATTCCAGAATCCCTTTGGATAGGGCGGTTCCGTGCACACTCTGGGAGTAAGCAGTGAACACGGAGAGATGGCAGCGGCCGCAGGTTTCAGGCACATGCCTTTTATTCACAGTAGAGGCAGAATCTGAGGCTTGACGCACAGAATGAGAAGTGTGACAATCCCGGCAGTCCGGAGCCCTGGGGTCGCCCTTTTCCAGTGCCTTCCCGTGGACGCTTTCTTTGTATTTCTCCGGTTTTCTCTCCACAGGAGCCCCAACCACATTTCCTTCGTAGTGACACTGGAGACAGTGAATCCTTCGTGGCCGGCTCAAATGAGGTATCGTTCGCACATCTGTATGGCATATAGTGCAAACCATATTGCCATGAGCGGAACCTCTAAAATCCTCTACATCAATGTAGAGCGGTCGTTCCTTACCGCCCTCTAATACCTCTTTAAAACCCGCTTTCCCGTGGCATAGAAGACAACGCCGCAAGGGGTCTACCTGGGCAAAGCCGGGAACAGCCTCTACCGCCACCATGCCCCCGATCAGGAATATCACTCCCCAAACCTTACTGATTTTCATTCTTTTTCTGCATGCATTCCAGAGGATGCTCTCTTTCCCACTCTTCCTGAGTAATTTTGCCATGCCAGAAGGTCATAGAGAAGGGAAACTTTCCAGGAGCCCAGTGAACCATATAAAAGTGCCAGAGAACCAGAAAGAGAAAGAGTATAGTGCCTGCAGAACCGTGAACAACCAGTGTCAAATCCATAGCCCATTTAGGCAATACGCCGAGAAAAAAGTTGTGATACCAGAGGATAATTCCAGAAAACAGCATCAATAAAATTAATATGCCCATAGCCCAGTATTGAAATTTCTCCCGGTATCCATACCTCCCAAATTGTGGAGGCTGGCTTCGTAGCCCAACATCATAAAGCACTGCATGCCCAAGGTCCCGAAAATCCTGAAGGCGAAGCAGAATCTGTAAAAATTCTTCGTGACCCTCCCGCGTCAACGAAATATACAGCCAATGGTAAATCACTCCGAGAAAGAGAAGGATTGCAGAAATCCGATGGAGGAATCCCCGGGTTTCAAACCCTCCCTCCAGGAAAATCATCAGTTTTCCTAACCAACTATCGCTGTACATCAAAGCAAGGCCCGTCAGGATGAGCATAGTAACACTGAGCATAAGTAGAAAATGCTGGACTCTCACCTGAATACTTAATCGTAAAACTGTTTTTTCATCTCTTTCCTTCATGAATACCTCCTATCCTGAATTTTTGAGGTCGTCCACCTCCATTGTCCTTTTTCTTTAATCTTGAATGTTGATAAAACCGAACTTTCCCTCCTGTTTCCTTTATTTACCGCTCACCATCATCATCTTATCATCTTTCATTCAGCCAATTGGATGACTTATATCAATAGAAAATGAGATAGAAATCACACCATTATAAAAACCAGTTTCACCCATAACCCGGCTGGAGTTCGGATTAAATCCGTGCTTCTGGTGAGTCAGGATACTGAAGTAGTATGAACAAAACCAATACACTCGGGCTAAAAAGGGTGCTATGCTAATCATTGAGGGATTGCGAAGGAGATGAAAAAATCCAAATGGGAGGAGAAAGGGGTTCGAAAAAGGTCCCGTGGGTCTTCTCTTTTTTTGGGGGCTTTTTCGTGCACCATTCAAGAGTTTTTGCAGAAAAAACCCCTCCGCTCTTGTGTATGCGGGCGGGTGATTGCCCTGTTCCCATCTTCTTCGGGGAGTGTTCTCTGGCTTCGCGATGCCACTGGAATCATAAAGTTTTTTTCCTCACATCCTCTCGCCCTTCGGTTGGGTGACCGGGTGGCAGTCCTCGCCTGCTGGAGTGGAGCGAAATCCCGTCGGTCCGGGCAGAGGATTGAAAAAGGTAAGGCGGTTGCGGAAAGTGTTCATCTGCTCTATCGCTACCGTGGTCTTCCCGCCACTCGTTCCTCGTGGGAAGACTTTTTCTGGGGGCTGAAAAACCCTAAGATTCTCCCGCAAAGGGCTTCCCTTTATGATGCCATCAGGGCCTTCTTCCGGCGAAGGAGATATCTGGAGGTTCAAACCCCCATTCTCCACCCCTATCCTGCTTTGGACCCGGGAATCCACTCTATTCCTGCATTTCTTCACATCGGAGGCAGGAAACGCCGATATTATCTTCAGTCTTCTCCCGAATACTTTATGAAGATGTTACTGGTGGCTGAGTGCCGGAAAATCTTTCAACTGGCGCCCGTTTTTCGTCAGGGAGAGTTCAGTCCCCTTCATAATCCAGAATTCACCCTTCTGGAGTGGTATCGTTCTGACGCTAATTATCTGACCCTGATGAAGGAGGTGGAAAGCCTGCTTTATTTTCTGGTGAGGAAGTTGTGTGGTAAGACTGTGGTAAACAGGATGAGCCACCGGGTTGATTTCACTCCACCCTGGGAAAGATGGAAACTGGTAGATGTCTTTCGTCGTTACACTGGCTTACCGATTTACCGGACCGCGGATTTTTACCATCTGCCAGAAATGGTTTCAGAGGAAGTGAAAACCGCTGCCCCCGGCTTTGCCTGGAAGGACATTTATTTCTACTTGCTGACGAAGCGTGTGGAGCCGAATCTGGGAATCCGCCGTCCGGTCTTCCTCTACGACTATCCTGCTGAACTCGGCACGATGTCAAAACCCAAAAAAGATGACCCTTCCACACTGGAGCGATTTGAGCTTTACATCGCTGGAATAGAATTAGCGAATGGCTATTCAGAACTCACAGAGACTCGGGAACAAGCTAAGAGATTTCGGCAAGAGTTGAAAGAACGTTCAATTCGTGGCTTGCCGACTGAATTTTTGAGAGCACTGGCTTATGGCCTGCCCTCTTGCGCCGGCGTGGCTGTTGGTGTGGACAGATTACTGATGATTCTATTTGAGTATCCCACTCTTGCTTCTGTCTTGCCATTTTCCCTATCCCGTAGATGATGATTTTTTCCGCCTGCGATGGCGTGGTGTTTTCCGGGTTTTCACCCGGTGGATGTTCTCTATTGACTTTTCACAGAGGATTTAATATAATAGCAACAAGACAGGCCAAAAAGAGTTAATAAAAGCAGGGATGGCAATTTTTTTCGGTCGTAAAGAAGGTCTGGAAAAGGACTTTTACCGGGCCTGGGCGGCATCGGTAGAGGTGAAGGACCCGTTCAAGTGGGGGCATTCGCTGCGAGTGGCGGAATATGCGGTGGCCATCGCCAGAGCTATGAAGTTCCCCGATGTGGAGAAATTGCATATCGCTGCCTTGCTTCATGACATCGGAAAGGGGGCTGTGCCGGAAGCCATCCTCCTCAAGCCGGAACCCCTGACTGCGGAAGAGCGTCAGGTTCTTCATCTCCACTCGGAAGCCGGATATCTGCTGGCAAAGGAAATTCCCGGCCTGGGGGAGGATGCTCCCCTGTGGATTCGGCATCATCATGAAGCCTGGGACGGCACGGGTTATCCGCAGGGGCTCCGGGAAGAAGAAATCCCGCTGGGAGCGAGAATCCTCGCCGTTGCGGATGCCTTTGAAGCGCTCACCCATTCCCGTGCTCATCGCCGTCGTGTTTCCTCCACGGAAGCCAAAAAGATCCTTCAAGACCAGAGCGGACGGCAGTGGGACCCGAAGGTCGTTCAATCGGCATTGAAAACTCTTCCCGATGCCCTCCCGGATGAATCTCCTGCTTATCCCTTTTATGGTTTCCTGGAATCCCTCCTCCAGTTACGCATTGAGGAATCCAGAAAATTCAACCTCCTGAGCCGAATTGGTGAGGGATTCCGAACCCTCACTCATCCACAAACTTATCCGAAGAAGGTTCTGGAAATTCTGGAAGACTGCTTTCCAGAGTTTGATGCATCCCTGATAGCCATTCGCCAGGACCAGGAATACTGGGTCCGGGGGGTCAGACACCTTCCTGAGTCCCTGTTGGAGTGGAAAATCTCCAGGAAGGAGAAACAACTGGATGCGGCAATTCTTTCTCAGAACCCTTCCTTCTATTCGGATATGCCCGTGGAACATCCTTTGCACCCTGTTATAGAGGCGACTGGAATGACTTTTTTGGCTTTTTTGCCTCTGTCCTTTCTGGATAAGGACCTGGGGTTTATTCTTTTTCTGGCAAAGGAAAAGAAGGGCCTGGACCCATCGGATGTTCGCTTTTTATCCACTGCCGCTCAGATTCTTTCTCCTGTGATAGATTCTATTTATACCTACGAAAAGATGGGGGAAAATGTCATCACGGATGAGCCCACAGGGGCTTATACCTGGCGTCTGTTCAACTATCGGTTCATTGAAGAAGTGAGCCGTGCCCGTCGCTACAACGAAAAATTGTCCTGCCTTTATGTTCACTTTCCTGATTATGCTCGCATTCAGGAAAAATACGGAGATAAAACTTCTGAATCAGCGCTTCGGGCTGTTTATCTCACGCTCACCAGCAACCTTCGGGCATCTGATTTTATCTCCCGCTACGGTGAAAATTCCTACCTCATCCTTCTTCCAGTCACTCCATATCCCAATGCCCAGATTGCCGCAAAACGCATCAGAACTGCTTTTGAGAGCAAACCCCTCATTTTATTCGGCAGGGAACTGCGCTCGTTGAGGTTAGCCTGGGGCGCAAGCAGTTTCCCCGATGATGGTTCCACGGTGAAAGAATTGGTTGAAAAAGCTATCCAGCGAATGAAGGACGCTTTCTCTACCATCCTCAGGGAGTAAATCCAACCCCTGCACCCCGGATGCAGTTCCACTCAATTCCCTGGGTTTATTCCCCTCTGCAAATATTTTGTAACTCACTTGAACCTGTATGCCTGAAGAATCATTTTTTCAGGTGTCCGGGAAAGTGCGACCGTGTTGAACAAATGGGAAATTCGGAATCAGCATTAGTGAAAAGAATACCCTAAAAGGACGCAAAATTCGTATAAGAGACAGTGGCGGAGGCTGAAACCTTCCCCTCTATTTCTAAGATTAACATGATGGTTTTCATCACTGCGTCCGGATTCAGGGAAATGCTATCAATGCCTTGTTGAACGAGAAAACGGGTGAATTCCGGAAAATCGGAGGGAGCCTGCCCGCAAATACCCACTTTGCACCCCTTTCTTTTCGCCACCTGTAATAGATGAGAGATGAGGGAGAGAACCGCTGGATTGCGTTCATTGTACAGGGAAGCCACCAGGCGGGAGTCCCGGTCCAGCCCCAGGGTCAACTGGGTTAAATCGTTGGAGCCGATGGAGAAGCCGTCAAACACCTCTGCAAACTCTTCCGCAAGAAGGATATTGGAAGGGATTTCTGCCATGACATACACCTGCAATCCATTTTCTCCTCGTTTTAGCCCGAATTCAGCCATCGTATCCAGAACTCGCCTGCCCTCTTCCGGGGTTCGGCAGAAAGGAATCATTACTTTTACATTGGTGAGGCCCATTTCATTTCGGACCTTCAGGATGGCTTTGCACTCCAGGCCGAAGGCAGGCTTATACCGGTCGGCATAATATCGGGAAGCCCCTCGCCACCCTATCATGGGATTTTCCTCTGAAGGTTCAAAGTATTTTCCTCCGATGAGGTTAGCATATTCGTTGGATTTAAAGTCGCTAAAGCGCACAATCACATCATTAGGGTAGAAAGCGGCGGCAATCTTTGCAATACCCTCCGCCAGGCGGTCCACAAAGAATTGCCCTTTATCTTCATACCCATAGGTGAGGTCGTCTATCTTCTGCCGGAGGGTAACACTTTGCACCTCTTCCGGGTGCAAGAGTGCGAGGGGATGAACTTGAATATGGGAGGCAATGATGAACTCTTCACGGGCAAGCCCCACACCACGATTGGGGAAGAAAGAATAATCAAAGGCTTTTTCCGGATTTCCTACATTGAGCATAATAGCGGTTTCGGGGAGGGGAAGATGGTTCAAGTCAATTCGCTCTACAGTAAACGGCAGGGTGCCTTCATACACATAGCCGATTTCGCCCTCAGCGCAAGAAATGGTAACGGGCTGTCCTTCTTTTAGAACCTCCAGGGCGTTTCCTGTTCCCACAATGGCGGGGATGCCCAGTTCTCGGGAGACGATGGCCGCATGACAGGTTCTTCCTCCCTTGTTGGTGACGATGGCGCTGGCTTTTTTCATAATCGGCTCCCAGTCTGGGTCCGTCATATCCGTCACCAGCACCTCTCCATCCTTGAAGGCGTTCATCATGGATGCATCTTCCAGGATTTTCACGGGTCCGATGGCAATTTTAGAGCCCACTGCCAGCCCTTCCACCAGCACCCGGCTCTTTCCCTTCAACTGGTAGATTTCCAGGGCTGTATGGGATTTTTGGGAGTGAACCGTTTCCGGGCGAGCCTGAACCACGAAAAGCTCTTCCGTGATACCGTCCTTCGCCCATTCAATGTCCATGGGCGTATATCGTTCATTTTTTTGCGAGTAATGGTCTTCCACAAGGATTGCCCATCGGGCAAGAGTAAGGATTTCTTCATCCGTCAGGCAGGCTTTGCGTCGCTCCGGCACGGGAACTTTCACCACTTTCGTGGGGCTCTCCGTCTCTTTGAGCCCATAAATCATTTTCACTTTTTTGGAGCCCAGTTTTTTCTCTATAATGGCGTTATACCCCTGCCGGAGGGTGGGCTTGAACACATAGTACTCATCCGGGTTGACAGCACCCTGAACCAGCATCTCTCCCAGCCCATACGAAGCCGTGATATAAACTACATCTTTGAACCCTGTTTCCGTGTCCAGGGTGAAGATAACGCCGGAGGCCGCCTGGTCGGCTCTCACCATCTTTTGGATGCCCACGGAGAGAGAGATAGAAACCTGGTCAAATCCGTGATGGGCGCGATAACTTACCGCCCGGTCAGTATACAGTGAGGAAAAGCACCGCCGGACGCTGTCCAGCACCATCTCGGAGCCACGAATATTCAGGAAAGTATCCTGCTGTCCGGCAAACGAGGCTGTGGGCAGGTCCTCTGCAGTGGCTGATGACCTTACCGCCACATCCGTATCCTCCCCGTATTCTTCACATAACTTCTCGTAAGCACTCACAATTTCTTCTCGCAGGTCCTCCGGAAATTCAGCCCCCAAAATAAGATTGCGTATCTTTCGTGAACGCTTCTGCAAATCGCTGACATCCTCCAGATTCAAACCCCTGAAAACTTCCCGGATTCGTTCCTCAAGATGATTGTGGCGGAGAAACTCCCGGTAAGCCTGAGCGCTTACCGCAAAAGCATTGGGCACCTTTACCCCTTTTGGATAAAGTTCCTGATACATTTCTCCCAGCGAGGCATTCTTTCCACCCACCAGAGGCACATCTTCCATTCCAATCTCACCTAACCACAAAATACACTTCTTCATCCCATACGCACCCCCTGAAAATGTCTCGTCCATTTTCTTATTTTATCATGCCTGATGAATGCCAGTGGGTGAAAATTCACTGAGACGATATTCACTGACTGTCAGAGTTTTTTCGTCAGAGAGGAACCGAGTGCAGGGAACAACCCTGATGACCCAATGAAGATAGCCAGTGGGCTATAAATTTCGTCAGGCTCCACACATCCAGCCTTATCGCATATTCCATTTATATATATGAGTTGGTATACATCTGATTTGTAGTAAGGTTGACAGTGATGGTTTTCAGGGATTATGCTTGAGCATAGAAGGAGGAAGAGAAAGGATGGCATCGCCCTTTTTCTTTGTGAGCGCTGCACTGGTGGCCTATGCGGTGGCTTACTGGGGGTATGGGAAGTGGTATGACCGAAAAGTCTGGAAGCCGTCGGAGAGCAGAGTTACACCCGCTCATTTGTATCTGGATGGCGTGGAATATTTTCCGGTGAATAAATATGTGTTGTGGGGATATCAATTCAAAAGCGTGGCGGCACTGGGTCCTATCCTCGGCCCATTCATCGCTGTAACCTTCGGTTGGCTACCCGCTCTTCTGTGGATTATTTTTGGCAATTTTTTCATCGGCTGGCTTCAGGACTATGGCTCCATTATGGTGAGCGTGAGGAATGAAGGGCGCTCTTTTGGTCCCATTGCTTATGCTTTCACCGGCTCCGAAGGCCGGAATACCCTTCTCGGCTTTATCCTGTTTTATATCCTCATCATCACGGGTGTATTCGTGTTTTTCATCGCAACCTTCTTCAATATTTTTCAGGGCACTTTCTGGGCAACCCTGGGTGTTTTTGCTACCGGAGTGTTGGTGGGTCATTTGCTATATAAACACCGATTGCCGATTGTCCCGACCACCATTATTGGGCTGGTGCTTACCGGCATCAGCATCGGGTTGGGCTACTGGATTCAAAGGCCAGGGGCGGACTTCCTGGGTGCCTGGACCATTCCTTTCTGGGCTGTGATTACCTGTGTCATTCTCTATTTAGGCTCCACACTGCCTATGCCCCGTTTCATCCAGCCCATAAACTTCGTAGCATTTTTTCCCACCTTTTTAGCCATTCTGTTAATCCTTGTAGGAGCTCTGGTATCACCCTTGACTGGCGTGACTCTCCAGCAGAAGGCATTCAATACCTGGTTTACTCCCGCTGTGGGACCCCTCTGGCCGATGATGTTCATTGCCATCGCCTGCGGGTCCATTTCTGGCTGGCACTCCCTTGTGGGCTCTTCCTCTACTTCCAAGCAGTTGGATGTGGAAACGGACGCGCATCCTGTGGGGGCGGGAGCTATGCTCACCGAGGGTATGCTGGCGCTGGCTTCCTTAGCCGCTTATATGGTTCTTAGCCCTGAAGAGATAGGGAAAGTCAATTTCGCTGCCTGGGTGAAAGGCGCCACTCTTCTGACTTCCAGATATCTGGGTGGAGACGCTCTGGCAGGGGTATGGAACACATTCTTCAGCCTCTCCCTCGTCCTGTATGCATTGACCGTGCTAACCCTGGCGGTCCGCTTCTGGCGGCTGGTGGCACAGGAGGTCTTCTCCACCAGTCCTTTCCCCATTCTGGGCCATAAACACATCTCTACCTTCGTAGGCTTGTTATTCTCCTTTATTTTTGCCATTACCGGTTCATGGATCAATCTCTGGCTCTATTTTGGCGGGTCCAATCAACTTCTGGCGGGGCTTGCTCTGATGCTCATCACTATTCATCTGGCTCGTGTGAAGGCGCCCACCCTCTATACCCTTATTCCCGCCGTGTTTATGATAATCACCACGCTGACAGGGTTGGGCTGGCAGGTGTATAAATTCTTTGACGCCACCCGAATTGGTATCCTGACGAGGAGACCGCCGGCGGAATTCGTGAAGCCCCCGCTGGACCAGTATCCCACCATTGCCACTGTCCTGAACGCCCTCTTTATTCTCGTAGGAATTATCCTCATCTTCCTCGGCTTGCGGATGGCATACCTGGTGTATCAGGGCTACATTCGCAGCCAGGGTGAAACTCCGTCTCCACCTTCACACTAAAATGCTGGGCGAAATGCCCATCTCACTGCCCTCTGAAGCGGGATTTCATCCCCCCCGCTTG
>JBBIMK010000026.1:0-28306 GCA_037444445.1 bacterium | reverse complement strand
CCGGAGGCTCGTCCCCCGGAGGCGCTGTAGACCCCGATGAGGGAGCAAGGGAATGAGGGAAAAGGGAAGAGGAAAAATGGAAGGGCTTGCAAAAAAGAAAAAAATCATTCAAAATAGGGGGCGGAAAGTGAGATGAAAAATCTCACAAAAACAAATTTTCCTTCTTACTGGTAACTTCCGGTGAAGAAGGTTCTGGTGGAAGATAGTGAGAGTGGCGGTTCATTCCACATCTTCGGAACCCCAGGCGGCTGAAGCAACGCATTACCCTTGTGGTGCTTGCGATGGTATTTCTCATGACGGCCTGTGAACTTAGTCATCTATGGGGAACCCTTCGCGAAAAGAGAAGGTTTGATAAGATTCGCGACGCGTTTCAGGCATTGTGTGAGGCTAACTGGGGGGACTTTCATCCACCAGGTACTGGTAAATCTCACTACACATGTGAATAACCGTGCTACCCCGATCTTCACTGCCCGTACATAGTATATGTTCAATTAACGGATGATGGTGACAACAAATTCCAACCTAAAGGCAAAGACGGGAAATGGGATCAACCACCCTATGAGAATGAGACAGGTGATGATGAGGTGATTTGTACCGAAGGACCAGAAAATCCCGGGCTTGAAAATCCAAGAATTCCCTGTCCGCTTGACATCACAGTTGCTAACCTACGCACCTCCTGCATTGCAGGAGGTGGAATATGGCAGGAGAACAGTAACCAGTATTCTTGTTCGGGAGTTGGCTGGGACTATGCCGGACTCATTAAAGATAAAAACAGTGATGGCATCATCAACGAATTGGATGACTATCACTGTGAGACTGTTACATCCGAGGGACTTCCCAGCGGTACCATCGTGGATTGCCCCTGGGAAGGGATGGACATAGAATAGAGAATATGTGAAAGTAGAGCATAAAACTTCTCTTTTACTGGTTATTGCTTACTTTTTATTAGTAAATGAGGCACTGCTTCAAGGTTTACCTCCTATTCCCATTCCCTGCCGTTATTTCCCTTCCTGGGTTATCCAGTTCTTCGATTTCAATTCGTGCAAATACGGCTATGAATGGCTTTATAGTGTGGGCTTTGTTAACCGCGGCCTTGTCTACATTCTTCCCTTTATAGCCTTTTTTCTCGTGTTCTGGAAGGGATTTAAGCATCTGAAAATACCGAAGAGAGATTGGGGCAAATATCTAACCGGAGCCCTGTTGATTTTCCCTCTCTTAAAGCCCCTCCTCAGTTACATTGGGCGGGACATTTTGTTACGCAATTTCCCACACTTCAGGGGCTCCTGGATGCACGAACTATATTTGGTTACCAGGCGCAGGCTCAATCAACTGGACTACATACGCCTGTTTAGATACCTCGATTTCGGAGGGCAGCGCTTCTGGTATGCTCTTTGCCTCCTATACTTCCAATGGGTTATGTGGAACCGGGTAGAGGCTCTGGGATTCATTCGGAATCGTTTCAGAGAAAGGGTCAAGTGGACGCTCGTGCTATTAGGTATAGGATATGTCCAGATGCTCATTCTGGGAGTTATCTGGGTTTACATTTTGCGACTACCTGAAAAGCCCCTTGAAATTTCCATAGACATGAGTTATTTTTATTTATTCGTCTCCCTTCTCTTTGACACTTTTCAGGAAGAAATCCTCGTGATTTTCCTGTTCGTTCACCTGAAGGAGTGGCTTCGACCCTGTTTTTTGCCTTACCTTCTTCCGGGCGTGGTTTGGGCGATTTTCCACGCCGATTATTACGCAGGGGTGCCGATAGACCCCTATCTTTCCGCTATTATTATTCTGGTCACTCCGGTAAGACTTTATGTATTTTCACGAACGCGCGACCTGGTTCCTTTATGGGCATCTCACTTTCTCTGGAACGCTCTGTTAATTATATTTCTATTCTTAACCCACTAACTTTTCAGGACCCTTTTGGGTCAGGCACCAAACGGTGGGATCTATTGACTCAAAAAGTGGGCCCACTTGACAAGTTTTTTTGCCTGTGGTAATATAAAATTGCCTGAGGGATAAGAAATGGCGAAGACATTTGTATTTACTGCGAGGGGAGCGGGGGGATGACCCTCAAAAGAAAAAGATGGGGGGGTTGCAGAAAATGAAAAAAGGGAGTTATGATGATGGTAGTGATGGCGGTGGTGATTTCGGGGCTGGTGGCTTCTTCGGCGGAGGCAAAACCCTCAGTTTGTAAGTGTGATGGCGAAAATCAGTGGGTTAGTCTTAGTCGAGACATTTGGGATGGCGACGTGATTTCCATAATTCAGAATGCTGAGGGCATCGTGTTTCTTCCGTTGAGTTCTTCTGCAGATGGAACAGGAACTGGATCTACCACTGGCGGGCTGGGTCTTACAGGTCAGAACTCTTTTTGTCCAATTTTCGCTCCTCTCGGTAGAGGGAAAAAATGCAATTATGATCCGAATAATGAGTGTGGCTGCCCGGAAGGACAAAGGTGTTTCCAGTGCTCAGACGGGGATAATGTGTGGGATGAGTGTCGGAAAGACCCTTGAAAATTAATAAAAATATAAGGAGGCTGAAGAAAATGAGAAAAGCATTGTATCTTTGGGTATTTATGGTGATTTTACTGCCTGGATGGGCTCAGGCGTGGCAGGAAGGCGGAGATATGCTCATCAAGGACACGTTAGAATTCAAGAACTGGCTTGGTAAAGCCGTATCCATCTCTCATTCTTACATTCTCTACTACTATGACAATAACTCCTTGCCTGCATCCACGCAAGCTCTTTATGACCAGGGTTATCTACCCGCTTTATTGATGAACCCCTGTGACAATACTCCAATCCACGAAACACCGACTCCTACTTCGGGTCATTATACTCTTACGAATAATCTTCCTTCATCTTTTACTCTATCTTTTTATGTGGATGTGGATGAAGGGTCTGGGCCCACTCTATGGAAATATTATGAGAGAAAGATTAACACCAATATGGTGGAAGCGGATGCAGGGGGCTTGCACTTAAACCAATGGAGCGATATAGGACAGCGTAGAGATGTAGCCTTTGTGAATACTATGTATTCTGCCACCATCGCAGAAACCACAATTATGGAGCGATTTATCCGGTTGGATAGAAACTATTATCCAGGAAACTGGATCGATTTAGGCCCCTACATTCCCCCTGAATTTGCTCCACTTGTCTCAAAAACCACGATGTTAAATGAAGTTATTCCACTGAACGACCCGGATTTCCCCGGTGGCAGGCGATATACCTTTACCATCCAAGATGGTTCATTTATTTACTCCGAAACTCATCCTGTGCTTTTTCGAGCACCTTGAACATCTAAAACATGGCGGGGCCAATATCGCGATTTTCAGTCTTTAACATTTATGTGTTGATTCTCTGGATAGGGACGCTTGCCACATCTCAGCCGGTCTCGTTAGAGAAGTGGGAGGGTTATTATTATCAGGCTACCGTATTTATTTATATGGAGCGGTTTGGGAAGTTACCCACAAGTCTGGAAGAAATATCCCGAGCAGGCTACCTTTATATGGAGCCCGTGAATCCACTGACTGGTCAACCTATCAAAAACGTATGTGATTCTCCTTCCCCAGGTGACTACTGCATGCAATTATCTCCTGATGGCGAGAAAATCACTGAATTAACGCTGTGGAGTGCTAACGGGAAGAAAATCTCCTCCCTCGGTGACCATCCACTGGACATCCCGTGGGGAAAAGGAAACCCTTCACCCGTCTCACCCTTTGCCCGTGCTCTGAAAGCAGGGTATGATGAAGAGGAGATGAAGTTAGTGGGTTATGGACAACTTTTGATGCGTCAGTGGATGAGAGCATATTGTAGAGAAGGGCTACGCCATCCAGAGGAATTTCTCAAGTTTTTAGAAGAACCCTATACAATGATGAAAGACCCACTGGAAGGGAAAAATCCGCTGGAACTCTGGGAAAATAAAAGGCTGAAACTTTGGGCTCAATCCGATAGGCGTGTGTTTTTCTCGCTCCACTTTCCCAAAGGTAAGGCAATTTATAAAGTATCTTATAACCCAGCCGATAAAATGATGCCTTGCCATGCTCACTATATTCTACCTCCTAAAGCAGAGAAGCAGAAGCCGGACAACTTACTCAACCGTTTACCGTAAGTAACCGTTCCATTCTCTAAGATTGATTTCCCATTTTTGAACTTTTGGGGGGCAGACCCCAAAAGTCCCAGCAGGCAGGAGGATGTCCTGGAAAAACTTTGCGAGGAGGAGACGAAAAAGGAGGCAAAAGAGGCACTGCAGAAACTGACTGCCCTGCTGGAAAATCTTCCACCCCGAGAGAAAAAAGTTTTCCAGGCACACCTTAAAAATGGCTTCAAAAAGAATCGGGGTAAGTTAATATGCAAAACATGCGAAGACAACGATAATAGAAGAGGCGTTTTGGTAAATTTTGCAACTTCTGAGGATATATATTATATGGAGGGGCAAATGGGGATGACCCTCAAAAGAAAAGAGAAGGGGGGGTTGCAGAAGATGAAAAAGGGAGTTATGATGATGGTAGTGATGATGGTGGTGATTTCGGGGCTGATGGCAGCGACTGCTGAAGCAGCCTGTTGCACTACAGAGTCTACAGACCCTGTAACGTGGACCACGCCTTTTTATTTTCCTTGTGCGGGCGGGGGGTATTGCGAGGGAACTCTCACGAATACCCGTACGGCAAGGATGATACTAATGGTAGCATGCACTCAATGTGGTGAGTGTGATTCGGAATGCGAGGTGCCCTGCTGTGAGTATGCCGGATATAAAGGAACATGTCAAAATTTAAGAATAGGTGCAATCATGTCGTTTAATACCACACATTGCGACTGTTACAATGACGCCTACAGGGCTATGGATACCGCACTTAACCTGGTTCACTGTGCTACTGGAGATTGTTCAATCAATTGAAAATAGAGAAGGAGGGATGCAGAATGAAAAAGGGGATGTGGCTTTTAATTGCCGCGGGTTTAGCTTTCGCTCTGACAGGGGTTCAACGAGAGAAACTCTCACCGGAGCAGATGCGCCTGCTGGGTGAAAGGATGTATCTCCTGACTTCCCTGGAGTTCTGGGGTGTGTATAACGGGCGCTATCCTGAGACTTGCCCCGAGTATACCACTTCACCTCTGTATTTTCGGCATCCCCGGAACCCGTTCACCGGCAAACCCATGCTCTGCAAGGAAAATCCATCTTCAGGCGATTATTTTTTTGTGAAGGAGAAACCGGGGTTGCTTCATTTGACTTTGCCAGGGATTTCGGACAGTTCTCAGACCACCACCTTGAAAAATGACACCTTCAAGCCGCCCACTACGGAAGAAAACAGGGAAGATAGATACTCTCTGGCGCTGGCGAATAATCTGGGGGCAGCATTTCAAGGATATGTTTTGCTCACAGGCAAATTTCCTGAGACCCCCGAGGAGCTGGCGAAGCAATGGGGTGACCCCTTAGAGTTAAATCCGGTCTCGCCGGTGGATGGAAAACCCATTAAAGAACTATTCACCTGGGGCACATTGAAGGATTTTAAGGTAAAATCTCCTGTCCCAAAATATGTGGCAAACTGGAAAGAACTGGTTTTATATCGCTATATTGGCAAAGGGGATAGACTGGTGGCAATATACCCTCTGGGCACAGCAAAAGCATTGCGGCAGACCATTCAGGCTACCATTCAAAAAGGCAGTTAGAGATTAAAAGAATGAACATTCAACTTTATTATCTCTCCTTACCATCCGGGCTTCCAGGGTCTGCCCCCAAAAGTTCAAGCCACTATAAGATAGTGGCACCAAATGGTGCTACTCAAAATGGAAAGGAGGGATAAGGAAATGAAAAGAAAATGGATAAGAAGCCTGATGACAGGCTTGTTGGTGGTTGCGTTGGGCGTTCTGTTGAACGGCGTAGGCCTGGAAGGAGGGGGTGGTGCTGGACTTACAGGTGACCCGCCGGAGGATCCGGTTCTGTTTGGTGGGTTGTTTTGTAGCACGCCACCAGAAGGATGGGACCCTGATGAATGGTGTAAATACATTCGTGCTATCCAGACCCTGGATTACATTATGGACGAGGTAACAGCCATGGCTTTTTTCAGTTTCCAATATCCCTCAACTTATTCTCAACTGGGGCAGTCCATCTATGCCTGTGTGCGGTCTCAGGATTTAGTTAATCCTTATACAGGACAGCCGGTCCAGGAGGAATCAGATCCAACTCCCGGGAATCTACGATGGACCTATAATCCGGAAACCAAAGACCTTACAGTGGAAATAGCCGTTGTTCACAATGGCGAAAAACAGTTTCATACTCGCAGTTATCCAGGTTCTGACTTATCAATCTATCATCAACAGGAGCAGGAGAAGCCATATCCGAAATATCCGCCTGATGCACCGGAAACCGTCCAGCGCTCCTGGATGTGCGGGTGGATACTGGACTTTCTCTATATTCAATCTATATACCCCAATCGTGTCGATAGCAATCTTGAGGACGAATATATGGGGTCTCTACCTCCCACCTACACTGAGTTGCTTCGTAGATTCCCTGTGCTGAAGAAGATGTGGAATCCCTTCCAGAGCCGCTTCATCCAGGAAGTTCCTATGGATGACGGATGGGCGACCCCTCACCCGGGTGATGTGAGTTATAATTACTGGATAGAACCAGATGGAACCCAGGCTCACGAGTTCTATGTGTGGGGAGAAGGAGCTGAGGACGGCACGGGCGACTGGATTTACTAAGGTTACACTCTTCATTTCATTCCTCACTTGTTGCGTCTTTGCCCTACAAGAGGGGTGTTCTTATATTCAACGCTGTCCGGTAACTTTTGAATCTGCTTTTTCTATCTACCTTAATCCACCTGATGATGTAAAGGAAGCGATGTCATTGCTCTTCCGCATGCAACGAGAAATGAAGCGGTGGAAGAAGGAGATGTTAGAAGTGGGTCAAGAAGCCCGTAAAACAGGTCAGCCCGTTATCTACAAACCAGTCGGAAAAACAGCCCGATTCATTGAAGCCTTCTCAGAAGAGCAGGAAAATATCCTGAAGATGTATGGATGGTTGGATTCTGTGGCGGTGTTTGCCAGGAACCTGGGCTACTGGCGATTCTCTCGGGAGCCTGATTTTCCTTATCTAAAAGTTCAGTATCCTTTGAAGGAAGTTTCCCTATCCTTGCCATCCGGGCGGGCAGCTTCCTGGGGGCTTCCTAACGGATGGTCTTTCATCTTGGTCTGCTCCAACGGAAAGGCTTCCGCATTTCATTATACAGGCTACGGGGAGTGGGTTCCAAATAAAAGACTGGGCGAGATAGACCAATTATTCCTGACAGTTCTGCAAGGCATTTCTACTTTTTTCAATATAACACAGCGTCTCCCCGAAACATGGGAAGAAGTAGAACAAACTCGTGCGAATCTGTGGGAGCTCCCGGCAACATATCAGAAAAACCCTGTGCTGATGGTAGATTGGAAGAAGGAAAGAGAAAAACTTGCTCTCATCTGGTTTCCGGGGTCTCAAAATGAATTCCGCATATCCATATATGTGGCGGGCAAGGGGAAGCCCGGCAGTTATTTGCTGGAGGAAGACCACATTACAGATGCAATGTTCCGTCTTCTCTCCGAGGCAGCCACCCTGCCCTGGAATATTTATACCAACTTAGACAGGCCTCCATCAGGTATTTCTGTACAGGAATGGTTTGAGCGTATAGCCCCTGTAAATCCTCGGCCACTTCTGTGGGACCGTTTAGCCAGCCCCACTTTCTTATCGGGTTCAAAAGCAGTGGAAGCAAAGAAGAAAATGAAGCCCGGACAGGTGCTGGCTTCACTGACGGGAGACGGAATAGAGTTTTCAGGATATTTTATCCAGTCTCATTCTAACGGCAAGCCGGGCATAGATGAGTTCGCACTCGGCTACCCCATACGAATCCCCTGACGACCGATAAGATGGAAAAGGGGAGCGGAGGGCAATAGGGAAGATGAGGGGAGAGAAGAAGATGGAAGGGCTTGCCAAAAAGGAAGGAGGGTGCGGTAAAATCACCCCTTTTGGGGTCAGGCACCAAACGGTGTCCGGAGCGACCGCTTGCCAACCTTCATGTTAAAGGCATCTCGTCGCGATAACCAATTCCCCCGAGTTCCCCACCCGGAAGAGTGTGGAGATGAATGATGATGTTGCGGAAGCATACTTTATTTATGAGCGAACTGGTTTTCCTATTGGTGTTCGGTGCACCTGCTTTCTCGGGTTCGCAATCCACCCACGATGCTAACCCTGATGGGCCGCGCCAACTTCTTCGGTACTGGTTAGTCAAGTCAAGAGCTCGGTATTGGAAAAGATTTTGGGGTCTGACCCCAAAAGGTGGAAGATAAATAACTGAGATTTTGGGGTCTGACCCCAAAAGGTGACATTATTTGAGACATTCCAGCACGATTTGGAGGTCTGGGATATTGCCCGCTGGAGGGATGTTTGACCCATTTGGACGGTCGTACTATCCAATGAATTTCATAGACGCCTCGACTGAAAAAATATCTGTTCCAGACGGCTCCTCCGGAGTAATTTATTGGGTGGGACCGGAGGGTAACCAGGCAGTTCTTGCCCTTGTCGCGCCTGGGAAGGCTGAGCCAGACTCAACATTAGACTTGAAATCCCTTACCCAATTCATCCCTGGTGTAAAAAATTGGGTATCCAGAATACAAGCGACCTGGTTCCTGACCAAGCCGGAACTGGAAGAGGAAATTGCCCAGGGACCGCCAAAACGCGTCGTGGAAGTGGAGGACTTGGGCAGCACCCTGAGGTTCACCTCCAGGACAGCACCGATGGCCCTATCCATTACATTCAGTGGAATTGACTACTCGGACACGGTGGACGGGTACTATCTTCTCGTTCCGCATGACACACAGGTTGAGGTGAAAAGCGAATTCTTCACTGGCCCTGCGGAACCGGTAGAATGGGCGTATCTCTATTGGAGAGACGGCAATGGCGAGTTTGTTCGTCTAAACGGGGCAAGTGTGTTCCACCGTTACACCCCTGGATGGCACTATAAGATGGCGCTTATCGTTTCTTTCGGAGGGGCGATCGAACAATTGCCTCTGCCTGTTGCTGAGGTCTTTGAGGACGCGCGTGCAGTGCCTCGTTCCACCCCCCGGATATCTGCACCTGTTACCGGCATTCCGCCGCTTGATACAATCTTACGGGACCTCACCAAAATAGAAGATTAGGACTTTTGGGGTCTGACCCCCAAATTGTAGGTTTGTTGTTTTTTAAGCCCCATAAATGGGGCTACTACGAAAGGGTGTCAGGGGTGGAGGGCACGGTCCCGGGCTGGGAAGCGGTCTTACGGTAACTTTTCTTTGTTTTCCCTCGTGATAGGGCGAAATCCACCAGCATCAGGATGAAGGTTTCATAAGGAATGTCTGCCGCTTTCAAGCACTGGACGAAACCGCCTTCGGAGGTGATGTCTGGATTGGGGTTCACTTCTAAGACATAGAGTTTTCCGTCGGCATCCATTCTCAGGTCTACTCTGCCATAATCGCGGACGCCGATGGCGGAGTAGGCATCGTAAGCCAGTTTCAGGATTTTTCTGCGTTCTCTGGCGGAAAGCCGTGGCGGACAAACGGGAATCGTTCCCCGGTCTTCTACCGACCCTTCTTCCCATTTCGCTTTATAGCAAAGCAGTTTGGGCTCTATGCTGAACAGGATTTCTTCAATGGGCAGGGGCTCGTCGTTCAAGAAAGCCACATTGAATTCCCGTCCATCTATGAATTCTTCCACCAGGATGGGCTGAGAATACTCCTTCAGGAGTTTCTTCAGCCGAAGGAAGAAGGAATCCTCATCGTAGACCACATTTTTATTCGTCATACCCACGGAGGCATCTTCTCTGGAAAGTTTCAGAATCAAGGGGAAAGAGAGGGGAGGGATTTCTTCGCGATACTGGTCGTAGACGGCATAAGCGGGGGTGGGGATGCGGCGGGCGATGAAGATTTCCTTCGCCCGAACCTTGTCCAGGGCAAGAGCGAGGGTGAATGGTGTGGAGCCCGTGTAGGGGATGTTCAGCATCTCCAGGATGCCAGCGATGTAGACTTCGCCCTCCGTTTTGTCCCTGTATCCTTCACAGAGGTTGAGAACCACATCAGGCTGGGAGGCTTCCAGTTGATGAAGGAATGGGAGTAACCCCTCGTGAGCCTGGAATCGTTGGGCTTGATATCCCTGATTTAGCAATACCGATTCTATCCGTTCCACCGCTCTTACAACCGAGTTAATGTCCTCCCGGTTGAAATCGGGCATTAGATTAAACAGAATACCCACGGTGAGCCCCTTTCCGGGCCTGGCGGTGGCGGGGGGCTGAGCCCCGGCTTCTACATTCGTCCGTGGAGAAGTAATATTCTCTTCAGGCTTTTGTGATTTCTCGTCGGGGTTCTTAACGGCTGGGGCTTCTGGGTTATCTTTATCCATATCTACCGCGGGCATGATGCAATATCTCCCCAATCAGGTCTTGATAACTCAACCCCACAGCATAAGCCATAATCGGCAGGTCGCTGGTGACGGGGTGGAGGCCGGGCAGGGGGTTCACTTCCAGAAAGCGGGGCGTGCCATCGGAAGAAAGGCGGAAATCCATCCGTGCTACATCCCGGCATCCGAGGGCCTGGTAAGCGGTGAGAGCAAAAGTTTCCAGGGCCTGGCGAAGGGGACGGGGCAGGTCATTATTCACCCGATATTCCACTTCCTCCCGGAAGTTTCGCTTCACCTCAATGGAATAAACAAATTCAGGAACGGGCGCGAGTTTCGGATGAATTTCCATAATGCCGAGAACCCGAGCGGTCTTTCCGTTGCCCAGAATGCCAATGGTATATTCCGGTCCTTCCAGAAATTCCTGGACGAGGATGGGTTGATGATAATCCGAGCGGAGGCGCTGAATTTCCTGCTGGTAAGCAGAAGGGGTCAGGATTTTGGAGTGGCGGCGCAAGCCCATACTGGAGCCTTCGTGAACGGGCTTGGCAATCAGAGGGAAAGAGAAAGGAGGGGTAAGGCTGTCGGCGCCATTTACGGTGGTGAAGTGAGGTGTAGGGACACCGGCGGAAGCCACCACTTTCAGGGTCAGAGATTTCTCCAGAGTCAGGGCAAGAGTTAACGGGTCGGAGCCCGTGTAGGGGATGCCTAAAAGTTCCAGAACGGCGGGGATATGGGCTTCACGGCTTCGGAAGCCCTGCCTGCCTTCAGCCAGGTTGAATACCAGTTCTACTCGGGTGGATAAAATTTTTTGCAGGAAAGAAGGGCCACCGCCCAGCGGCACAGGCTCATGACCGAGGGAATGCAGAGCCTCTACTAAAGCGGCAATCGTTTCAGGAGAATCGTATTCTTCTAACAGGTCCTGGGGAGCATCAGGGTTCGTGGGGTAATCGCTCTTCAGGTCGTAAGCGATTCCGACGCGCATGCTTCCTCCGCTCCAATCGTGGACTTTTCACAGACGAGAGGGTTCCTTCTTCGCCCTGGAGAAGGCGAATAATTCCCACTTTATCCATTTTTTTCCCGTTGATGGGGGGATGGGATGAGGCTCTGGCAGGAGCGCCGAAGGGGTGGTATTTCACAATCAGCCCTTCGTAATTTCTCAGAATCACGCTCTGGTCATTGGCGGAGAGGATGTAGTTAGGCATAATGGGGATTTTCCCGCCACCGCCGGGGGCATCCACCACATATAGAGGCACTCCCAATCCCGAGATGTGCCCGCGCAAGCCTTCCACGATTTCAATACCTTTCCAGATGGAGGTGCGGAAGTGAGCCGCTCCCCGAACCGGGTCGCAGTGGAAGAGATAGTAGGGTCGGCACCGGATGCGTAATAGGGCGCGACATAACTGACGCATTGTGTCCACATCGTCGTTCACGCCCTTTAATAAAACCGTTTGATTGTTTACCGGTATGCCCACCGACAGAAGGTTTTTCACCGCCAGAGAGGCCTCTTTCGTCACCTCATTGGGATGGTTAAAGTGGGTGTTACACCAGAGGGGTCCATATTTCTCCAGCATACTGAGTAGTTCTTTGTCAAACAGGCGCTGGGGCAGGGTAACGGGGACCCGG
Source organism: bacterium (assembly GCA_037444445.1). Taxonomy (GTDB): domain Bacteria; phylum UBP7; class UBA6624; order JBBIMK01; family JBBIMK01; genus JBBIMK01. The sequence continues at coordinate 16,288 of JBBIMK010000026.1, read as the reverse complement.
CTCCCCAGACGAATAATGTCTATATGCGGAATTTTCCGCAGGTTGGATAAAATGTATTCCAGTTTGTTCAGGGAGAGTGTGAGGGGGTCGCCCCCCGAGAGGATGACATCGTGTATTTCCTCGTGCTCCCGAATGTAAGCCATCATTGCCTCAATGTCCGGCAACTTCTGGCGAGGCAAATCCACACGAAACAATCGCTTTCGGGTGCAATGACGACAGTAAGTGGAGCAAAAATCAGTGGTGACCATCAGCACCCGGTCGGGATACCGATGGGTCAGCCCGGGAACCGGGGAATCCGTCTCCTCCTCTAAGGGGTCTTCCTCCAGTTCCTGCCCCACTGTCAGTTCCTCTACGGATGGAATGGCCTGCAAACGAATCGGGTCCCGGGGATTGTCCACCTCTATCAACGATAGATAGTAGGGGGAAATCAATATCGGATACACATCCCCCACCTGGGCAATCTGCTCCCTCTCTTCCGGAGTTAAAGGGAAAACCTTTTCCAGTTGTCGCAGGCTTCGGATGGCATTCCGCAACTGCCACTTCCAGTCGTTCCACTCTTCCTCTAAAACTCCCTCATAATAAGGAAGTCTTCTCTCATAAGAGTAAGCGGAAGGGGTACGCTCAATTACCGTTGAAACCGATGAGGGCGGTTTGTCCGCCTCTGAAGCATCAGACTCCTGGCTCATGCCGAACACCTCCCCCGATGGGATTTTCGAGCCTCCATATTTTGCCCTTTTGCTTCATCTTACTACTAATTATTATAGCCTTTTTTCAAACTGTCAAGTTCCCCGTCAATTTTTTGGTAAATTTTGGTAAGAAATTTTCAAAAACTTTCTTGCTCGTTCTTGGAGAAGTAAAAATGAAAACCTTTCAATCCCCGTGTTCATCGTGTGTTCACAACTCACCCTTTGAATTTAATTCATCCGCAATCATTCGCATAATTTTTTTTCGCGAGAGGAATCAGAAAAAAAATCTAAGAGCAGAAAAAAAATTCTCGTCCCGTTTTTTTTAATAATTTCTTTCTATTTTTTGTAACCCTGTTATAGACGCAATTTCCAGTGCATTCCGGAATTCACGCATCCATTCCATAAATTTTTTTATACTCCTGTTTTTAGATTTTTTGGGGAGCGTTTTTATTTGCATCCCGTAAAAATTTTTTTTGTTACAGAGTGATAAAACGCATTCAACTTTCTCAGAATAAATATTCCTTTCCGCCCATCACAGGGGAGCAGTAGCAAACAAATGATTTTTTATTCATCCCAACAGAACGCTCCAGATGGAGTGATGAAGTTTCTTCTCTCTCACTTTTTGGCTTCGCACAACCTGTTTCACATCTAATGTAAAATTAGAGGAGAGATGTGGAAAAAAGATGGAAGAAAGGATAACGGATAAATTCCTGGTGGGCATTTCTGGCGGCGGTAGGGGCGTATTATCTTTTCCTGTTGATTTGGCTTCGGCTCGGGGCTATAATTCCTTTCTCTCCCTCTTCCCTCTCTCTTCTCACCTATATCTTCCTGGTCATTTCCGGAGTTTCCTTTCTTATTGCCTTGAGGGTCAGAAATCTGGTGGTGAAATGGTCGCTAATGGAAAGTATTTCGCTCTACGGGTTGTTTTTAGGTTTTTTAGGCTTGCCGCTGGGATATGCCACGGGATTTTTCATCGTCTCTGCGGTTGGGATACTCATTTCCCGCCCGCTCTTCCGGATTTAGAATGTAAGGGTCCAGAGGTTTCTTTTTATGGAGAATCGCTGAAGTGAGCCTGGATGAAGGCAATGTCCGCCTCATCCACGATGCCGTTACCATCGGCATCCTGATTGAGTGAAAAGTCAGGGCTTGCGAGGGTTCGCCCCAGCCCAAAGCCTACTTCTAAGGCATCTAACTCATCTACGATGAAGTCTCCGTTGGCGTCGCCAGCGATGGTGGTATTTATGCGGAAGTATCCCGATGGAGGGTAGTTAAAACTGCCCTCCCCGGAAATCTGGATGAGGAAGTAATATTCCATAGCGGGGAAGAGGACGGCGGAGCCGGGGATGGCGCCGGTGGCGGACTGCCCGTTCACATTCATCGCCGTGCTCTGGAAAGAGGAGGCGCCCAATTCCCGGTAGAATAATTGAACGGAGGCAGGGGAGGTGGTAACCTGAAGGGACAGGGGAATGCTCCGCCCGATGACACCGAAGTTCCTCGGAGGCTGGTGAAAGGCGCTGAAAGTGCCATTGGTGAAGAAGGTCAGGGGGGCACTTCCCTGTGCCACTTCTGGATATTGCGTCTTGTTTCCCCAGCCATCGGTATTCTCCACATAGTATTCGTAAGCGGTTTGAGAATCCAGATTGGAGAGAGTGAATTCGTGGGAGTAAGTCAGGGAAGGGGTGGATGCGGTTTGATATTCAGGAGAGCCGAGGGTGCGGAAGAAAACGCCTGCCCCTGCTGGCTCATCCGTTGCCCAGGTAACTTTCACCGAGGTGGAAGAGAGGCTTTGAACGCGGGGGAGGGTCACCAGAGCGGGGGGGGTGATGTCATCCCGGTAAGCCTCCAGTTCGTAAAGAGTGAAAATGCCGTTCGGTTCAGCACTTTCCAGCACGGACAATTGGATGTATCTTACTCCGGAGGGAGAGAAGGAGATGCTCTGGTCGAAAGTGGCATACCCTTCCCAGAGGGTATCCAGGCTGGACCGGTCGACGCCGAGCCGGAGGCGGTATCGGAGGACGGGCTCACCCCCTCGCACCACGATGCGGTTGAGCCACTCAATAGAGGGAAGAGTAATGGTATAATCGGGAGGAGTGGGGTTGACCTGGCCGGTGATGGCGGTGGTGGGGTTATTATCAATCAGGGCGCCAGTGCCTGCAGGAGAGATGGAACTGCCTCGCTGGCTGGAGGCGAAATTCCAAACGGAATTCGTGCCAATGAAGGTGTTCTGGGCGGGCGTCATTTGATTCCCGCTGAGGTCCTGAAATCCGTAACAAGTGAGGGCATAGGTTCTGCCCCCCTGCTGGGGGCTGGTGAAGGCTTCCACATCCTCCGACTTCTCGGTGAGGCGAATCTGAGATACGGAAATGTCTGGAGAAGAACATCCCGCCTGACCGGAAGAAATCGGCAGTGGATTTAACGGTTCATTGAAGTGAAGGAGGACGGAATCATTTTTCAGGGGGCGGGCGGAAAGCCACAGCGGAGGCTCCACATCTCCGGCAAGCATGGCTTTGTAGGCATTCACCCGCCCGGCGCCCATTTTCCCGCACCAATCCGGCGGAGTGTCTTGATTGCAATCGTTGGCAACCGAGATGTCGTCGGAAGTGGTTTTCAGATGCTCTATCACTTGCTGGGCGGTCCAGGCGGGGTGAAGCCCGAAAAGAAGAGCGGCAACGCCGGATACCACCGGAGCGGAAAAACTCGTCCCATTCCACGATGTATACGCATGCTGACTTTGCCGGGTGAAGGTGGTGGAAAAGATACTGACCCCTGGGGCAGAAAGGTCCACCCAATCCCCATAATTGGAGAAATCGGCTCTTTTATCCGTGTTATCCGTGGCAGCCACCGCAAGGGTCTCCGGGTAGACACCCGGATACACATCCGGGGGTTTGTTGCCGGCGGCAGAGACAATTAGAATCCCGCGGTAATAGGCGAATTGAATGGCTTCGCGGAGGGTGCTGGAATCATCCGGTCCGCTGAGGCTCAGGTTGATGATGCGGACGGAAGGCTCTCTGGCGGCATACAGGATGCCCTGGGCAATCTGAGAGATGGGGGCGCCGCCGTTGGCCGGGAAGACCCGAACGGGGAAGATTTTCGTCTGCCATGCCAGCCCTGCGATGCCGATGCCGTTATTCGTGGCGGCAGCAATGACGCCAGCAACCCCGGTCCCATGTCCCACATTCCCCGACGGCTCCCCCTGGTCACAGTTTCCATTTTTGTTGGTGTCCACACAGGGCTCTTCCGAGGGGTCGCTATCATTCTGTTGAAAATCCCATCCACCGGGCTGAATTTTACCCATCAGGTCAGGGTGCTGAATATCCACACCGGTATCCACTACTGCCACAGATTGAGCGGGGGTGCCGGTTCCGTATTCCCATGCGGTAAAAGCACGAATCTTCCCCAGATACCACTGGCTGGCAAGATTCGGGTCATTCGGGAAAACATCCGCTGGATACATGAAATAATTAAACTCCGCAGAGCGGATGCCCGCCCATCCGGCTACCTGTTTCAGGGCTTGTTCCATACTGAACCCCGCGGGAATGGCAACGCGATAGGCAGAGATTTCGGGAAGTTTATGGAGAATGAGAAAGTGATGAAAGGAAAGCAGAGATTCTGTATCCTTCTCTTTCCCCTTTTCGGCGACAATCAGTAACTCACCTGAAACGGCACGGGTGAGCCTGCCGGTGAGGGGGTTCACCACTTCCACCGCCTGGATAGGGATGGGGAAGGTGGAGTCGGACTCTACAGGAGTAGAGGGAGGAAGCTCCTGTGGTGTGCCGAGAATCGGCAAGGCAGGCTCTAAAGCCCTGTGGAAGAGGAAGATGAAAAGGATAATAAAAAGTTGCCTCGCCCTCTTTTTCATTTTTTCCTTCTGTATTATAATTAACTACAGAAATTATATCATAAGCAGGAGAAAAGGTAGAGGGGAAAAATGGCAATTCTATCCGGAATGAAGATAGGGAGGCTGATGGGAAATGCCCGGAGAGCCTTTCGAGCAGGTCGGATTCGGGAGGCGGAGGAGTATTTGTGGGAAGCCATCCGCCTCCTGGAGGTCACTCCGAACCTCACCCGAATGCGCGAGGCTTTTTCCCTTCTGGAGGAGGGATACCGGAAGGCTTATCCCGAGGAGCAGTTGTTGGAACTCTACCGCCGGTGGATTCAGCGGGACCCGGAGAATCCGGAGGTGATTCGCAGTCTTGCCCGCGTGTATGTGAAGCGGGGTGAATGTGCTCGTGCGGTTCTGGAGGTCTATCGGAAAGCCCTCACCATCTATCCTGACGATGCGGTCATACTGGTGGGTTATGGGGAATGCCTGATTAAGGAGGGGAAGTCGGACGGCGAGAGTATAGAAGTGATAGAGCGGGCGGTTGACCGCGATAAACTCTGGGTGAAAGGCTTCAAGTATCTCCAGAAAATCTATTCCGGGATACCAGAGAAGGCAGCGGATGAGCGTCGCGTTCTTCAGCGTCTTCATTTCCTGAAAGCCCTGGATAAGGCGGGATTGAACCGCTATGCACGGATGCTGGCGGCGGATGAAGACACCTCTGCCGAAAGTATGGAGGTCTACCAGGAAGCGCTGTCGGCCTTTCCATCTCTGCTGGAGGTAGCGAAGGTGATGGCGAAGAAGGTGGCGGGGGCGAAAAAAATCTCCCCTGAAATCGTGGAATTGCTCCAATCCTGTGCCCGCCACACAGGAGGGGCACCGATTCTGGACCTCGTGTTCGTGAAATATGCACTACAAGTGGGAGAAAAAGATTACACCACCATTCAACAGGCGAAGAATGCAGCGATTCATTACCCGCAGGATGAAGAGGTGCTATCCTTCGCCGCTCGCAACCTCCCGGGCACCCGGGATGTAACCAAAGAGGCCATGGAAATCTATCGCAGATACTTTCAGATTCATCCCAAAGACCGGGAGTTTTTGGCGGGAATCGTGGCGTTATTCTCCGAGGCAGGAGCGGAAGACCCCTGGGTGCTGGAGATTTACAAAGCCGCTGTGACTCAGGGCGTTACCGTGCCGGAGAAGGGGCTGAAGCGTGTGGCAACCCTGCTGGCGCAGCGGAGGGATTCCAGCCCTGCCGCCGGGGCAATCTACCGCGCTGCTCACCGCCTCGGGCTTCGCACTTCTGCCATTCTGGAACTTCTGGCGGTGGACCTGCATCGCACGCAGGAAATTTCCACCCTTGCGGAAGAAATTTTCCGCTCCGTGTTTGACCTGACCCTGACCCGGGAGATTAAACTCCTCTCTGCAGAGGGGATATATCGGCAGATTCATTCCGCTACCCAGATTCCACCCGCTTACGCAGTCTACCTGGATTATCTCCTGCAGGAGAACCGCCTCCCCGAGGTCACTCCCGCCATTGTAGATGCGCTGGCGCCTTACTATCTTTCCCGCAGGGCGCAGGATGAGAAAGCCCTTCAAGTTTACCAGGGATATTTGCAACGGCACCCGGAGGAGAAAACTTTCCGCTGGGAAGTCGTGCCTTTTTTCCTCCAGCAGGGCATCACTTCCCCTTTTGCTTTGTCGCTGTATGCAAAATTTTACGAAGAAGGTGGCCGCACCCCTCAAGTTCTGGACATCCTCTTAAAGCAGGAACTCTCCTCTCCTCAGCGTTCCCCCCTCTTCTTTCCCATTGCTATGGATATTCTCAAGTATGACCTGCCGATAATCCGGCAGATACCGGGAGAAATCTGGCAGGAGGTCGCCCGGTTTGCCTTCCAGAATGGACGGTTTTCGGAAGCCCTTCTGGCAATACAAAAGGCGATGGATCTGGGTATAACGGACGGTGAACTCCTGTATCTGAAGGCGAAGAGCCTCCTGGCTACACAGAAGTTATCCGAATCCCGGGAGATACTTCAGACGCTGGGAGATGGGTTCGCCTCCCAGAGGGCTTACTGGCTGGGGGTGATAGGGTTTCTGAAAGGGGATTGGGAGATGGCGCATCAGCACTTCATAGAGGCGACGAAGGAGAAAACCCTTGCCCCCTTTGCCCTCGCCCGCATAGGGCTCACTTTTGAAAAACAGAGACTCCCGGGTAAAGCCATGGAAGTGTATCAAAAAGCGGCAGGGTATAAATCCGTGGCGGGCTATGTGTGGAGCCGTATCGGGAAATTGTGCATGCAAGCAGGTCAGTATGAAGCGGCGATGGATGCTTACCGCAGAGCCATATCCCAGGGGGAGAAATCCGTCACCCGAGAATTAGCCAGCGCCCTTTATACCTATGCCACCATACAGGCAGGCAAGGGGCATTATCCTCAGGCAGCCGCCTTGCTGTCTGAAGCCCTGAAGCAAGACTGGCACAACAAATCCCTCTGGAAATCCGCCGTTCAAATGGCTTTCAGGGCTGGGCTCTCCCATTATGCCCGGGGGCAATACAAAGAGGCTTCCCGATGGTTCAATGAAACTCTCTCCCTGAATTATAAATTCTATCAAGCCCGCTTCTACCTCGCTCTTTCCTATCATCATCTGAAAGAAGTGAAAAAATCTCTCGTGGAGTATGAAGAGTTGCTCCGTACCCCGTTAAAAAGTGATGAACAGGTCAGGTATTATGGTGCATTAGCCCAGTTTGAGGATGGACGCCCTGAATGTGTTCGTGAGTTCTACCACCTGTTCCTGTCCGCTAAAAATAAAGAGATACAAGAAAAAGCCTTCCGTGCCCTCATTTTTTCCATCCTTGCCATGGATTTACCCCCGGAAATTACCTCTGCCATTCAGATTCCTGAGGAGGAGGTTCAAGCGACCTTCCCACCCTGGATTTATGCCTCTTTCCTGCTGAAATTGAAGCGGTATGGTGAAACCATCCGGGTGTTATCCAGGAGCCGTCAGGAGGACCCCGATGACCCGAGAATCCTCTTCTTCCTGGGACTATCGTATCTGTTGAAAGGGGATCGGAGTCAGGGCTTGCCATACTGGCATCGGATAATGGACCTGAACCCTGCAAAAATCGGCGACCGGAAAATGGTCGTGGATGTCTACACCCGTATCGGCTTCTTCTTCATGGAGGAAGGATTCACGGACAAAGCCCTGGAAGCCTGGGAACGGATTAAAGCCTTTGACCCGACGAACCGCTACGCGGATTTCCTCCTGTCTGCGGCGTACAAGCAAGTAGGCTATGCCCTCGCTAAGCGGGATAACCTCCGGGAAGCCGTGATGAAATGGGACCTGGCAAGGAGACTGTATCCCAGGGACCTGGAAGTTTTACATAATCTGGCGCTCGCATTCACTATCCTGGGAGAATGGAAGGATGCCGCACGCCTGTGGAAGTTGCTTCAGAATCACTGGAAACGAGAACTGGATAAAACACCGGATATGACTCATTATGCCATCTGGTTGGAGGAGAGCAATAATTTCTTGAGTTCGCAGGAGGACGGTGCGAAGCCCTCTGCAACCGCTTTGACAAGAGCCAACGCGGAAGATTACCTCTCCTTCGTCAAAAGAGCCAATCAATTCTATTGGTTCCTGGGGCTGGAAAAATACGCTACCGTAAGGGATGTGGAGAGAAGATACTTTAAACTCATCAAGACCTACGGACCTGAGAAACATCCAGAAGAGTTCATCCTTTTAGAGGAAGCCTATCAGCATCTCACGAACCCGAAATTACTGGAAAAATCCCTGCTCTACACCTTTGACCCGGTGAATCTGAACACCCTGCGCACTGAACTCCATAAGTATAAAATCTTTGTGGAAGATTTCCTTTTCTGGGAGAGAAATTTAATTCCCTTCGACCAGCCGTTGAAATTGGAGCCCGGCCAGGAAGAGAAGGAGTTTGAGGAGTTGCCTTCTGTTGAAAGCGTTTTCCCTCCGCTGGAAGTGGAAACCCCATTCAACGACTGGCATGTGTAAATGCTCCCGTTGATAGACAATCCCTCTATGCCCCGCACTGGCGTAGACTCACCCCCCCGCATCCCGAAGGTGAGAGATGGATAAGAAGGGAAAAATAGACTGGCGAGTGTGGCCTCTGCTGGAAGATTCTCGTAAAGCCTGGCTGGCGGTGGGAGCGCTGATTTTCTTTCCCGCTCTCTTTGCGTGGTCTACCCACTCTTTAGGCTGGGGTGCGCTATCCTTCCTCCTGATTCTCGGTTCTATTTCCACCTTCTTATTCCCTACCGAATACAGTGTGGATTCTGAATGGGTGGGATGGCGACATCTGTGGTTGAGATACAGGAAACCTCGCAAGGATTTCCCGAGGGTTGTAATCCTGGAGGGAGGAATATTCTTCTCCCCCTTTGACAGGCCTTCCTTTTTAGACCGCTACCGGGGTTTATTCTTCCGCTTCCCCCGGGGAAAAAGTTCCTCCTTCTCTCCGGATGCTCTGTTGGCGCTGTTCCGCGACAAATACCCGTGAGCGGAACGGAGGCGTTGACGCAGTTATCGGTTATCCATCCCCGTACGGCCATTCTCACATTTCATCGGTTCAAATGCTCTGAAATGGATACTTCTCCTGATGATTTTCCACTTTTCCCGTGGATGACCAGATGAGGGCAGGGTGGAGGATGGTGTAAAATATAGGAGGTGGATGGAGAGATGGGATTGTGGGATGCGTTTGCGTTAAGTCCACCGCCGGATAAGAAGGATGAGGAGGCGGCCGAGTGGGTAGCGAGGAAGATTGTGGAACGGGGCCTTGCTGCGCCTGCTATCTTTATCTTAGAGTCCATCAAGCCTTTTTCCTTCTTAATGAATCAGATGGCGGTGGGGGTGCAACCCTTTATTGCTCCATTTTTCGGGAGTGAGCGATATGAAAAATTGCCGAAATTTCTGGAAAAAAGGGAGAATGTGGAACTGCTGATACAGAAGATAGAAGCCCTGCAATCGGAAAAAATGGCCAGCAGGCAAGAACCAGAAGTCAGGAGGCAACTTCCAGCCACCTCACCCTCTGAAAAGGAGGAGAGTTCGGATGGCGGGAAGTCCTGATTTTCAGACTCTCCAGTCCATCATAGCCACAGACTGCGGTAGCACCACCACGAAAGCGATTTTGATTGAGAAGGTGGGAGAGCACTATCGTTTAATTGCACGCGGGGAAGCGCCCACCACGGTGGAGGCGCCGTTTGAAGATGTAATGGTGGGGGTGCGGAATGCCATCCAGGAACTGGAGGAATTGACCAGCGGAAAGTTTCTGGAGGGCGGAAGAATCATTGTGCCATCCCGGGGGCATCGGCATGGGGTGGATGCGTATGTTTCCACTTCTTCCGCCGGGGGTGGGCTTCAGATGCTGGTGGCGGGCGTGGTGAAGGAGATGACGGCGGAGAGTGCGGAACGAGCGGCTCTCGGTGCAGGCGCCATCGTGATGAATGTGCTGGCGGTGAACGATAGAAGGCTTCCCCACCAGCGGGTGGAACTCATTCGGAAACTGCGCCCCGATATGATTCTTCTGTCCGGCGGAACCGATGGCGGGGACATTACCCATGTGGTCGGGATGGCGGAGGTCATCAGAGCGGCGAATCCAAGAGCCCGCCTCGGCACCACCTTCCTGTTGCCTATCATTTATGCGGGCAATCAGGACGCTCGTCCGAGAATCCAGAAGATTCTGGACGAGAGACTGGCTCTCACGATTACGGAGAATCTCCGACCCACACTGGAACGGGAGAATCTTATGCCTGCCCGCCTGAAGATTCAAGACCTGTTTTTAGAGCATGTGATGAGCCATGCCCCTGGATATAAAACCCTGATGGAATGGGCGAATGCACCCATTATGCCCACCCCCGCCGCGGTAGGAAAACTCATCCAGATGATTGCACAGGAAGAAGGCATACAGGTCATCGGCGTGGACATCGGAGGAGCCACCACCGATGTCTTCTCCGTTTTCCAGAATGTGTTCAACCGAACTGTCTCCGCCAACTATGGGCTTTCTTATTCCATTTCCAATGTATTAGCGGATGCAGGCCCTCTGAATATCCTTCGCTGGCTTCCGTTTCAGATGGAGGAAGCAGACCTGCGGAATCGGATAAAGAACAAGATGATTCGCCCCACCACTGTTCCTCAAACCCTGGAAGAATTGATGGTTGAGCAAGCCATCAGCCGGGAAGCCCTTCGGATGTCCTTTGCTCAGCACAAATCCCTTGCGGTGGGGTTGAAGGGCATCCAGCAACAACGAACCATCGCCGATGCCTTTGCTCAAACGCGCACGGGTGAAACCCTGATTGATATGATGCAGTTGGACCTTCTGGTGGGTTCTGGTGGGGTTCTTTCTCACGCCCCCCGCCGAAGCCAGGCTGCTATGATGCTGATTGACGGCTTCCAGCCCGAGGGCTTCACCTATCTTGCGGTGGACTCCATCTTTATGATGCCGCAACTGGGCGTTTTGAGTGAGATTCATAAGCAGTCGGCGAAAGAGGTGTTTGATAAGGATTGCCTGATACGGCTGGGCACCCTGATTGCTCCTTCTGGAACGGGAGTGGAAGGCGAGCCCTGCCTCCAGCTTACCATCGGCGGTTACACCCATGAGGTGCCATTCGGGCAGATGCTGCTTTTACCCATCGGGCTGGATGAAAGCGTGGAAGTCACTGTCACGCCAGCGAGGAAATTTGATGTGGGGGCGGGGAAAGGTAAGACGATGACGAAGACGGTGCAGGGCGGTGTGGTGGGGCTGATGATAGACTGCCGAGGTCGCCCCCTCTCCCTCCCCTCCGACCCTCAAAAACGCATCCAGAAACTCTCAGAATGGTTCCAGTCCTTTCACCTATACCCCGATGAATAAGGATTGCCACCGAGAATCTGGGTGGATTTCCGAGAAAGGTCGTTCAAGGACACGAAGGGGGAAACGAAAGTTCCCGATGCCTTCTCCACTTTCAGTAAGATGGGTGCCAGGTTCTTCTGAAATACCCGAGCCACAAGATGAATTTCTAATTCGGTTAACGGTTTCCCGTATACCGCTTTCCAGAAGGTGGGCCGCGAGTCATACAGGGCTTTCTCAATCTTCGCCAATTCCCCCTGGAGAGAGGCTCTGGGAATGGAACCGTAACGGATGGGCAGAAGAAGGAACTGAACATAAGCATTCAGGGTTTCCCGGTCCAGGCTGGCATCGGCAGGAAACTTCTGCTCCACCGACTGAGCCCATTGAAGAACAGTTTCTCGGTAGGTTCGTACTTCTGGACTCTCAATGAGAGCCTGGATAGAAACGGAGACTGTTCTTTTTTGTCCATCGGTGAGATAAATCACGAGGGTGCGTATACCATCCGCCAGTTGGATTTCTTCATCAAAAGAGAGGGTGAGGTTGTTGCTTTCCGTTGTTACCGAGAAGCCTCTAAAAAGAGGGTAGTCATCCACCACGATGACAGGAGAATAGGGCGGGGTTCCGGCGACACGGAGGAGGATTTCTAAATTTCCAGTGTGGGGGGTAAAAACCACTGGTGCCAGAACCTGGATGTCAAAGCCCTCATTGGTGACTTCTGGAATCACGGGCGCCGGCTGGGGGTAAAGGGGGATAATTTCCTGGAAGGGGAAGAGGTTACGAGAGGCGGAGGCTCCCGATGAAGAGGGGTGGGAAACCCCGGAAACTCGCACCACCAGCGCCACGATAAAAAGGAAGACCAGAATGACGAACCAGAAGAGGAATTTTCGTCCCGTCTCTTCCATTCTCAGTCCGATGCGTGAATATAAAAAGAAGGATGGGTCTGTAAGCCGGATTCTGTTCCCCGACTCAAAAGCCGGGGTGGCGGTCATTCCTCTGCCCCTGATACTTTTCCCATCAGGGGTCAAGCGACCGACCCGGAGTTCCCCGATTCCCATTGGGAACCGGAGTGGGCGGGACCACCCTCTCCTGTTTGGTCTTGCTCCGGACGGGGTTTGCCCCCACCACACCCTCACGGGCGGGTGGAGTGGGCTCTTACCCCACCTTTTCACCCTTACCCCGACAGGATGTCGGGGCGGTATCGTTTCTGTGGCACTTTCCCTCCTCCCAACTTCTCAGCCGGGAAGGCTCCGCTTTCCGGAGCGTCCTGCCCTGTGGAGTCCGGACTTTCCTCCCCCCCGAATAATTCGGAGGAGCGACCGCCCGACCCATCCCTCACTACCATTATACCACTTCCCTTCCACCCATACTCAGAAGCCGTGCGTCGTGCAGCAGAAGGGTAGAAATGTAAGCCCGATGCTCAATACCTCAAGGGCTTTCCCAGAATGCACTCTGATTTTCTGCTTTCTACCTTCTATTTTTGCCCGCCGCGATAGGAGCGCCTGAGTATCAACTTCCCCGCTGCGTCATAAAGTTGCAACTCGTCCCCATCGTTGTTCCAGACAGGCACATCGGACTGCCAGTAGATTTCCTGCTGGTACTCTGGAGAAGTTTGATTCTTCCCCTTCCCCGAATGCACCACCAGCGTATAGCCGGGTGAGAGTTCAAGATCCGGGAAGGTAAGGGAATGACCGTCGGAGTCCTTCAGGATGTATCCCTGAAGGTTCAAAGGCTCCCCAGTCAGGTTCACCAGCCGCAGGTATTCCCTGTTCGGGTCGGCCGCTTCATCCCCTGGCGGGTTATAATGGAAGCTGGTGAGTTTCAAAGGGGCTTGATACTCTAACAGCGTCCAGATGCCCCGCCCGGCGATTCGGGCTTCTTCCTGCGCCTTCTGGAGGACTTCCGCATATTTTAAATTGGGTGGAATAATCATCACATGAGCCATTCCAGCACGGACTAACTCCACATTGATATTCACCCGGTCCACGAAAACAAACCCCAGAAGTCGCCCGTATGAATCGTAAGGCTGAACGTCCATTTCCACCCGCACCCTTTTTCCCATCACCAATTTCTGGTTATACAGGGTGGCATTCTCAAAGTAAGGTTCCTTCTTTTCCGGCGTATTGATGCCCAGGTATCTAAGATGGGTTCCACTGGATAGCTCCACCGTATCTCCATCAATCACTCGCTGCACCTCATACACAGTGCCAGTGGAAGGCGAAGCACCGCCTGACTGTTCAACCGTGGAACTGGCGGACGGCTTCCGGCAAGTAAAAAGAAGAGTGGAACAAAGCAGCGCAAGAGCTACACTCCTACCCTGCGAAAGACCGCTCCCTCTTTTTCCATTCATCGTCTCTATTATATACGACCGATATTTAGCGGTCACCTATCACTCCTGCTTCAGTGCGGGGTAGTATTTTTCCCGCAGAATCTCCAGCAGTGTAATGAACACAGCAAGGATAATGGGGCCCAGGAAGAGCCCAAGGAAGCCGTATTGAATCAATCCGCCGAGGATAAACACCATCAGGGCGAGGGGGTGCAGATGGGTTCTACCGCTGATAAACACAGGCCGAATGAAATTATCTATATTGCTCAATAGTAAAATCCCCCATACCGCTAACAGGATACCATACACAAGTTGACCGGAAAAAAGAAGATAAGCCACCGCCGGGAGCCACACCAGCACCGCAAGCCCTAATAAGCCGGCTACGAAAGTGAGAAAGCCCAACATCAAAGGGTAAGGCACACGGAACAACGAGTATCCCACCGCGGCCAGGAAGGCCTGGACCAGAGATGTTACCACAATGCCCAGCATCACCGCATTCACTGTTTCCTGCAGGCGGAGGAAAACACGCTCCTTGGACTCTCCACTCAGGGGAATATAATCCCGGCAGGCGAGTAAAAATTTCCCACCGTCCCGAAACGCAAAAAAGAGCGTAATCACCATCAGAACAAAATCTATCACGATGATATACAGGCTCTTCAAAAACCCTTTGAGCAAGTGGGTTAAAAAGGAAATGCCTCCCGTGATATTTTCCTGGAGGAATCTGTAAACATCTATTTGGTAGGTGGTGTGAATGCGTTCTATCCATTCTTTCACCCGGGGTAACTCCAGGGGGTGCAGGTACGCCGTCAGAGTTCCTTGCCTGGAAAGGAAGGTGAGGCGCTGAGAGAGGTCATCACTTTCTGCGGCGGCAATCCCCAGGAGTAAAACCATAGGAGCAGCGACCAGCAGGGACACCCCCGCGGTCATCAGAAATGCTGCCAGTGACTCTCGCCCCCTCAGCCATTGCCTCACCTTCCGATACACCGGATAGAAGACAAGGGCCATAATGAACGCCCAGAAGAACGGGGCAAAAAAGAACCGCACTATGCGATAAGCCAGCATCCCCAGAATCAGAAAAATCAAAAGGAGAAAAATGGAAAAGGTGATTTCCCGCCGATTCCCCATCCTGCTATCATTATAGCAGGAGATAAAGAAACCTTTCTTTACCGGCTTACGGTTGGATGGAGAAGGCGAGGTTGGACTCGGCAGAGGAGCCGGTGGAGGAAGCCCCGCCTCTCGTATTGATGGTCCAGTAGTAGGTTTCTCCCGGTGTAAAGGCATCGAATTCGTTGTTGGGGATGGTGGGCAGGCGGACGGAGGTGATGTCCGGGTCATCCACCACGATGCTCCAGATAATCTGGTTCAGGGTCGCAGGACGAATCCAGAGGGTATAGCCGGTGAGGGTGGGGTCAGGGACCTTTTGCCATTTCAGAGTAAGACCATTTCGGCTCACCTGAGCACCTTCTGCAGGCTCCAGAGGGGAAGGAATGGGGAGGAAAGGAATGTCAAAATCCACCGGGGAAGAGGTGAATTGCCCCACGAGGCGAGTGGTATAGAAATTCACATTCCGGCTCCAGTCGTCGCCGGGAGTGGAAGTTCCCCTGTCGTTCAAGGTTTGAGTGGCAGCGGCGTTGATGACCACAAGGTCGCTTGTCAGGTCCAGGGGAAGGAGAGTGAAATCGGGCAGGTTCAACTGGTAAGACCCGGAGGAGAGGTCAAAAACCCGACCCAGACTGCTGATATAACCTCCCGTGGCCAGGGATACACTGAAAAGATAGTAAGAACCCGCAGGACCGGGATTGGGAGTGAAGCCTGTGGGAAAGAGAACACTCCCGTTCACCTGCGTGGTGTAAGGAGCGGTAAGGTCTAATTGCAGGCCAGTTTTACTCTCCCCTTCCGCCACCTGAATATCCTTGAGCATGCCGAAGCGGGTCGGCACATTTCCCGCCGCATATTCGGTGGCAAACAGCAGGAGTTTCCCGGGGTAAATATTGGTGAGGCGGAAGTGGGTTTGCCCGGATAGCAGACGCTGATACCCTCCGGAAGAGGTGCGGATTTCAATTTCACCGCCCGTGGAACTCAGAATGTCGCCCTCTAAAGAGCCAGGGGTGGGCCCCCCGCCATTGCCCGGAGGGGGCGGAGGAGGGCAGTTCTCTTGATTCGTCGGCACAGTAAAATATAAAAAACGGGAGGCAGAAAATACCCAGGTGGTAAACCAGGGGGTTGCGTTTGCGTCCTTTTTATAACCAATCGTCACCGTCACCGGGGGCTGAAGCCCTTGCAGTTGCCAGAACTCCTCATTGACACCGGTTTTATGAGATTGCAACCCCAGTCGGTCCTCCACCAGAATCCAGGCGCCCGGAAGGAAGGCAATGCAGATGTCCCGCACCGTCACCTGCACCTCGGCAGGGGGGGCGGGCGTGCCGCCACCGTCTCCCTTTCCCCCCCGCCACACCCCCCAATCCTGCACGCAAGAGGTAATAAGTAAAATTCCCGTAAATGCCAGCCCCACCTTTTTCCCTTTCATCATCCCCTATTATAACAAATTCCCAAAAGTTGGCTCATCTTCCTTGCCACCCGTAAGTGGCTACTCGCTTTTCCTTCCCCTGTGT
>JBBIMK010000025.1:26742-29373 GCA_037444445.1 bacterium | reverse complement strand
GATGCCTTTATATCGTGGCTTGCAAAATCCTGGATTTTCTGGTATAATTATAATGTGCACAAATATGCACACTTCCACAGCGCCAGCCACCCCCAGGAGGGTCGCTGGGCGCACACTCCCCCGAAGGACCATCCGGAGCGTGGACCGCACCTCCTGCGCGACCACCTGTTAGAAGTTGCCCGCCTCACATGCACCTTTCATTATGCTGCCAGTTCCTCTCGGAGGCAGTGGCAGAGACTTGGAGGGATTAGGTTTGACCAGCATTTACGATAATCTATCGGAAGAACGGACGCTTCTGCACGGGTTGCGGAGTGCCCTTTCTGGCGCGCAATCAGCGGACATCTGCATCGGGTATTTTTTCTTGCGGGGCTGGGAGCAGATCAGCCCACTCGTAGACCGCCTGTCCGCGCCCATCCCTCCACGTTGTCGTATCCTTGTCGGTATGCAGCGGCCGAGCGAGGAAAAGATCGCCGCATTTATCGCATACCTGAAGGAGCCTTCATCGACCCTTATGGTCATCCTCTCACTATCCCAGTGATTAACGAAGTTCTTTCCTGTACACGGACTGAAGTTCTACTGAACCTGATGTGGTATGCCATTAATAGGCACCTCTCCAACCCGAAGGTTCAGAGTAGCATAACCAGAATATTTGGCAACGAGACATGGCGTAGTCAATTATTTATGCGGGAAACTGGTCGGGAACGTGAAGAACATTTCGCGGATTATTTTTTGAAGCAGATTCAAGCGAAATATAAGTTGAAGTTCCGAATTCGCTTCAGTCCCGAAGACAAGGTGCAAGGTGGAGAAAACCGAACCAAGTATTACTTGGTACATTGTTCTAATCATTCTAAAGCCGCACTCCTGATGAAGGAGGTTATGTGGCCGTTGGGAGACGAAATGGGCACCTTTGATTATTCGGCAAGGGAAAAGGGGGTGCTTTTTTCGCGAACGCCGTCGGACGAAGAATTGAAAAGCTACATACGACAGCGATATGTAGAATCCAACAAAATCGTGACTTTTGATGAGCTACGGGAAGAGACATGGGTTCTACCTTTCATTGAGAAGCATTATAGGTCGGTTCTTCATCAATTAGAGGATGAAGGGGTTATTCAAATAAAACGAGTGGAATCCAAGAAAAAAGGTATTCGGGCAGGTGATAAAATTCATTTCAGGAGATGATGACATGGCTGGGCGGACAAGAATTGAATGGACGCAACGCACATGGAACCCGGTAACCGGGTGCACTAAGGTGTCCCCGGGATGCAAGCATTGTTACGCGGAACGGATCGCGCTTCGCCTGCAGAAAGCGGGCAATCCGCGATACCGGAACGGCTTTTCCGTGACCCTTCACGAAGACCTGTTGAAAGTGCCTTTGCGGTGGCGCGAGCCGTCCATCATCTTCGTCAATTCAATGTCCGACCTGCTCCACGAGAAAGTGCCTCTGGAGTTCATTGAGCGGGTCTTTGAAACGATGCAACGGGCGCGGTGGCATACCTTTCAGGTCTTGACCAAGCGTTCCGCACGCTTGAAAGAACTTGCGCCGTCGCTCCCCTGGTCCCCCAATGTGTGGATGGGTGTCAGTGTGGAACTCCCGCGCTATTATTTTCGGATTACTGACCTGCAAACCGTGCCCGCGCAAGTCCGCTTTCTTTCCTGCGAGCCGCTTTTGAGTGCCCTGCCGGATCTTCCGTTAGAGGGGATTCACTGGGTCATCGTGGGCGGAGAATCGGGACCTGCCGTCCGCCCGATGAAGGTGGAATGGGTGGAGAGCATCCACGCGCAATGCGTCCGCGTCGGCGCTGCTTTCTTCTTCAAGCAATGGGGCGGCGTTCAGAAATGGCGCAACGGCCGCCTCCTCAACGGACGCGAATACAACGAGTATCCACTCCCCTTGCCCATTCACCACGCGCCGTCCCCGGCCTACTCGTTTCCTGGAGGCTGAAAAGATAACGCCCGGTTCTAACGGAAGAGAAAGCCCGATAACAAGTCCCCGGAAAAGCCCCGATAGGTAAGTGGAGGTGATGTCTCTGGATTGGCCCCAAGTCTCGTTGTGGTTCAAGCAGGCCAGCATTGCGAGTATAATCTTGTCATTGGTTAGCGCGGTAATCGGCGGTTGCATCGTCTCTTGGACGCAATGGAGAGCGCTCAGGTTCCAACTCAAGCTCTTACTCCTCAGGCAACACATCAACTCCCTCTGCGTCCGGATTGATGGTTATTCTACGGCTCTTCGCATTTATGGGTACTACGGAGCGGACTACAAGGACAAGAACAACCTGCGCGAACTGGAGGTTTCGCCGGAGCAGATTATTCACCATCTAAAAGTTATTCAACATCTCCACAAACCATGGCAGTCCGACCGTGTCCTCCAAGATACTTATCAGCGTCTCAATGAGGGATTCAAGTTCCGGATGCCTCAGCCGGAAGACTCCGGAACTCTAACTCAGCTAATCGACGATAGAATCAGAAATCTCTCAGATTTGAAATTATATGTGCTCCGATTGGAAGCAGACCTGACCGCAGGGTGAGGACTGCGACTTCGAATTATGGGCATTTTCAATCCGGCTGGCGGTGGCAGTGAATTGCTCTCGTCCCAGGGGGCGAGAGAGGATTGAAACGGGCAGGCGAGGGCGA
>JBBIMK010000025.1:0-26642 GCA_037444445.1 bacterium | reverse complement strand
GAATTGCTCTCGTCCCAGGGGGCGAGAGAGGATTGAAACGGGCAGGCGAGGGCGAATGAAGGAGGCGTATGTAATGACTGAATATGAGGTAATTGTTTGTGTGAGAGTTACACGGCTGCTTTTCCCATCTGTTTCTTCCGAGCAGAGGCTGTGTTCATCGTGCCACTCACTGGTTTGGATTACTATGACAAGCCTCAAACTCCAGGAAAAATTGAACCTGAAAATCATCTGTCAGGAATGTGCCGAGAAAGAAATCTGGTGGGCATTGGACTGCAATGAGGAAGAGGATATGGAGGATATAGAACCCGGGATTTCCGAAGACGACCTGGAGGAATTGACTGAACATTAGTGCGGATTGCAATCCGCAACCTGCATCCTGTAAGAGGATTGAAACGATTACCTGAAATTCCGCAGGAGGGTCACGATGAAGAGGATGCCTTTTCGGATGTCGGAAAGCCGAAGATTTTCGTTGGGTGCATGAGCTCTGCAATCGGGATACCCCGCTCCCACGGAAACCACGGGTAAGCCCAGAGTGTGGATGAACGGATGCATTGGACCTGTTCCTCCGGTCATCGGCTCTAAAACTGCTTCCTTTTGATACACTTCTTCTGCCACTTCTTGAACCAGACGAACGAAGGGATGTCCTAACGGCGTCCGGGCGGGATATTCTCCCTGCTCTACGGTGCTCATCACCACATCTCCAAATCCGTGTTTCTGGAAATGCGCCTTCAGTTTCTTCAATATGTCCTCCGGCTTCTGATTCGGGACGAGGCGAAAATCCAACTTCACCCGGGCGGAGGAAGGTAGCACAGTTTTGCCCCCGGGTCCTGTGTATCCAGAAATCATTCCACAGATGTTGCAGGTGGGCTCAAACAGGGCTCTTTTTTTCAACTTCAGCCCTTTGAGATTCAGCAGGAACTCTTTCAACCCTAAACTCTTTTTTATCTTATTTTCTTCCGGGGGAATTTTTTTCAAAGCCCGCATATCCTCCGCTGAAGGAGGCAGAACATCGTCGTAGAAGCCATCTATGAGTATCTGCTCTTGCTCGTTTTTCAGGGTTGCGAGGGCGTGAACCAAACGCCAGGCGGGGTTTGGGATATGGGTAGCGCCCGCGGAGTGGGCATCCCTTCTGGCGCCTCTTGCCATAAGTTCCACATACAGGATGCCCTTGCACCCCATAGTTAAAACAGGCTGACCGGCAAAGTTCACTCCCCCCGATTCCCAGATGCACGCATCCGCCCTCAACAGGTCTTTATAGCTTTCCACAAACTCTATCATGTGAGGACTGCCTATCTCTTCTTCCCCTTCCACCAGAAATTTCACCTGGAAGGGCAGACTTCCATACAGGTCCTGGTAAACCTGAAGGGCAGCCAGGCGGATGAGGATATTCCCTTTATTATCCGCCACGCCTCGGGCGTAGATTTTTCCCCCACGAATTTCCGGTTCAAACGGCGGGGTTTTCCACAACTCCAGCGGCTCCGGCGGCTGAACATCGTAGTGATTGTAGAACAGGAGGATGCCACCGTTGGGGTTTCCGATTTCGCCATACACCATAGGCGCCCCGCCCTTCACGGGTATACTTCTCGCCTTCACCCCATATTTCCTCATCATCCGAACCAGAAGCCCTGCCATCTCCTCCAGCCCCAGCCTTTGCGCAGACACCGACGGCTGATGCAGAAGTGCTTTCAAATCCCTTAAATATCTTGCCTCATTCTTTGCGATATCCACTAAAATTCGCTCCCTCTCTTTCATCATTCTCCCTCGCCCTGTTATACTTCAATAGACCTCCTCCTTCTTACTACGATACACATTATATTTAAAAAGATGCGACAGCGAAGGAGAGAAAAAGAGAATGGAAGAAGGAGAAAGGGATTTTTACGGCGTGAAGCCAGATGTGGTGGCTTCTGTGAATTATTTAGCCCGCTCATTCCCCCCATTGGAACTATCACGAGCCTCTTGCTCATCATTTTTGAAAAGGAAAACCGTTTCACCGCCTTCCATGCGGTTCAATCCATTCTTCTATTCTTCTTAACCGTGATGATTTCTATCCTGCTGGCAATGGCTTTTATTGGGCTTTTCGTTATCCCGGTCTGGCTTCTGCTCATATTTATCTTCTGGCTCATAGCTCTGATTCGGGCTTATGAGGGGAGAGGTGAAAGATTTCCATCGTTGGCGACATCGCTGAAAAAATCCACATCCTGAAGTCTATTCTCAACGAAACCCTTTTCGCATCGGCTATCTGCAGGCATTGCAGAGGTTTTTACGCCTTGAGACGAGAGTTACGGAGGGTATCCGCCGGGGCGGGGCTGTAAGACAAAATGTCCACGGTAATTGCCACTTCACGCTGAACAAAATCAATATATTTCTGGATGGGCTCCGGGGCTTCTTCCCACTGTTCCGTTTTCGGCACTTCTGACCAGCCGGGAAAAGATTCATAGATGGGCTCACACTCGGAGAGCCTTCCCAGGTCTTCCGGTGGGTCCTGCGTGATGCGTCCCTGATAGCGATAAGCCACCGCCACTTGGATTTTTTCCAGGCCCCGGAGGACATCCAATTTGGTGATGGCTAAGGAGGTGAGGTCATTCACTCGGGCAGCGTAGCGAAGAAGAACCAGGTCTAACCAACCACATCTTCTGGGTCTGCCGGTGGTGGCGCCATATTCTTTTCCGGCTGACCGAATGTGGTCCCCCAGCCCTCCCACCAGTTCTGTGGGGAAAGGACCCCCACCCACCCGGGTGGCATAGGCTTTGGAAACCCCGATGATGCGGTCAATCTGCCTTAATCCCACACCGGTGGAAAGCCCCACCGCCGCACTAATGGTGTGAGAGGAGGTGACATAGGGATAGGTGCCATATTCTAAATCCAATAGCGTCCCCTGCGCTCCCTCAAACAGGATATTCTTATTCTCCCGAAGGGCTTGCTGAAGTAGATGACCCGTGTCGGCCATATACGGTTCAATGGCTTCCCGCATGCGAAGATATTCTTCCACCATCGGTTCCACGGGCATAGGGTTCTCGCCGTACAGGTGCTGGAACAGAACATTCTTCTCTGCCAGGTTAAAAGCCAGTTTTTCACGAAACTCATCCGGGTGAAACAGGTCGCTGAGACGGATGCCGGTTCTTGCCGCTCTATCGGCGTATGCCGGCCCAATTCCCCGCTTCGTCGTGCCTACCGCTCGCTCTCCTCTTCGTGCTTCTTCCAGTTCATCCAGCCGTTTATGATACGGCATAACAAGATGGACTTTCGGGGAGATGCGAAGGTTGGGTTTTTCCACGCCGAACGATTCCAGCGCTTCTATCTCCTCCAGCAGGAGAGGAAGGTCCAGCACCATTCCAGGGGCAATGACGGAAATCTTTTCCGGCCGTAGACAGCCGGAGGGAAGGAGGTGAAACTTGAACTCCTGCCCGTTGCGAAGAACCGTATGCCCTGCATTGGACCCTCCGTGATAACGGACGATGAAATCCATCTCCGGCGCCAGCACATCCACCACTTTCCCTTTTCCTTCATCACCCCACTGGGCGCCCACCACTACTGTGGTTGTCATCCTCTCATCCCTTCACCCAGAATCATCCACCATTACCTTATCATTTCACGGGGAATCCGTCAACAGACTGGAAGGAAAGATGAGTGCGGAGTGCGATGGGATGTCCAATCTCACCTTACAGTTTTGCATCCGCACCCTGCAGGAACTCGTAGAAGTCATAGACGGATGAGAAAAAACGGATAGAGTCAGATTGTAGACCCGAAATTTCAGGGGGCTCCTCTGCCTTTATCACCAGCGCCAGGGCGTAAGCCGAGGGAGAAAATAGGCGCTCTGCCGCGCTTTTCACATCCTTCCCCCTTAACTGCTGGATTTCTTCTATCTCTTTCTTCCAGAAGGCATCCGGCAAATCGTAGAATACTTTTTCACTCAGCAGGGAAGCCAGTTGTCCATAGGTTTGCATTCTTCGGGCGAGGGAGCCCCGGTAGTAGGAAATGGCATCTTTAAGTTCTCGGGGTTTGACACCCCGCTGCTGGATTTCCTTCTGAATCTGTAAAAGAAGGTGAAGGGCATCGGGGAACTGTTCGGTTTTCGTTTCCAGCCCGACGGAGAAGGAGCCCGGCAGGTCACGGCCCGGGTTCAAGACCGACCAGACGGCGTAAGCATAGCCCTTTTCATTACGGATGCTCTGGAAGAGACGAGAGGCGAACCCTCCTCCTCCATAGATGTAGTTCAACACCCGGGCAGGAGAATACCAATCGTCCTTCCTCCGGAGGCTATAATTCCCCATCAGCACGAACGCCTGATTTACATCCATATTCACTACAATTGCACGGGGAGAACTCAGACCGGGCAGAGGTGGA
Organism: bacterium; assembly: GCA_037444445.1. Taxonomy (GTDB): domain Bacteria; phylum UBP7; class UBA6624; order JBBIMK01; family JBBIMK01; genus JBBIMK01. The sequence continues at coordinate 22,298 of JBBIMK010000025.1, read as the reverse complement.
AGTTCCCTGACAATCCCCGAAGCCTGACCGGGCAGTCTCTCTCCCTTCCATCCACCAAAAGCGGATTCCAGTTGAGCGTGAAATTCTGACAGGGGAAGGTTGGACACGCCCACTAAAATTCCATTCTCCGGCAGAAAGTAGGTGTGATGAAAAGAACGAACATCTTCCCCGCTCACTCTGGACAGAGTTGAAAAATATCCCTCCACGGGGCGGTGCAGGGGATGCCCGGCATACAGCACCTCCCGATACACATCCTGTAAGACTTCGGAAGGCTCCTGACGAGCCTGCACCATTTCCGCCTGAATCATCTGTTTTGCCCGTTCCACTTCTTCATCCGCAAGGGCAGGCTGACGCAACAACCGACTAAATAAATCCAGGGCAGGGGATAAACGGGGAGTGATAACCTGGAGGGTGATGGAAAGGGAGAAAGGGCTGGTGGCGGTGGACAGGCGAGCGCCGAGACCATCCAGCGCCCGCGCTACCTCGTATGCCCCAAGCCCTTCCACTCCCTTATCTATCACCTGCATCAATACATTGGATGTGCCCTCCTTCCCGGGCGGGTCCTCATAACTCCCCGCCTGTAGCGTCATTCCCACCACGCTGATGGGAAGATTCCCCTTATGTGCCAGTGCATAGTGGAGTCCGTTGGAGAAAACCCCGTATTCCCTGTCTTTCATTCCGCTTCCTGAACCTCGCCTGTCTTCTCCCCGGGTTTCGGCTGGAAGATTCCCGTCGTTCGCCGGGACTCCGATAGATAAGTTTGAGCCACCCGAAGGACATCCTCCGCCGTGACCTTCTGCACTTCTTCCACCAGAGTGTGAGCGCGCCTGTAATGGTCCATCAGGTGGCACATACCAACGAAGAAGCCCTGATACAGGCAGCCATCCTGGCCGAACACCCATTCCGCAATGACTTGATTTTTTGCCTTTTCCAGTTCCCAGGGCTCCACTGGATACTTTTGCAGGCGAGAAATATCCTCCGATAGAGCCTTCTTCAGGTCAGAAATCGCCACTTCCGGGCGGGGGAAGAGAAAGAAATAAAACAACCCTGCCTCCTGATACATCTTCGCATCCCCCGACGCCTCCGTAGCCATCTGTTTTTCATACACGAGAGAACGATAGAGGCGAGAACTCTCACCGGACGAAAGGATGCGGGAGAGAACTTCTAAAGTTCCCACCTCCTTGCTCTTGAAGGCTGGAATCGGGTAGGCATAGGCGAGGATGGGCGTCACTCCAGGCTTTTCCACCACCACTTCCCGGGGTCCGTACACCGGTGGCTCCTCCAGCGCCCGGGGAGGTTTCTTATCCGGTTGTCTACCCGACTTTAATTTCCCAAAGTATGGGTTGACCTTCTTTATCGCTTCCCGCAGGTCTATATCGCCGGCAAGAACGATAAAGGTATTGTCCGGGCGGTAATATCGGGCGTAGTGTTGCCTGACATCCTCCGCTTTCATTCGTTCCAGGTCAGCCATCCAGCCGATGATAGGATGTTTATAGGGGTGTATCAGGAAGGTTACGGCCCGAAGATGCTCATACAGCAAGCCGAAGGGGTCATTGTCCACACTCCTTCTTCGCTCCTCCATCACCACCTTCTTTTCCTGTTCAAAATCCCGAATCATCAAATTCCTTAACCGGTCTGCTTCCATCTCCAGAACCGTATCCACGCCGAAAGCAGGAATCTCGCTCACATAGACGGTAGCGTCCTCAAATGTGAACGCATTATTCATCCCTCCCATCCGCTGGATAATCAGAGAACACTCTTCAGGCTTATATTTTTGAGTGCCTTTGAACATCAGATGCTCCAGGAAGTGGGAAATGCCCGTAAGCCCCGGCGGGTCATACCGGCTCCCCACCCGATACCATACCTGCACCGAAACGACGGGAGAGGAATGGTCCTGCACCACCAGAACTTCCAGCCCATTATGGAGGCGCTGATAACGAATGGGAAGCCTCCGAACAGGACTATCTGTTTTCACTTTTCCTATCGCACCTTCGTAATTTTACCACATACGGGGAGGTTTGACCGCCCGACGATGAAATCTCCACCGCTGATACCAATCCATTGCTAAGGAGAGACGGTGCTGCCACCGGCGCTGTAGGAAACAAGTTCAAAACGATAAGTGCTGCCTTCAGTTAGAACCTCAAATTTGACAAGGAAGCCGAGCTCAGGGGAATAATAAAAGGTGCCTCTTCCCTCCTCTTCTTCCCGGAAAGGGTAGGTGACGCGGTGGGAGACCCGATAGGTGTCATAGACGCCGGCGGGAACGATGACTTCTTTTTCCTTCTCCCACTCCGAATGGTCCATAAAAGTGATGCTTCCCTCCCCTCCGCACACCGCTCGGAAGCTGAACTCCTTCGTTTTCCGAAAAATTCGCTTCACCGGGGTGAATTGAAAACCCCCCTCTCCACGCACTATATCACAGGTGAAGGCTTCGTAATCCCACCCTTCCACCTTCCTAATCTCCAGATATTTCCCTGCATAGGAGAATTCCATTTTTAAAGTGTAGAAGGAACTGCCTTTTGGAGTGCCAGTGAAGGTGAGGATTTTGCGGTCTTCGTTTCTGTCCGTAACCCGGATTTCATACTTTCCCCCTCCTTCCAGCCCCCCCACCTGCCGGTAGACGAACACATCGCCCACCGCAGGGATTCGGGAAGTATAAAGAAAATAAGAGAGGATGAAAAACAGAAGAAACGCCACCACCGTCAGCAGAATGACGCTCAGAATCCCTATTTTCCAGGTCTTTCTCATCACCCTTGATTATACCACGGGTGAAAGAAGATAACACGAAGAAAAATAAAAAAATAATGTCACCATTTGGTGCCTGACCCCAAACTGTGTCATTATTGTTTCAGGAAGGTGGAAAGGATTGCGAAATCTGACAGGGAAAGGGTTTCCGCACGAGCCCGAGGAGAGATACCCGCTCCTTTCAAGGCCTGTTGTATCTCTGGCAGGGGGAGGTGCGAGGAAAGCGCATTCTGCACAGTCTTCCGGCGGTGAGCGAATGCCCATTGGATGACCTGAAAGAGAAATTTCTCGTCGGGCACTTCTACAGCAGGGAAGGCCCTTCGCCGAAGCCGTATGACCGCAGAGTCTACCGCCGGCATCGGCCGAAAATTCCGCCGGGAAACCGTGAATAAAATTTCAGATTCATAGAAGTATTGAACAAATATGGACAGCCGTCCATATACTTTTGACCCGGGAGATGCGGAAATCCTCTGTGCCACTTCCTTTTGCACCATCCAGATGACCCGGGGGAACAGAGAACGATGAGCGATGACCTTCTCTAACAGGGGGGTAGTGATGTGATAGGGGATATTTCCCATCAGGATATATTCTCCGGATTCTTGTTCCAGCGGGTAGGCCAAAAAATCCTGGTTCAGGATTTTCAGGGATGGAAAGTGAGCCAGGCGGGAACGCAGGGTTTCGCAGAGGCGAGGGTCAATTTCAAACGCCAGCAGAAGTTTGACTTCGGATGTTAGAAGCGCGGTCAGATTGCCCGTTCCAGCCCCGATTTCCATCACCCGCTCCTGAGGCGATAGTTCGGCTGACTCCACAATCCTCTGCAGGACCGATGGAGAGGTGAGAAAAACCTGGCTCAGCCGCCTCCGCACATTCCCACCCTTATTTTAGAGGTGGTGAAAGTGGAGAGGTGCGGCATATCTCAGGCTGGGTAGGGTCGGGTTCCGCCGGCTCTTCCCCGGAACTGGCGCTATACACAGTGATAATTCTCGTGTTATCCATTCCAGGAGTTGAGGCAGAGCCGTAGGCAACGAGACAGTGAGAATTTCGTGCTTTGTTCACCCAGTAGGAAAAATCTCCTGCCGAAGGATGCCCCCATGGAACCGGCTTCATACTCTCCGCCGGTTTTTCTTCCGTTTGGGTGAACGGATTCAGCGGCCAGCGATTCAGATAGCCAGCGGCAATAACTCCCTGAATATCCGTCGGGTAAAGCCCTTTATTATCGTTGGAATAGCGCTCTAACGCCATCTGGATGATACGCAGATTGGCTTTCACCTGCACTTCCTTCGCTTTGTCCCTCGCTATCCTGATATTTTCCCGGAATACAGGGCAAAAACCTCCTGAAAAGGCAAACAGGGTAAGAAAAAAAATTGTTCCTGCGGTATGCCAGCGCCGTTTCACTTTACACCCTGCTCCTTTCATTCTGCACACCCCCTTATCCAAAAAAATTATACTACGGCGATAGGGCAGAAATAAGGCAAGAGCCCCTAAAAGCCCCATCAGGCTTAAGAAGAGCCCCTCGTAAAAAGGGGTCGGGGATACCGTATCGTGGGTATTCAGAATAAAAGGGCTCGCAAACCTTCATACTACATCCAGATACAGCGAAAAAGCAGGCACGATTTCTACCTCTCCAGCGCAAAATCCTTATGATGCAGGAAATTTTGTGTCTGCTGTTAATCTTCGCTTAAAGCGTAAGCAGTCAGGGAGAGGTGGGCGGAGGCGGTATCCAGCCACTCCGTTTCCTCCTGGCTTAAAGACCATCCGAATGCACCCACATTGGTGATGAGTTGCTGGATGGATTTCGCACCTGGAATCGCCACTACCCCTTCTTTCTGTATCAGCCATCGGAGAGCCACCTGCGCCGGTTCCACTCCCCTCTCCATAGCAATCTTCTGCATCACTTCTAACACACCCTTCGCCTGATGAAAGTTTCCCTCGTTGGCAAACAGCCGAAGGCTTCCCCAGGGCCCTTTCTGAATTTTTAGATGACTGTCATATTTCCCTGTGAGAACTCCCTGGGCAAGAGGGCTGTAGGCAATGATGTCTATCCCGGTCTGCCTGCAGTAAGGCAGAATTTCCCTTTCTATCTCCCTCTGAAGCAGGTTATAACGGACCTGATGGGTGATAATTTTTTTCGGTGCGAAGGCTTCCGCCGCCTCCTTGAGGAGTGAAACGGGAAAATTGCTCACCCCCACATACCGGATGTGCCCGACATTCACCCATTCCGATAGGGTTGCCATCGTATCCCTTAGAGGAACATAGTAACTGGGCCAGTGGATTTGATATAAATCTATATAGTCTGTTTTCAGGCGCCTGAGGCTCCCTTCCAATGCCTTTTGAATATCCACCGGGCGGAGATGGGCTCCAGAAACCTTCGTGGCTATCACCACCTCTTTCCTTCTGTGCTTTAAGGCTTTTGCCACCACCTCTTCCGAAATTCCGTTGCCATAAACCTCTGCGGTATCTATCCAGTTGATTCCCAGGTCCAACGCTTGATGAATGATTTCTATGGCTTCTTTCTCCGAGTGGGTAGTGCCCCACCCCCAGGCGGGTTCACCAAACTGCCAGGCTCCAAGCCCGATTTTGGTTACCTCTAAATCCGTTTTCCCCAGAAGTGCTTTCTCCACCTTTCCCCCTCCTCTCCGGGATTATGGCCAGTATTTAGCCTGCGGGTCCAGGGTTTTCAACTTCTTCAGCAGGGGAGGCAGGACATCTAAAGATAACTGGGTTGCCGGGTCGCTGAGGGCTTTCTTCGGGTCGGGATGAGTCTCTATAAAAAGGGCATCCACACCCACAGCCACCGCAGCACGGGCAAGGGGCTCCACAAACTCTCGCAGGCCTCCGGAGCGGTTTTTTTCTCCCCCGGGTAACTGAAGGCTGTGTGTAGCATCATACACCACCGGCACACCATATCCCTTCAGGATTTCTAAATTGCGAAAGTCCACCACCAGGTTGTGATAGCCGAAGAAGGTTCCTCGCTCCGTCACCATCACCTGGGTATTTCCGGTGGAGAGCACCTTTTCAATGGCGGGCAGAATTTCCTCCGGCGATAAGAACTGCCCCTTCTTGATGTTCACCGGCTTGCCTGTTTTCCCCGCTGACACCAGCAAATCCGTCTGCCGACACAGGAAGGCAGGAATTTGTAAAACATCCGCCACTTCGCCCACAGGCTCCGCCTGCTCCGGCAGATGGATGTCCGTCAGCACCGGCACGCCCACCTTTTGTTTTACTTTCCCTAAAATCTTCAGTCCTTCCTTCAACCCGGGACCCCGAAACGAATGAATAGAAGTCCGGTTCGCTTTGTCAAAGGAAGATTTGAAGATGAAGGGAATCTGAACAGAGGAGCAGATTTTTTTAAGCTTCACAGCCACTTTCAGGATTAAATCCTCTGATTCTATCACACAGGGTCCGGCAATCAGCACGAAGGGTAACCCCTGCCCCATTTTTATCCTGCCGATTTGAATCACCGGGGATGGTTTTCGCATTCTCGCCATCATTTCAGCGTTTGGTAATCCTCCCCTGCATTTCCCTATGCTTCCTCCTGTGCCCGCTGGAGGAAAGGTTCGTCCATCTTTTCTTCCCCTTCCCGCCATCGCCGGTGTAGCCAGAGCCACTGTCCGGGATACTTCCGCACCATATTTGCAATGACATCGGTGTATTTCTGGACATTCTGGAGCACCGCCCGGTCCAGATTTTCCTCCCACGACAGGGGAAGAGGGGGAAGAGCGGTAATTTTGTGGGCGCCGGGACCCAGGCGAATATCAAAAATAGGAATCATCGGGGCGCCGCTGGCTCTCGCCAGCAGCACCGGCCCTGCGAAGGTGGATGTGGTGCGACCCAGGAACTTCGCCGGCACCCCTCTCTTTCCCGCATTCTGGTCTGAAATCAGTCCAATCCCTTTCCCTTGCTTCAAAGCCCGAAGCAAATCCCGAAAGTCCGGTATGTCTTTGGAAATCAACTCAATGGACATCTTCTTACGGGTGTTGAGGATGAGGCGGTTAAGGAACGAATCTTCCTGCTCCTTTTCCACCGCCACCAGGGGAAAGCCGGAGACTGCCAGCCAGGCACCTAAAAGTTCCCAGTTCCCCAGATGCCCGGAAATCAGAATCACTCCCTTCCCCTGGTCATACGCTTCCTTTAAAATTTCCTTCCCTTCCACTTCCCGAACCGCCCGCTTCACTCCCCTTCCGCCCCACTGAGAAAAAGAAAGAAATTCAATGGCGGAATAAGCAAGATTTTCAAGGGATTCCCGGTAGTACGAGCATGCCTGTTGCAGGGAAATTCCCGGAAACGCCATCAGGATATTCTGGAGGGCTTCCTTGCGTTTCCGGGTGTAAAGCCAGTAAAAAATACGGGCAATCCCTTTCCCCAGATAAAAGACCGCACTCAAAGGTAAAATATAGGTCAGACCGATAAATGTGAAAAGCAATAGCCGCTCCACAAATTTTCTAACGAAGTATTTCATCCGCCAGAAGACGCCTGGAGTGCCAGCCCCGGAATGTCCCTATCGTTGATCAATTCTCACCATTCCTTTTTCCCTCACACCACACGAAACAGCGGTGGCTTGCCTTCCAGCACTGCCACCAGATTTTTAGCGGCGATCTCAGCCATCCGAAAGCGGGTTTCTACGGAGGCGCTGGCGATATGGGGCACCAGAACTGCATTGGGCAGTTGTGAAAGGCCTTCCGCGAGGGCAGGCTCCTTTTCATACACATCCAGCCCCGCCCCACGAATCCAGCCCTCTCGTAAAGCTCTCACCAGAGCCTGCTCATCCACCACCGCTCCCCGGGAGGTGTTCACCAGAATCGCTGTTTTCTTCATACTCCTCAGTTCCTTCTCCCCGATCAAATGATGGGTCTGTTGACTGTAAGGGGTATGAAGGGTGATAAAGTCGCTTTCCTGAATGAGTTCAGCGAGAGGACGAAATTCGGCTCCTACCTCCTTTTCCTTGTCCGGGAAAGGACCCATAGAATCGTAGTAAAGAATCCGCATATCAAACCCACGGGCTCTTCTTGCCACCGCATACCCAATTCTGCCCAGCCCTACGATCCCAAGGGTTTTCCCATATACATCCACCCCTAAGAACAGGGTGGGACTCCAGCCAGAGAACAGCCCCTGTCGGGTGAAAGCATCGGCTTCAACCACTCTTCTCGCCGTTGCCATCAGGAGTGTCCAGGCCAAATCCGCCGTCGTCTCCGTCAGCACTCCCGGCGTATTCGTCACCACGATTCCCCGCTTCTTCGCTTCTTCAATCTGAATGTTGTCATACCCCACGGCGTAATTGCTAATCACCTTCAACCCCCTTCCAGCAGAATCCATCACTTCCGCATCCACCTTATCCGTCAACAGGCAAAGAAGCCCATCCTTTCCCTTTACTTTTTGTAGTAGAACCGGGCGGGGGATAGCCCGGTCCTCCTCGTAAACCTCATAGGTGGCTACCCCGGCGATAATTTCTTCCGCCGGACCCGGCAACTTCCGGGTGATGAACACCTCAGGCTGTGCCATCTTCTATGACCTCCAGAAAATAACTGATATTCGCCGTTTTCTTTAGCATGGCGCTCACCGAACAGTATTTCTTCTGTGAGAGTTCCACCGCCTTCTGGAACTCCTGCTCGCAGGTTTTCGGTGCATATAAACTATACCGCAGTTTGAGGGAGGTGTAAACCCGGGGAGGTTGTGTGGCTCTTTCCGCCTCCACGCTCAGCCGTAAGCCTTTTATGGGGGTCTTCATTTTTTGAAGGATACTCACCACATCCATACCGGTGCAACCCATAAGGGCGATGAGAACGAGTTCCATGGGCGATGGGGCAGAATTTACCCCGCCCCCCCCGGGCCCCGCGTCCACTCGCACCTCGTGTCCCGATTCCGTCACCCCTGAAAATAACATTCCACCCTTCCACTCCATCTCTGCCTTCATCTCTCTTCCCTTCCTTCCCTCACTTCCACTTCAGGGTTGCTACAAAATTGATGTCCGGGGATTGAGGGGTTAAGAAATCCTCGGTGAACCCCAGGGTCCACTCCTGGTTATGAACAACCCGTCGGTAGCCCATAATGAACTCCGCACCCGTTTTGTCCAGTATCTTCAACCCCGTAGTGGGAAAAGGATTACTCATCCAGTTCCATTGTATCAGCCAGTGAGTTTTAGGAGTTTGAAACCACTCCCCCGAAAGGGTATAAGCCCAGAATGGCTTTAACGAAATGGGGTTCACATTCCCGAAGTCCCCGGGGAGCAAATAGCCCAGCCCGGAATACACAGAGGTTCGGCGGAAATCCCGCTGATAATGGAGAGACATTTCTGCATCCACCGAATCATTGCTATAGCCGGAAGAAACTCTGCCGATAGGGAGTTCCACACCCGCTTTTAGAGTGAGAGCGGATTGAGGATTCAGGGTCCACTGGTGGAGAAAAGAAAGGGCAAGGTCACCTGGCGCAGGTCCTCTGCCCGTGTAGGACGCTATGGTTTTCCCATTGCCGGTCACCCGGAATCGGAATGTATCCCTCGGCATGCTTTCCCTGCCCCCGCCGGGCAAGCCTAAAAAATTGTGATATTGAATCAAAAAATTATCCATAAAACCGCCATAAGCGTAGAAAATGGGCAGGCGGGCTTCTAAAAAACTCCTTTCGTTCAGAGCATAAGTATAACGGGTTTGCAAATAAAACACTTCCATATCCATCACCGCTTGCCAGCCCGTTTCCTCATTCGCCCCCCGGGTGGCGTTCACTGAATAAGCACCCGAAAAAGAGAAGCCTTCAGAGAGGAAAGGAGAACGGGGCTGAAAAGTCAGAACACCCCAGTAAATCGGATAGAGATTCGGCAATTCCAGAGGCCCCCCTCCTCTCGCCGTCCCTTCTACCCCACAGGCAAGCACCATCCCCACCAGAATTATCCATCTCTTTCCCACAACCGCAGGCTATTATACCAGATACATCCGCAGGCTCACCATCTTTCCCCCTGTTCCCATCCCTCTCCATTCCTGAAAATAGCGAGCATAAGAAGAATGAAAAAACTCAGCCCATCTTTTTCTACCACCTGTCAGGGTATACTGACTCACCCAGCGTTCCCCGTCACGATGTCGGTGCATCTGCCCGCAGAATACTGGACGCTTCTGGGTGATGGCTTCCGGTTTTGTTTCACCCGCTCTTGCCCGATGATGTATTACCGGAACCATGGGAAAGTATACTTTACCAAAGCGGAGATAAAGACGCGTTTTGGTCCCAAGGAGGCCGAGCCGCCACGCCCGGTTTGTTATTGCCTTCAGGTCACTGAGGAACAGATTGCGGAAGAAATTCTGCAGAAAAAATGCTGCACCACCCTGCAGGATATACAGCGTTTTACGCGTGCGGGAACGGGAAAATGGTGCCTCACCACAAATCCTTCTGGCAAATGCTGTCGGGAATACCTCCCGGATATCGTCGGGAAATATACGGAACGGGTGGAAGAATCGGAACTCAAAGAGGGGGTGGAGTCTGTGCTGGAGAATATTCAGGAAAAAATCCGATTCCACCTTGTAATTGGTGGGATGTCCTGCGAATCCTGTGCCCGAGGGGTTGCCAGCGCATTAGAACATTACGGAGCCACAAAAGTTCAGGTAGACTTTCCCTCCGGAGAAGGGGATGTCACCTTCCCGGGTTCTATAAGTGCATCGGAAGTCCGCAGGCTGATTGAAGAGATGGGCTATGAGGTGAGGGAAATCCGGATAGAAGGATGAGACCCCGGGGATATAATTGGGGTGGTGGATGAAAGCGAGACTTTTGATTCTGTGCGGAATAGGAGTAATGGTCGGATTCCTGCCGTCCTGCGGGGGCGGTGGGACCGGGCTTCCCAAAAGATAACTACAAGCGAGGTGTTCGTGAAGTGCCAATTCGCGATATGAACCTCCAATATCGCCTCGTTCCCGTGTGCTTACCTGAGGTGGTAGCGGGCTTTACGAAAGCCGGGGTAAAGACGCGCTGGGGTCCCGGAGAGACCGAGCCGCACAACCTTACGACTCACCATTCATCGTTCACCGCTTGCCATCACTTCACGAGCGTGTAGCGCGGAACCCACCGCGCGCCATCCCAGCGCCAGGGTAGTGCCGGCTTTCTTCGCTACGGGAGCGGTTAGGCTGGGGTGATTCAGCGAGTTCTTTTTATGGGACGGTGAGGGCGCCCACCCAGGTGTTCCAGGTGTTCCAGCCCGGAGTTCCAGCGAGGATATACTCGTGGAAAATCCAGAAGGTGAGATTATCGGATGGGTCAATCCAGTTGCCGGCGTAGTCGCCCCATCGGGTTCCGCAGGTATAATTTTCTCCGATATGAAGAACGCCCACGGCGGGGTCAATAGAACCACCATCAGGCTTCACGGTGTAGTAGGCTCCCGGATAGATGGAAGAACTGGAGCGGGCGAAGACGGTTGCCATATTTCCAGAAGAGTCCTCCATCACCGCACCATCAAAGTAATGAATGCCATCTGCCCCGAAATAGATGTCGTCTAACAGTGTGAGCGTATCCGTATTCACATGGTGGTATTTCAGGGCGGAGACGGTGCCAGACCCCCAGTTCACCGCGGTGTTTTGAACCGTCCACAGAGAACCGTTTCGCCAGATGACATTCATTATCCGGGAATCAATGGTGTCTACCAGACAGGTGGTGCCGGGCTGGCTGGCATCAGGCGGGACGCTGTAGAAGCCCACGGGAATCCCGGCGCGAAGAATCGCAGGGGTGGGTGAGAAGGGATCCTTCATCCCCCACAGAGTGAACATTGTATCTCCAGGCCAGTGGGCATTCGCAAGATATTCATACGGCGGTGGGTTCCCGAGGCTATAAGCCGGGCGAATGGTGAAGGCATTCTCTCCATTTGCCTGCAGGTGGTTCCAGTAATCCACCCAGTTGAGGATGGAGCCAGAATAAACTTCACTGGCTTTCAGAACCCGAACCTTCGTGTAGTGAAAGGATGTGGGTGAGAAGCCGAACTGGTTGGAAGACAGGTAGATATAATTCCCATCAAAGCCCATATCGGAATAATCTGCCCAGTTTAATGGGGAGGAAGGGGTGGAGCCGTTGAGCGTGTTATCCAGCGACCACATCCACCAGCAGCCTAATGGATTAGCGGATTGGGAGGCGGCGAGGAGCCAGCGGGATTGCCCCGCACTGAAGTTAGTAGCGTGGAATAAAAGAAGCCATCGCTGGTTATACGCATCGTAGTTGACTTTCGGGTCAAAAATGAAGGTGAGGCTATTCACCGGGGAGAACCAGGAGAAGCCAGTGGCTTCAAACAACTCCGTTCCGGTTTTATTGAATATGCCGAACTTGGAGTTGACGATGGCAATGATGTGAGAGGGACCGGCGGCGATATGGGGGTCAGGAGGGCGTAAGCCCATATAGGTAAGACCCTGAAAGTCCGTGGACAAAGAGGGCGCCGCAGAAGGAATGAAAAACCCTTCTTCCTCCCCGGATGGCAAGGGTGGAATATCAGGCGCTGGAGGATTTCCTTTCATCGCTTGATACAGGGAATCATCCGGGGTGAGGAGGGGGAGAACTTGCTCTGGCAAAATTTCAATGCCTTCAGGCAGACCGGAAGGTCCTGTGGTGCAATTCTGCCCTGCTGGCGTTCCGGTGGAGCCGTATGCGGGCCCGTTAAAAATGTCCTCCACCGTTACATTTACCGTGGCGGTATCGCAGGCATTGGAGGGGTCGCACACGGTGGCTCTTAAAGTGAAGGCTACAGGACCGGAAGGGATGGGCGGCGCTCGCCACGGTGTGGTAGCGGAGGCGGGTGATTCAAACAACCCCACGGGCGAACCCGGTGCATCCTGACTCCAGGTGTAAGTCAAGGGGTCATTGTTCGGGTCTGTCGCCACTACCGTCAGCGTCACCGTTCCCCCCTCGTTGATTGAACCCGGGGTTGCTGAAATGGAGGTAATCTGGGGAGGATTGTTGGGTGGGGGGGCCTCGCAATTGGTGGCATATTTTACATCATCCGTTGTGTCATTGATGTAAGAGATATGAAGGCAATCCTGTGAATCCCTGACGATGGCGGCAAACTTCCCCACATCACCAGCCGAGTCCACGGTTTCTGCGGTCCAGGGACCCGAGGTGAAGTGAACCAAATCCTGGGTATTGGATTTGTAAGCGGCGATATGAATTTTCCCGTTGGAATCTTCAGTGGCGGCGGAGGGAGTCATAATCCCGAAGCCGGTAGCCACCAGTTCCACCTGCCAGCCGGTCCAGTTCTGCCAGGCGTGGTAGAGGCCAGCCCCTGCGCCCGCTTTCGTATAGAAGATATGAAGGATGCCGTCCGAAGTTAGAAGAATGCTCGTCTGTCCCACATTGGCAGTGCTCGGGTTGCCAGCCAGCACCTCCTCGGTAAGCCACCACAAGCCATGGATACCCCAGGCGTGTTTCAGGCGTCCATTCTGACCCCGATAGGAGATGTGAGTGAGAACTGGGGAAGCGGGCGCGGAGATGGTATTAGAAGTGAAAGCAAAAGAGCCTGCTGTGGCAGGCCCATCATCCACGACCTCCGTGCTCCAGGTGCCGTCAAAGAAGGCATGGCGGACCTGCGACCGCTTGTTCAAGTTCGTGATGAAATAAGTGGCCGTGTAAGAAATGTACAGGTTCTCCTCCGGCCCATAGGAGATGTCGCTATAGGCGCCCGTGTCTATCTGCGCATCCACCACCACGGGCGTGCCCTGATAAGCCTTCAGGTTCGCACTGGCTTTGTAATAAGAAATCTGCGGTGGAGAGATGCCATTCCAGACGAGGGAGTTATATTTGCCCACATCAAAGGGAGCATCCAGAGTGGTAAGGGTCCAGGGTCCCCCAACAGAACCCGAGGCAAGCCGTAAATCCCTCGTAATCTGGTTATAGTAAGAAATGCGAACCGGGGTGGGAAACCCTCCAGTCCCGGCGCCAATAGAGGTTTGCCAGCCGATATAGGATGGACCTCCTTCCACGGTTTCCACACTCCACCCGCTGGCCTGGGCTGGAGAGAGTGTGGCTTGCCCGAAATCCACTGCCTCTGAAATGCCCTCGTCAGGGCTAACCACTCCTGAGGGGGCTGAATTACCTCCACATCCCACCAGAAGTATGAAAGATGCCACGATACCCAAAAATCCTGCCCCCTGCCACACGGGTTTCATTTTCCACACCTCCTGACTTTTCAATCTAATTAAACAATATAACACCTTCTTTGAAATTCGTCGAGCAGAAGTGCCATTCTACTTCCCCGCCCTGACTCTATCGTATTCACCTTCAGGGCTACTGCAAGCCTTTGCTTCCTGCATCGCCGATGCGGAGAGAAATTCCTTTTAGACTCGGCGAGAAATGAGGTAGTGAGCCCAGGCGAACAGCCATTCTTTATGCTGTGAGTCGGGCAGGGGATGAAGGAATTCTTCTCCTCTCTGTATCAGTGCATTGGCCCTTCTCTGGGTTCGCTGGACGCCCTTGAGTTCCACAATTAATTCTACAGCGGACCGGATGTCCTTCTTTGTAGCATTCCGATTCCCCACGATGGAAGAGAGGAATCGCCTCTGGGCAGGGGTGGCTTTCTGATAGGCGTAGTATAGAGGAAGAGTTTTTTTCCCCTCCCGGATGTCGGAGCCCACGGGCTTGCCAAGGGTTTTCTCATCCCCGATGAGGTTGAGAATGTCATCCTGCGACTGGAAGGCTTTTCCGCAGAGGCTGGCAAACTGACTCAGGGAATCCACGAGGGGATGGTGGCGGTGGCTCGACTTCAACCCGATGAGAGCGCCAGCAACAGCGGAGTACTCAAAGAGCGATGCAGTTTTGCTCCGGTGAATCCAATCAATGTCCGAGAACGACACCTTCTCTATGGGCCGTTGGGAATAATACACATCTGCCATCTCCCCTTTCAGGATATGGAATAGAACCTCGCCTTCAAACATTTGAATTAAGGTGAGAGGGATTTCAACGGGCAGATAGGAGGAAAAATAAAGGAGGGTGAGGAGCCGGGGAACCCAGCCGTGCAATTTGTCGCCTGCCAGGATGGCTATTGTATCCCCCAAGTGATGTGCTCTCTCCACGGGTAACCGGAGAGCTCTTCTCCATCTGCGGAAGTATTCCTCGTGAACGGTGGGACGCCCCCGGCGAAATTTATCCCGGTCAATCCAGTCATCGTGGATGAGGGTCCAGGTGTGGAAGACCTCCACCGCAGCGGCGGCAGGTAAGGCCGTCTCCTCCTCCCCGCTTACCGCTCCGCAGGCGAAAAGAAGGAGTGCGGGTCGCAGGGCTTTTCCCACACTTTGAAAATACCAGCCGGAAGCCTCTCCCACCCATTTCTCCCGGAATTCATACGAGTGAGGCCCTTTCAATAGATACGCCTGTATCCTTTCCGCCCGCTTTTGTAATTCCTCTTCTATATGGATGGGTTCTGACCCCATTGCCTCAAAGGTTGCAAACAAAGGAATGGTAAGCGCATACGATTCATTTCTCAACTCTCCAGGATATCTTCTGGCAGGTAACAGTAATTAAGCCCCTGCTTTCCCTCGGAAATGATGGCGAAGGAGAAGGGCTTGCTGGCAATAACTTTCAGAAGCCGAGCCTTCGTGGGATTTGCGGATGAACGTCTCATGGCTATTTTCGTGGTCGTTTTTGCAGTGAAGTCCGGAAGTGTGATGTGCCATCCAGTGATTTCGCTGAGCCATTGAACCAGGCGTGTGAGACGCTGGCGTTGTTGCGGGTCGGTAGGGTCGTCCGTGTGGCACTGGGAGTGGCGAGAGAATCCCAGGGATTCTATGTGGTCTCCTACCCGGACCTCCCACTGGAGGAGACGCTTCGGCGGAGTGGAGGAGATGGCGCGGCAGAGGGTATACATCGGCGAACCTTCATCCGAACCTCCCAGCCAGGCAAGCCAATCCAGGGCGTTCTGCTCGTATCGGAACGCACTCTGTAGTGAGGAATCTATCTCAAGAAGGATGGTGAGTAACTCTTTGGAGGGCTTCCCAATATCCACGACGCCGACGGAGCTGAGGATGGCGAGAAGCAGGTGGGTTGTGCCAAAGGGATATTTTCGTCGGAACTGTTTCTTAGAAAATCCACGCAGGTCGTTTGGATTCAGGCTGAGCGATTTTCCATCCAGCTCCGGAAGCGGCGTGTCTTTGCTCCACCGAAGCACATGGTGGCCAATGGATGGCAGAGCAGGTGAATAAATGTCGTTGTCAATGAAGACAACCGGGTGCTTGTAGAATTCTTTATATCGCCTGTCTATCCATAGGTTGTTTGCATCATAGAACCCGATAAGATTCCAACCCAGTGTCGTGTGCAAAAACATGGAACTGCAAAGGCCATCCAGATCAGGGCTACAAACTATTCGTCTGTTCGCATCTCTCAGCCACTTGAACCTTTCGTAGATGCCTCTGAAATCAGCCCTGTCCTCACCGTAAGTGAGACTCTCCTCTTTCACCATTTCATCGCCCCATAAGGGAAGTTCTTCCAGATTAACCTCATTTGAAGCAACCTTGAGGCTGGATTTCAGAATGGGAATTTTCTCAAATGTGGCGATGAGGGGATCCCGCAAGTGAAGGGGTTCCCCGAGGCGTTTCAAGGCTATCTCGCAGTATTTCTCCTGTATTTCATAGCCCCAGTACTTGCGACCCATAGCCCTTGCAACTTTTGTCGTGGTTCCAATCCCCAAGAATGGGTCAAGAACGGAATCTCCTGGATAAGAGTACAGCAGAATGAGACGATAGGGTATCTCTTCGGGGAAGGGGCAAGGGTGAGGTAAATAATTGGGAGGCACTGGAGCGATGTGCCAGAGGTCATTGGCAAGCTCCCGGGTAAACAATTCGTCTATAGGGATACGACTCATTTCTCTGAGCTTTTGCTCACGACCCTCGTAAATCTTGGGACCGGGCTTTCGGTAGATCAGGATAGACTCCGTCATGATATTAGGGCAGTAGTAGCCCGGATAGGGGTTCTGTATCGTCACCCCTGCTCTTTTCACGCCTCCGGTCACCTTGTACCAAACGATTTCCTGGTGGAACTCGTATCCGATTTGCTCCATAATTCCGGTAAAATGGTGACGGAGTGGGTATTGTTTGCCGTTCCACAGAACCGTTCCAATGACCACGGCGCAGAAGCCGCCGGCCTTCTGTTTCCGGTAAATCTCGGTGAAGCAGGTTTTGAGCCATTCTAGGTACTCGTCATAGGGTGCAAGCGTTCGTCGTGTCCGAAACCAGGCGGTCGGGTCCTCCACATGAACCTCATAGTCAATAGCGTTCCAGTAGGGAGGGCTCGTGACAACGAGCGCTATAGAACCATCGGGAACCTCATTCATTTTTTCGCAGGACTTGCAGAATATGCCACTCAGTGATGCTCACCCGCCCTCATAATTCTCAAATTCATCCTTCCATTCCTGTATCTTGCAGGTTCTCTATTTCTTAAAATCAAAACAGTGGAAATTCAGGCACCACCGGGGCAGGGTCAGGTGGAGGCTGGGCGCTGACTTCCCCATAAACCCCCTTCTTCATCAGGGAAGTATATATCCAGTAATTGAAAAGCACTTTCTTCACATACAGACGAGCCTGGCTGGAAGAGATGAGTTCTATCAGCGTCATCTCATCTGAAAGAGCATCCGCCGGAAGGCCGGACATCCATTTTTGAACCGCATTGGGACCCCAGTTATATGCCGCAATGGCGAGAATCAGATTCCCATCAAAGGCGTTCAGGAGACGCTTGAGGTAGAGGACACCCAGTTTGATGTTGGCTTCCGGGTCGTAAAGGATTTCCGAACTGCGGAAGGGAATGCCCGCAATTTGTGCCAGGGCTTTCCCCGTCGGCTGAATGATTTGCATCAGACCACGGGCGGCGGAAATGGAATAGGCACGAGGGTCAAAACGACTCTCCTGACGAATCAACGCCAGGATGAGTAAGGGGTCTATGCCGTAAACAGAGGCTTCCTTTTGAACAATGTCATAATAAGCCAGTGGAAATGACAGCCGAAAGACTTCTTTCAATTCCTCTGCCGTGAATTCCCCTTCCAGGCGGGACCTGATGAGTTTATCCGCCAGTTGAACCGAATCATAATAGTCACCCTGATAGGCATAGGCACGGGCAAGGCGAAACATCGTCTCCGGCGAAGGACTCTCCCCTTCACTGGCTTGAATCAGTTCCTCAAATAGCCAGGAGTAAAGCCCCCACTCCTGCAAAAGGGCATACTTGCTTTCCAGAGGTGAATTTCCCAAAACATTTTCCCCCGACCCCTCCCCTTCCACCGCCCGGGTGCCCTCTAAAAAAGTTTGAATCAAATCCTCTACGGAACTCCCCGATTCCTGAAGCATGCGAAGAGCGTAAAAGGAATAGGGATGGTTTTTTAGAAGGAGTTTCCCGGCATCCCCCTGTTGAGCAATTTTATTCCGCCAATAATAAATGAAAGGAGCATAATCCGGGTCCTGGATGGATTCTATGGACTGAAGAGCGCTGGTGGCTTCCTCCTTCTTTCCCTGCTTCAGGTAATACTGGAACAGCCAGAAACGAGTAGGCTCCACATAGGCCGTGTGGGGGAAAGAGGTGAGAATTTTTTCAAACAGAGGCAGGGCTTTCTCCACCTGTCCCAGGGAAGCCAGATAATCCGCTTTGCGAAAAAGGGCTTCCGCTTCCCGGTGGTGGGACAGGGCATCCAGTGATTGAAGGGCATTTTCACTTTCATTCAGGCGGGCATAGGTCCTGGCTAAAAGGCTATTGGCATCCGCTTTTTCTTCATCGCTTCTGGCTCTTTTCAACGCCTTCTGCAGGGACTTTTTTGCAGATTCGTATCTCTGCTGGGAATACAGAATTTGAGCCAGTTCCATATGCTTCCAGTAAGATTCAGGGGCGCTGAAAAGGAGTTGCTCCGCCTCTTCCAGAAGCCCCACACTTTTCAAAAGATTTTCCATGGGCACCCGGAAAGCCGATTGGTCTCTTTCGGGAAGTTTCAGGTAGGCTTGCCATTTCAGTCGCACCACATCCTGAAAAGGAGCCCGACGCCAGGGTATAGTGGGAAAGGCAGATTGCATCTGTTCATTGGCAAAGGAATAAACGGTGGCAAAATCGCCCTGCTCCAGAAGGTAAGATAAAAGGGTAAAACTGCCGCGAGCTTTATCCTCCGGCTTCCCGGGACCAGAAAGGAGGGCGAGGAGATTCCCTTTCGCCGCCTCCACATCTTTTTCGGACAGGTTGATTTCTATCAGCATTCGGTAGGCCTTCGGCGTAAAAATGCCTGACGCCCCCTTCAGAAGTTTCATAACAAGCGTGCGAGCGCCTTCATAGTCCTCTTGAGCCATATAAGCCTTCGCTGTGTAATAAATAAGGTAATCGGGCAGAGGGAAAGCAGGGTCTTCAGAAGCCCTGGAGAGAAAAAGGAGAGCCGATTTGGGCTCGCCTCTCTCCACGAAGTAGACCCCTTTCAAAAATTGAACGAAAGAAGTATCCGCCTCAGAGGGGGTGGAATCTCCAGCGGAGAGGGGAATGCCCCTGACCTGAAAAGAGTCCTGAATCTCCTCCACAAGGGTTTTCCCCGCTTTCTCCGAGGAGGCGTTGAAAAAGAAAAGGACACTCATCACCAGAATTCCCATCCACCGCCCCCACCTGTTTTCTTTCATTCCCATCATCGGTTGCCTGTTCACGCGAATATAGTATATAATAAATCCTGGTCAATGGAAAGAGCCTCTTTACTGCTGGCCTGGGTGGCGGGATTTCTCTCCTTCGTGTCGCCCTGCGTTCTGCCTGTGGTTCCCGGATATCTGGCTTTCATTTCAGGAGTTTCTCTGGAGCGATTGAAGGCAGGAAACTTGAGAAGGCAGGAGAGATTTCAACTGCTGATTACCGCCGTTTTTTTTATCTTCGGTTTTTCCTTGCTATTTGTGGGGATGGGAGCCACGGCAACCGGAATTCACTCCCTCCTCACCGCAGGCAGGCTGGCAGTCCTCCGCTCATCCACCAACGCCCTTTCCCTGAAATTTACCGCCATCTCTGCCGGTGAATTAGAAGCCCTGGGGTTCACTGAGATTTTCAAAATTGGTTTTTATGAAGTGGCAGGTGTAATCGTGATTCTCTTCGGGCTTCAGATGCTGGGCGTCTTCAGAATTCCATTCCTTCAGCGAACGGTGCAAGCCATTCCCTTCACCCGCTTTGCCAGCCTCCCGACCTGGCTGAGAAACCCCGCCGCAGCTGTGATTGGGGCATCCTTTGCGGTAGGGTGGACCCCCTGCGTGGGACCCATCCTCGCTGGTATACTCACCATAGCCGCTACGAAAGAGCAACTGCTGGATGGTATTGTGCTGTTGTCCTTTTATTCCCTCGGGCTTGCGGTGCCCTTTTTTGCCTGCGCCCTTGGCGTTAACTACCTCTTCCTCGCCCTTAAAAAATTTAGCCGCTTTTACCGTGGCATAGAAATTTTTTCCGGTGCTCTGTTGATTTTCCTCGGCGCCCTGATTTTCTCCAATAGCCTCTCCACCATCAACCAGTACTTCCAGTTCCTGAATGACTGGTTCAACCTGACGCTGTGGGAAGAAAAACTGATGGGTGGGCAATGAAATCCCTGCATCTATCAAAAATCATTCGCAGTTCAGATTGGGGCATCTCTTCTCCGGTGAGGTGAGAAATGATGGCGGCAAAACTTCCTCCAGAAGATTTCCTCGTGGCAGCGCTGAATTCTATCACCAATTTCCAGAAGGAATACTGGTTGTACACTGACCCCAAAAAAGCCCTCACCTACTGGACTTCTTACCGGGATAAAGTGGAAGAAATCCTTCAAGAAATTACCGACCCGGTGGCTCGTGCAAGAGCCCTGGAAAGAATCCGGGTGGCGGACGAATTTATCCTCGCCAAAGGCTATCTCAATTTCCGCCTGCCTGACTTCGCCCTCCTGGAACGGAACCACATCCCCAAAGAGCGATGGTGGTACTGGCTGGATGAAGTAAAAGGTGGAAAACTGTCCGCCATCCCGGGCGCCCTGAAAAAGTAATCCCCTCATTCCAGATATTCTAACCCCCATCTTCCCCTCATTTATACCCATTCACCCCCACTTCTCACTTGTGGCGAAATGGAGGACTATCTATTTTTACCCCGGCTCCGGTGATATACTATTCTGTGAGGAGGCGTTGAAAAATGAAAAAAATTCTATGCGTTTCTTCCTTTGTGTGGCTTCTCATTCTGTCCCCTCTCTACCTTTCTCTGGGACTCGGCCCCGGAAGTCTGAAAGGAGAGCCCTTCTTCATCACTACCGCTGACAAGTTCAAGATTGGCGCCACGGTCTATCTACCGGGTAGCCTCAAACCTCCCTATGCGGTTGTGGTGTTCATCCACATGCTCCGAGGCTCTCAGGCGGATTGGGTGGATATGGTGAAACGCTTGAATATAGAAGGCATTGCAAGCGTAACCCTGGACCTCCGAGGGCACGGCGTGAGCACTTCTAAGGAGGGCAAAACTATTCTCCAGAAAGACCTGTCAGCACAGGATTATCTGGCTATGCCCTCCGATGTGGAACTGGTCTTGAAAGAGGTGGAGAAGAACAAAAACCTGGACCCTGACCACCTGATTTTGATTGGAGCCAGCATCGGCGCCAACTCCGCCCTCCTTTATGCCTCAAAAGACAGCCGTGTGAAAGGGGTGGTTCTCCTCTCTCCCGGGCTGGATTACCACGGCGTGAAAACCAGTGAAGCAGCAGAGAAATTCAAAGGCCGCCCCGCCCTCATCCTCTCTTCCACCGGCGATACCTACTCTTACACTTCTTCCACCGCTCTGTCTCGCAAAATGGGTCCCTCCTCTCTTCTCAAAACTTATAAGGGTAGCGAGCACGGCACAGCGCTATTCCTGGCAAATCCCCTCCTCCTGGAAGAAATAGTCCAGTGGGTGAAACAGAAACTCCTGGAGAAACCTATACATTTACCCAGGCCGCCAGGCGGATATTAGGGTCCATCTTCCTCTCCAGGCTTCCTTCCAGTTCATAAAAAAATCCTTCCGCGAGGAAAACAGCACAGCCAGGCAAGGCATGCCCGCCAAAAGTATGCCCCATTTCATCCCCTAAAATCAGGTGCACATGCACAAAAGGCTTCCCATCTTTCACGGAAACATTCCCCGTTCCGGCTAAAATTTCCCGGTGCCAGGGGATTGAAATCTCCTGATATTGCCCGAGCTCCTTCCGGAAGTAGCCCACCTTCGCCGATTCCAGACCACCGATAAACGACACCAGCGCCAGTTCAATGCGATGCTCCTGCGCCATCCTCGTGAGTTCCTCCATTAAATCTTTTCCTCGTTGAATTCGGAAAGCCCACGCTCTTTTCATCAAAAACTCCTTCATCCCTTTCCCCTCCTGCCTTCATCGTATCACAGAATGGTTGACCACACCCATCCATTGCCCAAATATTTTTTACCCACGGCTCTAACCCTGCCCTCATTTTGCACGAATAAATTCATCTTTCACTCATAGAAAATTGTTCGTTGCAAGCAATGTTCTCTCTGCAGAATGAGGGATATTCAGGGCACAAAAACCTCCTCTTTGAATCTGATGATAGCAAAAATCAGTAGCCTTCCTTGCCACCCGTAAGTGGCTACTCGCTTTTCCTTCCCCTGTGTTATAATGG
>JBBIMK010000024.1:0-30155 GCA_037444445.1 bacterium | reverse complement strand
CCCGCCCCCATAACTGCACGGAGGGTGGGGGAGAGGGGGAGGCGAGAAATTTCTGGGAGGACTTCCATCGGGAATTCTCCTACCACGACCTGCAAAATTTTGCAAGTGGGGGGTAAAAAAATCGCCATCCTGATGTCTTTTATATCGGGACTTTCTGCGATGTGATGGAAGTTGAAAAGGATGCCTGCTCCCCCGGGGAAGTAAGCCGGGTTGAGGTGGGCATTTTTCATATTCTGCCCTCCTCGCATCTGGTTATATCATACCTGAAAGACCTTACAGAGTGGTGGTGGGGATTTTGAGGTGGAATTGCTGGGTGATATACTAAAAGGCGATGAGGGAACTCCTGGACCGAATAAAGGGAAAGCGGGTAACGGTGTGCGGCGATGTGATGCTGGACCGTTATGTAAGCGGGGAAGTTCAGCGGATTTCTCCGGAAGCGCCCGTGCCTGTATTGAAAGCCATCGGAGTGAGAGAAACGCCGGGTGGAGCGGCGAATGTGGCTCAAAATATCCACGCCCTCGGCGGCATACCCCTCCTCATTGGTCGCATCGGACGAGATGCCCCCGGAAAACGCCTCCGCTTCCTTCTCTCCCGGCAGGGCATCTCTCCAGATTTCCTCGTGGAAGACCCCCATGTTCCTACCACGGTGAAAACCCGCTTCTTATCCGGTATTCATCAACTGCTCCGTGTGGATGAAGAGAAAATTTCTCCACCAGACCTTGCCGTGCAAAAAAAACTCCTGTCTTGCTTCCAATCCTGTCTGAAGCAAACCCCTGCGGGGATTTTTTCAGACTACGACAAAGGGTTGGCTCGGGGAATTGGAAAGGAGTGTGTTCGCCTGGCGGAACTCTCTCAGGTTCGTTTGATTGTGGACCCGAAGCCAGGAAATGCCCATCGTTTTGTGAAAGCCTATTTAATGGCACCCAATGTGAAAGAAGCAGGCGAAATGGCAGGAACTTCGCTGGATTCCCAGGAAAAGGTGCAAGAAACGGGTGAGATTCTGCGAAAAAAACTCCACTGCCGGGCTTTTCTGATTACCCAGGGTTCAGGGGGAATGACTTTATTTGAAGCCCGTCGGCCTCCCCGTCATTTTCCCGTCCCTCAGCGGGAGGTGTATGATGTAACCGGGGCGGGAGACACCGTGATGTCTGCTCTGGGGCTGGCTCTTTCCGGGGGCGCATCTTTAGCGGAAGCGGTTCAACTGGCGAATTATGCCGCCGCTATCGTGGTCCAGAAGCCGGGAACTGCGGTGGCCACGCCTGCGGAAATCCTTGTATTAGCCCGCGGGAACCGCTCTAAAATCCTCTCCTTGCCCGAGTTACTTCCCATCCTGAAAGATGTGCGTAGAAAAGGCGGGACTGTGGTTTTCACTAATGGTGTCTTTGATTTGCTCCACTCCGGGCATGTGGCTTTCCTGTCGCAAGCCCGTTCTCTGGGTGAAGTGCTGGTGGTTGGGGTTAATTCCGACGCCTCGGCGAAGAAGGTAAAAGGCAAGGGGCGCCCTCTGCAATCCCAGGAGGCCCGGGGGCAAATCCTTGCCTCCCTGCAAGCCGTAGATTTCATCGTTTACTTTGACGAACCTACCCCCTTACGATTGATTCGCCACCTTCGCCCCCACATCCTCGTGAAAGGGGGCGACTATTCGCCCGAACAGGTGGTCGGAAAAAGTTTCGTAGAATCCTATGGGGGGAAGGTCGTAATCCTCCCTTATATTTCAGGCCATTCCACCCGTGGGCTCATCCAGAAAATCCGCTCTCTCCCGTAGATATTTCTTCCGCCTTCGGGAGATTCTATTTCCCCTCACGCACTGCCCCTGCTGTTATACAGCAACGCTGGATGCTCTGTGTCCGAATTGCGAGAGGCAAATAGAATTCATGAAATCTCCGGCTTGCAGAATTTGCGGGCACTGGCTTCCCGTAGAGGATGTATGCATAGAATGCGCTACGGAGCCCCCGCCCTTTTCCCTGGCGGTTTATGTAGCGCTATACAAACCGCCCTGGGATGAAGCCATTATTGCTTTCAAATACATCGGCCATAAATATCTGGGCCGACATTTCGCTCACATCGCCTATCACCGCTTTCGCACCCGTGGCCTTTTTCAGGGCGTCCACCTCATCGTGCCCGTTCCCATAGATGTCCTGCGCAAGCACCACCGAGGATTTAACCAGTGCGACATTCTGGCAAATGAACTTTCGTATTTACTGGACATCCCCTGGGCGGAGGCGTTAATCCGAACGAAGTTCCGCCCGCCCCAGGTGGGGTTAAGCCCGGCACAGCGGAGAGAAAACATCAAAGGAGCGTTTGCCCCCCGCTCCCCCCGAATCACTCGGGGAAAAGTCATTCTGTTAGTGGACGATGTGTATACCACGGGCGCCACAGTTCAGGAGGCTGCTTCTACCCTGAAGGAAGAGGGTGAGGCGGCTGAAGTTCGGGTTCTCACCCTCGCCCGTTCCTATCCCTGATGATGGAATATACGAGCATCTGCCTTGTGGCTCGCCCCAACATCCCTGAAGCGATGGTGGAGGGCATGCGAGCCCGAATGGCAGGCCTGTTTCCCCACTCGGAAGTGAAGGCTGAGCGACCCACGAATAAGAAAGCCCTGCAGGAGATTTTTTCTCGCACAGAAGGACTGATGGTGATATGTGGCGGGGATGGGACGATTCGGGATGCGGTGGTGAATATCATCCCCCATCGCCACATATTAGGCATCCTTCCGTTTGGTAAGGGCAACGATTTCGTCCGCTCCCTGGGCATCCCCCTGAACCTGAACCGGGCGATAACTCTATTGAAAACAGGCGTGGAATCACGCATAGATGTGGGTAAAGCAGGTGAACACCTGTTCATCAATTCGTTTGGATTCGGGATTGATTCGGAAGTCATTAAAGCCCGCAGTCGCTATCCCAACCTGCCCGGTGGCTATCTTGCCCTTTTCTTCACCACTTTCCTGCATCTGAAGCCCTTTTTCTTGCGGTTCCGGGTGAATCATAGGCTCGTGGAAGGAGACTACTACTGGTTTCTGATATTAAATGGAGGATATATCGGCGGCGGAATCCCCGTTCATCCTCAAGCCTCGCCCAGGGATGGACGATTTCATCTCCTCCTTTTGAAAAAGGGTCCCAGGTATCAGATTCTCACCAACCTCCCCAGAGCGTTGAAAGGGCAGCATCTCTCCCATCCATTGGTGCAAACCATGGTAGCGGAAGAAATTCAGGTAGAACAGCCTCCCACGGTGGATGCGGCGCTGGATGGTGACCTGTTTGGGTGCCAGTGCCCTCTGACCATCCGCTGTCTACCCGGTTATCTGCGGGTGGTCACGCCGGGATAATCAGGCGAGAGAGGGGCTTTCTCTCCGGTCTCACGGGGTCTTCTGCGGGAACGCCAATGGGCAGGATAGAAATGGGAATCCAGTTTTTTGGTGCCCCGAGGGCTCGGCGAACTGCCTCATCATCATAGGCGCCCACCCAGCAGGAAGCCAGCCCCGCATCCGTGGCGCCCAGTAGAGCGAACGCTGTAGCGATGGTCGCATCCTGTATGCAATACAGGGTTCGCCCCCGCTCCCCATACTTCCACTCGCTCTCTTCCGGCACCGCAAAGAAAACCAGCACTACAGGCGCCTCGGCAATGAACCCCTGGTCCAGTGCCGCCCGCATCAGCGCCTTCCTCTTCCCCTCATCCCGCACCACGAACACCCGAAAAGGTTGTAGATTTCCAGCGGTAGGAGCCAGATTCACCGCCTCCAGAATTTCTCGTATCTTCTCCTCCTTCACTTCTTCAGGTTGAAAAACTCGTATGGACTTCCGTTTTTGTATCACCGTCCAGAATTCCACATCCCCGCACCTCCACAGTTATCTTACTCAAAAACTTGAAGAACGCAAAGCGCTCCCGCAGATTTCCTCCTCTCAATTGGGTGTAAGAATGGAATGCTTTTCAGCGTGGCGGGTGGTATAATACATTCAGAGTGGCGCGGGTAGATAAAAGGGTATTTTCTCCCGTAGACGGGCGGTTCATCTTCGCAGTTCACCCCTATGAAAAATCTCATTACACCCGGCGAAAAGAGTATGCGTGGGCAAAATTTTTACCCCTCTCCTGGGTGGAAAAGGTGGCTTCCTATATGCCCCCTATGGTCCTCGGCAAGATAGAATTTCAGAAAGGACAGAAGCGAATTGAAGGCCTCCTGATAGGGTTGCCGGATACGCCCGATGTAATGATGAGCCATCCTCCAGAGCATACCTATCGGAAACTGGAACGAGCCGCCCGAGTGGGTGAAAATTGGGGGGCAGGAATCTTCGGATTGGGAGCTTACACCTCCGTCATAGGCGATGCCGGAGTAACCCTCGCCAGAAGAGTTCAAATCGGTGTTACTACCGGCAATAGCCTCACCGTCTTCGCCGTGGTGGAAACTCTCCGACGGGTGAGTGCCGGGTTCGGCAGACCCCTCTCCTCTGTATCAGTAGGGGTGGTGGGTGCCACAGGCTCCATCGGAAGCGCCTGCTGTCGCCTTCTTGCCAGCGAAGTTCACTGCCTTTATCTTATCGCCCCAAGGCTGGAAAAACTGAATACTCTAAAGGAAGAAATTCTGAAAAATCATCCCCGGATGACCCTTCAGGGGTATACCCGCCTGGAAGATGCCCCGGTTTCAGAAATAGATGTCCTCATTTTTGCTACCAGTTCCCGGGGGAATGCCCTGGACATCCGCAGAGTCAAATCCGGTGCCATCCTGCTGGATGTGGCATTGCCCCATGATGTCACCGATGAAATGCTCAAACTGCGTTCGGATGTCTATGTTCTTGATGCCGGCGAAATGCGACTGCCCGGAGCCTTCCATTCCACCTTCCCTCTCCCTTTACCCGATGGGGTGGTTTATGCTTGCCTGGCAGAAACCATGCTCCTCGCATTGGAAAACATCTATCAGGATTACTCTCTCGGGCGAGACATCCACCCCCAGCGTGTCCAGCAGATAGCCTCTTTAGCCACCCGATACGGCTTTGAGCCAGCCCTCTTGCCTCGCCCCGGCTCCCTCCCTTTGCCCTTCCCATCCGATTCCACCTTCCATCTACCCCCTGTTCCACACGCTCCCTTGCCCACAAAATAAAAGGAGGAGGTATAAATGTTCGTCTATATCAATGGCAAATTCTTCCCCAAAGAAGAGGCGAAGGTATCGGTGTTTGACCATGGGCTTCTCTACGGCGATGGAGTGTTTGAGGGTATCCGGATTTACCCCGTTCCCGGTGAGGAAAAAGTGAGGATTTACCGCTTACACGACCACATTCAGCGTCTCTATCGCTCAGCAAGCGCCATAGACATTCCCTTACAAAAGTGGCTTTCCCCATACGACTTTGAGCAAGCCGTCGTGCAAACCGTTCGGATGAATCGCCAGTGGGTGCTCTATCCTCCGGATAAACCCGATTTCTCCCGCAAAGTTTATAACTATATCCGCCCCGTCGTAACCCGGGGGAAAGGAGACCTCGGAATCAATCCCGACAAGTGCCACGACCGACCCACCGTTATCATCATCGTAGACCACATCGACCTCTATGGAGATGAAGCCTATGAAAAGGGGATTCCCGTTGTGGTATGTAAGACCAGGCGTATGCCCCCCGAGTGCCTGGACGGACGGATAAAATCCCTCAACTACTTAAACAACATCCGTGGCGTTCTTGAAGCCAACAAGGGCGGAGTTCGGGAGGGCATTATGCTCACCGTCAGCGGAATGGTAGCCGAGGCTACGGCGGACAACATCTTCATCATCAAAGACGGAAAACTAAAAACCCCACCGGTGGAATTAGGAATACTGGAGGGGGTAACCCGGCGCAGTGTTATGGAACTGGCGGTTGAAATAGGGGTGCCTGTGGAAGAAGTTTCTTTCCCACTCCAGGATGTGTATGCCTCACAGGAAGTTTTTTTAACGGGCACAGGAGCCCAGATTGTTCCCGTCATCCGGGTTGACCAATACCCCATTGGCAACGGCACCCCAGGCCCTATTACCCGGATGTTAATTCAGAGGTTCCCGCAGGTAGTAGACAGGGAACCTGCCTGGGTGGTATAATAGAATAAAGGCAATGGAAGAACGCTGTCCATATTGCGGGGTAACCCTGGAGGAAGTGAAAAACCAGTATAAGGTGGGGTGTGCCTTCTGCTACACCTATTTCTCGGATAAAGGCGGCAAACTGGAGTCCATCCTCCGGGGGATTCATGGGAAATACACCTACAAAGAGCCCATTCCGAGTCATAGCCAGGAAAATTTTACAGAAGAAGATTTTCGGCTTGAACTCACCATCAGGGATCTGGAAGAGCGGATGAAGGAACTGGTGGCAGAGGAGAACTACGAGGAAGCCGCAGCGGTGCGCGATGAACTCAAAAAACTTCAAGAAGAGCGAACCAGGAGGCTGGAAGTTGGCAGATAATTCCCTCCCTCTCTCCCTTTCTTCGTGGATGGAGAAATCCACCAACCCCGTATATCTGGCTTCCCGAATAGAACTTCGGAGGAACCTTGCGGACATCCTCTTCCCGGAAAAAGCCACTCTGCAGGATAAGGAAAGGGTCATCCAGGAATCGTTCTGGGTGGTAGATGATTTCTTCACCGAGGCGGGGAAGAAGGTGAACCTTTTTCTCCTGTCTGAACTCCCTTCACAGGAGGCGAACTTCCTGAAGAAGAAGGGCTTAATCACCCCAACGGATGTCCAGGCGGGAGAGGCTCTGATTCTGGATGAACCGGAAGAGGTGGCGTTTGAGTTAAACCGGGGCGACCATTTGACCACCCGAATTACCAAGGGCGGATTTCAATCGGAGGCAGTGGCACGCTACGCTCTCCTGCTGGACGCTTATCTGGGGAAAAAATTGCGGTTCGCCTATTCCAAAAAATACGGGTATCTCACCTCATCCCTGAACGAGGTGGGAACGGGCATGCGCCTGATTCTTTTGGGTTGCTTCCCCGCCCTGGTGAATTCGGACCGGGTGGAAACCCTGTTGAACCTGGGCCGGGAAGGGAAGGAAGGAAAGGTTCAAATCCGAAAAGTGGAACTCTACGGTCCAGCGAATATCTTCTTGCTTTATAATCGCTCCCCTTTAAGCCTCAGCGAGGACGAAATTATCATCACCGTGGAGAGTGTGGCGCAGGAAGCGGAACGCTTGGAACTCAATGCCCGTGAATATCTTTTGAAAAAAGAGGGCTTGAAACTGGAAGATAAAATTTGGAAATCCTACGCTACTCTGGAATATTCCCGCCTCCTCTCCTTTCGGGATGCTCTCTACAACATCTCTATCGTGCGGATGGCTTATGGGCTGGAGATTGGGATGGAGAAGAAGATTCCGGTTCGTATATCCTCCCAGATTTTCTTTGGCAGCGACCCGGATATATTAGGAGTGATAACGGGACAGAAATCGCAGGAGCCGGATGACCTGCGGGCGGTGCGGGCTGATTGGGTTCGCTCCCTCCTCCAGACTTCCGTGGAAGAGAAGGAGGTTAGCCTCCATGTGGGATAAATTCTCCAGTGATGCTCGGAATGTGATTATCCGAGCCCAGGAAGAAGCCAAACAAATGCGCCAGAAATTCCTGGAGCCGGAGCATATTCTCCTTGCCATCGTGAAAACTCCAGAAAGCAGAGCCTATAAAATTCTGGAGCGGATGGCAGTGAACCCCGCCGCTATCGGACGGATAATTGAGAAAACCCAGAGCGTGGGTGAGCCCGGCGGAGAATATGCAGTCCAGTTCTCCTCCCGCTCCAGGGATGTTCTGGAACTGGCTTTTGAAGAACTTCGGAGAACCTCGGAAGAAACCATCGGGAGCGAGCACATCCTGCTGGGAATTTATAAAGAGCGAGGAGAAGCCAGCCGCATCCTCCGCTCCCAGCAGGTCAGCCTGAGCGAACTCCGCTCCTCCCTCCGGGCTTATGAAGAGGAGGTATGGGAAGGGGCTGAAGAGGAAGCCTCTCCCGAGACTCCTCAGGTCCGGCAGGAAGATACACCGGCACTGGATAAATTCGGCGAGGACCTGACCCAGTTAGCCCGGGAAGGGCGGCTGGACCCCGTCATCGGCCGTCACGAAGAAATTGAACGAGTCACTCAGGTTCTTTCCAAACGCACGAAGAATAACCCGGTTCTCGTGGGCGACCCTGGAGTGGGGAAAACGGCCATCGTGGAAGGACTCGCCCAGCGAATCGCAGAAGGTCGCGTCCCGGACCCCCTGAAGAAAAAACGGGTCATTGCGTTAGACCTGGCTGGGATTGTGGCGGGCACCAAATACCGGGGTGAGTTTGAGGAGCGCCTGAAGCGAATCCTATCCGAAATTAAGAAGAACAAAGGGAATATCATCATCTTCATTGATGAGATTCACACCCTGGTGGGTGCAGGGGCTGCAGAGGGAGCCATTGATGCCTCCAATATCCTGAAGCCATCCCTGGCCCGGGGCGAACTCCGATGCATCGGCGCCACTACCCTCTCGGAGTATCGGAAATACATAGAAAAAAGCGCCGCCCTGGAACGCCGCTTCCAGCCCATCCTCGTCCGCGAACCCACGGTGCCAGAAACGGTGGAAATCCTGAAAGGCCTCCGAAAACGCTATGAAGAACACCATAAAGTGCGAATCCCCGATGAATCCCTCCTCGTGGCGGCAGACCTATCTAAACGCTATATCTCTGACCGCTTCCTGCCGGATAAAGCCATTGACCTGATGGATGAAGCCGCTTCCCGCATCAAAATCAAGGCTTCCTTCCCACCCCGTGAAATCCAGGAAATCCGTGAAAAACTGACAGAGATGGAGAGAGAGAAAAAGCGAGCGGTCCTGGCGAAAAATTTTGAACGCTGCTCGGCCCTTCGGGATGAGATGAAACGCCTCCAGAATGAACTCACAAAAGAGGAAGAGCGGTGGAAGGAATACAGCCAGCGAACGGTGAGCCCGGAAGTGATTGCCCAGGTGGTTCATCACTGGACCGGTATCCCCGTTTCTCGCCTGACGAGCACCGAGGCGGAGCGCCTGCTCCATATAGAAGAGGAAATCGCCCGTCGGCTCGTGGGGCAGGAAGAAGTGGTCCGCACCCTATCCCGAGCCCTCCGTCGCTCCAGAGCCGGGTTGAAAGATGTGAACCGCCCCACAGGTTCCTTCCTGTTTTTAGGCCCCACCGGCGTCGGGAAAACGGAAATGGCTAAAGTGCTGTCAGAAACCGTTTTCGGAGATGAGAAGCATCTCATCCGCCTGGATATGTCAGAATATATGGAGAAGTTCAATGTGTCCCGACTGATTGGCGCCCCCCCGGGCTATGTGGGATATGAGGAAGGAGGGCAGTTGACTGAAGCAGTTCGTCGTCAGCCTTACTCCGTCGTCCTGTTTGATGAGATAGAGAAAGCCCATCCGGATATCTTTAACATCCTCCTGCAAATCTTTGAAGAAGGCTCTCTCACCGATGGCCAGGGCACGAAAGTAAACTTCAAAAATACCATCGTGATTTTAACCTCCAATATGGGCACCCGACTGACGATGTCCAGGAAGAGCATGGGCTTCCGTGAAGACCGCGGAGAAACCCTCAGCCGGGAGAATTACGAGCAGATGAAGGAGCGAATCCTGGGGGAGGTGCGCGAATCCCTCCGCCCGGAACTCCTGGCTCGGATAGATGAAATCCTCGTCTTCAAGCCTTTGACGATGGACGAAATCATCCAGATTGTGGACATTTACACCGAGCGGTTGAATGAGTTGCTCTCCAAACAGCACATCCGGCTGGTTCTAACCCCGGGGGTGAAGAAACTGGTGGCACGGAAAGGATTTCTGCCCGAGCAGGGTGCTCGCCCCTTAAGGCGTGCCTTCCAGCATCTGCTGGAAGAGCCCCTCTCGGAAGCAATCCTGCGCGGAGATTGCAAGGAAAATGACACCGTCATCGCAGAAGTAACCGAGGAGGAGGAGATTCTGTTTAAACCCGTGGGCAGAGCAGCAGAAATGGTGCCCTCTACCCCGGTTTCAGGTGGCCAGTGAAACCTCACATCCATAGGAAAATACCTTTACAAAATATTCTGGCATCTCTCCTGTACGGAATGCCTTGCTTTTATTCTCTTCATTCTGAAACACCCTTCCCAGGAGGTGAGAGCCCGGTTAGCAAAATCCACTTAAAAAGGGCGGACCTTCTTTCTGTTTATCCGGTGATTTCGGGGATTCTCTTACCCCTTCTGTCCACCTGGATATGGGAAGTGAGGACCCTAACCATCCTCCTCTTCCAGAAAGGAAAGAGGAGATGTGCAACCGTGCAGGAGGTGCCAGGTGAAAGAATTTACCCTGGGTGCAAAGGTCGCTCATCCCATCCACGGGGCTGGAACGATTACCCGCATGGAACTGAAAGAGGTCGGCGGGAGGCAAAGCACTTATTATATTATCGACCTCTTGATGAAAGACATGCGGTTAATGATTCCCGTGGACCGTGTTCACGACTGTGGTCTCCGCGGCGTAGTCTCCCGAAGCACCGCCGCGAAGATCGTCCAGATTATCTCCTCCCCCCCATCCGTCCCCATCCGCAAATGGAACTCTCGCTATCAAGAAAACTGGGGTAAAATCAAGACCGGCGATATTCACAAAGTGGCAGAAGTGTGGCGCGATTTAGCCTGGAGAAATAAACTGAAAGGGCTTTCCGTCATTGAACGCCGGATGTTTCGTGAGGTTCAGGATTTGCTCACCAGCGAGTTGACTTTCGCCCTGAACATAACGAAACTGGAAGCCGAGATGCTCCTCCAGGAAATCTATACGAAGAAGGTGAACCCAACGCAAGAAATCAGCGGGAATACTCATGTATAAGACATTCTTCGGGATCCTCGTAGGCCTGTTAGCCGCCTATGTGGGCTTCATTTTCGGGGGTATACTGGATGTCTATCTCGGTCGTTATCCCTTTAACAAGACCTTTGCGGGGGCTTTATTCGGCATCATCGGTTTCATCGCCAGCGATGGTCTCCTGAGTATCTTGAGCCACTTCAACCGCCGGCTCATAGAATCGGTCCAGCGTCTCCGTCCATCCAAGGTGATTTCCGCCGTTTCAGGCGCCCTGGTGGGCTTGATTTTCACCGTCCTGTTTATTACACCCTTCTACTTAATGCCCTTCGGCGGTGGCATACTCAACAATCCCTTCCTGTCCAGAATCTTCTATCTCGGCGTCCTCACCGTTTTCGTCTATCTCTTTACCGCGCTTTTCGCAGGCCTGAATGTCTTTGCCGGCCTGAATATTGATAATCCCATCATCAGCGCTGTGGCTACGCCAAAAGTGCTGGACTCCAACACCCTCATTGACGGACGGATTTATGAAGTCCTCGCCACCGGCTTCGTGGACGGCCCCTTCATCATCCCTACCTCGGTGCTGAAGGAACTTCAGTTCATCGCGGATGCTCACGACCCCGTCAAACGAGAGAAGGGGCGAAGAGGCCTGGACCTGGTGAAAAAGATGCTGGATGAACCCGACATTCAACTCCGAATCCTCGAAGAAGATTTCCGGGATGTGCCGGATGTGGACTCTGCCGTGATTAAAGTCGCACGCTCCCTCCGGGGTTCCGTCATTACCAACGATTACAACCTGAATAAGTTAGCCACGGCCTACGGTGTAAAAATCCTGAACATCAACGACCTCACGAACGCCATCAAGCCCCTCGTCCACCACGGAGAGGTGATGACGGTAGAAGTGGTCAAATACGGTAAAGAGCCCGGGCAGGGCGTGGCTTACCTTGAAGACGGAACGATGATTGTGGTGGAAGAGGGAGAGGAATTCCTGGGGAAGAAAGTGGATGTGGTCGTTACCAGCGTTTTGCAGACTTCTGCGGGGCGGATTATCTTCACCCGACCCTTCCGTATCCCACGCCATTGACCCTCTGCCCGGATGTGATTCTTGCCGCCGCGGGCCATTCCTCCCGCTTCCGTGAAAATAAGTTATTTATCCCTCTCCATAACCATTTTCTATTATTCTATCCCCTTCATTTCTTTGACTCTTTTCCACTGGCTCATTCCATTATTCTCGCCCTTTCCCCCGATGAATTTCAGGAGCAAGAAAAACGGGTGGTAGCCCTCGGGATGAAGAAAATCAAATGCATCGTGAAGGGGGGAAAGAATCGGCAGGATTCCATTCAGGCGGCTTTAGCCCGGGTAGAGACTTCCCATGTGCTGGTTCACGATGCCGCCCGCCCACTCCTTCACGCCGATGAAGTTTCTTCCCTCATCCGTCTACTGGAATCCCATCCCGCCGTGACCCTCGCTTCCCCCTGCCGAAATACCCTCGCAAGGGTTCGCCAGCAGGCTCTCGTGAATTCTCACCCCAGAAAAAATCTCTGGGAACTTCACACCCCTCAGGGATTCCAAACCTCCTTATTAAAAGAGGCACACCGACGCCGACAGAAAACCCGTAGAGTCTTCACCGATGATGCCACCCTCGTGAGGGCACTTTGCCAGTGCGAGGTTAAAATTCTTCCCGCCACCCATTTTCAACTCAAGGTAACCTACCCCGAAGACCTGGAGGTCCTGCGATGCCTGCTCCCGATTTAAGAGTCGGAATCGGGTTTGATGTCCACCCCTTGAAGGTGAGTCGTAAGTTCTACCTCGGTGGCATTTTAATTTCTGAAGAAATCGGACCAGAAGGGCATTCCGATGCTGACCCGCTTTCCCATGCCATCGCCGATGCCATATTAGGCGCCTCCGGATCCCCCGACATCGGGCACATCTTCCCGGATAAGGAGGAACAGTTTCACAACCTTCC
The DNA here is from genome assembly GCA_037444445.1 of bacterium. Taxonomy (GTDB): domain Bacteria; phylum UBP7; class UBA6624; order JBBIMK01; family JBBIMK01; genus JBBIMK01. The sequence continues at coordinate 17,448 of JBBIMK010000024.1, read as the reverse complement.
AGGTCCCGATTTACTTCAGAAAATCGCCCGGAAAATCCACCATCTCGGCTGGGACATCCTCAATGTGGATGCGGTCCTGTGGCTGGAAGAGCCAGGAATCTCCGGAAAAGAGCAGACCATCCGCCAATCCATCGCTCAAAGCCTCGGCGTAGAACTACAGAAAGTGAACCTGAAAGCGAAAAGGGGAGAAGGGCTGGGCTTCGTGGGGGAAAAAGAAGGCGTGGCTTCCTTTGCCACTGCCCTGTTAGAGAAACGTCAGAAAGAACGCCAGCGGGAAGAAGAAGCCGAAATCTTCATTGACGGTGGCTCAAAAGGAAATCCCGGCATCGCCGCCTCCGCCGCTGTCTTCAAAATACAGGGGAAAATCAAGTTCATCTTCGGTGAAAAACTCGCTTTAGCCACCAATAACCAGGCCGAGTACCACGCCCTCCTGATGGCGCTGGAAGAAGCCCTCAGAAAAGGTATCAAAAAAGTCGTCATCGCATCCGACAGCGAACTCCTCGTTCGTCAGATGAAGGGAGAATTTGAGGTCAAAGACCCCATCTTAAGCCTGCGGGCGCAGGAAGCCCGTGAACTCATAGAAGAATTCCAATCCATTCACTTCCGTCTGATTAAGCGGGAAGAAAACCGCTTCGCCGACAAACTCGTCAACTTCCTGTTAGAGTCCTGACCCTTCTCTCCCATCCGGTAAATCCCTCCTGAATATCACTATCTCCGATGGCTTGTTTTTCCTCTTTTTCAGGTGTACACTATACCGGGTATGAGGGTGAGAGTGGCACGGGTATCCGGTTTCTGCTTCGGCGTGGAGCGGGTGGTTCAACTCACCGAGCGAGCCCTCACCCGGGGTCCCCTGGATACGCTGGGCCCCATCATCCATAACCCTGCGGTGGTGAAGAGCTTTGAAAATCGCGGTGTGAAGCCCGTCTCCTCACTGGAAGAGACGGAGAAGAAAACGCTGGTCGTCAGAGCACACGGCGTGCCTCCCGATTTCTACAGGGAAGCACGGCAGAAGGGCGTTGCCCTCCTGGATGGAACCTGCCCGTTTGTGAAAGATGTCCAGAAAGCCGCCAGAAAACTCCAGGATGAAGGCTACGAAGTGGTCATTGTGGGGAAGAAGGACCATCCCGAGGTCCGGGGTGTTTTAGGCTATGTCCAGGGGAAAGCATCTGTGATTTCTTCCCCGGAAGAAGTTCAATCCCTTCCACTTCAGAATCAGAAAGTAGGCGTAGTGGTTCAGACCACTTTCCGGATGGATACTTTTACGGAATGCGTAATTGAGTTAATGAAAATGGCGAAAGAAATTCGTGTGATGAATACCCGGTGCAGTGATACGGATGAGAGGCAAGCGGCGGCGGTAGAACTCGCTTCCCGGGTGGAAGTTATGATTGTGGTCGGTGGGAAAGATTCCTCCAACACCCGAAAACTCTATGAACTCTCCCAGAAGCAGGGCGCCAGAGCCTACCATATTGAAAGCCCGGAAGAAATCCAGCCCCAGTGGTTCACCGGTGCGAATGAAGTGGGCGTCATCGGCGGCGCCTCTACCCCTCACTCCATCGTCCAGCAAGTCGTAGAATACATTCAGCGCCTTCAGGCAGAAGACTTTAATGAATGAACCCCCGGCCATAAAAGTCGCAGGGTGAATTTTTTTCACCCGCCGAAATTGACACAGCGAAATGGACATTTGCTCCGCAAAATGAACCTGCTCCATCAGACGCTGAAACCCTGTTCAGTCGCCACCAGCGAGGATTCTTCGGGATAAAGCGTCAAAGGGAATGCCCCGATGGATACCGACTTTCAGAGCGAACACGACTGCATCGTGATATTCTTTCCTCGTAATGGGCCGGGAAAGTTCAGCATACTCCCCCGCACGATAGTGAGGATAATACTGCTCCATCACATTCACATACGAATCGGGAGAAAGTTCTCGGGCGATGAACTCAAGACAGGCTCTGGTGCCGGATAGGTCGTCAGGAAGTACAAGATGCCGGATGAGAACCCCCCGCTGTGCAATGCCGTTTTTCACCTCCAGCACGCCCACCTGCCGGTGCATCTCTTTCAGCGTTCGCTTCACCACTTCAAAGTAGGAACGGATGCCAGAGTATTTCTGCCCAATTCTTGAGTCTGAATACTTGATGTCCGGCATATATATATCCACGATGCCATCCAGAAGTTTCAAGCAAAGCAGGGAATCATAACTGGAAGTGTTGTAGACGATGGGAAGGCAAAAGCCCTTCTGAACAGCCAGATAGAGCGCTTCCAGGATTTGAGGCACCACATGGGTCGGCGTCACCCAGTTCAGGTTATGACAACCCATCCCCTGGATTTCCATAAATATCTCCGATAGACGCTCAGGTGTAACAGGTCTTCCCATGCGTAACTGGGAAATGTCATAATTCTGGCAGTAGACACAATGAAGATTGCACCCGGCGAAGAAGATAGTTCCGGAACCGCGATATCCCCTGAGAACAGGCTCTTCACCAAAATGAGGTCCATAGGAGGAAACGAGGGCATACCTTCCCACACCGCACTCCCCCTTTTCGTCCTTCATCCGGTCTATCTGGCATCCCACCGGGCAAACAAGGCAGGGGGAGAGAAGAGATAAAGCCTTCTCCACTCGTTTTTTGAGTTCCCCCTGATGGTAAAGAGACAGGTATAAAGGTTCCCCTTTCTCCGGCTCCGCCATTTCCACTTCCATTTTACCTCATATCAGACAGGGTCTATATCTGCATTTTCTTTACTGCTCCTCATCAAAATGGCTGGAGAGTTGACGGGAGTCATTCCATGCCTTACAATTTACAAGGATAAGGCAACGGGGGGGTAAAAATGGTAAAAAAGGAGGCAATAGGTAGATGAAGAGGAGTGATTTTGCGTGGGTGGTGGGGGGACCGCAGGGAAGTGGTGTGGATTCCGCCGCCAATCTATTCGCAAAGGCAGCAGCCTTCGGCAGGCTCCATGTGTTCGGGAAACGGGAATACTACTCCAACATTATGGGAGAGCACAGTTATTTTCAGGTGCGGGTGTCAGAAAACCCCGTCTATTCCCACGGGGATATGATGCACCTGCTGGCATCCTTTGAGGCGGAGACCGCCATTCGCCACTCCTGGGATGTCCTGCCCGATGGAGGTATTCTGTATGACCCTAAGGTGGTGGATACGAACATTGAGCGGGTTCCCGCTCTGGAGCCAGAAGTTAGAACTCACCTGTTCAAACGCCTGAACGCTATGAGCCTCCCGCTGACGGTGGAAGGAGTTTTGAAAGCGGCTGAAGCCGATGGCGTCTGCCTGTTCCCTTTTCCCTACGATGACCTGGTGGAGGAACTGAAAAGGGAATATCCTGACACGGATGCTAAGGTATTGAAGCGGATGGTGAACACGATGTCGGTAGCCGCTTCTTTACGCCTGGTGGCATTCCCCTTTGAGTTTCTTGAAAAATCTATCCAGGATGTGTTCAAGGGGAAGACGAAGGCGATGAAAATGAATATTCAGGCAGCCCAGATGGCTTATGATTTCGTCTCGGAGCAGGGCTGGGATTTCTCCTGTCATCTGACCCCGGGCACGACGGATGAAAAGAGGATATATGTCAACGGGAACCAGGCGGTCTCGCTGGGAAAAATTCTGGGCGGATGCACCTTCCAGTCGTACTATCCGATTACGCCGGCGTCGGATGAAAGCGTGTTCCTGGAGGAACATGAGAACTTCCCACTCACGGGTGTTCAAGAGGAAGCTCTGAAATGGGTGAGGAATCCAGGGAATCCCGGGAAATCGGCATCACCCAACGGGCGAATGGGCTCTCTTCTGGTGCTCCAGACGGAGGATGAGATTGCGGCAATTGCTGCGGCCACAGGTGCGGCTCTGGCAGGCGCCCGAGCCGCCACCGCTACCTCCGGCCCCGGCTTCTGCCTGATGGCCGAAGGGCTGGGCTGGGCTGGAAATAGCGAAGTCCCGGTCGTTGTCACCCTGTATCAGAGGGGCGGACCCAGCACGGGCTTGCCTACCCGCCACGAGCAGGGCGATTTACTCTTCGCCATCTTCGCTGGACACGGCGAATTCCCCAGAATCGTCCTCTCCTCCGGCGACCTCGAAGAAGCCTTCTATGACTCAGCCCTGGTATTCAACCTCGCTGAAAAATATCAGATGCCCGTTATCCACCTGCTGGATAAGGCTCTCGCAAACTCTAACCAGACCCTCCCTTACTACGACCTGTCTCGGGTAAGGATTGAGCGGGGTGCCCTGCTGAATGAGGCGCCCTCTGCCAACGGCTACCAGCGATTCCAGTTCACCGAAAGCGGTATTTCCCCACGCATTCGCCTCGGAACCCCCGGTTGCATCTTCTACAACACCGGTGACGAGCACACGCCAGAAGGACACATCTCGGAAGACCCGGAAAACCGCGATAGAATGATGGAAAAGCGGATGAAGAAACTGGACCTGGTGCTGAAGGAAATCCCGAGTAAGGACAAATTTCATATCCTCGGCGACCCGGATGGAGACATCGTGATTCTCTCCTGGGGAACCCCAAAAGGAGCCATCCGGGAAGCCCTGGAGGTGCTCCGGGAAGAAGGGCATCGGGTGAAATTCGTCCAATCCCGCCTCCTCTGGCCCCTCCCCGCTCAAGAGTTGAAGGAAGTGCTGGAGCCGGCTCGCCTTCGCATTGCCATTGAACAGAACTACTCCGGGCAGTTCGCCGGACTGGTATCCCAGCATACCGGCTTGAGGTTTGACCATCTAATCGTGAAATACAACGGGCGCCCTATGTCCTTCAATGAAGTCCTGGACGCCCTGCGCCATATCCTCAGCGGTAAAAGTTCAAAAAAGGTGGTGTTACGCCGTGGTCACTGATACTCTCTTAAAACCCAGAGATTACAAAACAGATGTTTTCGTGGATTGGTGTCCGGGGTGCGGAGATTTCGGTATTCTCACCTCGCTTCATCAAGCCCTGTGGGAACTGAAGAAAAAGCCCTGGGAAGTCGTGATTTTCTCCGGCATCGGATGCTCCGGTAAAACGCCTCATTATGTGAACACCTATGGGATTCACACCCTTCACGGACGGCTCCTGCCCTTCGCCACCGGGGCAAAACTGGCGAATCCCCATCTCACGGTGATTGCCGTCGGCGGAGACGGCGATGGGCTGGGCATCGGCGCCGGCCATTTCGTCAACGCCGGCAGGAGAAACCTGAACCTCACTTATATCATCCACGATAATGGCGTCTACGGGCTCACCAAAGGGCAGGCTTCCCCCACCCTGAAAAAGGGCGTGAAAACGAAATCCCTCCCCAAGCCGAACATCCAGATGAATGTCAATCCTTTACTTATGGCTTACTCTTCGGGGTTCACTTTTATCGCCCGTGGCTATTCCTATGATGTCCCCCACTTGAAAGAACTCCTCAAGCAAGCCATCCAGCACAAAGGCTTTGCCCTGGTGAATGTCCTCCAGCCCTGCCCCACCTACAACGACATTAACACCAGAGAATGGTTTGGTGAGCGGGTGTTCCGACTGGAGGAAACCGATTACGACCCGGTCGTTACACCGGATACCGGGGAAGACGAACTCAAAAAGCGTCGGGGGCAGTTTATAGAAAAAGCCCTGGAATGGGAAACCCGTATTGCCATCGGCGTGCTCTGGAAGGACCTGACGGTGGAAACCTATGAGGAGCGGATAGCCTCACGAATTCCTACCTACCTGGATGCACCGCCGGGGATTCGCCCCGTCTGCGACCCCGACGGCAAACCCACCGCGGATATTCGTTCCATCCTGGACTCCTTCCGCGTCACCTGAACCGCTTCACCCATCTCTCACTCCCCCGGGGGGACGCAACGGTTTCTGCTTGTCTATGGGCATATCTTTTGTAGCGTGATGTGCGGGTTGAAGCCTACCCGGGGCTGGGTTTTTTTACCCACTGGGCGCCTTCGGGGGTGAGGAGGAGAATTTGCACCGCCCCCCCCACATTTTTCTTCCGCGCCTGAAAGCGGATGGCTTCCACGGTAGTAGTGACGCAGAAATGAGCGAAATCTACCGCATCTTTCGGCCCCATTAAATCAAATAGATAGCCCCACCGCTGGATATTCAGGATCGACCCGTCAGGGTGGCGAACAGTCCAGCCATTTAACAGCAAATCCAGCACATCCCCTTCCCCGCCCCAGGTGCAAGAATTGACCACTTTATCCAGTTTCTCATTATAGTTCGCCCGGTGGAGTTCCATAGAGCCGATGGCGTAAGAATACACATACGGTATGCTCCCTTCAGGTCCCTTCTTAAACCCCGCTATGTAAAAACTGGTCCGCGCCCCGGAGAACCGCTCGTTGAAAAAGTCCCGCATTTTTTCCGCCGTGGATGTGACAGAATCCTCTGCATCCACCTCCGATTCCAGAAACTGATTCACCGCATAGTCTATTCTCCTGCCGTCCAGGATGAGTTCCCCGTATCCGGCAATGCCCACCTGGTTCTTCTCGCTTAAAAAGATTTTAGGACAGTAGTCGGAAGCAACGGTTTCAAAGGCAGGAAGAGGTTTCCCATCCGGCGTCTGGGCGTGCACATGAATCATCTGCCGTGAATCCGAGGCTAACACCACGGCATTCGGAACATAGACGGCAATCACGAAGGACATATTACATCCCCCCCGTCGCAAAAAGAAATTCCAGCCACCCCACTGGATTCGTTTCGGGTTTCGGTTTTGAACCCCGGGGATTCATTTCTTTCGGACCGCTTTCTTGAGAGCATGAACCACCCACTCCTGCTGGGGTGGTGTAAGTTCGGGATAAATCGGTAAAGCCAATGCTTCTTCTGCCAGCCGCTCCGATTCCGGAAAGTCACCCTTTTTATACCCTAAAAATTCAAAAGCCTTTTGCAAGTGTAAAGATTTGGGATAGTGCACCGATGTCTCCACACCCATCCTTGCCATCTTTTCTTTCACTCTATCCCTTTGCTTCACCCGAATCACGAACTGATGGTAGATATGCCCGGGCACATCCTCCGGCGTGGTCACATCTTCACCCAATCCTTCGGAGTTTATCCACCGGATATACCGTTGAGCGTGCTCCCTTCTCTTTCGGTTCCAGGTGTCCAGGTGCTGGAGTTTCACGGAGAGAATGCAAGCCTGGATTTCATCCAGCCGACTGTTAAAGCCCACCCTCTGAAACTCATATTTTCCTGCATCGCCGTGATTTCTGAGGAGTCGCAGGATACAGGAGGCTTCCTGCCCTGGAGTGGCAATGGCGCCACCATCGCCAAATCCACCTAAGTTCTTAGTGGGATAGAAAGAAAAGGCGGCGAAATCCCCGAACCCGCCCACCTTCTTCCCCTTCCACTCCGCTCCCAATGCTTGAGCGCAATCCTCTATAAGACACAGGGAAAATTCCCGGGCAAGAGCTTTCACCCGTTCCATATCGCAGGGACGCCCGAAGAGATGAACCGGCAGAATCCCCACCACTTCCCGCCCGGTTTTTGGATTCACCCTTACCCCTTTCTGGATGCGTAAAGTGGATAAAAACTCTTCTACCCTCGTTAGGTCCAGATTATAGGTGGCAGGGTCAATATCCACGAAGCGAGGAAAACCACCGGCGTGGAGAATGGAGGAAGCCGTGGCAGCAAAGGTGAAAGGTGAGGTCAGCACCTCCGTATTTGCCCTTACGCCCGAGGCGATTAAACTCAAAGTGAGAGCATCGGTTCCAGAAGCCACGCCCACCACATACCGCACCCCCAGATACTTCTGAAGAGCCTCTTCCAGCCTCTTCCCCTCTTTTCCAAGGATGAATTGCTGGCTGTTCAATACCCTCCGGATGGCTTTCTGAACCTCCTTTCGGATACTCGGATACTGGGTTTTCAGGTTCAGGAGCGGAACCCTCATTTTTCCAGCACCTTTCTTGCAGTAATCAGAAATCCCGTATGGGCAACCATTCGGTCCTCAGGACGCAGACGCTCTGCATTCCCCTTATACCTTCGCTCCAATAGTTCCACCGCCTGCACATCCACGAAAGGGAAAGCCTCTAAGGATTTTAGCCATTCCTGAACCTGGTTCGTGGTGGGGAGAATGGTTCCGAGCATTCCGCCACCCACCAGAGATTTCCAGGCCATCTGTAGAAATTCCCAGGGTGTTTTCACATCTATAAAGCACGCATCCATCTCCGTTTCTTCCACCCCGTCTCGGGCATCTTTCAGGTGAAACACCACGAACTCCTCCAGCCCCAGCGCCATTACATTCTTCCGGGAGAGATGAAAAAACTCTTCCCGAACCTCATAAGTGAACACCTTTCCGTTCGGGCGGACATAATTCGCAAAAAGCGCCGTCATCGCACCGCTCCCCGTTCCAATTTCCAGCACACAACTCCCGGGATGAATATTCATCCGGAGGAGTAAATACCCACCATCCTTAGGATACACAATCTGGGTCTGCCGACGAATTCCCTTCTTCATTACTTCTTCAAAAGTAGGAGGAAGGAAATAAAAGGACTTCACCTTCGTTCCCCATTCCTGCCCGATGATTTCCGAGAATTCTACATATCCCCGGTGTGTATGGAAGGCGCCGTTTCCTTTCACCGGGAGGAGATATCGCCGCCCCTCCGGGGTCAAAATCAGCACCCGATTCCCTTCCTCTATCCGTGCCATATCCTCTATTACTTTATCATATTCTTTATTTTAGATGCCAGTGGTTAGATGCAACAGGCGTCTATAAGGAACGAAGTTTCAGCGCCCGCCTGTCGTAGCACCGCTGAAAATAGACCCGCGCTTGGAATGAAGAAAATCTACACCCGGAAATGGGTTAGTTCTGCACCTGAAACGAAACAGAAGCGTAGACTTTGATGTCGTGCTCCGCTTCCACGAGAATATGTAACTGGTGGACACCGTCTGGAAGCAGAGTGGTGTTCAGATAAAAACCGAAGGGGAAATTATGGTCTTCAAAGAATTCTCCCCCATCTATGAAAAATTCCACCTCTTTCACCAGGGGAAGGAAATCCGGCGAGATGGAAACTTTGACTTCCGCTGTGCCTGAAAGGATGCTACCCTCCTGTGGAAAATCAATCTGGACGGGATTTTCACCGGGTGGAGGTGGTGGCGGTGGCTCGGGATTGGAAAAAGTAACTTGAATCACATTCTGGGTGGGCTCTCCATAATCATACTCTCCAGTTACAGAGATGTAGTGAATGCCATTGGGGTAGTTTCGGGTATCCAGGACGAATTCAAACGGGGCTTCCCGGTCATCAAACAGTTTCTCATCATCCAGGTAGAAGAGAACCCGGCGGAAGGGCTCCGCACCCTCCACTCGGACGACCACATGATTGGAAAGGATGCTGTTCGCCGCGGGTGAAACGATACGAACACCCGGACGAGGGAAAGCATTCTGGAAAAATACATTCAGATTCGCCGTAATTATACGCCCGTCTGTTAAAAATGCAGACGCAGTGAGCACATGTTCCCCATTGCCATAGCGGGTGGTATCCAGAGAGAAACCAAAGGGGGAAGACTCATCCAGTGCAGTCAGGATATGGTCCACGAAAAATTGCACCGAGCGTGGCACCTCAGAACCGCTGGCAGAAACATAACGAATCCCGCTGAGAACTTCATTGGGCAGAGGAGAAAGAAAGGTAAGGGTCACCGGCGGAGGTCCGTTTGCCGGCAGAACCTCAAAAGACTGGCTCGTCGTAGCAATCATTTTCCCCTTCCCATCCCGCATCACAGCCACCAGACTGTAACTTCCCACCGGTAATTTCAGGTAGCCAATGTTCACCGTAAGCCCGAAGGGGGGTGACAGGTCTTCCCCGATTTTCAGCCCTCCAATGTAGAATTCTACGCTCTCCGAGCCAGTGAGACGAGCCGCCTGCGCACTGACAGTCAGGATGGGATTGTTTTCTATCACCGAGGAAACGGCAAGGGAGGTGAGTTCCGGAGGCCCGCTCTCCACTGGAGAACCCCCTCCACTGCAGGAAATGAGGAAGGCTTGAATCCCGAAAATCCACCCAATAAATTTAGCACCCTTGTGTTTCATTGCCTTCCTTTCTATTGTGAGAAAAGTCTCCCTTACCTCCCTCCTCCGCCGGGTGGCGGGGGCGGCTGGCGAATGATCAGTAGCGCTTCTACAAGCGCCGTGGGGTCATCGGGACGCTCCCCAACCACCATCACGAAGTCGTGTATCTGCAGGTCGTTGAACCTTATTCGGGTGCCGTCCGCATTCAGTATCACGGTGTGCTCCGTGCCTTTCACTCGCCGAATCCCTTCCGGATTCGCCAGTGCAAAGATTTTCTCCTCATAGTGGATCTCTGCGATGAATCCACCCAGACAAATCAGTTCCTCCGAGTGCTCCGCCAGGACGATGATTTTATGGGCGATGAAGTGGGGTGGCCACGCATCCTGAGGCCCCCATTCACCGAAGGCAAGGATGAACATCCCTACCTTCAAATCTCCAAAGGTGAGAGGATTGCCCTCACGGTCCTGTATCTGCGTGTCGGGTTTCACCACCACAGCAATGGGCGGAGGTGGCGGCACCGGGGAAATATTGGGGTCACCGCCACATCCCGGGTGAATCAGAACTATGTGAGCATCCGGACGGATTTCAATAATTTTACCGAACACGAAGGGAGGAAGTTGAGGGGGTGGTGGCGCATTCTCCCGCTGTATCCAGTGGGCAATGAGCACATCGGGATGGTTTGAATCCCCCTCCCAGTGCCCGCCGATAACCACATGATCCCCCACTTTCAAATCCTCATAGGTGAGCGGATTACCCGCTTCATCCCTGATGCGTGTGCCCTCTGTAACTTTGACTTTCACGGTCATTCCATCCGGAGTGGTGATAATCAGCCCGTGAACATCCGGATGCTTCTCGGTGATGACTCCCTTTATCACGATTTCCGGTGGCGGCGGGGGAGGAAGCACCAGAATGTGATGGGCAATGAGAATGGGCGGATAAATGGTCAAATCGCCCCATTCCCCTTCTGCCCGTATCCACATCCCCACCTTCAAATCTCCAAAGGTGAGGCGATTGCCCTCGGGGTTTTCAATGATGGTATCCTCTGTCACTTGAACCCAGACGACGAAGTCCTGGGGTCGCCCCATCATCCAGGGCGGGCGCACCAGAACCCTGCTATGCTCCCCATCTATCTGGATAATTTCCCCTTCCACCACCGCTGGCGGTGGTGGCGGGGGAATAAATCGCTGGATGAAAGAGGCTACAAATAGATGGTTTTCACCTTCTTCCCAGTGCCCACGAATATGAACGAAATCCCCCACCTGCAGGTCGTCGTAGCCAATGGGATTCCCCTCTTCATCCAGAATCTCCGTGTTTTCCGTAACCTTCACTAAAACGGTGCAGGGCTCGTGCGGTCCTTCGGGGCAGGGGGTTCCCACCAGAAGGGTTTTTACATCCGGGTTCTTTTCCCGTATAACGCCGGAAAGTCCTTCCTCCGGTGGCGGCGGAGGTGAGGTCACCTGGATGTGGAAGGCTTCAAAAACCAGCCTGTTGTTTCGGGGCTGAAATTGCCCGTGAGCGATGATGAACATCCCCACTTCAAGGCCAGAGAACTCCATCGGATTCCCTTCGGAGTCCTCAATGGTGCAGGCTTCACCGCAGTGAACCCAGAGGCCATCCATAATGGGGATTCCACCGCCAGAGCCACCACCTGAGGAGCCCCCTCCGCCCCCGGGTCCTATACCCCCTCCATCATCCCATCCCGGGGGGATGATTCGTAATAGACGCCCTTCCGCCTGGATTTCTACGATAAACCCGTGCACCGACTGCGGAGGCGGAGGAGGTTCTTCCCGCAGGACGAGGATGAAATCGGCTATCAGAGTGTGAGGCGTGGAATCATCCCGATGCCCGCGAACTACCACACGGTTTCCCACCACCAGGTCCTCGTAACCCAGATGATTTCCAAAAGTATCGGCGATTTTCGTATCCCCCGTAACCTTTACACGCTGGGTTCGTTCCGGGTTGGAGGCGTCAAACTCCATCTGGTCAGGGAACTTCTCCGTGATGACCCCTTCAAAAGACTCGCCGGGGGGAATCTCGGTGGAAACGATAATTTTATCCGCTATGAAAAGGTTGTTCTCGCCCCAGTTTCCAGAGGCATGAATGAACATCCCCACCTGTAAATCTTCAAAAGTGAGAGGTTGGCCATCAGAGGTTTCAATGACGGTGGAATCCGTAACCTGAACGAGAATGAAGTCAATTCTGGGGAAGATTTCAGGGGCATCGCTCTGGGGCCAGAAGCCGCCGCCAGGAACCCCTACTTTTAACTGCTTCTCCTGGGAAAGTATCTCCAGTATCACTCCGGAGACTTGATGGGGACCTGGAATAGCCTGATAGACGATGATTTGACTGGCTTTGAAGAAGTCACTTTCCCGGGTGCCAGTGGCGCGGATGAACTGCTGGGGACGAAGGTCACTCAGCCCTAATGGAGTGCCTTCAGGCGTTTGAATGACTGTGCTGTCCGTGACGGCAACCCAGACGAAATCCGCTGGCGGAACCCATTCGGGCACTCCCGGACCTGAATAGCCGACTCCACCTTCTCCCTGCCCCATCGGACAGGGTAATCCACCCTGCCAGCAGGGGTCCGGGTCCCAGGTCTTCACTTTCACCATCTTCAAGTCATACAGAACCTCCACCACGAGCCCCGAAATTTCTTTCTCTAACGGAGGCACATCCGAGTCCTTCAGGAAAATTTCCAGAGCCAGCAACCCCCTCTCATTGGGGGTTCCCACTGCCTTCACTTCATCGCCCACCTGAATGTCACCGAAGGATTTGCCCGATGGAAAATACCGGGTGTTGCCATCGGTAGTGATGAGAAGTTCAGGAAGGTTGACATCACCGGTAGAATGACGAATTTCCGCATGATGAACTGCGAGAACGAAACTCTGACTGCCGGCATCCACGCTTTTGACAACACCTTCCACGGCCACAGGACGCTGTTCTGGAGGAACGATAGTCGGTGGTGGCGGAGGAATCACCGGCGCAGTAGGACGAGGCTGGACGATGATGATAATCTTCGTGGGGTCCAGCTGAAGGCCTATACCCGCCTGCTTCAGAGCATCCCCTGCCTGGAAATCTATGACGACTTCTATGGCTCCATTTTTAGAAACCGTAAGGGATAGGGGAATTTCTACTCCGCCCGGTGGCACGGGAACCTGCCGGGGAACCACCTGCCCTTTGTCTACCACCCGTATCTCCTGTATGCCTAATTTCACCCGGTCATACGACCCGGCAGGAAGGTTCACACTCCCCAGAAAATCCCTCACATTCTGCAACTCCAGGATATTCACCTCTTTCGGTGGTGTGAAAGTGAGAACCTTCAGGTAGGAGCCGGAACTGTTCCTCACGGAGACATCTGTAAGCACCACCCAGACCGCATCGTAATTATCCGTCGCGGCATCCGTGAGGTAGAAGGAAGTATTCCCAGCAGACGGTAGGGGGGGCAGAGGTGAACTCCCTCCTCCACCTCCGCAACCGAAGGAAAGCACCAGGGCTAATAGCCCGATAGAAACGGCTAAAAACGACTTCTTCAACTTACCCACCCCCCCAAAATTTTTTTTGCAGGGGAAAAATTCACTCTTCCTGATTTTTTCCCTCCCTGCCATGTTCAATTTTTAATTTTGACACCCGAAGAGTGGAAATAAAATGGAGGAATGGTGGAAAACAGGTGGAAAGCGGTGTGAGTTCTGGGATGGTGGTTTGAGAAAGGCTCTTCTCCCTGTTCAGTAAGCAGGTCAGGGCTGAAGGCGGTAGCCGAACCCCCGAACAGTTACAATCACCTTCGGCTCTTCCGGGTTCTCTTCCAGTTTCTTCCGGAGGAGCCAGATATATTTCTTGACCTCATCGGATGTGGCGATGGCTCCTTTTCCCCACGCCTCCTCTATAATTTCCTGCGTGGAAACCACTCTCCCGGGGTTTCGCGCCAGCAGAACGAGAATGGAAAACTCTTTGGGGGAAACGCTAATGGGATGCTTCCGATAAAGCACTTCTTTCCGCTGGAGGTCAATTCGCAGTTGTCCGCAGGAGAGGATGAACCGGTTTTCATCCCTGGGAGTCCTTTTCAGGACTGCATCAATGCGGGCTTCCAGTTCCCGCAGGTCGTAGGGCTTGGTGAGAAAATCATCGGCGCCCAGTTGAAAACCTTTCAATTTATCCTCCACCGCACCCTTCACGGTGATAAAAAGGATGGGAACCGTGCTGACCTCCCGAATCCGACTGCAGAGTGTCCACCCGTCCATCTCGGGCATCATCACATCCACTAAAACCGCATCAGGCCTGGAGGAGTAGAAGGCTTTCAGCCCCTCCGCACCGCTCTCCGCAGTCACCAGTTCATGCCCCTTGCTGGTTAAAAATTTCTTTAATAGCAGAAGAGAATTTCGGTCATCATCCACGGCAAGTATCTTTGCCATACCCACTCTCCATTATACCCAAAATTTTGAATTTGAGAAGGGCTATCCGGGTATCGGTCCTGATTGCTTCACTGAGGCGAGGATTTTGTCGGGGGTGATGGGGAGGTGGCGAATTCTAACACCGATGGCATCTTGAACCGCGTTGGCGACAGCGGCCGCCACAGGGATAGTGGGCGGCTCACCCACCCCAATGGCGCCAAAAGGTCCGGTGGCCTCATCTATCTCCACCGCTATGACTTCCACATCAGGGGCATCCGTAACTCGCATCAGCCGGTAGCGGTCAAAGTTGGTGGCTTGCGGAACACCCTTCACATATTTCGCATCTTCATACAGGGCGAAGCCAACGCCGAAAGAAATCCCACCCACCACCTGACCCCTTAAGGCGGAAGGGTTGATAGTTCGTCCCACATAATGTGCGGCCACGATTTTCTCCACCTTCACCTTCCCACGCCGGACATCCACCGTCACTTCCACCATCTGCGTGCCAAAAGCGAGGGGAAACCAGGCACGCCCACGCCCTGTCCTCGGGTCCAGTGGCTCCGTAAGTTCATGGGCTTTGAAGATTCCTTCCCTCCGCCGGGGCTTGCCAAACTCTTCCAATCGTTCAGCAATCTCCGCAATGGGAATACTCTTCGCAGGCTTCTCCGGGTCCTTTAGCCACACCGCATGCCCCTCCTCTAAATCTATCTCCTCTTCCGGAACCCCCATCAGTCTGGAAGCAATTTCAAGGATGTCAGAGCGGATTTTCAAGCCCGCACGAATGACTGCATTGCCAGTAGTGTAGGTTTGCTTCGTAGCCACGGTAGACCCGCAGTTAGGCGTTCTCGCAGAATCCGCATTCACCACCTTCACCTGACTCAACGGCAATCCCAGCACTTCCGCCGCCAGCATGCTGAAGGTGGTGTTGGAGCCGTTGCCATAATCCACGGTGCCCACATAGAAGGTGACAGTGCCGTCTTCTTTCAGTTCCATAATGCAGTCTGTGGTGTCCTCAATCCCGGCGCCGAAGCCTATGCCATACCACATACTTGCCATCCCATAGCCTTTGTAAATTCCCGGGGCAATTTCTCGTGGCTGTTTTCGTTTTTCTTCCCACCGAAAATCCCGGGCGCACTCCTGAATTGTGAACTCTAATGGCACGGTATAATCCAGGGGCATATCCGTGGCGGTTCGCCCACCCTTTCTCAGAGCATTCTTCAGCCGAAACTGGAGGGGGTCCATTCGGATTTCCTTCGCCACCTCGTCCATAAACGATTCATTGCAGAAATTGGTTTCTGCGGCGCCGAACCCCCTCGTGGCTCCCGTGATGGGCGTGTTCGTGTACACCGCATAAGCGTCCACTCTCACATGGGGAATCTCATAAGGACCACTGACGAGAACGCCCGCCTTCCGCATAATGTTCACACTCCAGGAAGCATAGGCGCCCGCATCGCCGATGACCTTCGCCTCTAAACCAGTAATGACACCATCCCTCTTCACCCCCATCTTGAGGGTGGTTTTCTGGCGCGTGCGCTTCGCTGTGACTAACATCGTTTCCTCCCTCGTCCACTCTATCCTCACCGGCCGACGGAGCAGAAAACAAGCCAGTGCCGCATGTATCTGGGCGTAAATGTCCTCCCGCTTCCCGTAAGCAGCACCGATGGCAGGCTGGATACACCGAACATCCTCCTTCGGAACCCCCAGAGCCCGAATGATGTTCAACCGGTCAAAAAAAACACTCTGCCCCGGCGAAATAACGGTCAACTTCCCATCCTCGCCGTAAAATGCCACCGCCGCCTCCGGTTCAATCGGGCTGTGGTCCTGGGGTTGTGTGCTGTAAGTCCGCTCTATGATGACATCTGCCTCCGCAAACCCTTTCTCCACATCCCCTTTCTCTAAATGGTAATGATATAGGATATTTCCATTCGGGTTATTTTCGTGCACCCGAGGTGCATCAGGGCTCATGGCTTCTTCCGGGTCGTAAACGGACGGAAGAGGTTCGTATTCCACTCTCACCTTCTCTACCGCTTTCAGGGCAGTTCCCCGGTCCACTGCCACCACTAAGGCAATGGGGTCGCCGATACATCTCACCTTCTCCTCGCAGAATACCTGCTGGTCCCGAATTCGCTTCCCATACGCATTTTCTCCAGGTATATCCTTCGCCGTGAGTACCCTCACCACGCCAGGTATGGCTAAAGCCTCGGAGGTATCTATGGACAGGATTCTGGCGTGAGTGTAAGGAGAGCGAACCGTGGCCCCGTGAAGGCAACCGGGTGGATAATAATCGGCTGTGTATTTCGCCTCCCCCGTTACCCTGGAGCGAGCCCACACCTGCGGCTGGGGCGTCCCCACAACCTTGAACCGCCACTTCGCCCACGGCACCCCCTGCGTCCTCTCATCCTCATACCGGGCAATGCGAAACTTCCCCTTCCCTATCTCTTCCTCCTTCAACTGCCCCGCCGCATACTGGATGGATTCCACCAACTGCTGATACCCCGTGCATCGGCAGATATTGCGCTTAATGGCTTTCCGTATCTCCTCCAGCGAAGGGTTCGAATTCGCATCCAGAAGGGCTTTCGCCGACATGATAAAACCTGAAGTGCAAATCCCACACTGGTAGCCATGACAGAGCATGAACCCCTTTTGCAATGGGTGCAGTTCGCCATTCTTACTCAGATTCTCTATGGTCTCTATCCGGGCACCCTGAACCTCCAGGGCCTTCACTATGCAGGATTCTTTCGCCCTCCCATTGATGATAACAACGCACGAGCCGCAAACGCCAATGTCACACCCTCGCTTCGCCCCCGTTAAGCCCAGACCCTCCCGGAGAACATCCAGCAGGCTCTTCTCCAGGTCCACCTCCAGCGACACCGGCTTCTCATTGATAATAGCCGAAAAAATTGCCCTCTTTCCCACCGCAGTGGCTCTCATACTCTCCTCGCCTCTCTCACTGGCAATTATAACATATCTTCAGAGGCAGTGAGACGGCTTTGTATATCGCCCACGATTTCATCCGCCCTGTCATTCCGAGCCGAAGTCCCGATATAAAAGCGATTTTTTACCCCCACTTGCAAAATTTTGCAGGGCGTGGTAGGAGAATTCCCG
>JBBIMK010000023.1:0-30560 GCA_037444445.1 bacterium | reverse complement strand
GGGGGGTGAAATCCCGCTTTTTATCACGGGAGGAGGCGAGCTCCTCCCCTACATTGTTTTTCTTACTTTTCAAGCGGGGGGGATGAAATCCCGCTTTTTATCACGGGAGGAGGCGAGCTCCTCCCCTACATTGTTTCGTTTTGGAGGGGATGAGATGCCTCAAAACGCTGGGTGGAGTTTTCCCGGGGTTTTGACAGGAAGGGGGCGGGTAGGGTAAAATAGGGTGTGATGATGAAAAAAGGGTGTTTTATTGTGGTGTTGTTTGGAGTAGTTGTGGGCTGTGGGTCGCCGGGGGGCCAGCAACCTGCCTTACAGCCGGGTGCCCAGAAGCCTGGGGCGGCACAGAATCGCCCCCCCGTTATCAGCGGTGATATAGATGTGTTCCCTAAATACCTTTCCCCTGCAGGGGAAGCTACTGCCCGCGTCAGCGCCAACGACCCGGACCCCACGGATAAACTCACTTATTCCTGGTCGGTGAAAGGGGGAGAGATTCTGGAGGGCGATGGAACTCCGGTTGTCCGGTTTAAGATTGGTGAGAAAACGGAGTCCATTACGGTGAAAGTGACGGTGAAGGATAATAATAAAGCCTATGCGGAGAAGGAGAAAACCTTCAAAACAGCCACCCAGTTCCTCCTTTTTCAGTCTGCCGCTGGGAAGGAGCTGAAGAAAGGGCAGGTGTTTCCGGTTCGTCTCCAGATGCAAGGGGTGGAGAACTTATATGGTCTGGCTTTTACCATAGAATACAACCCTGCGAAATTTGAGTTTCAGGGAATCCAGCCGCAGGGGCTTCTGGGGGGGGAGGTAGTTCCTTTTATTGCGGTGGATTCGCCGAAGCCGGGAACTTTGAAAATTGCGCTGACGAAAATCAGTGGCGACCCATTGAAGGGAGACGGGCTGATAGCCACTCTTTCCTGGAAGGCGCTGGAAGATTTTTCGGACCCAACCGGGGCATTATTTACTGCCCCAGCCAGTGATGACTTCCCTGTGATGAGAGCGAAAGATGCGAAAGATTTACCCATTGGCGTGAAGGTGAAGAACCTCCTGGGGGGCACGCCTGCGGAGGTGGTAGTTCCTCCAACCGTTTCCCCGCCTCCACCTACAACACCTGAAGCGCCCCCGGCTCCACCGCCTCCCTCTAACCCACCCGGAGAAGGTGAAAAACCTTCCAAATAAATGAAAGGATGGGGGAACCTTGCCAATGTTCTCCTGGCCCCCCACAGGTTTTTCCCCATTCCCTTTGAAAAGTCACAGAGGTACATAAATAAAAGGAGGAGAGAATGAGATGAAGAAAAAAATCAGGAATAAAGAAGTGAAGGAATACAGCCCGTTTGCTGACCCTAATGAGTTCAAAATCGGTGATGTGCTGTATTTTAAGAAATTCCGCGACTGGCAGGCGGATGGGCAAATTGTGGAAGGTATTTACGGTGAAGTGGTGGATGTGAAAGAAACGAAGGATAATTACCGGTTCATCACCGTTGTTTTTCAGGACTACCGCGGCGAGAACGAAGCCAGGATTGACCCGGGCGAGGAACCCCGGGATTTTGTAGTGGGGCTTCAGAAAAGCCAGGACTAACCCCCGAGGAAGTGGGGTAATGGGGTGAACCGACACTTAAGACCGTGGACTTTCCATCCTTTTCCCTGGTATGCAGGAATTTGAATATCAAGCCCTGGATAAATCGGGAAAGCGAGTCGGCGGGCATCTACTGGCGTGGGATGCCCACCAGGCGGTGAAATTGCTGGGGGAGCATGGGCTGACGGTTTTCCGGATTGAACCGGTGAAAAGGAAAACGGACTTTCCCTTTTCCGAGTGGGCGCCAGTGGCGTTTCCCCTTCCCGTTTTATCCCATTTCACGCGGGAATTTGCCAGCCTGCTGAAAGCGGGTTTTGACCCTCATTCGGGTTTGAAAATGCTGGAGGAAACCAGTTCACACCCCATCTTACGGAGGGCCCTCCATTCCATCAATGCGGGGCTGGCTGGCTCTGTCGGCACCCTCGCCCAGCTCCTTCGGGAGCATCGGAGAGTTTTTCCTCCCCTTTACGCCAACCTCGTGGAGTCAGCGGAAACCGGTGGCTTTCTGGAGCGCACCCTGTTTGACCTCGCAGATTTCTACGACCGGGAGATTGAACTCCGCAAGCAACTCTCCTCTTCCACCGTCTACTCCAAAGCCACATTCGTGGTTTTTCTGTTTTCCGCCTATATCCTGTATCACCTGAATTTTATTCCCTTCTTCCTTTTCGGGATAGGCTTACTGGGGTCAGGTGTTTACCTTGGCTATCTATTCCTTTCCCGAACCCGATGGGGCCATTATTTCATCCATGGCATCGCCCTGTTTCTACCCGGCATCGGGAACCTTTACCGGAATATCGCCCTTTCTCGCTATTTTCGGATTCTGGGGCTTCAATTGAATGCGGGCACGCCCCTGATGGACGCTCTGGAGATGGCGGGGAGAGCCAGCGGAGATTTTCACATAGAACACGCTACTCAGAAGATGATACAAAACCTGCACAGTGGAAACACCCTTCAGGAAGCCTTCCGAAGCTCTAAATTTTTCAGCAAAAGCGATGTGGGCATGATTGCGGTGGGGGAAGAAGCCGGTGAAACCGGTCAGATGGTGGATAAACTGTCTTCCTACTACTCCTTACAGGCGCAGACTCTGGCAAAGGCGCTGGTCTCTATGGTGCCCGCCCTTATGACGCTGATTCTGGGAGCCCTCGTGCTGATTCTGGCCCTCTATTTCTGGTCGGGATACTTCCAGAAGATTTTCTCCGCTGTGGGAGAATAACCCATTATTATGACGGATACGATTCGCATTCAGGGATGCCGGGAGCATAACCTCAAGAACATCTCTCTGACTCTCCCCAAGAACAAACTCATCCTCATTACTGGCTTATCGGGGTCTGGCAAATCATCCCTTGCCTTTGACACTCTGTATGCGGAAGGGCAGAGAAGGTATGTAGAATCTCTTTCCGCCTACGCCCGTCAATTCCTCGGCCTGATGAAGAAACCCGATGTAGATTTTATAGAAGGTTTATCTCCATCCATAGCCATCAACCAGAAAGCCCTTTCTGCGAATCCCCGCTCCACCGTGGGCACTATCACAGAGATTTACGATTATCTTCGCCTGCTGTTCGCCCGGGTAGGCGCGCCTCATTGCCCCACCTGCACTCTTCCCATTCAATCTATGAGCCCCCAGGAAATCATCCAGGAGATTCTAACCATTCCCGATGGTGAGAAGTTTATGATTCTGGCACCGGTGGTGAAGGGGAGGAAGGGGGAGTATCAGAAACTTCTGGATGGGCTGTTGAAAGAAGGATTCACCCGGATACTGGTGGACGGAGAGATGAGACGCCTGGATGAGAAAATAGAGTTAGGGCGGTATAAATTGCACCGACTGGATTTAGTGGTAGACCGCATCGTGATGGCGGAAGGGCTCAAGAGTCGTCTTGCCCAGTCGGTGGAACTCGCACTCCAGAAGGGCGAAGGGACGGTGATTGTCCGGTTCATTGACGGGAAGAAGCACACAGAGCGGGTCTACAATGAGAAGTTTGCCTGCCCTTTATGTGGGTTCAGCCTGGGGGAGCTTTCCCCCCGGATCTTTTCCTTCAACAGCCCTTATGGTGCCTGCCCCACCTGCAGTGGTATCGGGCGGATTCACACCATAGACGAAACGACTCTCATAGACCCATCCAAATCCCTTATGGAGGGTGCTATTCTTCCTCTTCGCAAGGGGATTTTAGAAGGTTACTACTTTCAGGCAACCCGTAGCATACTGGAGAATTTTGGACACGACCCCTTCACTCCCTTCTCCCGAATCCACAAGCAAGCCCTCCACCAGATTCTTTACGGCAGTGGTGAGGCAGAAATAGAGCTTCGCTATCGGACTCGTGGGGGAAAAACCTACCGCTTTATGTCGCAGTACAAGGGGATTATTCGGGCACTTCAGAAGAAGCACTCCCGGACTTCTTCCGACCTGTTGCGGGAGGAAATACAGAAGTATATGCAGGAAAAGGTCTGCCCCGATTGTGGAGGCAAGCGGTTAAAGCCTGAGAGCCTGGCCGTCACCCTTCACGGGCAGAACATAGCGGAAATTACGGAAAAGACGGTGGAAGAGTTGCTTTCCTTTTTTCAAAACCTCCCGCTCTCACGGCGGGAGTCCACCATTGCTGGCGTGATTTTGAAGGAGATACAGAACCGGTTGCACTTTCTTCAGGAAGTAGGGCTGGGGTATATGACGCTGAACCGGGAGGCGGAGACACTGGCGGGAGGTGAAGCCCAGCGGATTCGCCTGGCGACGCAAATTGGCTCTCGCCTCACCGGCGTTCTGTATGTCCTGGATGAGCCCACCATCGGCTTGCACCCGAGGGACAACCAGAAGTTAATCCGCACCCTCCGGGAATTGCGAGACCTGGGAAATACGCTGGTGGTGGTGGAACACGATGAGGATACGATACGGTCAGCAGATTTTGTGGTGGATTTGGGTCCGGGGGCGGGGAAAGATGGCGGCTATGTGGTCGCCACTGGCGCACCTGAATTTATCGCTCAACAGACCGGGTCCCTCACCGGCAATTACTTATCCCGACGCAGGGAAATCCCGGGCAAAACATCCTACCGCTCTCCCAACGGGCAATGTATCCATATCCATCACGCCCGCGTCCATAACCTGAAAAACCTGAACCTGGATATACCCCTCGGTATTTTGATTGGAATTACAGGGGTCTCCGGCTCCGGCAAAAGCACCCTGTTAGAAGATGTGATTTATAAAGGGATACAACTGGTGAAGCAGGGATTGCCCCTGCCGCATTCCATAGCGGATGGGATACAGGGGGTCTCTGCGATAGAGCGGGTGATACTGGTGGACCAGTCGCCGATTGGGCGGACGCCCCGCTCTAACCCCGCCACTTACACGAAGGTGTTTGATGAAATTCGGAAGGTCTTTGCGGGCATGCCAGAGGCGAAAGCACGCGGTTATCTGCCCGGGCGATTCAGTTTCAATGTGCGGGGCGGGCGGTGTGAAGCCTGCCAGGGCGCCGGCGCCGTCTTAGTGGAAATGCACTTCCTCCCCGATGTCTATGTGACCTGCGAAATCTGCTCCGGTAAACGATATAACCTGGAAACCTTAGAAATTACCTATAAAGGCAAAAATATCCAGGATGTCCTTGAAATGACTGTAACAGAAGCCAGTGAGTTCTTCTGCTCTCACCCTCGCATCCTGCGCATTCTACAGATACTGAAAGATGTGGGGCTGGGCTATATTCATTTAGGTCAGCCCGCCACCACCCTGTCGGGTGGGGAAGCCCAGCGTGTGAAACTCGCCACCGAACTCTGGAAACGGGGCAGAAATAACCTCTACCTCCTGGATGAGCCCACCACAGGCTTGCACTTCGCCGATGTGGAAAAACTCCTGAATGTCCTGGATAGACTGGTGGATGCAGGAAATACCGTGATGGTCATTGAACACAATATGCATGTGATTAAACGAACGGATTATATCATTGACCTGGGACCCGAAGGGGGTGAGCAGGGTGGGGAAGTGGTGGCGAAAGGAACCCCCCGGGAAATTGCCCAGCATCCCCATTCCTACACCGGCCGATTCCTGAAGCCCCTGGTCAACGAGGCTCCAGCCCCGCAGTCGCCTGCTTTCGTCAATTCCAGGCTATGAAAACATTTCAGAAACGATTGAGGAATGACCTGATTACAGGCTTGATTCTTTTCTTCCCCGTCAGCGTGACTCTGTATCTTTTGTTCATCACCCTCCGCTGGATGACGAACCTGTTGACTTTTTTCTCTCCTCTCCCCGAAGGTCCTCATCCGATTTTGCCGTTTCTCAAAGTTCTTACCGGGCTTTTGATTTTGCTGGTGATTCTGATTCTTTTAGGTGAAATCACCCGTATCGTGGTGGGCAGAAGGATAATTGAACTCTGGGAAAAGGGGATAGAGAAAATCCCTCTGGGGGGGACTTTGTATAAGGTTCTGAAACAGGTCGCCGGCGCCCTGGTGCTTTCTAAAAAGCAGGAATTCTCCAGAGTCGTCCTGGCGCCGTTTCCCGGCGAAGGGATGTTCTCTATTGCTTTTGTTACGGGGGAGTCTCAATCCGGTCCAAAAGATGCCAGCGGTCAACCCCTGTTAAACCTGTTCATCCCCAACACCCCCAATCCCACCACTGGATTCTACATCCTGATGCCGAGGGAGAAAGTGGTGGACCTTCCCATTGGCGTGGAAGAAGCATTTATGCTCATCCTCTCCAGCGGTTTCGCTCAGCCCGAAAAATGGCGAAAGAACAGGGAAGAGGGTGGAGGAAGGAAGGAATGAGGGTAGCGGAATGAAGGAAAGTAGCCTGAAAGGGGTCAGGGATTCCCTGCTGGAAAAAGTAAGAACTTTGCCGCAGAAGCCCGGCGTGTATCTCTTTAAGAATCAGCGGGGAAAGGTGATTTACATCGGGAAGTCCGCCTCCCTTCGCGACCGGGTTTCTTCCTACTTTCATTCCCCGGGCTCCTTCCCTCTGCCGAAAATACAAAGGCTGGTGAGCCAGATTCAGGATGTGGAGTTTCGGGTCACCACCTCCGAGTTTGATGCCCTGATTCTGGAGGCAGATTTTATCAAAAAGTTTCAACCCCGCTACAACACCCAGTTCAAGGACAATAAGAATTTTCCTTACATCAAGTTTACGGAGGAAACCTACCCCAGAATTTCCCTCGTGAGGAAGGTCAGTGACGATGGGGGAAGATACTTTGGGCCTTACACGAATGCGCGGAATGTGCGACAGACCATCAAATTTCTGGAGAGGACTTTTAGCCTCCGCCCCTGCCATTATCATCTGGATAAGGAGAAGGCGAAAGCCTGCATTTATTATCAAATGAATCAGTGTCCTGCACCCTGCGAGGGCTGGATTTCACCTCAAGATTATTCCGCTCTGGTGAAGCGAGCCATACGATTTATGGAGGGGCATTACGACGGGGTGCTTCAGGAAATTGAGGAGAAGATGTGGCAGGCATCGCAGAACAAGCAATATGAACTCGCCGCCCTGTTAAGAGACCGGTGGAAAGCCTTACAGCACATCGGGGAGCGCCAGCGGGTTCTCTCCTCGTATGTGGAAAGTATGGATGCCATAGGGATAGCACGCCACGGGCCTGTTGCCTGCGTGGATATGCTCCTTCTGAGAGAGGGTCGCGTG
The DNA here is from genome assembly GCA_037444445.1 of bacterium. GTDB lineage: Bacteria > UBP7 > UBA6624 > JBBIMK01 > JBBIMK01 > JBBIMK01. Next base: position 23,388 of record JBBIMK010000023.1, on the reverse strand, counting down.
ATGAGCGAAAATCTCTTCTTCCTTGAAGATGCCCTCGGGCGGTCCATCGCCCACATCCTCCACGACTTCATCCAGCAGTATTACCCCACCGCCGTCTCTAAGCCACGGGAAGTGCTGGTGCCTGAATTGCCCAATGATGCCGACCTTTTGTCAGCCTGGCTGAACCTTTGTTTCATCAGGCCTTCCACGGAGAGCCAGCGGAACACCCTGAACACCGTCGCCGAGAATGCCCGAATCAAATTGGAAGATTTCATGGCCAAAAAAATGGGAAAATTGGGTAAAAGGGAGCGAACTGCTCTAATGGATTTGAGCCGGGTGCTCAACCTGGGCTATCTCCCTCGCCGAATTGAGGGCTTTGACATCTCCAACATCAGGGGAAACCAATCCACAGGCGCTAAAGTATCTTTCTATTGTGGTCGCCCGGAAAAGGACCGCTACCGAATGTATAAAATCCAGTTGGAAGGCACCCCCGATGATTATGCGATGATGGAAGAAATGCTCCGACGACGATGCAGGAAAATCTTTGATGGCACCGAAGAAGAGCCGGATTTAATCCTGATTGACGGCGGTAAGGGCCATCTGAATGTGGCTGTGCGTGTCCTGAACGAATTCAACCTCCTTCTCCCCGTCGTTGCTTTAGCGAAGGAGCAAGAGAAGGTGTATGCTCCCGAGGAGAGCCGACCTTTACCCTTTCAGGCCCATTCACCCGGCCTTCATCTTTTGATGGCAGTTCGCGACGAAGCCCACCGCTTCGCCATCTCCTATCACCGCACCCTCCGAACCAAACGCCTCCTCCCCGGTTAAGCCCCCTCCTTTCTCACATCCCACAAGAATGTTATGATTATATATGCGTGGTGTGAAGCGGTAAAATCACACCCATTCCTATCCACAGGAGGGAAACTTCCTGCTGTGTAGAGAAGAGGAAGGAGGAGATGAAAATTGTCAAGGACGACCCTGAATAGAAGTATCCATCCCGGGTGGTGGGGGGTGTGGGTGTTTTTGCTAACGATGATGAAGGGGGCTTTTGAGACGGGAGAACTGGTGCCAGTGATTCCATCCCCTCCGATTCAGGCGAGCCTGTCCGGAAACTTCATCAAAATCACCTACACTCCTTCTCCCGTTTTGCTCACACAAATCCGGAAGGAAGGACCGCTGGAGGTGCTGGGTGAACTGTATCACCCGAATGGGAATCAAAGATTTATTCTCTCTGCTTCAGAAACCAATGGGCAATGGGTGGCTGTCACACCCTGGGTGGCTGGAACCACCGCCCTCGCCGTCAAAATAGAAGCAGGCAACTTTTATGACGATTTCAACGGCTATGGCTACCCGTTTTACATCAGGGAAAAGGATGGAAAGCCAGGGCGAGATGCCTACCGTCAGATGGGCCGTATCTGGGAAGCCTATGACCGCAGGGAAGCAGACCCGGACTTCCCGAAAGCCCTCTTCTACTATCAGGAGGAATTAAAAAATTATCCCGACCATCTGCTCACTTTCGCCGACCTTTTGAGGGCGAAACTCTACTCGGATGAAACGAAAATTGAGGAATCCCGAAAAGAACTCTCCGCTTTCGTGGAGAACATCCTTTCTGAAAACCCCTCCTCAGAAGCCTACCTTCTTGCCTTTCAGGTCTACGGCACTCCGGATTTTGAAATGGAAAAGGAGGAAAGAGGGCTGGAGATTGCGGAGGAATTCCTTCAAAAATATCCTCATCACCCGGAAGCGGAAAGGTTAACGGTATATGTGATTACACACCGAAAATATGAAAAGCCGGAAGAGAAAATCAAAGCCCTGAAGAAATTTCTCAGCCGGAGCAAACGGAGGCTATATGCCGCTTCTGCCTATGAAGAACTTGTGGGAATCTATCTCACGGAAGTGAAGGATGACCGCCGGGGAGTGGAAACTGCCCGGGATTACCTGCAGATTGTTCCGGAATACCGCTATGCCGATTATGGGAGTCTGATTGGTGATTTTGCGGAAGCGGCTCTGCGCCTGAATCGTCCGCAGGAAGCGGAGCGGTTTATCCAGTGGGGGATAGAGCACATAGACGGCAGAGCCTTTGATTTATCCTACCTCTGGCGACACTCCGCGGGCAGGCGAGCAAAAGCCCATTATGAGAAATCGCAACTTTTCAAGGTTTTATCGGATGTCTATGTGGCACAGAACGAGATGCAGAAAGGAGAAGATATTTTGAAATCCGCCTACTCCCTCGTGCAGGAAACGCCGGAACGCATAGAAATCCTGCAAAAACTGTCAGAACTGTATCAGAAGCAGAACCGTCTGGAATCCGCTTTTCAAACCGCTTCTGAAGCATTTTCTCTGGACCCTCTTGACCCGCAAAATACTGATTTTTTTAAGAAGACCTGGATTCTGAAAAATGGCTCGGATGATGGGTTTGATGCGTTTGCCCTGAAAGAAAGAGGAAAATGGAAATTAGAACCCGGGAAGCGAGCCCTGAACTTCTCGGCAAAAACTCTGGACGGGAAGAAAGTGAAACTCTCCGACCAGAAGGGGGCAATCCTCCTGCTCAATTTCTGGGCAACCTGGTGCGGCCCCTGCCGGCGTGAAATCCCGGAATTGAATGAACTGGTGAAAAAATATGCCGGAAACGATAAAGTCCTTTTCTGGGCAATCACGAAGGAATCAGCGCCCACTGTTCAGCGCTTCCTGAAACTGATGCCATTGGATTACCGCATACTCGTGGAAGGAGCAAATCCCACCAATGCCTATGGTGCTTTTGCCCTACCCACGCATATCGTGATAGACCAGAAAGGATATATCCGTTATCGTCAGATTGGCGCCACGGAGAAAATCGGCGAGAAATTAGATGCGGAAATCAAAGCCCTCCTCGTCCCCTGATTACCCGGGCGGGGTTCCGGCGATTTGTTTTTCTAAGCCAGCGACTTTCTGCTCAAACGCCGCGTGCGTCCCCTCTCCCATTTCCTTTTCCACCTGCTCAAATTTTTCTATGAGGCTCTGCTGGTCGCTCTCCGATAGCACCTGGTCGGCCATCATAAACAGGATATTTTCTTCCTTCCAGATGTGCCCGTGGAGAAGTTCTATATACGCCCGGGTGTTGTCCAGAACCTTCTGTTTTGAAGAAGCACTCCCTTTTTCCCATTCCAGGATGCCCTCGGATAGAGCCTGAATATATCCTCGCCCCAGGTCGTGCTCATACAGCATCACACCGATGGGCCCGTTCTTCGGAATCCCTCTCTGCTCCAGGAGAGGGAAAAGGGTTTTCTCCTCCTTTCCATGGTGGCATTTATCTGCAAAATCCCGGATAAACTCCACGCCTTCAGAGAAGATATAGAGGGGCACGGCCTCCCCTCCTTCCAATTTCTCACACGCTTTTTCCAGGACTCCCAGCATACGCTCAATGATGCGATGCTCCTTTTTCAACACATCCGTCGGCTTCATCTGTTTGTTCACCTTCCTTTTTGCTTTCTTGTTCTCACGCCCCGGATGAGTATATCATAGCCTCCTGAAATGGTGTAGGGGCGGGGTATCCCCCCGCCCGATGGATGTAGGGGAGGAGCGGGTCTCCTCCCGCAGCAGTTTCTCATAGACCCGCTGAAATGACATTATTTGGATTCTTCCCCTTCGGCTCAGAATGACAGGTATGAGGGGCTACAGGGTGGTAGAATAAAGGAGGTGCGGAAGGATGGCTTCGGCTGTGGGCGACCTGATTGCTTTTGATAATGATGGCACTTTATTCCAGGCGCATCTATCGGCACTTCCTGCTATTCAACAGGGATTTCGTGCTTACGCAACACAAAAGGGGATAGACCTGCCTGTTCCTACCGTGGAAAGCATTATGAGTCTGCTCGGGAACACGCCCGACCAGTTTTATCCCGCCCTCCTGCCCGAAGGGCTGAAGGAGGAAGCCCCCCTGTTGCGTGAATACTCCCTGCAAGCGGAGGTTGAGGCGGTTTTGAAGGAGGGCACCCTTTATCCCGGAACGGAAGAAGTTCTGAAATACTTGAGGGAAAAGGGATGTCGGCTGGTGCTGGTCACCAACGCCAGCCATCGGTACATTCAAGCCGTGTCCAGGCGATGCCGGTATGAGGATTTGCTGGACGAAGTCTTCTACCGGGGCTATAAAGCGTGGAAGACGAAGGAAGAACTCCTGAAGGCGGCGGTGAAACAGTATCGGGCGAATCAGCCGGTGATGGTTGGCGACCGGGGAGAGGATGTGGAAGTCGCCAGGAAAATCGGCGCCTTCTCGGTAGGCTGTTTGTATGGCTATGGCTCGTGGGAAGAACTTTTACACGCCGATGCTCACATTCATTCCATCACGGAATTACCCTCCGTCCTCCATCGGTAGATGAACGGCCCGTCCTTCTCAGAATATAGAGTTTTATTTCGGGGCGGAGGAGAGTTAGCCAGCGGAGCCATCCGCCGGCTTCATCTGTCTGGATTTCCCGTGCTGGTGCTGGAAATAGAAAAGCCTCTTTGTGTTCGCCGAACCGTTTCTTTCGCCAATGCGGTGTATGAATGCTTCTGGGAAATAGAGGGTGTCTCCTCCGCCCTGGTTCCTTCGGTATCCGCCGCCCTGAAGTGGATGAAGAAAGGCATCGTGCCTGTGCTGGTGGACCCGGAAGGGAAGAGCGTCACTGAGTTTCATCCCACCATTTTGGTGGATGCCCGGATGGCCAAAAAAAATCTGAACACGAAAGCCACCGATGCCCCCGTTGTGATTGCTTTAGGTCCTGGTTTCACGGCTCCACAGGATGCGCATTTTGTCGTAGAAACAGCGAGAGGGCATGACCTGGGGCGAGTCATCACCGCTGGCTCTGCCCTGCCGGATACGGGCATCCCCGGTGAAGTCGGTAAAGAAACCGTAAATCGGGTGCTTCGCTCCCCTGCTACCGGCGCGTTTCAGGGGAAGAGGAATATCGGTGATTTCGTCCAGAAGGGTGAAGTCGTGGCTGTAGTTTCAGGTGCCCCCGTTACCGCAAAAATTTCGGGAGTCCTCCGGGGCCTTTTGCACGATACCGTCACCGTCGTAGAAGGGCAGAAGGTGGGCGATGTGGACCCTCGCAGCGACCCCTCTTTCTGCTATCGTATCTCCGATAAAGCCAACGCCATTGCTGGAGGCGTGATGGAAGCCGCCCTCCGGGGCATGGCTACCCTCGCAGTTTCTCCCCCTTAACCCACGCCTGCGTTTCATCCGCATAGATTTCTTTCTTCCAGATGGGCACGGTGGTTTTAATCTGCTCTATGGCGAACCTGCAGGCGGAAAATGCAGACTCCCGGTGGGGGCTTGCCACTACGATGGCTACGCTCACTTCGCCTACTGTAAGTTCCCCAATACGATGCACGATGGAGGCGGCGTGTATTCCCCACCTTTCCTGCATTTCCTTCCCGATGGCCCTTATCCTCTCTTCTGCCATGGGTGGATAGGCCTCGTAATGTATCCCTTTCACGAACCCCCCTTCACTCCGGTTCCTGACCGTCCCACAGAATATGACGACTGCTCCGCTTTCGGGTGATGTAACTTCCTGGAGCAGGTGGATAACATCTATGGGATGCTCCGTCAGCCCGAACATCATCCCCTCCTTCCTTATAGGTATCCCCTTCATTATTTTATTATGACAGGGTGGCGTGCAGGTGAGAGAAAAGTGTGGGGAGAAACTGGCGAATGGATTGCTGTGCGGTCCTCAGGTCAAATTGTTGCACACGGAATGCGAAGAGGATGATGTGGGAACCTTCCGGTGTGGGAATCAGGAAATAGGCGGCTACATCATTCATCCAGTAGGCCTCCTCCAGGGTATCACCATGGGTTGTGTGATTCACATAGTGTAACAGTGCTTGAGAAAGATGTGGAAGTTCTCCCACCCGCTCCTCTGGCATCAAACCGCTGTGCACCGATAGAACGGTTGTTTTATCCTTCAGGTTCATCACATCCATCCGATGGAAGCCTGGAATGGATTTGAGAATTTGTATCAGGTGAGGGGGGGGTGAAGCGGGATGAGACCTTTCTTCAGTCATGGGACGGGAACGGGTGAGGTGAGGTTTGTCAGGTGCTTCTGGATGGTGGATTTTAGCTGGGAAGAAGAGGTGGTGGCTCGGGAGGATGCCAGAATCAAGTAATAGTCTTTGTGGGGCAATGGGTAAATATGGATATAAAAGCGAGAGGTGGTCAGAGAGAATTCTGAAAGGGAAGGGAGATGAAGGGTGGAGAAAAGGGATTGAAGAGGTGCAGGATTGTCCAGAGAGACACTGTCAAAAAGAGAGTAGGAGGAGACAGTTTTTCCGCTGGAGTGAGAGACAACTGCGGAGAGGAAGCCAGGGATGTCCTCCGCCAGAGCGGTGAGCAGGGACTGGTAAGGAGCGGGGGCGGGGGAGGAGAAACTGTGCTCCCGGAGAGTCCTTTCCGCTTCCGGGTGCTGGAGGGGGGCTGTTTCCGGAACGGAGGGAAGCGCCTCCCCCAGTTTCGCAGGGTTCACTGCCCCTTCCTCTACCAGCACCACCCGTCCAATCTCCTGAAGCGTCGTCACACCTTCTATAACCTTCAACATTCCATCCTGATACATCGTTTTCATCCCCTGCTGAATGGCGGCTTTTGTCAGCATATCACTGGAAATCTCTGATGCGATAAGTTTTCGCATAGCAGGGGTCATCTCAAACAGTTCCGTAATGGCCACCCGTCCCTTATACCCGGTGCTGTGACAATTTTCACAGCCCTTCCCCCGGAAGAGAGTGATTTCTCGGTCGGGAGGCAAGCCCATCAACGCCAGTTCCTCGGGCGAGGCAGTGTATCGGACTTTACAGTCGGGGCAGATTTTCCGCACCAGACGCTGAGCCACCACTCCTAACAGGGAGGAGGTAATTAAATAGGGAGGAACGCCGATGTCCACCAGGCGGGGAATGGCGCTGACAGCATCGTTGGTGTGAAGGGTGGAAAACACCAGATGCCCCGTCATTGCCGCACGAAATGCCATATCCGCAGTCTCCCGGTCCCGTATCTCTCCAATCAGTATCACATCCGGGTCCTGGCGGAGAAATGAACGAAGTGCCGAGGCAAAGGTCAATCCCGCTTTCTCGTTCACTTGCACCTGATTGATCAGTGGAAGTTTATATTCTATCGGGTCCTCTATCGTGGAGATGTTTAACTCCAGGGAGTTGAGCTCTAATAGCGCCGAATATAGAGTGGTGGTCTTCCCGCTTCCCGTGGGTCCCGTGACTAAAATAATCCCGTAGGGCTTTTGAAGGAGAGCGCGTAAAAGTTTCAGATTCTCCTCGGAGAACCCCAGATAGTCCAGCCCTAATTTTATGCTTTCTTTATCCAGCAGGCGGATGACTAATTTTTCTCCATAATGGGTGGGAAGGGTGCTGACCCGCAGGTCCAGTTCCCGATTGATATAAGAGAAGGTGGCTCCGCCATCCTGTGGAAGACGCTGCTCGGCGATGTCCATCCTGGACATAATTTTGACCCGGGCTACCACCGCCGGGTGTATGAGTTTTGGAATGACAGGACCTGCGTGCAGAACTCCGTCAATCCGGTAGCGGACCCGGCTGATGCGTTCATCAGGCTCTATGTGAATATCGGTTCCCCTCTTCTTTATGGCTTCAATGATCAGGTGATTCACCAGGCGGATGATGGGAGGGTCGGGTTCATCTGCACTCTTCTCACTGCGCACCGCTTCCTGAATGCTGGCTTCTATGATGTTCTCTGTGGTTGCGATGCCATAAAACATATCTATGGCTTTCATTAGCGTTTCTTCATTGGAAGCCATTCGGGAGATATTCTGATAGCCTGTGATTTTACGCAGGGTGTCCAGAATGAGTATATCATGGGGGTCGCTGACCGCTACCGTGAGTGTGCCATCCGTGATTCCGAGGGGAAGGACTTTGTGCTTTCTGGCGAGTTCCACAGGGATGGTCCTAACTGCGGAGGGGTCTATGAGCATGTTTTCCAGATTGGTGTAGGGGATGCCCGCCTGGTTTGCCAGGGCTCGCATCACTGCATCTTCCGTGACGAACCCCAGCCTGTGGAGGGTTTGCCCGATGAGTTCTCCCGTTCGCTTATGCTCCCGCAGGGCCACATTCAACTGAGCCGGGGTGAGCAACCCCTCTTCTATGAGAATCTCACCTAAAAGCTTTTTCCCCATCAGGAAAACACCACTCCTCTACTCGGAATTATACTCCCTTTTTTTCCGTGTCAGGTCCTGCGACTGATAATCGTTTGCTTCACCCGTGGGTATAAGAGGGTTACACCTCGGGTGAAAACACAACTCCATTCTTCCAATTTAGAACTGAAAGCCATACACTTTCTGTATGGCGCAGTTCCCATCCAGGTCCGCAAGAGTTGGATACAATCCTTCCACCGGGTTCCAGGGGCTCGTAGAGTTCTCCCGATAATACACATTTATCGTCCAATAGGTGCGATGCATTGGGGCGATGTTGGTAATGAGGGTAGATGAATTGGGTTGGACATCAATCGTGCGGGTAGCGTAGGAGGTGTCATAAGTGGTCACCCGTATCGGATTCGGGTAAAGGTTCCAGACGGTCATAGAATAAGAGGCGCAGATGTTGGGGTTTGCACCCCATCCGCCTTTCCAGCGGATGCCGGTGGTTTGAGCGGAGATGTCCCAGAGGAGGGGAATGAACAGGTCATCCCCGCCGGGGCGGTTCAGGGTGCAGGGAGTGACGCCGCCATTGCTATTATCGGTTTGATTGACCCCATAGGAATACAGCACGGCGCCGAAGCCGTGACAGCGCCGATAAATATAAGGATTCCCCCAGGCATCGGTAATCGCCGGCGTATAAGTCGCAGGAGGAGCCGTGGGGAAGGCAGCGTATATCTGACCCTTCAGGACATCCAATCGGTCCCGGGTTCTCTGGATCAATTGTGGCGCAATTCTCATCGTGTTCACTCTTCTCGCCTCGTCACTGGAGGAGGGCGACCAGGTGTCCGAAGTCCATACCCTGTCAGCGGTTACGGATTCCTTACTCCGGTCCCGACCACCGGATAGAATCAGAGCCACATCTCCTTCTGATGGGCTCACACCACTGTCAAAGGTGTAGTTGATTCGCCACGGGTCTCCGATGACATTCCTTGGAATGTCCGAAATATAAGGACCCTGCCAGGCGGGGTCCCCTGCATCGGTGGGAGCAAACAGTTGCATAGCGGCGATGGTGTCATTGCCCTGAGGGAATTGCCCCTTGTCCTGATAGTAGCGAAGGAGAGCGTCTTCCATCCGGTTCATCTTCGCCTTCATTTCTCTTTCTTTCCGGGTTTGAACAATGCTCACTGTAACAGGGACCACTGCAGCGCCGAGAAGAACCACCGCTCCCACCAGTAGCAGGGTGGCCACCAAAATTTCTCCACGCTTCTTCCTTAACCGGTTCGTGTTCATTTCTTCACCCCCTCTCAGGATGTAAAGCCGTAAATTTTGCTTACATAGCAGTCTGCATTCAGGTCGGCAGATTTTTCGCTGAAGGCATCCAGCCAGTAGGTGGAGTTTTCCAGTTGTAAGAGGACATCCTCACCTCCGAACGGCTCTGGTGCCACATGGGTGAATAAGCGGGTAGAACGAGGATACACTCGCTCCGCCGAGTGATAGCGTCCATATTCGTCCTGGTAATAAACGAGAATCGTCTGGTTGGTATAGCGATTGTCTATGAGAACACTATAAGCCCGGCACTGGGAGGGTTCTGCGTAGACGCCGCCCTCCCAGGGAACGGGCGCCTGAAATCCATAACTCACAGTACTGTAAAGGTCATCCCGGTTGGCTCTGGACTTATTGCAGATGGTCACTCCCCTGTTATTGTCGTCACTTCGGTTATTCCCAAAACTGTAGACCACCCCTCCCTTGTTATTAAAACCCACGCACTGAATATAGAGAAGTGGAGTTCCCCAGGCATCCCGATAGACAGAGGCATCAAAATTATCTGGGGCGCCAAAGGGGAACTGGGTATAAATTCTTCCCACCACCGCCCGGAGAATCTGTTTCGTTTTCTCCTCCATAACAGGGATGATGGGGTGGGAGGACACCACACGGGCGATGTCATCTCCAGCGGGCTCCCAGCCGGCACTATTCCACTGGTTCAGGTTGCTATTGACTCTTCTGTCCCTGCCGGGGCTCAACACGAGGGCGATGTCAATTTGCCCCTGCTGGGATTGCCCTGTGCGATACAGGAGGGGTGTGCGCCACGGGTCTACCAGGAAATTCGCCGGATGGCCTGAGAGATAGGGTCCGCGCCAGCCAGCCTGATTATCGGTGTTTCGGAATAGTTTGGCAAGTCCCACCGCGTTATCCCCCGAAGGGAAATGCCCTACATCCAGATAATATCGTAAGATGGCTCCCTGCAGGTCATCCAGCTGGGTATCCACTTCATACGATTTCTGAAGGCGAATGCCTGAGGAGAAGGCTCCCACCAGTATGCCCGCCATAATGATGCCAATCATAGAAGCGGACACGAGTTCCATCAGAGTAAATCCTTTCCTTTTGTGGATGTTCGTCATAGATTCCACCTCCTGTTACAGGCCATAATTTTTCGCCACCACGCAGTCCGAGTTCAAATCCGCCTGCTGGGGTTTGATGCGGTCCAGAAGTAGACTTCCCCTATAAACTTCAATCAGGCGGGGATTCGTGGTGATGTTGACGGTTTGTCCCGCATTCACGGTGGCCGTGTTACTCAGATTGTTGTATTTCACTGTGATAGCACCGCTACCGTAGCGATTCGTCACCCGAAGAGTATAGTTGGCGCACTGGACGGGGTTCACATCCAACCCGCCGGTCCATTGCCGCTGTTCCGGAGGAATTTCCTTCCGGAGTTCCCAGATAGCCGTAGTGTACAGGTCGTCTCCAATGGGGGCACCGGCGCAGATGAGCACACCATTCACAGAATTATCCTGCCGGTTGGCTCCATAGGAGTAGATGACAGCACTGTAAGGGTTACAGCGAACATACTGAAGGGGAGTTTCCCAGGCGTCCCGGAACTGGGAAACGGAATAATTGGGTGGAGGAGAATCGGGATGGGCGGACAATAATCGGCTCCGAACCAGGCTCAGGGTGATGCGGGTTAATTCTTCATACTCTCTCTGGACTTCTTTGGAAGTAATCAGAGTGGCAAGGTCATCCCCCCCGGTATCCCAGAGGCCGCCGTTAAACCCTGCGACATCGGATTCCAGGACGCCGTTCTTGCCTGCGCTGACCACGAGAGCCACATCCACACCGGCGGGCGTGCGTGTCGTGACATATTGATACGCCCGATTCCAGGCGTCATTCAGAAGTTGAGCCCGAGAGCGGGCAATGTAAGGACCTCGCCACGCGGGATTCCCTCCCGGAGGTGCGTCAATCAGCCCCGCTAAACTGCCCGCCGGAAATGCCCCCATATCCAGGTAATACCGAAGACACGCCTCTTTAATCTTTTCCAACTCATCCTGCGTCAGGACATCCCTGTCATAGTTCACGAGGCTGAAAGATACGGAAAAGAGCATAGAACCCACCACCATCACCACCACAGCGGTGGCCAACATTTCTACGAAAGTCACGCCTTTTCTTCGCGTTTTGCACATCCGGTTCATTTCTTCACCCCCCGGCGTTGTAAAAGATTTTTTGATAATAACAATCCTGGTCCATATCCGCATTGGCACCCAGGAAGTCGTCATATTCTACACCGTTGCGGTAGACCACCAGAGGAACCCGATTTCCCGTCATCATCCAGGGGTAGACATCGGGGATATACTGGGTGGAGCGGGGGGCGACGGTGACATTTCGGTGATTCAACCGGGAATCGTAATAATCAATAATAAGTGGGTCGTTGAAGTTATTCACCGCCACATAGGTATAGGCGGAACAGACCGCCTGATTGGCGTGGAGGCCTCCGGTCCAGCCGTCGTTCAAAAGCCCCGCCAATCGCCCCATAACCTCCCATTTCGCATTCTCCATTATGTCATCCCCTAACGGATACCCCCGGTCACAGATTCCAGTGGTCCCACCAGAATTATCCACCCCATCATACCCCACACTGTAAATGATGGCGGAGTAAGGTGAGCATCGGGCATACACCAGGTTTCTTCCCCAGATGTCGGTAGGCAGGGGGAAGAGGGTGGGGGAGGCGGTGGGATTCGTGGCAATCAGACGACCTCTCTGAAGAAGTAACTGGCGACGAACCTGCTCTTCCTGCCGCTTGATGATTTCTGCCACAGAGGCTTTTCGGGCGATGTCATCCCCTTGAGGCACCCAGCCGTCCTGAGTCCAGCTGGTAAGGTTGGAATCCACCACCCCGTTTCGCCCCGGGCTCAGGATGAGAGCCACCCCTACCCCATTGGCGTTCACGCCAAAACGGTACCGGAAATTCCGGTCCCACCCGTCCACCAGGAATTTCTGATGGACTTTGGGGTCCATATAATTTCCTTTCCAGCCCTGACGATTATCCAGATTTTGACCGAGTTTCCGAAGACCCGTACTCCCCACGGTCGTGTCACCGGGGTCAATCACCGGAAAAGTTCCCACATCCTCAAAGTAACGCAGGAGGGCTCCCTTCAATGCCTCCGCTTTTCCTTCGGTGTCTATACCCTTCTTAAAATTGATGGCCCCCGCGACGGCGGAGAGGGCGAAACTGGAAAGAATCGCCGCCAGCGACGCCACTGCCATCAACTCTACAAGTGTGAATCCCGCTTTCTTTCTTCCTTTTTCCGTCATCCCGTTCACCCCCATCTTTTCAGGTTTCATCTCCTTCTTTTTCCAAATTCTACCATACTATTAAACGCCCGATATATGAAAATTTGATAAAAAATCTGTGAGTTTTCAATGAATTTCCTCCGGTTTTATTTGCAGAGTGATTTTCATCGTCTGGGCAACGAGAATCACCCGATAGGATTCGGCAAGAGTAAGAGTGAACCGGCTCCCGGCAGGCACGCTGGAAATCCGGAAAGATTCCACCCCGGGGAGTCGGATGAGAGGCTCGGGAATGTCCGGTAAATAAAGGTCAAGAAATACAAGGCGGTAGGAAGGAGGCTGGCTCCGAGCGATAAAATTCACAGGCTGGGAAAACTCTAAGGTTAGATAGGTTTCCTTGCCCTTTACCTCCCCGGTGACTGCCCGGAGAATTTCTTCCTGAGACTGGAAAAGAGTCACCTCCTGAGGTTCAGGTAGAGTGGAGGGAGTGAAACCTTCTGCGGGAGAAGGTCCCTTCCCGGAAGGCTCCTCCGCAGGTTTCTCAGAAGTTGCCCCAGCTATGGCTCCCGGGATATTTTGAAAATTGAAAATGATTTTTTCTTCCTGGGGGAGGGGGAAAAATCTTTCCACCTGCACACCCTTGAGGAGGATTTTCATCCGAAGTCCATCCGATGTGGCTGAAAATTGGAGTGAATCCTGCCATTGTTTCTGAAGAGTTTCCTCGGGCATTTCTGTTCCGATAAAATCTATCCAGAATAAATCAGCGGTTTTATCTTCTGAGGAAGTATAGGGTGGAATTCGGTCAAAGGTGAGCACCCACCGTTCTCCGTTTTCCTGAGGCACTCTTTCCACCCCTAACAGATGAGCAGGGGCGGGTTTCTCTTCCCCGATTTTATCCGTTAAATCCAGAACAATGCGGTAGGGCTCCCGGAGGACAGAAGCGGAAACTTTTACCGGCCTTTTCAGGCGAATGCTGACCCGTGCCATCCCTCCCTCGGTGGAGAGAGAAATTTCCTTCACCCGAACATCGGTAATCGGCCAGGGACCGGGCCTGGTGGTGCTGGAGTTTTTCACCAGTATCTCCACCCTATCCTTCCCTTCCTGAATGCTGTATTCGGGAGGGATGCCGAGGAAATCCAGCACGATCCGGGTTCTCTCCGGGTGTTGCCCGAAGCGTAGCCCCGTAAGGCTGGCTACCTGCACCCGGGCTGTTACCGCTATAAAAATCAGCAAAAATCCCATCCACCCTTCCCGCTTGTTCATTTCAATCTCTATAGTATATTATAATTTTTTTGTAATGGCAATGATGCTGAAGGTTGGGAAAGTCACCCTGAAAACCCCCTTTTGCGCCGCCTCCGGGTGCTTCGGCTACGGCGATGAGTATCGCTGGGTGGATTTACGAGGCCTGGGTGCCGTGTTCTCCAAAGGCATTACGCTGGAGCCCCGGGCGGGCAACCCTCCCTACCGCATCGCAGAAACCCCCTGCGGTATGCTGAATTCCATCGGCCTGGAGAACCCGGGTATAGAGATTTTCTTACACCAGAAATTGCCAGAACTCCTTTCTCTCCACATTCCCATTTTCGTGAATATCGCCGGCGACACCGTTGAAGATTATATTGCTCTGGCGCAGAAACTCTTACCCGTAAAAGAGAAAATCGCGGGCATAGAGCTGGATTTATCCTGCCCTCATGTGGAGAAGGGGCTGGATGTGGGATTAAACCCCCGGAAAATTCGTGCAGTGGTCAGCACCATTAAACAGGATACGGATTTTTATGTCATTTCCAAGTTAACCCCCAACATCACGGATATCCTTTCTATCGCGGAACCGGCGCTTCAGGCAGGCTCCGACGCCCTGACGATTGCGAATACCTATCGGGGTATGGCGATTCACCCGAAGACCCGGCAATCCCGTTTGGGCAAAGGATTTGGTGGGCTATCCGGGTTTGCCATCCGTCCCCTCACCCTTCGCCTCGTGTATGAGGTCTATCATGCCTTCCAACCCTTCATCTTTGCCAGTGGTGGAATAGGCTCCGCTCTGGATGCCGCCGAGTATCTCCTTGCCGGCGCCAGTGCTTTTCAGATTGGCAGTGCCCTCTTTCGCGACCCCCTGATTTTCCCTAAAATCACCGATGAATTCCAGGCTTACCTCTCCGAGATGGGAGTTTCTAACTACCTCTCCCTGCGGGGCCAGGTCGTCTTGTAACTTGCCTATCGGGGCAGAAGAAGAAGCACGAGAAAATACACCAGCATCAGAAATATCCCGATAGGAACGCCGGTCCACGCCCATTCCTTACTGGTGATGTGCAATTTATGGGCGGAGATGATGTTGGGTATATTCCCTGGAATGAGCATTCCGCCAGCAATCAGAAGCCCCATGATTGCATCTCGTATCTGCGCCTCGGAAAGAGCAGGTCCAATCTCTGCCGCCGTGAGGGTGGCGTTGTCCAGAATGGCAGAAGCCATATTCACCCAGTATAGCACCAGGCTCGGAAGACGAATCACGAACTCATCTATGATGGGCTTAAACCCGCTTCCCAGAAAAAGAAGCGCCATCACAAAAGCATACACCCGAATGGCTCGTAGAAGAACACTCCATACCGTTTCCCCCTCTTCCCCCTCTTCCAGGGTGTCGCGCCCGGTGGACCCTTTCATCAAATATACAGAAGGAAGGAGCCCGAGAAAGAAAATTCCCGGTATCACCAGAAAACCAACGAGGCCCAGTGGATAGAGGACGCTGGCATAATGGGGTGGTCCCTTTAATTTCGCCACGAGAATGGTGGAAAGTGGCTCGCCAATGGGTGTGAGGGCCGCTCCCAGCCCGATGGAAAAACACGCGATCACCACCAGGTGAACTTCAAACCTCCGCTCCAGCCTCAAGGCACTGATGATTTCCACCAGCAAAAGAGAAGAAATGATGGCGGTGATGACCGAAGATGCCAGCCCCAATACCACAACCACCAGAAAGATAAAAACGGGCAGGGTCAACTGGAGCGTGAGCCAATCCAGGGCGTGGCGGATTTTCTGACGACTCCAGCGAAAGAGAAAGCCAAACAACAAAACCGCCCCGGTGATTTTTACAGGCTCCACCACAGCCTCCCGAATCAGCCTCAAGGAAAATTCACCCGATACAACTGCCGCCAGTATCCCCAGCCCCAGCAGAAAAACCTCCAGATTCCTTTCCACTGCCTTGAAGAGAAAAGGGGCAAGTAAAACTATTAGAAAAATCAACAATAACCCGTAAATAACCATCGCAGGCAATTATACCATGAGGTATAATGGATGGTGGAAGGAATGGGCTGAGGATGTGGAAGATTCCCTTTCTTCGCACTCTCTTTTATCTGGCTGTCCTGGTTTCCTTCGTCCTCTGGATTTTCCCCTCTATCCTTTCCCTGAACAAATTCTTCCCGTTCACGCTTCCACCCGCCCTGAAAATCCCCGGCTGGATAGTATTTTTTTTCGGTTTTCTTCTGTGGATTTCGTGCATTTTGCTTTTTGCTTTCCGCGGGCGGGGAACCTTTCAGGTTCTGGACCCGCCCAGAGAGTTCGTTATCGTGGGACCCTACCGATATGTGCGTAATCCTATGTATGAAGGGGCTTTCGGAATCATTCTCGGTTCCGCCTTTGCTTATTCCTCTCCTGCGCTCCTGATGCTCGGTATTATACTCCCGGTGGTGGTTCATTTCATCGTGGTGTATTTTGAGGAGCCTCAGTTAGAGCGACGCTTCGGCGATTCCTACCGGGAATACTGCCGTAAAGTTCCCCGGTGGCTCCCCCGCTTCCCTCCCTTGTCAAAATGACCCTTTTGGTGTCAGGCACCAAACGGTGTCATTATTTTGGGGTGACTCAAAAGGTGGGGGTACTTGACAGAAAAAAATTATCCTGTATAATCCTATAATGGCAGGGTTGAGAAGGGCACCCCGACCCCTGTCGGGGTAGCCGCCTGTCCCGTCGGAAGACGGGAGCCCGGAAGCCTGAGGAAAGGGCTTCGGGACCTGAGCCTTGAAAACGAAATAGGGGTTGGAAGGAAGGTAATTATCGCTATTAGGGTGCTCAGACCTCGTGTTTGAGTTTCCCTTTTTGCCGGGATTTATAGTTCTCCGATGGAGGGCTTGATCCTGGCTCAGGACTAACGCTGGCGGCGCGCCTAACACATGCAAGTCGTGCGACGGCTTCTCTCTCCGCAAGGGGAGGGGAGTACGGAGCGGCGAACGGCTCAGTAACGCGTGGGTAACCTGCCCCCGGGACGGGGATAACCCTGCGAAAGCGGGGCTAATACCGGATAAGACTCCGCCCTGGCTTCGGTCGGGGTGGGGGAAAAGCCCGTCGGGCGACCGACAGGGGCCCGGGGAGGGGCCTGCGTCCTATCAGGTAGTTGGTGGGGTAATGGCCTACCAAGCCGATGACGGGTAGCCGGCCTGAGAGGGTGTTCGGCGAGACCGGGACTGAGACACGGCCCGGACTCCTACGGGAGGCAGCAGTGAGGAATTTTGGGCAATGGGCGAAAGCCTGACCCAGCGACGCCGCGTGGGGGATTGAAGGCCTTCGGGTCGTAAACCCCTGTCAGGGGGGACGAGGCCCCGATGTGCACCATCGGGGTGACGGTACCCTCAGAGGAAGCCTCGGCTAACTACGTGCCAGCAGCCGCGGTAAGACGTAGGAGGCAAGCGTTGTCCGGAATTATTGGGCGTAAAGCGCCCGTAGGCGGGAGTGGAAGTCGGGTGTGAAAGCCTCCGACCCAATCGGGGACCCGCGCCCGATACTCCACCCCTGGAGGGAAGCAGAGGAAGGCGGAATTCCCGGTGTAGCGGTGAAATGCGTAGATACCGGGAGGAACACCGTTGGCGAAGGCGGCCTTCTGGGCTTCTCCTGACGCTGAGGGGCGAAAGCCTGGGGAGCGAACCGGATTAGATACCCGGGTAGTCCAGGCCCTAAACGATGGGTGTTAGGTGTGGGCTTCGCAAAACGTCGTCCGTGCCGAAGGTTACCCATTAAACACCCCGCCTGGGGAGTACGGCCGCAAGGTTGAAACTCAAAGGAATTGACGGGGGCCCGCACAAGCGGTGGAGCGCCTGGTTCAATTCGATGCTAAGCGAAGAACCTTACCAGGGTTTGACATGCAGGTGGTACCGAACTGAAAGGGGAGGGACCCCGACTCTGTCGGGGAGCCTGCACAGGTGCTGCATGGCTGTCGTCAGCTCGTGCCGTGAGGTGTACGGTTAAGTCCTGCAACGAGCGCAACCCCTGTCCTTAGTTGCCAGGCCCGATTGGGCGGCACTCTAAGGAGACTGCCCCGGATAACGAGGAGGAAGGTGGGGATGACGTCAAGTCCGCATGGCCTTTATGCCCTGGGCGACACAGGCGCTACAATGGACGGCACAACGGGTGGCGAACCCGCGAGGGGGAGCGAATCCCTAAAAACCGTCCTCAGTTCGGATTGAGGTCTGCAACCCGACCTCATGAAGCCGGAATCGCTAGTAACCGCCGGTCAGCCACACGGCGGTGAATACGTTCTCGGGCCTTGTACACACCGCCCGTCACGCCATGGAAGCTGGATGCACTCGAAGTCATCCGCCTAACCGCAAGGAGGGAGATGCCCAAGGTGCGTTCAGTGACTGGGGCGAAGTCGTAACAAGGTAGCTGTAGCGGAAGCTGCGGCTGGATCACCTCCTTTAACCTTTCCTCTCCAACCCCTTCCTTTTGAAAAAAAACGGGTCTCCTTCCGTTGAGACCCAGTCTTCATTGAGCCTTGAAAACCTCCATAAGGACGAAGGTCCGTGCGAGAACACGGACTCCGCTCTTTGGGAGCGGAGAAGCGAAAAGATGCTACGGGCATGCGGTGGATGCCTGGGCGTGGAAAGCCGATGAAGGGCGTGGCGACCTGCGATAAGCCCCGGGTCGCTGGTAGCAAGCGTTATCCGGGGATTCCCGAATGGGGCAACCCCTCCGACCTTATGGTCGGAGACCCCGAGAATGCTCGGGGAGGCAAGCGGGGGAAGTGAAACATCTCAGTACCCCGAGGAAAAGAAAGCGAATGCGATTCCCCCAGTAGCGGCGAGCGAAAAGGGAACAGCCTAAACGGAGGATGTGCCAAGCCCAGAGGCCTTGCATCCTCCGGGTCAGGGGAAGGCCGCAGTTCCGGCTCTGGACGGAACGGGAAGTCACAAAAAAGGAATCTACCCGAAGAGGTCTGGAAAGCCCCACCATAGAGAGTGATAGTCTCGTAGGGGAAAGGTTCCTTTCTTCCTGGCGGCTTCTCCCGAGTACCACGGGGCCCGAGGAACCCTGTGGGAATTTGTGCCGACCACGGCATCAGGCTAAATACTTTCCACGCCGATAGTGAACCAGTACCGTGAGGGAAAGGTGAAAAGAACCCCGGGAGGGGAGTGAAAAGACCTGAAACCGCATGCCTACAAACCGCTGGAGGGCGAACCGGGGAAGGAGAACCCGCAGAAATGCGGGAAACTCGCCCCTATGCCTCACAGCGTGCTTATTGTAAAATGAGCCAGGGAGTTATGGTCAGTAGCCAGGTTAATCCCTTTTGGGGAGTAGCCGTAGCGAAAGCGAGTCCGAATAGGGCGTTTTCTCCCCGATAATAGTCGGGGAGAGGAGTTGCTGACTGTAGACTCGAAACCGGTGCGAGCTACCCATGCCCAGGATGAATCCCCGAGAAATCGGGGAGGAGGTCCGAACGGTTCAGTGTTGCAAAACTGTCCGATGAGGTGTGGGTAGGAGCGAAAAACTAAACGAGCCCGGTGATAGCTGGTTCTCTCCGAAATAGCCTTAGGGCTAGCCTCGGGGAATCCTGCGGGAGGTAGAGCCACTGGTTACGCCTGAGCCGCAAGGTATTGGGCGCTGCCAAACTCCGAATGCCTGCAGGACACCCCCCGGGAGTCAGTTGACGGGGGATAAGCTCCGTCGTCGAGAGGGGAACAACCCAGACCGTCGGCTAAGGTCCCCAGGTTCCGGCTAAGTGGGAAAGGAAGTGGATTTACTCAGACAGCGGGGAGGTTGGCTTAGAAGCAGCCATCCTTCAAAGAGTGCGTAACAGCTCACCCGCCGAGTGAATCTGCGCCGAAAATTTATCGGGGCTCAAGCCGGATGCCGAAGCCACGGGCGGTGCGCCTGATGGGTGCGCCGCGGTAGGAGAGCGTTCCGCAGTAGGTGGAAGGTCCACCGAGAGGGGGGCTGGACGAGGCGGAAGTGAGAATCCTGGCATGAGTAGCGAGAATCCCGGTGAGAATCCGGGACGCCGTAAGCCCAAGGTTTCCTGGGGAAGGCTCGTCCTCCCAGGGTTAGACGGTCCTAAGTTGTAGCCGAAAGGCGAAGATGATGGCTAACCGGTTAATATTCCGGTTCCACTCCTCGGAGTGCCCTGCGAAAGCGGGGCGGGGTGATGGGGCGACGCAGGAGGGTAGACCTACGGGGTAATGGTTCCCGGCTAAGCCTGTAGGAAGATGAGGCTTCGTGGCAAATCCCGAAGCGGATTCCGAGAGGCGAATGCGACCCCGCGAAAGGCGGGGGAAGTGGTTCATCCCACACTGACGAGAAAACCCCCTAACCGAATCCCTGGAGTGACCGTACCGCAAACCGACACAGGTGGGCGGCCACAAGAGTGGTCAGGCGCGCGAGAGAATCCTCCTCAAGGAACTCGGCAAAATGGTTCCGTAACTTCGGGAGAAGGAACGCCCCAGTAGGGCGCAGGGCTTCGCGCCCGAGGCCCGAGGGGGTCGCAGAGAACCGGCTCCGGCGACTGTTTAACAAAAACACAGGCCCCTGCCAACCCGTAAGGGGATGTATAGGGGCTGACGCCTGCCCAGTGCCGGAAGATTACGGAAAGGGGTCATCCCCGAACGCAAGTTCGGGGGGAAGCTCCTGACCCAAGTCCCGGTAAACGGCGGCCGTAACTGTAACGGTCAACCACAGTGGCCGTTGAAAAATCCGGCTGTATGCTGGAAAACCTGGAGTATGTCATGGTACCGAGGAGGTGACAATCCATGACTGCAGGTCATCAGCAGGAAAGAATGCCTGTTGCCGAGCAAAAACGATGGTTCCTCGCCGGGGTCATTGAAGGCGAGGGATCCGTATGTGTCTCCTTGAAGGAACACCCGAATGCGCGTTTCGGGCTTTATGTGGACCCGGAGTTTTTCATCTACCAGCTCCAGGATTATCGCCCTTTGCTTGAAATCGCACTACAGGTGTTCGGAACAGGACGCATTTTCCCCAAACCGGGGAACGAGAGAGTCCTGGTTTACGCCATCACAAATCGGCGAAGCCTCGCAGAAAAAGTTGTACCCTTCCTGCGGAAGTATATGAAATACTCTCCGCGGAAGCAGATTTACGCGACCTTCTGCGAGATCGTCGAACAGATGGAACGCAAGGAGCATCATACGGCGGAAGGATTGAAGGGTATTATCGAGAAGGCGTACCGCCTGAATCCGACCGCAAAAGGGAAAGCTCGAAAAAGAAGCCTTGAAGAAGCGACAGGCAGAATCCTCAGAGACCATACGCCGGATCCTCTGATGTATTCAGGGGAAAGATAGGGTCCGACCTCCATCGCGAGATGGAGACCCCGGCAGAAATGACCGGGGCGCTCCGGTGGTGACACTGGAGAGGTAACAGAGGTGCCTATGGTAGCGAAATTCCTTGTCGGGTAAGTTCCGACCCGCATGAATGGCGTAACGATCGGAGCGCTGTCTTGAGGGGGAACTCGGTGAAGTTGCAATGGCTGTGAAGATGCGGCCTACTCGCGGCGGGACGGAAAGACCCCGTGAAGCTTTACTGTACCCTGCTCTTGGATTTTGGCTCCGTCTGCAGAGCATAGGTGGGAGGCTGTGAACTCCGCCCTCCGGGGCGGAGGGAGCCATCAGTGGAATACCACCCTCTCGGGGTCGGAATCCTAACTCCGTCGTAACCCGACGGAAGACAGGTGCAGGCGGGCAGTTTAACTGGGGCGGTTGCCTCAATAATGGGGCAACTCAAATCCGGCTATATGCTGGAAAATCCGGGTATCCAGCGGTACCTCGCAAGAGTGTAAAAAACCGTCTGGTGCGGACTATCAGCAGGGAAGGCACTTCAATTCCAGATTGTGAAGGGCGGTTGTGGATTGGATAATCCCTCCGCAATCCGCAATCTAAGTGCCCCCTCAACGACTGGACGCCGGATCCCCCGATCTTCATCGGGGGAATGATACAGTCTGAACTTCCTGGCGACAGGAAGCCCGAATTTTTCGGGAGTTCGGCATAACCGCCAAGGAGAGTGGAAATATGCATTCCCCTCAAATTGAATCCTCTAAACAGAAACTTTTCCTTACTCCTTTACAGCGAAAGATACTCGTAGGCCTTCTGCTGGGGGATGCCTGCCTGGAAACTCAAAATAAAGGCAGGACTTACCGCCTGAAGATTGAGCACAGCATCACTCAATCCGCTTATGTGAAACACCTCTACGAATGCTTCCGTGCCTGGGTCTTACGGGAGCCACAGGTCAAAAGGCAAAGGCTCGGTGGTAAAACCTATCAGAAAATCTGGTTCAACACGGTCAGCCACGGAGCCTTCCGGTTCTATGCTCATCAATTCTACCGGGATGGGCGAAAATGCGTGCCACGCCTGATTCATCGCCTCTTGACTGTTAGAGGGTTAGCCTACTGGTTCATGAATGTTGGCTCCGTGAAATCCAGGCAATCCAAAGCCGTCATTCTCAACACCCAGAGTTATACATCAGCAGATATTCAGAAACTCCTTCAGGTATTGCAAGAGAAATTCGGTCTGGATGTGAAGCAGAGGCCCCAGCCAGAAGGTCATCAAATCTACATTTCCGGGCGTTCATACGAGAGATTTATCTCTCTGGTGGAGCAGTATCTAATCCCGGAAATGCGATACAAATTGCCCGAGAGAAGGAAAAGAAAGCCGAACTTAACACACTTGCCTAAACGGTAACGGAGGCGCCCAAAGGTCCCCTCAGCGCGTTCGGTAACCGCGCATAGAGTGTAAAGGCATAAGGGGGCTTGACTGTGAGACCGACAGGTCGAGCAGACACGAAAGTGGGGCTTAGTGATCCGGTGGTCCTGTGTGGAAGGGCCATCGCTCAACGGATAAAAGCTACTCCGGGGATAACAGGCTTATCTCGCCCAAGAGTTCATATCGACGGCGAGGTTTGGCACCTCGATGTCGGCTCATCGCATCCTGGGGCTGGAGAAGGTCCCAAGGGTTGGGCTGTTCGCCCATTAAAGCGGTACGTGAGCTGGGTTCAGAACGTCGTGAGACAGTTCGGTCCCTATCCGCCGTGAGCGCAGGAGTCTTGAGGGGCTCTGCCCCCAGTACGAAAGGACAGGGGTGGGGAAACCTCTGGTGTACCGGTTGTCGCGCCAGCGGCACCGCCGGGTAGCCAGGTTTCTTAGAGATAACCGCTGAAAGCATCTAAGCGGGAAACTCGCCCCAGGATAAGGGCTCCCATCCCCCGCCGAAAGGCGCGGGAGTAAGGTCCGTGGAAGACTACCACGTATATCGGCCCGAGGTGTAATCCCGGCAACGGGTTCAGCTGACGGGTCCGAATCGGCCGAGGGCTTTTCGCTTCCCCGCCCCCACAGAGCGAAGCCCGTGTTCTCGCACCGACCTTCGCCCTTGCGGGCGTCCGCCCCCTGCGAAGAGTTGGGGGCTATTCGCCCCGAAGGGAAGACCTCCGGGGTATGGTCGCCCCCCCGTGGGAAAAACCTCCAGAAGCGGGTGGGGGCTGAAAAGATGCCCCGAGCAACCGGGGCAAA
>JBBIMK010000022.1:0-33013 GCA_037444445.1 bacterium | reverse complement strand
GGTCACCGACGACGACGGCCTCACAGATACCGTCTCCGTTTCCATCTACATCAATGTCAATCCGCCGCCTGTGGCGGTCATCACCGCACCCGCCACTGCGTGTATGCTCGCGGGTGCTCCCACTCCTTCCTGCGTCCTCACCTTCAATGGTGGGAAGTCTTACGACCCCGACGAGGGTATGCCTCCGTCGGACGGGCAGGGCATCACGAACTACGAATGGGACCCGGACGGCGATGGCTCCTTCAACTCAGCCCTGAACGGCTCCACCACCATTACCTGGACCTACGGCTCCACGGATGTAGGTCCTGTGCCCGTCTCACTGCGCGTCACCGATAACGATGGCCTCACGAACACCACCGTGATGTGGGTCACCATTCTCGGCAACCCCGACCCTGTCGCCGGTGTCAAGTGCACCCCCACCTTCGGAACCGCTCCCTTCTCCTTCACCTGCACCGGCGCCGACTCGTCCGACCCCGATGCTACGAACATTATCACCAACTACTCCTGGAGCGTCACCCCGACCAACAATGTTTCTCCCACTTCCGGCACCGGCATCATCTTCACCGCTTCGTTTAACAGCAGCGCATCCGGCCTCTACACCGTTACCCTTACCGTAACCGATGACGAGGGTAACACGGATAGTGAATCCGCCATCCTGAATGTGGGCGCCAATCCTCCGCCCGTCGCCGTCGCCACCGCCACCCCTGGTTTCTGCACCGCCCCCTGCGATGTTACCCTGGACGGCTCCGACTCCTTTGACCCGGATGATACCGATGTGATTACCGCCTACTCCTGGACCATCACACCCAACGATGGCAATGTAACCCCCACCTCCAGCACCTCCTCCTCCTTCATCGCTCACTTCAACTCCAACGCCGCCGGCGTCTATAACGCCCAACTTGCAGTGACGGATGATGACTCCCTGACCGACACGGTCACCATCTCTATGTTCATCAATGTGAACCCGCCGCCCGTAGCCGTCTTAGGTGTCTCCCCATCCGCTTGCACCCTCATAGGCTCATCTCCATCCTGCTCCGTCACCGCCGATGGTTCCAACTCCTACGACCCGGATAACACCACCGGCGGCATCTCCAACTACGCCTTTGACTGCAACGCCGACGGCACACCCGAGCAGTCTGGCACTGCTTCCACCGCCACCTGCACCTACACCGCCGCCGGAACCTATGTCCTGATTCTCACCGTCACTGACGATGACACACCGGCACAGACCGACACCGCCTCCTCCTTCGTCACCGTTCTTTCCAATCCACCGCCCGTGGCGGTCATTGAGTCCGACCGCACCCACGGAGGTGAACCTCTCACCGTCACCTTCACCGGCCTTTCCTCCTTTGACCAGGATGGAGAAGGCGCCCTTACCTACGCCTGGGACTTTGACGACCCCATGGATGGCGACTGCTCGGATGTGAACTCCACCGCCTCTACCGTGTCTTACACTTATTCGGATGTAGGCACCTACACGGTGTGCCTCACCGTAACGGATAACGAAGGGCTAACCAGCACCGACCATCTCCAGATTGTGGTGGGCGGTTCCGATATTCCACCCGTTTCTGTCTTTACCGCTTCACCCGTCTCGGGCAATGCGCCCCTGACGGTTCAGTTTGACGGCAACGCTTCTTACGACCCCGACAACGCTAACCCGCAGGACGGTATCACCTGCTGGGAGTGGGACTTCAACTCGGACCAGGACTATTCCGACCCCCCCGTTGAGAATGGTGGAACCTGCCCGAATACCACGCAACTCATCTCCTTCACCTATACTTCTGCGGGCACTTATGTGGTCACCCTCCGGGTGAGCGATGACGAGGGCACCTTCACCGACACTTCCACGATGATGATTTCCGTGGGCGTGAACCCGCCGCCCATCGCCGTTCTTCAGGCTTCCCCCACCTCCTGCACGCTCACGGGTTCTCCCACTCCTTCCTGCACCATTTCCCTCAACGCCTGCGCCTCCGATGACCCGGATAATCCAGGCTCCAACGACGGCATCGCCGACTTCTCCTGGGACTTCAACTCGGATGGAGACTTCTCGGATGCCTCCGGTGTGGAGTTCTCCAGCCCTGCCTCCGAAGGCTCCACCGGCACCACCTGCACCCAGTCCGTCACCTATATCCTCCCGGGCACCTATGTGGCAACCGTGAGAGTCACCGATGACGACACACCCGCCAACACGGACACCGATACGGTGTTCCTCACGATAACCAGCAACCCTCCGCCCGTGGCGGTCGCCTCCTGTGCCCCCACATCCGGAACCGCTCCCTTCTCCTTCACCTGCCAGGGTGTGGATTCGTATGACCCGGACAGCACCAATACCATTACGAACTGGTCCTGGGCGACCAGCGGTTTGACTTCCGGCGCGGTGACGCCGAGCAGTGGGGTCGTTCCCACCTATACTGCCACCTTCTCCACCGATGCGGATGGAACGCTTCAGGTGACCTTGACGGTGACGGATGATGAAGGGCAAACCGATTCCACCACGGTTTTGATTGTGGTGAATGGCAATCCTCCGCCTGATGCGGTTGCCACTGCCACGCCGGTTTACTGCACTGCGCCCTGCAATGTGAGCCTGGATGGCACCGGCTCTTCCGACCCGGATGATTCCAATGTGATTTTGGTCTATCAGTGGCAGATTACGCCGGATACGGGGGTCACTGCTCCCGCGGGTGTGGAGGTGGAACCATCCGGTTCAACTTTTGATGACGGTTGCTCTGCCCCCAGCGACCCGGCGACCTTCACTGCCAACTTCGGCTCCAGCGCCTCCGGAGTATATACCGCGCGACTGCTTGTCTGTGATGATGAAGGATTGTCTGACACGGTCGCCATCGGGATATACATCAATGTCAACCCACCGCCGGTGGCGAAATTCACCTGCGACATCACCACCGGTATCACGCCCTTCACCGTCACCTGCGACGCCAATGCCTCTTACGACCCGGATGATGGGAACACCCCGGGTGCGGGGATTGTTTCCTATCAGTGGGATTTCACCTGTTCGGACTACAACGATGCCCTTGCGGCTCCACACGAAGGGCTGGGTGGAGATGGGGATGGCACCACCGAGTGCACGATTCTGGAATCCGCTGGCGGGGACTTCAATGAGGAGCCGAATGCCGATGACTGGGAGGGTGCAAAATCCGGAGCCACCGCGACCTACACCTATCTGGAACCCGGAATTTACACCATCTATCTGCGCGTGGTGGACAATGACGGGCTTGAGGACTTTGCGGTGGCGACCATCACCGCCCGCGACCAGCGACCTTCCGCCACCATAGATGTGGACCCCCTCGGCGGGCTTGCTCCGGTGGTTTCCACCTTCCGCGCCAACAACTCCAAAGACCCCGACTCCGGCACCAGTCCACTCCCGCTGTTTGAGTGGGACTTTGACTATCCTGAGCCTGCCAACCCCAATGACCCGAATTCCATCAACAACCTCGATTTCTGCTACCGCCCCGGCACCCCGTTCACGGTGGATAAAACCGGCGTTGAGGTGAACAATGTGGGATTTGAATTCCTCACCGAGGGGATTCATATCGTCGCCCTCCGGGTGACTGATAATGACGACCAGCCGTGGGCAAACGACCCGGATAATGATACCGATGCCGGTCAGGACAACCACGCCTGCGCCGCGGTTTCCATCCTCGTGGTCAATGCAGAAACAAGAGCACCCGGCGTACATATTGATGTGCTCACCAAGCCCGCCACCGCTGGACCTGCGGTCAACCCGAATATGGATGAATTCCTCCTCATCCCCTCTGTATCCGATACCATCACCCTGCAAATCGGCGTTCAGGATGATGGGACGGCATCCCCGGAAACCCTGGATGTCTCCGTTGACTGGGGCGATGGCTCCCCGGTGGAAACCGGGCAGTGCACCAGTGTTGCTCTGAATACCTATACCCTCCTGACTTCGGGTGCCCCTGCCTGCGTCGGCATAGGTGCCAATCTAATTACCTGGAACCCCAATGGCGCCCAGCACACCTACGCCTCCTCCGGGCCGAAGCACATTGTGGTGACCATCACCGACCCGAATGGGAATTCCGCCCGGGCGGATAAGACGATTCAGATTACCGAACTCTTCCCCGCGGTGGAAGTCAACGGGGATGTAGGGACTGCGCCGAACTGCTCATCCCCTACCACCCTTTTTGCTCCCTGGGGCACGGTATCTTCTGCCTCGCCCAATGCGCAGTTCTGCGTCTACTGGAACGACCCGGATGGACCGGGCTCCACCCCGCCGGATACCGGAGGGGAAATCGCGATTGATGTGGACCATGATGATGTGTGCGATGCCACCGGATTTAACCCTGAAATCACCGTCGCCAATCCGCCTGCCAATCCTGTGGTTTCTAACTGGACTTACACCGCACCCGGGCACTACTTCGTCTGCGTCCGCTATACCGATGCGGAGGGCGATACCGCTTTTGCAGGTCTGGATTTGACGCTCTGGAATGAGCCTCCAACGATTGAAGCGACCATAACGGACAATGTGGGAGCGCCGAATGACCTGGTTGCCACTCCGGTTTCCGGGCAATTCACTTTTGAAGTTTGCGCCGACGACCCGGATGACCCGGACCCCGATGCCACCAGCAAAACCTTTCAAATCAACCTGGATGCCTACCCTGCTGACCCTGCTGACCCCGCGCCATCCCCATTTAACTACGGCGATAATGACCCTGGCCCTGGATTCCCGGATGGCTTTGATTTTGCCGGCTCCGCTACTCAGTGCTTTACTTTCGGACCGGTTTCTTACACTGTGGGTGGAACCTATGTGGTTCACATCCGGGTGACGGATGATGAAAACTCCTTCTCCGACATTTACGCCACGCTTTCCGCCTTCAACTCCGACCCCACCATCACCGCCAATCTCACCTCTGCCTCCGTCCAGCCACTCACCAATAACTCCTTCATCCTCTCTGTGGATGTCTTTGATGCGGACGGCGGAACAGCAGGTGCAGGGACTTCACTGGCGTATAATTTTGACACCCAGCCCGGAGAAGACCTGCAGTCCCGTTGCCTTGCCACGGCAGATGATTCGGTCTTCGGCCCGGGTGCAGATGTTACCGTTCCTGGACCTTTTGCCACGCCGAATAGCCAGACCTTCACCTATACCAACCCGGGGCATTACTGCATCACGCTCGTTTACACGGATGATGAAGGTTCCACCGCCACGCACACTCTTGAGGTGGTGGTGGTATCCGACCCGCCGACGCTGGATGTTCAGCCGGTGGACAGCGACACGACTTCCGGTTTCGGGAACAACACCCGCACGGATGCGGTGGCGGTGGTGGGCTCCTCCTGGTGGCTGTATGTCCGCGCAGATGACCCGGACGGCGTCCAGAATCCTGCTCTGGATGTTATCTCCGTGTCCTGCCCAGGTGGAATCACGGCCGCTTCTGCGGATGGAGTCAATGCGGACTTTGATGGGGATTTGGACCCGGGGTCCAACCCGGAGGCTACCGGCGACCAGGATGTCTGGACGCTGACCATTCCCCCGGGAACCGTCGGCTCGCAAACCTGCAATGTGTCTTACACGGACGATGAGGGCAATACTGCAACTTCATCGGTTACTTTCATCATTGTCTCCACCCCACCTGCGATTGATGCCCTCGTCTGGGACGATGCGGATAACGATGCGGGTTCTGCTCCGCCGAATGATTCGGACCGCCCGTGCGAGCGCTCTGTGAACGGTTCACCCGTTCTCGGAGGGGATTGCGAGGATGCCCAGGCTCCGAGAGACCATTTCTTCTCCCTCTATGTCCGCGCCGATGACCCGGATGGATATACCGCGGTTGCTCCTGCTCAAATTTCGGTGGACACCTGCGGTGGTCTGTTTGGTGCTTCAGTCACCGTTCTGACTCCAACCTTTTCTTTCACCGCTCCGGATGTTGCAACCAATCCCAATGACGGCTGGAGCAATGTGCAGAGGATTGACCTGCTTCAGCCGGTGAGCACCGGTTCCGGGACCTGCACCATCACCTTCACCGATGATGAGGGGGATACTTCCACCGCTACCGTGACCATTTATGTCTATGCCCTACAGCCACCCGCCCTCTCCATCCGGGTGGAGGACAACACGGCGCCAGTGAACGATGCGGTGGGCAATACGGGAACCACCTTCACCTTCTATGTCCGTGCGGATGACCCGGACGGCATCCAGAATCCTGCTGCGGATTCCATCTCCTGGTCCTGCGATCCGGCTGCCAATGTGCCTGCCCCAGTGGGAGGGAATGCGGATTTTGCGGAAGGTCCGGTGCCGGATGAGGATGCCTGGACGCTTTCCCCGCCTCTCACCCCCAATGCTGTCGGGAAGATAGAGTGCACGGCGACTTACACGGATGATGATGGTCAGACCGCCAGTGCGCATATCACCCTTGCGGTTCCCACCGATGTCCCGTGGGCGGAAATTCAGGTTTCCGGCGATGATGCCTGCTCCGACTCCAACCCGGGTGACAGCAGTGCCTGCAACAACAATGCCAGCGACCCGCCCTTTGAGTTCACCGGTCCTGCGGACCCGTTGTCCATCACCTTCTTCATCAACGGCAACGACCCGGATAGCACCGGCGTTTCTATGGAGTGGGCGATTGAATGCGGAGATGCGGATGGCTACGAGCGCGCCACATCGTTTTTTGGTGGCGCGCAGGCGCCCTTCACCGGGAACATCGGCACCACCACCTCCATATCCTTCACATCGGGTTTTGATTCTGGGGTAGTGGACAATGGGGTGTGCGACACGGATGTGAACGGTGATGGGATTATGGAACAGCGAGTGGTCACGCTTACCGTTCGGGACGATGAAGGGCAGCAATCCACTGCGACGATGACCTACTGGATGACCCCATCCCCGTTCACGAACAACCCGGCCAGCGTCTATGCGTTCCTGAATGCAAACACCAATCCATTTAGCGGAGACATCCACATCTGCGCCTCGGCGCCCTGCACGATTACCGCTACAGGTGTGTGGGAGGATTCTGACCCGGACACTTCCTACACGGTGACCTGGAACTGGGGTGATTCGGCGGAGTTCTTCAATGTTGGGGGTGTTCCCAATGGTTCCTTTGCCCGCCAGCACACTTATAACGCACCGGGTTCCTACTCCGTCCAGTTCACCCTCAACGATGGGTTCAACAACTCCAATGCCAGCTTCCGGGTAGTTGTTCTCGGAGCGCATCCTCCATCCGCCTATGTGAGTGAGACGACCGACCCTGCGGATGTGGGCGACCCATCGCTCACTCTGGATGATTTCACCGGAGGGCTGGGCGCCGGCTCTTACACCACCGACTATAATGCCTTCGGCGTGGAGCCTGGTGGAACAGCGGTGGAGCGGTATAAGGATTGCCGTTTCACCGGTGCAGGCGATGCCACCTGGGACCAGTCCACCTTCCCCACCCCGGATGTGAATAACACCACGAATGTCTCCGACCCGCTTTCCTGCACCTACACCGCTGTGGGACAATATGTGATTCTGATTCGGAATGTTCGGGAGAACTGCACTCTCTCAGACCCGGAGAATCCGAACAATCCGGGCTATAACGACTTCACGGATGATTGCAGGTCGGATGCCTCTGCCACGGTGGTGATTTTTGACCGACCGCCATCCGCTTACATTCTGGAAGACGACGGGGTGGCAACGGGTGGGAATCCGACCCCCACGCTGAATGACCTCACCGGCATCGTTCCGCCGAATTATGTGGTGAATCTGACAGCCTATGGGGTGGATGATGATGTGCATCTGGACAATCCGCCGGTGCAGAACAACCGGGGCGTGACCTCCACCTGGTCCGTGGCTCCTTCAGGAACCTGCACCTCCCCGGGCGACACCACCACCTGCACCTTCACGGATGCGGATGTATCCGGTACAGCACAGTTCACCATCACGCTGACGAACACCGACGGCACGGGGAATAGCAGGTCCGCAACGCTGCAGGTGATGATTCTGGACCTTCCGCCCTCTGCATATATTCTCGAAAACGACAACCCTGCGGATGTGGGCGACCCATCCCCATCTCTGGATGACCTCACCGGCGTTCCGACCTACAATGTGGACCTGATATGCCGTGGGGTGGACCCTGAAGGCGGTGCGGTGACCTGCTCCTGGACCACCACGGGAGCGGGTGCCTCCTGCACCTCCCCGGGCGCAACCACCACCTGCTCCTACCCCGCCACGGGTCAGCAAACCGTCACCCTGACCGAGACGGACCCGGATGGAGACTCTTCCACCGCTTCCCTTATGGTCACCATCTTTGAGTGGGACCCGGATGCCAACATTCGGGAGCGGGATACGGATGGCGGCGGACCGGATTCGCCCGATGACCCGTCAGACCTGGTGGGTTCTGCTCCATTCACCGCCTCCTTCACCTCGCAGGCGAGTGATATTGACAATGCGGGGGCAATCACAAATCGCGAGTGGGATTGCGCTGTATCTCCTCCGGTCACCGGGAACTTCACTTCGGATGGCACGGGTGTTGACTTTGACTGCTCCTACGCAACGCCCGGTGTTTACATCGCAGCGCTGAGGGTGACGGATGACGAAGGCTCGCAGGCAATGTCCACCACCCAGGTGGTCGTCCTCTCCAGCCTCCAACCCACTGCCGACATTCGGGAAAATACCGGTTTTAACACGCTGAGTAGGGCTCAGAACCTGAACGATGTGTTCATCGCCCCCGGTCCCACTGGATTCACCCTGGATGCCATTGGCGTGGACCCGGATGGCGGAGCGGTGACCTATGACTGGGATTGCGACAACCTCGGCGGGAATCCCGGCACCTTCAGTGTGGATATCTCGGGTTCCCCCATCAACTGTAATTACACTGCACCGGGCGTTTATGGTCCCTGGCTCCGTGTCACCGACGATGAAAGCCAGCAGTCCTACTCCGCCTATGTGGTGGTGGTATATAACATTCCGCCAACCCTCTCGGTCAAGTCCAACGGCTCGGACTGCAATCTCATCGGTTCAGTGCTCCCGTCCAATCTGGTCAACGGGTTCAATGGCTTCGGTGCCCCCAATCTTCCGTTTGAAAACATCTGTCTCTACGCTGAGCCATCCACTTCCGACGACCTGGATGCCACAGGGGTGGAAATCTGGTATGACCTGAACCTGGACGGCGACTTCAACGATGCCGGTGAAGGACCGTATTCAGCCGGTGCTCTGGTTCCGTTTGACCCGACTGTGTTCACGCCACCTCAGGGGCAATACACCATTCCGGTATGCATCCAGGATGAGTCGGATGTGGAGTTTGGCTCCCCGTGTGACTTCGGAATAGATGGAAATGACAGCGAGTCCTGGGCGTATATCACGGTGGAGGTCAATGAGACGGATGGTTACACTTTTGCGGATGACGGGCATCCTGCACCGCCGTATGCGGATGCGCTTGCCACGAATGCGAACACGGGAATTTCAGCGCCATTCAGCATCACCGGCGCGTTGAGCCTCTACGGCACCACACCGGCGACCTTCAACTTCTACGGATTTGCGGATGACCCGGACGATGGGACTCTGGGGCTGAATGACCCGTCGGAAATCTCCTGGTGCTGGGAGACCTCGGATAATCTCAATCCAGCGGGTTGTGACTCCACCGCGCAGAATCCTTCGTTCACCTTCAATACCAATGGTCTGAAGAATGTGTATCTGAAGGTGTGCGATGATGAGGTTCTGGATGCGAATGCCATCCCTGGCGGACCGTTTGCGAACTGCAACGATCTGTTTACCGCCTGGCTGGCTCTTCCGCCTACCCACGCCAACTCGGATGCTTCCCTGGACATCTATGTCACCGAAGGGCGCTGTGCGGCAGCGTTCCACAAGGTTGACCCGTCCTATGGCTGGCCTGACCCGTCAGCGGGTGGCTTCCCGGTGGAGTTCATCGGCGCATCCCTGTGTGCAGGCTCTCCATGGCAGGATATCGGCTGGCACTATCACTTCGGCGACGGCGGATTTGTGGACAACGATGTTCCACCCACCACCGCTTTGCCGTATGTGGAAGTCCACGACTCGAATGGTCCCACCCACTTCTTCCAGTCGCCCGGGCAGTTCTACACCGTGCTCACCGTGGAGGATGAAAATACCTTTGCGAAGTCGAAGGCAACGGTGACCATCTCTGCCACCGACTGGCCATTGTTCCCGTAAGGGGTTGATGAGGGGGGATTTCCCACTGGAAGTCCCCCCTCACCCTGAGGGGGAGGTGGGGAAGTTTCTTTCTCTTTTTTCCCGAGTGTGACCGGTTACGATTTCAGATGGGGATGAAGATAGGGAAGGTTATTGGAGTTGTGGTATTTGCGGGAGTGGTGTTTACGGGTTGTGGGGGAGGTGGGGGTTCCGCGCCGCCGGTGGTTCCGGACACACAGATTACCGGTTGGGAGCCGAATCAGACGGTTTTCCGGGATGGGCAGGTGGTGATTTCTTTCACCTCCACGCCTTCCGGGGCACAGTTTGAGTGCGCGCTGGATGGTGGGGAGTTTTCCCCCTGCACCAGCCCGTATTCCCTGAGCATATCCGGTCTGGGTGAGGGACAGCATACCTTTCGTGTTCGCGCGGTGCGAGGTGGACAGAGGGATGCGACGCCTGCGGAGTTTGTGTTTGTGGTGGACCGGACAGGACCGGAGACGGAACTCGTGGCAGGACCGTGCAATCTTGTTCAGCCTTGTTTTATCCATCAGGCGCAGGTGATTTTTCAGTTTCGCTCTCCGGAGCAGGGAGCGACCTTTCGCTGTGAGCACAATGGGCAGGAGGTTACGCCCTGTGAAAGCCCGTTGACGATGGGCAATCTAACAGAAGGGGAGCACACATTCCGGGTGTGGGCGCGGGATGGATTGGGGAATGAGGATGCGACGCCTGCGGAGTTTGTGTTTGTGGTGGACCAGACGCCACCAGGGGCGCCCACGGTGAGTTTAACCCCGGCAGACCGGCGCCTTCTCCTTCAATGGAGTGGGTCAACCGATGCAAATGGAGTAGCGGGATACAATGTGTATATCTCCGGGCAGGCAGGGATTGACCCGGCGACCTGCAATTGCCGATGGAACGCATCCCTGCTTCCCGCTCCTCCTTCTTTTCCCGTCCGGGTTCGGAACCTGGAGAATGGGAAATTGTATTATGTGGTGGTGACCGCAGTGGATGTGGCGGGGAATGAGAGTGGTGGGAGTGAAGAGCGGGCGGAGCGCCCCGGAAGATACGGGGTCATTTCAACGGAGGATGAACGGGAGCCTGCGGTGCGGTTTGGTGAAGACCGGTTCCTTGTGGTTTTTCAACGCAGTGCGGGCACAGGATGGGAAGTCTGGGGACAATGGGTCAGCCGGGATGGAATCCCGCAGGGGGAGATGTTTCCGATTGCACAGGATGGGGGGAGGAATTTCCTCCGCCCTTCCGTGGCGTATCCGGGAGTTTGGGGACGATTTGTGGTGGCATTTGAGTCTGTGGATGGTTCCGGGAATAGCGGGATTTATGCCGTGGCGGTGAAGAAGGACGGTCCACCGTATGTGGAAGGTGGAATGATTGAGGTGAGTGTGGGTTTGAATGCCAGCAGTCGGGTTCGGATGGGGAGTTCTGAGGACCGGGTGATTGCGGTGTGGGTGGATGGGGGGAGGATATACTCCTCCGTGCTCACCGGTCCCGCCCTATCCGCTTCCCCCCCGTGGCAGCTGGTTTCCGGTCCTGGAACGTCCTCCCAGCCGGTGGTTTCCGTAAACTCTTTCACGCGAACTGCCCTGATGGTGTATGAGCAGGCAGGGGTTACGGGGACGGACATATATGGCTTAGCGCTGGACAGCGATGGACGAGGAGTTGGGGGTTCATTTCTGGTGGCGGATTTTGAGGAGAGTGCTGGCGCACCCTCCATCTCCCCATCTCCCTACGGATTCCTTGTGGCGTTTCATCGGATTTCCGGGGTGAATTACGACATTTACGCCCGTCTGGTTCCCCCGGATGGCTCCCCGCCGGTGGAGCCAGTTTTTCCCATCAGCACCTATCCATCCACAAAAATCCTCACCTCGGTGGCGTATCACCCGCAGACGGAGAAATTCCTTGTTGCCTGGATGGATACGCGGAATGTGGCAGATTCCGGGTTTGACATTTTTGGTGCGATGTGGAATCCCGCCGGTGGGGTGCTGGGCGAATTTGTGATTACCAGCGAGCGCGGGGAGCAGCATATGCCGAGAGCGGGGACAGCGGTGGATGAAATTCTGGTAGCCTATCGGGACAGGAGCAGAACGATGACGGGGGATTATGACATCGGGTTGTCACTTGTGGACCCGGAGTTTGTGCCATAAAAGGGTGGTGAAGAGGATGATGAAGCGGGCAGTGATGGCACTCGTTCTTCTAATGGCTTTTTCAGGTGCAGAAGGGGAGAAAAAGGGCTCTGCACTTCCGGTCATCAAAACGGTGGATGGGTTCACCCTGTCTTATCGGATTTATCTTCCCACATTGAAGGGGGATGAGACGGACCGTGTGAAGCCTCCGTTTGCGGTGATTTTTCTGGTTCACGATTATGGGGGGAGTAAGGTGGACTGGAGCATTGGCACGGAGCATTTACCGGGGGTGCTGACGAAGGCGGGGTATGCGGTGGTGGTTTTTGACCTTCGCGGGCATGGGGAGACGGTGCATCAGGAGGTGAAACTTCAGCGGGCGGCGAATCTTCCCCGGGAGGTGCTGGAAGGAATCGGGAAAGATTTTGAGGCGATGTGGCAGGGACTGAAAGGACTGGATTATCTGGATTTGAGACGGGTGGGGATTGTGGCGTCTGGCTGGACATCGGCGCAGGTGGTGGCGTATTTACCCGGGGTGTGGAAGCCAGGAGCGCTGGCGTTTGCCACGCCGAGGACGATGCTGTTTCGGTGGGAGGAGGGACTGATGGCGAAGAATGTTTCCCGGTGGAAAGGGGTGCCCGTGTGGGTGGGAGCGTGCAAGGATGCCCCGGGATTTGTGGAGGTGGAAAAGTTTATCTCTGCTTTCCCTTCCGGTGCCGTGGAGCGGGTGGTGCCTGAGTGCAAGACGCCTGCTTATGGGACCTTTCTCTTTATGTCCGAAGGGGTGTTCCGGGAACGACTGCGCCTGTTCCTCGAGAAATATGTGCCACCTTTTGGTGCCTGACCCCAAATATGGACATTATTTACCTCGCCAGATACTTGACCACCGCGGAATAATCCAGGTCGCCGTACCCTTCCTCCACCGCCTCGGAATAAAGATGATGAGCCTCCTTCACCAGAGGCAGTTCTATATTTAATTCGTCAGCAGTATCCAGCATCAGCCGAAGGTCCTTCCTCATGTGCCGTAGTGAGAAATGAGGCTCATACCGGTCTTTCAAGAAAAGAGGAAACTTTGCTTTCAGCGATGGAGAGATAATTACAGAGGCGGAAAGAACCTGAGCCACTTGCTCGGGCGATAGCCCCTCCTTTTTCGCCAGATGGAATGCCTCAGCGGTCCCACTCATAAAAACGCCCAATAGAAGGTTGGCAACTAATTTCATAGAAGTGCCCATTCCGCTTCCCCCCAGGTAGAAAATATCCTTCCCCAGAGCCTCAAAAATGGGCCGGCATTCCTCATACACTTCCTTTTCCCCGCCCACCATAATAATGAGGGTTCCTTCCTCCGCCGGGCGAACACTCCCTAAAACCGGCGCATCCAGAAATTTCAAGCCCTTCAGACGCAGATATTCATGCATCTTTCGTGAGAAAGATGGAGAGACAGTTGTCATATCTATCAGAATCGTTTCAGGTAATGCACCGGATAAAACTCCCCCCTCCCCGCGTATCACCTCCTCCACCGTGGGCTCATCGGTCAACATCGTGATGATAACTTGAGAGGAGGAGGATAACTCCCTTATGGAGCCTGCCACCGGCACCCCTTTCTCCTCAAACTCTTTCGTCTTCGCCCGCGTGCGGTTATACACCATCAGAGGAAAACCTGCTTGATAAAGGTTCAGTGCCATCGGCTTCCCCATCTTCCCCAGCCCGATAAAACCTATTTTTTTCATCCTGAAACAAATAATGTCACCTTTTGGGGTCAGACCCCAAACATGGACATTATTCTTAAATCACCTCCATATCCTTCTTTATCCTTTCATCCTTGCTTATCCTCTCCATACACCGGAGCAGCGTTCTTTTCCCCATTCCCAATTTCTCACTCAAACCCGAGAGTTTTAACCCCAGTCTTTCCTTTGATAGAAGAGCCAGAACCCCGCGAGCCTTTACCACCTTTCTCTTTCGGCTCTTACTGAAAAGGCTTTCCTCAGGTATATGATAAAATTCGCAAACTTGGCGGGCCAG
Source organism: bacterium (assembly GCA_037444445.1). Taxonomy (GTDB): domain Bacteria; phylum UBP7; class UBA6624; order JBBIMK01; family JBBIMK01; genus JBBIMK01. The sequence continues at coordinate 18,748 of JBBIMK010000022.1, read as the reverse complement.
ATTTCTAAATGGGGTCTCTCCTGTCTCCAGCACAAACTTTTTCTGAAGACTATCCAGATGACGGGCTTCCCACCTCCGCTCCTTTAACTTCTCCAGAACTCCTTTCACGAATTCACCCGACCCTAAAAAAGAATAACGGGGCGCTGGACACCATGGCTTGCTCGCCCCCTGGATTTCATCCCGAATATATTTTAGATAATGAGCCTCCCCTCCCATCAACTGCAAAATCAGCGCTGTTTCCACCTTTAATGAATACTTGCAGGGCATACCCAGGTAGACGGGTAGACTGCTCCAGGGATACTGGAGAGGGTCATCGCACAGACCTGCGTGATAGGGGTTTAAGTGAATATATCGGCTCAGCGCCAGTAAATAGGAATCCCGGTCGCACAGAATGGCTTGATAACGCCCCTGAAATATATGCCCTTCCGCCGCATACTTTTTCTTGAAATAGACCGCATATTTTGTCAAAAAATCGTGCATCATTCGGGATAGATTCGCCTTCTCCGTTTCCAGTAGGAAATGGAAGTGAGTGTTCAAAAGGGAAAAGGCATATAACCGGACCCGAAATTTTTCCCTCTGCTTTTCCAGATTTTTTAAGAAATAGAGGAAGTCATTATCATCACGAAAGATGGGTTGACGGTTATTCCCTCGGGAGTAAATGTGATAAAAGGCCCCCTCAAATTCTATGCGAAGTGAACGCGGCATCCTGATTCTAAATTATATCGCGAAATAATGTCACCTTTTGGGGTCAGACCCCAAAAGTTCAGTTATTTCAGGGCTGGGTGAAAATCTGGTAGGCGGTGCCGGTTATCCCGGCGAAGTTCACCGCCAGTTCTATGGTGTGCTGACCGGTGGACAGTCCTGAAGTATTCAGCACAAGCCGGTAGGTATACTGCGCCTGGGTGAGGATGCCGGCGAAGGCATCGGGGATTTTCGTGGCATCGTTCACTTCAGTGAACTGCCCGCCCGTGCCGTCGGCGATGTTCTTCAAAATCTGCTTATCCGCATCCGGTCCCACGCCCACGGTATAAACCGGTATGCCCGCATTGTGAGCGGTCAGTATCACTTCCATATAGGTGTGAACACTGGAATTGTCCAGGCCATCTGTCAGGGTGATATTATATTTTCTCCGTGTTGAGCGAGGGTTCAGGCGCTGGGTTCCCTCGTAGGCGGCATCGTAATAAGCGGTGCTCCCTCCCCATTTATATCCCGGGTCGTCGGGGTCATACGATTTCAAAGCCTGCAGAAGGACCGCTGAATTCGTGGTGAAGTCCTGATGGAAGGTGATGCGGTGGTCAAAGATAATCAGGGCAACCTCATCGCCACTCGCTTTATGCTGGACGAAATACTCTGCCGCCTCCCGCGCCAGGTCAATTTTTCTCTTGCCACCCCCTGCAGGGTTATTCATAGAATCGCTGGCATCCAGAACGAGGACGGCGGAAAATGGCTCATACGCTTCTCCCGAGCCTGTAAGTTGCTGAACGGAGAGGATAGGAATGGGCTGGAAATTGAGCCCGTTCTCATCCCCTATGCGGACGGAGAATGAGTTTGCAGGCATACCCAGAACCTGCTTTCCCGTGGCATCCGCCACAGCAGAAAACACTCCAATCGCGGAAGGCACACTCGTATCCACCTGTGAAATTGAAGTTGCAAACGCTGTCGTATCATCTCTCGGCAGAGAAATGCAATTCTGAGTGCCGAACCCTGCTGGCCCCGTTTCCGGTATATTTACGGGATAAGTGGTGGTTTTATAGCCCGTCCCGGATACGGAAAGGGTCTCACTGCCCTGTGGAGCATACAGCCGAAAATATCCAGAAGAATTCGTAGTGGTGAAGTAAGAGGAAGCCAGAAGGCTCACGCTCGCTCCCGCTATAGGCTCATAGCCTGCAGGAGAACCGCAGGAGTTCGCCGAAGAGGGCGAGCCTTCACCGGAGGGTGAAATACTCCCACCCCTCAGCACATACCCCTCTACATAACTGGGAAAAGGACCAGGCGAGATGCCAGTAGGACCGCTGCAAGAAACCAGCGCCCACAGTGGAAACATCCATAAAGCGAGTATTCCTCCTCCATTCCCCTTTCCCTTTTCTCCATTCCCTTTTCCCTCTTTATCTCCCATTTCTACCACCCGTCCTTCTACTACAAAAGCGTAGAGCAAAATGAAGTAGAAAAAGAATGGAAAGGAGGTAGAAGGAGGATAGAATGTTTACACCCGAAAGGCTTTCAGTGGCAACAGGCAAAAATAACTGAGATTTTGGGGTCTGACCCCAAAATCTCAGGGCAACCTGTCCCGCTAAAAAACAGCGGGAGAATGTTCAGTTTTTGGTTACACGGATGTCGTCAATAAACCAGCCGAACCCGATTCCTCCGTCTCCATCACCATCTATATCAAAGGTGATAAAACCGATACATCGGGTGGTGCCGAGAACGGGTCCCTCCGGAGTGGTGATGGTGGAAAGGTCAATAGAAATAGATTCAAAGGCCGTTCCGAAGTTCGGGCTTGTGCCAGTGATGTGGTCCAGCAAATAATAAGTGGCAGCAGTGTTACACGCCGATGTAGGGGAAGCCAGCGGAGCACTGATGAGCAATCTGCCTATATCCTCGTTGTCAAAAGCCCACTGGGAGTTGTGGTTCAAAGTTCCCGCTGTGGCATCGGTGAAGTCAAATGGCCCGGCAACGAGGCCAAGTTGATCACCCGGTGGATAATAGTAATTCGGGTCGTTGTTACACACATCCCAGCGGAACCAGTTCGGAGAGTGGTTACCCTGTGGGGCACCAAAGACGCCATTGTCATCTCCAAAATACCATCTATAAGGATTGGTTGGAGGTCCTGGACAGTTAGCATCACCGCCAAAAAGGAATTGCCACCAACGCATTAGGAAGGTTGTGGGGTGTTGTTCTCCAAATGCAGTGGGGTCTGCTTCACTTTCCCAGCGTTCGTAGAAAACGATAATGAAGTTGGCGTCAGAATCGTCATCGCTGGTATTACCAGCGAGGTCGTGGGCGACCACGCGGATACGGGCTTTGCCGGTGAAGAGGTCAGGGTTCACACTCCAGGCGTAGGTGGAGCAGGGGATGCCGGCGGCGATGGTGGTGGGGTAGGTGGCTCCGCCATCGGTGGATAGCAGGATGTCGCAGTTCTGGATTCCCACATTATCCGTGGGCGAGGTCCACTCAATGGTATAGGTGGAGGGGGCATCCACCATTTCTCCACCGTTGGGAGCAATCACAGTGGGTGGTGTGGGTGGGCTCACATCGTCAAATAAGAAGAGTTCAGATTCAGAGGTTCGGGTGTTTCCTGCATTATCTGTAGCAGTGAGGCGAAGTTTTGCGGTGGCGGTCGGCGTCCAGAGATTCGCCGGCACATTCCAGGTGCAATCCTGGGCGGTGGGAGCGGTGTAGCCCGAACACTCCGCCTCGGGGATGTCGGTCCAGTTCGTTCCGCTGTCCGTGGAATACTGGAGGCTGGAGTGGCCTGCCAGGCCAGAGACTGCATCGGAGGAGGTCCATTGGATTTGATAGCCTGTTCCACCGGCAACATGGCCGTTCGCAGTGGGAGCGGTGATGGTGAGGTCGGGAGGTGTAGTATCCACGGTCCAGTTTCTGAAATCCGGGGTTGCATCTATGTTGCCCAGGTTATCCACAGCCCGGACCTGGAAGTTATGGAGTCCATCCGTGAGGGCCGGCGTAGTAAAAGGTGAGGTGCAGGTATTCCAGCCAGCGTTGTCCAGGTTGCACTCAAGACGGTTGATACCAGAAGGATTGGGTGGTGGGTCATTACCGGTAAATTCAAAGGTGGCGGTATTTTGATTGGAGAAGGAGCCTTCGGCAGGTCCGGAGGTAATCGTGGTTTCCGGTGGAGTCGTGTCAGTGAGGATAGAAAAATCCGCATCAGAATCGTCGCAGACTTCAGGGTTGACGCCATCATTGACGCAAACCCGAACCCGGGAGGTGGTGTTGTTGATGGCGGGTGTATTCCAGGCGCACTGCTGACCCACCACATTCTGGCATTCAGAAATAGCCACCCAGTTGGCGCCGGAATCGGTGGAAACATAGGCATCCTGGTCGGTGATGCTGATGTTATCGCTGGAGGTCCACTGGATGTTATAAGTAGCGCCGCCGGGAACATTTTCACCGCCGTTGGGGGCATTCACCGTCACACTGGGGGGGATGGAATCCACGATGGTGAAAGTAGCGTCAGAGGTGTCGGAGGATGACAAGCCTGCGGTGTCGGTGACGGTGACCCGCACAAGTGCCTGGGTCGTTGCCACATCATTGGGAACAGTCCAGGGGCAGTTGAAAACGGTGTCAGGAAGCCCGATACAGTCCCCTATGTCAGTCCAGGTTTGTCCATTATCCGTGGAGTAAGCCACGGTCTGGGTTGCAACCGCAGCGGGCCCCCAGCCACTGCTCTGGTTCGGGTCGCTGGAGGTCCAGGTGATGTCCACCTGCTGATTGTTATTGAAGGATTCACCCCCGTTGGGATAAGTAACCTGAACAAGGGGGTTCGTGACATCCTGGATGGTGAAGTTGCCATCCGAGGCGTCCTCGCTGGAGTTGCCGGCTGCGTCTTTTGCTTCTACTTTCACCCGCATAGTGGTGCTATTCAAATCTGCTGGCGGGGTTACAGTGCAGGATTGAACATTGCCGGGCAGGTTCTGGCAGGCTTCCACCGCCTGCCAGTTTGCTCCGCCATCGGAGGAGCGGAAAACATTCTGCTCGGTTACGCCGATATTATCGGAAGAAGTCCATTGAATGGTCATCGGGGAGCCTGCATTAAATGTTTCACCCCCGTTGGGCGAAGTCACAGCGACGGTGGGGTTAATGATGTCATTGATGGTGAAAGTGCCATCGGAAGAGTCGGAAGTGGTATTATTGGCGGTGTCGGTGACGGTGACCCGCACAAGTGCCTGGGTCGTTGCCACATCATTGGGAACAGTCCAGGGGCAGTTGAAAACGGTGTCAGGAAGCCCGATACAGTCCCCTATGTCAGTCCAGGTTTGTCCATTATCCGTGGAGTAAGCCACGGTCTGGGTTGCAACCGCAGCGGGCCCCCAGCCACTGCTCTGGTTCGGGTCGCTGGAGGTCCAGGTGATGTCCACCTGCTGATTGTTATTGAAGGATTCACCCCCGTTGGGATAAGTAACCTGAACAAGGGGGTTCGTGACATCCTGGATGGTGAAGTTGCCATCCGAGGCGTCCTCGCTGGAGTTGCCGGCTGCGTCTTTTGCTTCTACTTTCACCCGCATAGTGGTGCTATTCAAATCTGCTGGCGGGGTTACAGTGCAGGATTGAACATTGCCGGGCAGGTTCTGGCAGGCTTCCACCGCCTGCCAGTTTGCTCCGCCATCGGAGGAGCGGAAAACATTCTGCTCGGTTACGCCGATATTATCGGAAGAAGTCCATTGAATGGTCATCGGGGAGCCTGCATTAAATGTTTCATCCCCGTTGGGGGAATTCACCTGTATAGAGGGTGGAACGCCGTCCCGAATGGTGAAGTTGGCGTCGGAAGCATCCTCACCGGAATTTCCAGAAGCATCCGTGGCGATGACTTTTATCCGGGCGGTGGTGCTGGCTAAATTGCTCGGCACATTCCAGGTGTAGGATTGCTGGGCGCCGGGCAAACCCGTGGCAATCACGGTGGGATAAGTATTACCGCCATCGGTGGATAAACGAATCTCCTGGGCCAAAACACCGATATTATCCGAAGAAGTCCACTGGAGTAGGGTGGGCGAGCCGTTATCTATGACCTCTCCGCCGTTAGGTGAAAGAACCGTCACCACCGGGTCCACGATGTCTAATACGGGGGTTACCATTAAAACAATAGAGCAGGGGCTCTCGTTATTAGAAGTGTCCACAGCGCTGACGCAATACCAGTAGGTGGTGCCGTTGGTGACGGAGGCGTCGTTGTAAGAGTTCGCGGGGTTGATGCGAGCAATCCTGAAGGCTTCTGTTTGTGGAATGCCCGGGAAAGTATTCCGGTAAAGGAAGTAATGGGAGAGGTCGGGCTCGTTGTTGGGAGCCCAGTTCAGGAGGACGAAATTGTCCCCGGCGAAGGCGGTGAACCCTTGAGGGGCGGCTGGAGGGGTGAAATCCGTCCTCGGCGTCACGGAGATTGGGTCGGATGGCGGACCCTCCATACCCTGCTTATTCATCACACGAACCACATAATAATAGGTGGTGCCGTTGGTCAAACCAGTATCGGTGTAAGTAGAGCCTAACAACAGGGTGGCGTTGAGTTTCGTATAGGGACCTCCCGAAATCAGAGCGCGATAGAGATTATATCCCGCAAAATGGGGGTCGGGGGAATCATTCCAGTCCAGGATAGCCTGCCCATTACCGGGTAGAGCCGATAGAAACGCCACAGGGGCAGGGGGTTGTGGAAACGGCGCGTTATTCCCCCAGCACCCCGTGAAAACCGACAGAATCACCAGCCCACCGATGAAAAAAACTCTGCTCCCCTTTTTCACAATTTCCACCTCCGTATGGTGAATGACGAGCATCAAAATAGTATTATATCATAGTTTAAAACAAGTCAAGTCCAGGGTTCAGCATCCGGTTTCACAACTGAGGTGCAGGGGATGAGTAAGCCTCGTCCCGATGAAGTCGGCGCGAACCTGTCGCTCCCCTTGTCACCTCCACAGGCGACCTGTATACTTTATTAGGGTGATGAAAAATGGCAGGTATAGAAGGATTGAAATGGCTGGGGCATGCCTCCTTTCACCTGAAGATGGGCGGGAAGGTGATTTATTTTGACCCGTGGAAAATCGCCAGTGGGGAGAAGGCTGACCTGATTCTCATTACTCATTCTCATTTTGACCACTTCTCGGTGGAGGATGTGAAGAAGGTGGCGACGGAGCAGACCGCCATCATTGCCACTCCGGATTGCAAAGGGTTGCCGGGAAGTTTGAAGTTTGTGAAGCCCGGCGACATTCTCACCGTGGGCGATGTCACCGTAGAAGCGGTGCCCGCCTATAACCTGAATAAGGACTTTCACCCGAAAAAAAATCAATGGGTGGGTTATGTGGTCACGGTGGGTGGCAAGAGAATCTATCACGCCGGCGATACGGATGCCATCCCGGAAATGAATGGGCTGAAGAATATTGATATCGCCCTCTTGCCCGTCTCCGGCGTTTATGTGATGACCGCTGAGGAGGCGGCGAAGGCAGCCAATACTTTTCATCCCGCTACCGTAGTCCCTATGCACTGGGGTGACATTGTGGGAAACCGGAAGGATGCGGAACGCTTTGCCTCTCTTTTCTCCGGTTCCACCGTCATCTTATAATAACTGAGGAAATGGGGTCAGACCCCAAAATCTCAGTTATTTTTGAGGCGCCGGAAGAAACATCTTCACCTTCTCCCAGAAGAATACAGGCCAGTACATGGCTACCTGGTCCTCCGTGAGGATTCCGTTCAAATCCTTCCAGAGGCTCACTTCATGATGAACCAATTTCGCTTCTGTGTCCACAAGTCCATCCGCTTTCTTCTGGATTTTATCCCAGGCGAAAGGGAAGCCCTTCTGGAACTCTTGCATAAGCGAGGACAGCCCGTTCACATATTCGGGAATCAGAGCAGTGAAGGAGTCTACATATTTGGGGAGAAGAGGGGTAAGTTGGTTCAACTGCTCCGGCTGGAGTTCAATGAAGAAGGCAAGAGCAGACCCTGTGTCCTCGGGCAAGGGCGCCAGAATGGCGCCGATGAACGGCACCGGGCTTAGCCCTTTCTCCTTCGCTTGCTGAAAGTAGCCCCCCATAAAATGAGTTCCTTTCTCATCCCCTAAAATCTTCAGGAAGGATTCCCAGAAGGAAATTTCAGATTTTAAGATTTTTCGCTCGTTCTCAAAGAATGCTTTCAAAGAATTGTCCAGTTCTTTTTCCTGGAGGGGCTTTTTGGAAATGGTTTTTCCGATTTGCTTCATTCCGTCCAGATAAGATTTCACCAGGGGTGGGAAATTTTTTCCCATCTCCTCATACAGGGCTTGAATTTTCTGCACCTGTTCTGGCGTGGGCTGAATCTCCTCCAACAATCCTTTAGCGATGTCAGGGTTGGCGGGCTGAAGATAGGAGCCAAACCAGATCATCTTCTCCCGTTCCCCTTTCCCCGCTTCTCCAGCCAGTAGTGGGAGGGAAAACACCCATAACCCCAGGAAGACCGTAGCCACCATCAAGAAAAAAATTCGGCGGATTTTCTCCGTCATTTTATTTCACCTCCAATACTATATCAACTCCTCTCGGGGGAAAAAGTTACAAAATAATGTCATAGTTTGGGGTCAGACCCCAAAATTTCAGTTATTTTAGAATTCTCTCCACCTCTTGTTTCCATTTTTCATTTCTCTGAACCTTGCTCATCCAGTAATACAGTTTCCCTTCCCCTCCACCCAGATATTCCGCCAGAGAAGATAAACTGAGCCCCAGTTTTTGCCTCGCCAGATAGGCTAAAACTCCCCGAGCTCTGGCTATTTTCCTGACCCGAGAGGCCCCCCGAATCATTTCCGGACTTATCTGGTAAAACTGGCTGACTGCGTTCACCAGTTGCTCCAGAGCGGTTTTCTCCAGATGCCAGAACCTCCCGTGAAGAGCCCGCTGTTTCATCTTTTCCCATCCCTTGCGTTTCACCCTTTCCAGCACTTTTTTTATAAATTCAGCAGAGCCCAGAAAACCACGATGAACCCTGGGTTCCCACATCGGTGTGAGCCCTTCGATTTCATCTTGGAGGAAACGGAAATAGGCTTCTCTCCCTCCCGCTACCTGAAGGAGAGGAGAGGTGTCAATTTTCAGTGGATATTTGCAGGGTAAGTTAAAATAAGCGGAAAAACTGCTCCAGGGGTAGTCAGATGCCCTATCGCACAACCCTGCACGATAAGGATTCAAGTGGATATACCGGGTCAATGCCAGAAAATATGCGTCCTTGTCGCACAAAATAGCGTGATATCGCCCCTGAAATATATGCCCTTCCGCAGCATACTTCCTCTTGATGTAGACGGCATACCGGGTGAGGAAGTCATGCATGAGTTTGGAGAGGTTCGGCTTTTCCGTTTCCAGGAGCAGGTGGAAATGAGTGGTTAACAGGCAGAAGGCGAACATTTTCACCTGAAATTTCTCCCGGCATTCCTCCAGAACCTTCAGGAAGAAGTTGCGGTCATCATCGGAGTAAAAGATGGGCTGGCGGTTATTCCCTCTGGAAAAGATATGGTAGAAGGCACCCTCAAATTCCAGGCGAGGTGGGCGAGGCATCTCTATCTCACTACTTCAATTATAAAATAATTGAGGAAATGGGGTCAGACCCCAAAATCTCAGTTATTTTAGAGGGCGGGAATCTGGGAGGGAGAATAGACGCCGGTGTCGGTGATGAAGGCGGTGATGAGGTAGGCGGGGGTGATGTCAAAGACGGGGTTGTAGGCTCTGGTTTGTGGGGGTGCCACGGCGATGCCGTGGAAGGTGAGGACTTCCTCTTCCGGGCGTTCTTCTATGGGGATGTGGGAGCCGTCGTGGCGGGTGGTCTCAAAGGTACTTCTGGGCGCAGCCACATAGAAGGGGATGTCGTGGTAGTGGGCGAGGATGGCCAGGGGGTAAGTGCCGATTTTGTTAGCGGTATCGCCGTTATGGGCGATTCGGTCGGCGCCCACCAACACTAAATCCACTTGCTTTTCCCTGAACAGTTGGCCGGCGACGGAGTCTACAATCAGACGGAAGGGGATTTTATCCTGCTGGAGTTCCCAGGCGGTGAGGCGGGCGCCCTGGAGCCAGGGGCGGGTTTCCATCACCCAGACGAAGATATTTTTCCGGGCTTGATGGGCTTTCCGGATGATGCCGAGGGCAGTTCCGATACCGTAAGCGGCCAGGCTCCCCGTGTTGCACAGGGTGAGAATGCGACCCCGCGGTGGAATCAAACGCTCTCCGTGGGTCCCAATGCGTTCGCAGGCGGATTCCTCTGCTTGAACCAACCCGTGAGCGATGTATAACGATTGCTCTTTTAATTCGGATAAAGAGGTAGAACTCAGGTTTTCAGGCTGGAACAACGGGCGGAAAAGCGAGAGGGCTCGCGCAAGGTTGTAGGCGGTGGGGCGGGCTTTCTGAAGCCACTCGCACCACGAGTGGTACACCTCCGGCAGGTCACCCACCGAGCCGAAGTAGTTCCAGATGCCCAGAACGATGCCATACGCCCCGGCAATACCCACATTGGGCGCACCCCGTATTCTCATCTCTCGCAGTGCGTTCGCCATCTCCTTCACCGATTTGACTTCCACATAAACTTCTTTATCAGGCAAAAGCCTTTGGTCCAGTAATTTCACTATGCCATTGTCCCAGTAGATAGGCTTCATTATGGCGCTCCCCCACTCATCCTTTGCTTTTATTTCCTGAACCCGGCTCCGGTGCTGGAGTTCTAAAAGTGAGGCGTTGAATCAGCCCTTCCACCTCCCCTCTATCGGGATTCTCGGGGAAATCCTTCAGAAATTGATGGAGGATTTTCAAGGCTTTTTCTGTCTCATTTTGCATCAGATAAACCCCTGCCAGCATCCGGTAGAGGAAGGGGTCGTGAATTCCACCCTGATAGGCTTTTTCTAAATACGGTAGAGCCTGTTGAAACTCATGCCTCCGAAAATAGTATAAACCCGCCACTGCATTGGCTTCTACATCTTCAGGGTTTCGCTCCAATTTCTCCAGGTAGGACTGAAAAAACCCTGCCTCAAACATTTTCTCGTTGACCCAACGAATCCCTGTGTGTATCCGGTATTGGGCAGGATACAGCGAAGACTGGTTCAGGAGGAAGACTCCGTAAAGAACATACAGGATGGCATAAAAGGTTTCAGTAGACACCGCCACACCTGCAAAATCAGAGAATTGGAGCAGATGCTCTCGGTGAAGAAATTGAAACATCATCAGCAGGAGGGCAAGCAAAGGAAGAATAGCGGTAAAGCCCTTCAGCGCCGGGATAATTATCGGCATCGCCTCCCCCTGGAAAAGCCCTTTATACGCCACATCCCATAAGGGATTGTAATAGGCTTCGGGAAATATCTCTGCCAGGCGCAGGGCAGTCATATTCAGGAAGGAAAGGAGAAAGAGAAAGAAAAAAGCGGGACTGATTCTTTCTGTAAAGTAAAATGATATGCAGGCTGACAGAAAAGGGAGTGAAACCACGAGATGCCGGGGACCGATTAAGTTCCCACCTTCCCATGCGTAATACCCGGAATTGAGTAGAAGGGTGAGGAAAAAATAGGAGAAGCAAAACAGGATTTCGGCGATGGCTGTTCGTTTTTTGATTCCCCTATATATGCCGGCAAAGGAGGAGAGGAGAACGGGGGAGAAGAAGAAAAGACCCCGATAGGGTCCTATCAGAAGATGAAGGAAGGTCTTCCACCGGGGGAGGTGGAAGCCAAAGAACCCTCCTGCCTGCCCCGTCGCAAATTCCGGCCTTGCCACATATTCATAGGAAATATGAAAGGGATTTCCAAAAGCCACTGCGTTATAAGTCAATAGAAAGATGGCAACGGGCACACTGCCGGCGAGATAAAGTAGCGTGGTGGATAGGGGGGAAGATTTTTCCCTGAATGCTTTCAAACCGATGTAGCCCAGCAGGAGGAGGAAGAAAAGAGTCAGGGGGAATTCTATCGCAATGGCGAGGCCGGCGAGGAAGCCCGATAGCAGGAGGCGCCACCGAGAATCGGATGTAAAGGCATAATAAGCGGAGGCGAAGGCGAAGAAAGCGAAGGCGCCGGCGGGCTGATGCCCCACAAAAATGGAGGAGAACGGAAACGCCAGTGTTCCGAATCCGTAGACGAAGGCGGTCCAGAACGCCCCCCTGAGATTGCCAGTGATCCGGTATGTGAGGCGGAAGAGAACCACCACGAGAAGGGAGGAGGGAAGCATCACCGTCCAGAATGTCACCCACCAGAGATTGAAGCCACTGGGGGGGTCGTTCTTCTGCAATTCCCCCGGAAAAAATGTCCGCTCTATCCAGTAGATTGGAAGATAGAAGGGGTAGGCTATAACAGAAAGCCCGGGGGCTTTATCGGAATAGTAATGCCCATCTCTGTAAGATTTATCCCCCGTGTTCAGATGGTAAGCGTCAATGGAAACTGTCTTCTGCTCTACGAGGGCGCGAACCAGATTGAACCGGCTCTTCTGGTTCCAACCACCGGAAAAATAATCTAAAGGCTTCTGGGTAAAGTAAGCGGTGGAAACAAGATGAAAGAAGAAAAGCAGGATGGATAACCTTCTGAGGTCAGGCATTACCCTCAGGAAAATGGTGTGGCTACGAACCTCCTCTCTTCTGAAATAACCGGTAAGTCAGGTAGAGGAGATAAACAGCCAGAACACTCCAGACAAGACTATAAGCCCAGGTTAAAAAGCGGAGTTGCTTGACCACGGCAGGGTCCATTTCTTTCCTCCTCCTTTTAAGGAACAGGTTTTCTTTGCAATTCCTGAAGTCCGAGCAGGGAGCGAAAGATGAGAATAGCCAGCCCAAAAATCCAGAAGGCAAGAAGAGAAGTCAACCAGGCTTGAATCATTGCAGGCTCCATCTGAATTTTATTGGGACCCTGAAGGACATTGGGGTGGATTCCGCGCCAGATGCGGACGGATAGGAAGATGATGGGAATGTCCAGGGTGGCGAGAATAGCGAGGACGGCGGAGAATCGCGCCCGAACCTCCGGGTTTTCCAGGCTCGCCCTTAACAGGTGATAGCCGATGAATAAAAACCAGAGGATGAAGGTGGCAGTCAGACGCGGATCCCAGGTCCACCAGGTTCCCCAGGCGTATTTTGCCCATATCATACCTGTGGCGAGGACGAGGGTGTTAAACAGCACGCCCACTTCTGCACCCGCCACAGCCAGAACATCCAGTTCAGGGGTTCGCTTCCATAGATAGACAAAAGAAAAAAGAGCGCAGGCGCCGTAGCCGGTGAAGGTGAGGATTGCCATGGGAAAGTGGATGTAAAAGATGCGCATGGCATGACCCATAGTGGCTTCCGGCGGGGCTTTCACCAGCGACTGATAAAAAGCAAAAGGAAAAAGTAAAAGACTGAGCAGGGCGAAAATCCCTGCCACCACATACCCGATGGCGTGTGATTTCATCTGTTTTTCACCTTCCCTTCTTTTATTCTACCCTTTTTCTCCCCCCTCTCTTCCCGCTCTTTTCTCATTCTTCCACGAGGAAGTCAAACAGAACAACCATGAGGGCGGGGAGGAACAGGTCAAAGAAGAAGAAAATCCACCTCCAGGTGGAAGTGGCTTCCTCCGTTGAGCCGGCTTTCAGGAGCGTGGCGGAGGCATTCACCGCACCCATAAACAGCGGGATAAGCAGGGGGAAAAGAAGCAACAGAAGTAGCATTTCCCTGGCTCTGGATTGCATGGTGAGAGTGCCCATAAAGGTTCCCGCTGTCACCAGCCCCACCGTGGTGACCGTCACAATACCTAAGAACGGAAGAAGCACGGGAAGAAAAGAAAAGTTGTAGAAGATAGCGAATGCAGGCAGGGCGATGGTAATGACGAACGCCACAAAGATGAGATTGGAGAGGGCTTTGGAGATGAAAATCAGGCTCCTATCCACCGGAGCCAGAAGAAGGGTTTCCAGCGACCCCGTGTCCCTTTCCTTCGCAAAACTTCTGGAGAAGGCGAGGGTAGAAGCGAAGAAAACTACCACCCAGAAAGCACCGTTGGTGGATTCTATCGGCGATTGAGTGATGGGGAGGGCAAAATAAAGCAGAAAGAGGAAGAGAAGGGCAAAAACGATGGATGCCACGAGAATTTCCTTACCCCGTGCCTCCATGAGAAGGTCCTTAATCAGCAGGATTCGCAGGATTCGGAACATACTGGTTCAACTGGTTAGTGGCAGGTATTTTTCTCATAATGAGTTGGGGGCGCCGGTGAGGCATCCCTTTTCCAGACGCCAGACGCGAGAGAAAGGTGGGATTTCACCCTCCGGGTGGTGAGTGCTCATCAGCACCGTCCCTTCACTCTGATGATATGTCTCCAGCATTTTTTGAAGGATTTGAGCCCCCTCTGAGTCCAACCCTGTGTAGGGCTCATCCAGGAGGAGGAGAGGCGGTGGATCCAGGAACACCCGTGCCAGAGCCAGCCTCTGCTTCATCCCTCTGGAGAAGCCCCTGACCCGGTCCTGGCTTCTCGCGGATAGACCGAAATTTTCCAGGGCTTGCTTATACTCCTTTTTGCCAGCCTTCACCCCGTACAACCCCCCGTAAAACCAGAGATTTTCCAGTGGGGTGAACTCCTCATACAGCCCCGGCTGGTGAGAGAGGTAACGCAGGGATGCCCGAACTTTCTCCGGCTCTTCCACCACATCATTCCCGAAAATAATGGCTCTTCCAGAGGTAGGCTTCGCCAGCGTAGAAAGGATTTTCAATAAAGTCGTTTTCCCTGCCCCATTGGGACCCAGAATACAGATAAATTCCCCCTTCTTCACCGACTCTGTGAGATTTTGAAGGGCGTAGAGAACACCATATCGCTTCGTCAAACCCTGAATCTCAGTGGCGATACCCGCTTCTGCCATCCTGACTCCATTATACAGGAAAGCCGTGCAGGGGAGAACCTGATGCCTCCGAGTCTCTGCCTGTATCTTGAAAGCATCCTTCTACCCTGCTTTGACTTCCAGTGGTAAAATAAGGGGTAGTGAGGAGGGAGAGAGATGTGCCGAATTTTTTTCGCCCCGGGGATTCTGGATAAAATTGCCCTTCATTCCCGACGGGGGTATTGTGCGAAATATAAGGAAGAGCGTGTAGGAATGCTGTTTGGACGGTGGGTGAAAGGCGCTGGGTATCGGGTTATTGCCGCAAGGGCGTATAAAGGAGGGCAGCGAAAGCGAACCTGGTTCACCTTCACCGAGGAGAAGCGGGCATATCGCCGGACGAGGACGCTTGCTGAAACCCTTCACCTCCGCTTCCTCGGCTTCTACCATTCCCACCCGGAAGTCAACGGGCAAAAGTCCTGGGGCCCTTCAGAGGCTGACCTGGAATGGTTCCGCAACGACTCCCATTCTCCCCTTCTTTTCATCGTCGGTATAGGGGATAATAATGGGGAAGAGTCCCATCTCGCCCACAACGGAGATGGAACTCTCACCTTCCGCTGGCGAGGGCACTACTACCGCTTTAACGCCAGGTGTAAAAAGCATAAGGCTCAATGCCACCTCTATTATGGGTAGTGAAATGCTCATAAGTAGCGGTAAATGGAGGGTGGTTTATGGCAGGAGATTTTACCGTCTCCACTCCTTCCCATTCTCTTACTCCTCGCTTCTTATTGTGTGATGGGTTTGTACTGTAAGGAGATGTCCTTTTTATGAAGGGGGATTTTTTATTTCCCCCGGGGCAGGTATACTTGAATTTCGCATCCACGGGGCTTCTCTCCCGCAGGACGCTTCAAGCCGTTCATCAGCACCTGCTACGCACTTCTGAAATCGGAGAGGTGCCCAAGGAAGAGTGGGAAGCCCAATTAGGCTCCGTGAGGAAAATGCTGGCAACCCTCATTTCCGCTGATGAAGATGAAATTGCCCTCACTCCCAATACTACCACCGGCCTCCATATCGCCCTGACTTCCATCCCCTGGGAGGAGGGTGACAACCTCATCCTTCCTCGCTCCTCCTTTCCATCTAACCTGTATCCCTGGCTGGTGCTTCAGGGGCAGGTGGAACTGAGGTTTGTGGACCATCTTTATGCACCCGGGCTGGAGGAGGCAATCTTAGAAAAAGTGGACTCCAAAACCCGAGCCATCACGGTGGATTGGGTTCATTTTTTAACCGGCTATCGTGTGGACCTGGAAGTCATTGGAAAGGTATGCAGGGAAAGGGGGATTTTCTTTGTGGTGGACGCGATGCAGGGTGTGGGGGCTCTAAATCTGGACATCCGCTCTGCTGGAGTTGACTTCTTTGCCTCCGGCGGGGGAAAGTGGCTCCTTTCGCCAAAGGGAACGGGTTTTTTATATATTCGGCGGGAGATTTTACCTCATCTGAAGCCAGCCCTCCTCGGCTGGCTCAGCGTCCCGTGGGCAAGTTTTTCCAACCTCGGTGGCTTACGCGCCTGGAAACCCAGTGCCGCCCGCTTTGAGGCGGGAACCCGTAACCTCCCCGGCTTCTATGGCATGCACGAAAGCCTTTCCTTCTTGCTCCAGACAGCCCCGGAAGAGCGGGAGAGACTGATTTTATCCCTCACCCAGCATCTTCAGAATGGCTTGATGCAAAGAGGATGGGAGATTCTAACGGGTGGGGCGGGGAAAACTACATCGGGAATCCTTTCCGCTCGCCCCTCTCACCCATCCGCAGAAGCGGTTTATCAAAGCCTGCAAGAGAAGGGCATCTTCTGCTCCCTTCGGGATGGATGGATTCGCTTTTCCCCCCATTTCGTCATTGAGCCATCGGATATAGACACTCTCTTTACCGCCCTTTAGATTTTATGAAGTCAGTGGAAGGAGCATTTCCGGGGTCAGCCCCCAAAAACTTCAGGTGTGAGATGAGGTAGAGAAGTCCCGAACCCGGCTCGGAACCCCGAGCCTCGCTCAAGAACAGAAAAAGGGCTTAAAAGAAATGCTGGCCCCGGAGTTTCCCCATCACATTTTTTCTCGCTTTGCAGATGCTTGCAGATAGGATTGATATAGACTGTTTAAGAGCACAGGAAATGTGAACCCAAAATTGACCACTGTGAGGGACCAAAATGGAATAAAACTGACTATTTTGAAACTTACTGTAACCAAGAAGAAGGCTCCGAATAAAAGAATGATGAATAACATGCCAGCGATAGAATTAGGCAATTTGGGAAGGTCTCTTGCTATCTCAACGAGAAAATTCTTTACGATCATGGCCAGAACAAAAGCCCATAAAAAGCATAGAATGGCTCCAATGAGGAGCGACCTCTGCAGTGTAATATCCGTATGCTTACCTACGAAGTAAACGCTCCAGGTGAATACGCACAGGCTCAAAAGAGTCGCGAAAGGAAAAGGAGAGGGGATGGCAGAGTGCAAAGGCCTTTTCAGATTTTCAAGGGAAAAACCAACTAACCAGGGCATTGCCAAATTGGTAATTACGAAAACGACGCCTACATATTCCATAACCTTTTCAACGTTCTGACCATCAAGTTGCTCGGGGAATAACACCCCAGTCACTATGAACACTATCCACAAATATCCGGCTGAGTAGAGTGGAGAATTGAAGGACAAGAAGAACAATTTTTCAACAAGCGTCCAGTTTTCAGGATGGAATGAGGCAGGTAGCCATTTGGAAGAACGCGGGGTAAAGGGCTGAGAAAAATAGTTGCAACCCACCGCCCATAGCGCCAGACCAAGCAAGAAAAGAACTGCTATGATTGACCAGAACATGCTATTTTCCCGTATATGAATTGGAGTGGGTGTCTGGATGAAAAACTCCTCGATTATCATGAGCGAGGCCCCTTATACACCGATACTATTTCACTTACATAACACAAGTTTTCGTCCACTATGGTATCGATAAGTAAGGAATGCTGTATTCACGATCGCAGTCAGGGCAGGGAACAGGGATACCAGGACTATACTCGGTAGGGGGCGATTCGTAGTCACAGAGCGCCAAATAATTGAGCAGCATGCAGATCAGCGCAAGTCCTCCTCCTACTGCGGCCGCCGGCCAAAATGCTCTTGCTGCAAATTTTCCACCTGTTATGATTGCCTTACCGATAGTCCCAGCCGCGGTTCCCACCCCGCCGGCCATTCCCCATGTAGAAATACAACCACAAACAATGTCGTACCAATCACACTCCTGTGGATTTCCGTAAAATGGGCAGTCTATCGCTGCTTTTATATATTTAGCTGTTTGCTGTGTCGTTATGCGAAAAATAGGATGCGTAGTGCCGTCTTGGGCGCTGCCAAAAGCCCACTGTTCCATTAGACCGAGGATGGCTCTCGTCCAGCCTGTTTCTGTTTGGGCGCGAGCTAAATCCAGAATCCTTTCTGTGGTTGCGTTTCCTATTTCCGGTGTGTAGGCTGAGTTGATTGCCAGGGCCCCATCCAGGTCAATATAGGGCCAGATTTCCTCGTCGCAGCATCCAATCTGTGCTCCATCAGTGGTGAATGAAAGTGAAGATTCTAAACTGGATAACTCAGAATATAAGGGTTGCCTTGGAGATAGTTTGGATTTCAGATTCTGGACCGCACCTAGTAAATCTTGAGGCCGATGTTGTCCAAAGTTGTTTAGAGTATCCAAATAATCCATAAGAGCATTATCCAGGTTTATCTCCTCTTGCGTGGAATCCTGGCCCAGCAAATAGGAACGCAACTGAGTGAGTGTATTATAAAGTTGAGCAGGTTCAGGTGCAGAAATGGTGTAAGTCACATCTGCCTGGGCAGAGTTCCCTCCTTTATCAAACGCCAATAAAATTACTGGACGAGAGCCATTAGCTAACATCCATTGGCGGGTGAATGGAATAGCGAATGTATGGGTAATCGGGTCGTATACCTCCTGACCATAGTAAAAAATTCCCGCCCAGGTGTCAGTAATGACCACAAAGCAGAGTTCGCTCTGGTCTACTACTGTTGCAGAGAAAATAAAAGGACCTGTAAGAGTGCTTCCATCCGTAGGGGTTACATTGGATATTACTGGCGGCTGCCCATCGCTTTGAGTAGTGTCTATCCACTCTTCCAGTGAAAAATAGTCGCTGCAAGCGGAAGAAGAGCCGCCGGACATGGATTCAAACCCGCCACCAGCACCGGGAACGCCACCTATCCCGCCAGCATTCAGGAATGACCAGTCAAAGCCAGTGGGGATGTCGGGTAATCTAC
>JBBIMK010000021.1:0-36493 GCA_037444445.1 bacterium | reverse complement strand
ATCGCTGTTCGGTGCCCAATTCCACTTCGGGATAAACGCTGAGGGCAAGAGAATCGGTGAAATTTCGGAAAGAAAGGGCGAAACCTTCAGAGTCTCAATAGTTGTCCACACCGGGACCGGAGTAGACGAGGAGAAGGTTTTCGGGGGCCAGGTATGTTTGTGCCGCCTTTTGAATCTGCTCTGCGGTAACCTGCTCCAGTTTCTCGGGCAGGGCTTCCCAGAATTCGCTCCCCAGCCCTAACGCCTCAAAGGATGTCAGGCTGGAGGCAAGAGAAGAAGAGAGAGAGGCGGTGAGAAGATGGGAGGTCTTCAGCCGGTTGATAGCACGCCGGCGCTCTTCTTCATTCACTCCTTTTGTTTGTATCTTCTGAATTTCTTTCAGCACTTCCTCCTGGATGTATTTCACATGTTCCGGCGAGACGCCGGTTTCAATATAAAAGATTCCGGGATTCACCCCATAAGGATACCGGGTCCACATCCGATAAGCAATGCCTTCGTCATACACGAATCGTTTGAACAGAGACATACCCAGGACACTGCGGAGCAGAAGAACTGGCACGAAGTCAGGGTGACCAGCGGAAGGGGCAGGAAAGCCAAAATCAATGATGACTTGATGGGAGGATTGGCGCTCGTTTCGCAGCACGCCTGTGCTGGAAGGCGTCAGAGAAGGGGAAAGGGGGGATGGGGAATTTGCTTTTTCCAGCCCGCCGAGGGTTTTTTTAAGGCTCTCCATCACTTCGGACGCATCCATATCTCCTACAAGAACCAGTGTGCCATTGGCTGATGTAAATAGGCTCTTGAAGTGGGATACAATATCTTTTCTCTGGATGGCGTTCAAGGAATCTTCTGTGCCTCTCGGGTCGTTAGCATAAGGGGTAGAGCCAAAAAAGGAGCGAAAGAAGAGCAATCGGGCAGAGTCAAAATTATCGCTCTGCATATCGCGTATTTCACTGACCATTTCCCTTTTCACTTTGTCTATTTCCTCGGGTGGAAAGGAGGGGCTCTGAAGGATTTCTTGCAGGAGAGCAAAAACAGCGGGCAGGGCGTTAGAAGGAGCACGGAAGGACAGGTAGCCTGCATCCCAGTCGCTATCGGCGCTCATCTGAATTCCGTTTTCATCCAGAAAATCTGCAATTTCACGAGCAGTTTGTTTCACAGTTCCTTTCAACAGAAGGCGGATAGTAAGGGCGTTCAAGCCCGGGATAGCCTCGGTGCGAACTCCGCCGGGAAAAACGAGAGAGCCTGCCACCACGGGGTAGGAAGTATTGGGCTTGAGAACAATGTGAAAGCCGTTGGGAAGGCTGAAGGAGCGCGAAACGGAAGACACAGGCGCCGTGCCCTCCGGCCGTATCACCACCTCATACCGCACTTCCGGCACCCACCCCGAAAGAGTTTTTATCACATCATCCTCCGTCAGTTCCTTCAATCTTTTTATGTAGGCATCCCAGCCGGAATAATCTCCTAAAATTTCCCAGTAGGCATATTCATTCGCCCGGCTGACAAAAGATTCTTTATTCAAAATCTCTTCTGCGTAGACTTTTTCACGCGCTTTTTTCACCGCCTGTGGTGTGAGGTTTATCCCCCTGGCTGCCTGTAGGGCAGACAGCATTTCCTGCTCAATCTTTTCAATCAGGGAAGCATCTTTCAAAATAGCACCCAGGATTAGAAGGGTTCCTCTCTTCCGAACAGAGAGTTCAGCAAACGCCTGTGCGGCAAGCCCTGTGTCCACCAATTTTCTATGCAGAAGAGAGTTACCCCCCTTTCCTAAGATGCGGGTAAAGACTTCCCATTCCGCCCGGTCAGGAAGCAAGCCTTCTCCCACCGGAAATGCCATCGTTAGATACACATTTTCCGTTTTCATCTCCTTCTCCTTCGTTGCTGAAACAGTGGAAAAGGTTTGGACACCGGGCTCCAGTTCTGGCAAGGGATCTGTATTTTCTATCTTTCCAAAGGTTTCATTGAGTTTTTTCAAAATCACGGGTGGTTCAAAATCTCCCACCACGGCAATGACGAGGTTCTCTGGGACGAAGGTGTGTCGGTAAAAATAATCTATGCGTTCCGGCGTGATTTGGCGAATAACGGGCTCAAATCCAATCACAGGACGACGGTAGGGATGAACCTGAAATGCAATGGAATCCAGCGTGTCAAATAACTGACTCCATGGATTATCCAGGTTCATCCGTAGTTCCTGCGCCACCACCTCCCTTTCCTTTTCCACTTCTGAAGGAGTCACTTTCAATTTCAGGGTCATATCCACGAACCGCCACAGGGTTTCATCCAGATTTTCTTTCGGGACGGTGAAAGAGTAGAACACATAGTCGCTGGAGGTATACACCGATTCTTGCCCCAGTTCCCAGAGTGCCTGGCGGAATTGTAGGATGTCCTGTTTTTCCGATGGGCCGCGAACGACGATGTGCTCTAACATATGAGAAACGCCGGCAAACTCTTCGGTCTCAATCCGCGAACTCCCATCCACGAGGAGCGCCAGGCTGATTAGGGGTCTGGAAGAGTCGGGGGCCAGTATGACACGAACCCCGTTATCCAGCACTGTCTTCGTGGGGGGTTCCCATGCTGAAAATGACCATAGGAACACCACCCACAGCCATAGAATTTTTCTCCTCGCCTTTTCTTCCATAATTCTTCCTCCTTCATTGTTCTACCGTTTGTATGGCAGGCCTCAAATTTCTCCCTCCTGACTCCTCAACCTTTCACCATCAGGTTCTTCAGCCCTGTGGCTTCCTGGAAGGCGTAAGAAATCCGGAACAGGGTGAGTTCATCAAATGGCTTACCCATAAATTGAATGCCTATCGGCAAGCCGGAGCGAGTAAACCCGGAAGGGATGGAAATAGCGGGAATTCCCGCCAGAGCCGCGGGCAAAGTGTCCATATCAGAATAGTACATCTTCAATGGGGAGTCCAGCCGCTCTCCCAGCCGGAAAGGCGGGGTCGGTGAGGTAGGAGTAAGTAGAGCATCGCACGATTGGAGTGCCTCTAAAAGTTCATCGGCAATGCGTTTTCTTAAAGTAAGAGCCTTTTGATAGTAGGCTTCATAATACCCGGAACACAGGACGAACACCCCCAGCAAGATTCTCCGCTTCACTTCATCCCCGAAGCCTTTAGACCTGGTGAAAGCATACATTTCTTCCAGTGTAACCTGTTCTCCTTCTTTCTTCTTTCCCCTTCCCCCTCCCATTTCTCTATAGCCGTATTTTACACCGTCATAGCGTGCAAGATTGGAACTCGCCTCCGCCGGTGCTATCACATAGTAGGAATCCAGAGCATATCGGATATGTGGAACTGAAACCTCCTGGATTTTATACCCGAGATTTTCAAAAGTTCTAACAGCAGAATCCAGAGATTGCTTCACCTCCTCCTCCACTTCTTCCCCCTCACATAGTTCCTTCACGAGCCCGAGTGTGAAAGGAGTGGAAATCGCTAAATCCTCGGGAATCCTCGCGGTAAATCCCTGTCTGGAGGTGCTGTCTTTCGGGTCTTTTCCGGAGATGAGAGAGAGGATAAGGGCTGTATCTTCCACGGTTCTGGCGAGGACACCGATAGTATCTAAAGAGGAAGCGAAGGCCACAAGTCCGTATCGTGAAACCAGGCCGTAGGTGGGGCGGATGCCCACAAGGGCACAGAAGGAAGCTGGCTGGCGCACGCTTCCACCCGTGTCAGTTCCCAAAGCCGCTGGAACCATGCCGGTAGCCACCGCCACTGCACTTCCCCCGCTGGACCCTCCTGGCACCCGGGTTATATCATACGGATTCTTCGTCACAAAAAAGCCCGAATTCTCCGTAGAAGACCCCATACCAAACTCATCCATATTCGTTTTACCCGGGAAAACAGCGCCGGCATTCCTCAATTTCTTTACAGCGGTAGCATCATACTGCGGGCGAAAATCCATTAGCATTTTTGAACCGCAGGTGGTGGGATAATCCCGGGTGCACAGGTTGTCCTTCAGCGCTATCGGTAAAACAGGTTCGGATTGTGTAACTGCTGGAATTTCCTGCCATCGGGAAATATAAGCCCTGAGAACCGGGTCCAGCCTCTCCGTAACCGCCCATAACTCCTGAAGAACCTCCTCCGGTGACGCCTTCCCATCACACTGCAAACGGAAAAGGTCCAGCAGAGTCATCCCTTGCAGGTTGCTCATCCTTCCCCATTATACAACCCGCGAGAAAAGCCCGTTAAAAATTAGAGAGGACCGGGACTGAACCTTTTAGCCGATGGTGGAGGCACCGGGAGTCGAACCCGGACCGGATGACTGCGGATCATCTGTTCTACCATTAAACTATGCCCCCGCCCGGTGAATCCTGTTTCATTGTAACATAAGGGGGTTTTCTTTCAGGGACCCGGATTCAATCGGAACCGCTCTATCCTTGAAATCCAATTGCTATGGTCGTGCAGGGAAGCAATCCGGCTGTCCTTCGGCAGTCTGCACTCAGTTATTCAATTTCCACGATTATTTCAGGCTTTTTCTTTTCTTCTTTTTTGGGGATTGTAGCGTGTAAAAGGCCCCCTTCAAATTTCGCCTTAATGGAAGAAACATCCGCATCATCAGGAATCGGGACGGTACGGACAAAGCTCCCACTCCGACGCTCTCTACGAATATAATTCTCTTTCCGAACTTCGTGCTCTTCTCTCTTCTCTCCCCGGATTTCCAGATGATTGCCTTTCTTCTGAATTTTAATCTCTTCCTTCTTCCATCCGGGTAAATCCATTTCTACATGATAAGCGTCCTCCGTCTCGTAGAAATCCAGAGCAGGGCCCCAGGCAAGCCCCCGTCCTCTTCGGGGCAAACTCGGCTCCCACCATCGCTCTGGCAAAAACTCTTCCATCCAATCCCGCAAGCCTTCCCGAAATATTCTGGGCAGAAATCTTTCCTCTTCCCTTTCCCTATCGCTACTACTGCTCATTATGGCTCACCTCCTTAACCAAATTTATTGTATCACTTTTTTTCAGGGGAGAAGGAGAGGTGAACGAGAGGGTGATGTTGAAAAGAGGGGGGTGTGGAAGGAGATTTTAACGACGCCACCCGCATCCTCTGCAATATACAGGTTGCCTTCATCATCAAAGGTCAGCCCCTCGGATTGAAGACCCGGGAAAGGTCCACGAAAAAGGATGTTCATCTTCTCATCCGCGATATACCAGGTGTTCCAGAAGCCCGTGAGAATGTAAAAAATGCGTCTTGTCTCGTCGTATTGAATTTCGTTAAGAGAACGAACAGAAAGAGGGAGAGTAAAAGTTTGCAGAATTTTTGCTGAAGCATTGGTGGATGAGGAAAGAATCGGGACGGAAAGCTTCAAAATCAACGGTGGGTCCATTTGATTCACTGCATAGAAAAACCCTCCTTCCGGCGAAGAAACATCCGGAACAAAAGTAATCCCCTCTATCCCATTTCCCCCGGGTTTAATGATTTCCGGGTTCTCACCAAACGAGCGGTCCACAGGAAATTTTCTCAGGATTTTTAGGGTTTCCGGGTGAAGCTCAAAAATGATGTCTTCGCCTTCCACAACCACATACAAGCGATTATTGAAGGGATTATAGGTTACACCTTCCAGGTCATAATTTTCCCCTCCTTCTAACGGTGCGAGGCGCTTCTGCTTGAGGATTCTCATTTCCTTTGATAATTCCGCCACATCGCCTTCGTCGCCGATGACAAAAAGAGTGCCACGAAGAGGAACAAAAACAATTCCTGAAGGCTCCTCAATCTCCTTCAATTCAAACCACTGCCCCGAGGCCACCTTATCCTCCAGAGTTATCCACCTCGGGTGCTTCCTCTGCTGTGTTGATGGAGAAAACAAAAGCGGGAAGAAGACTGCAAACACGAGCATCATTCCTTTTCTCATCTACCCACCACCCCTTGCATTTTACACCTTCATCAGCATTTATCGTTTTAATGGGGAGGCATTATGAATTGTGCAGAGGCTCAATTGTCTTTTATGGCAAGGGCTTGCGGGCGAGAAAGATAAGACGCTGGGAGTCCAGAGAAAGGGCTTCTCCACTCAGGCTTCCACACGCTTTCACATATTCTAACCCTGCGGAGGCGCACAACTGAATGAGTTCCTTCAGTGTAAAAGCACGAAGGGAAAAGCGATATTCCCTGCGTCGGGAGGGCAGAAGCAGGGTCCAGATGGAAATGACCCGGCTGTTCACTTCGTCAAATTGACTCTCTTCTAAGAGATAGGAATCCCCATCTTGCTGATGCCAGTTGCGGGGCCGAAAGTTGCGAATCAGCCAATCCCGATGTATCACATCCATTAAAAACTTACCCCCGGGCTTGAGTGCCTTAGCAATGCCTTTTAGCGTTTTCCAATGGTCGCTTTCCTCTTCAAAGAACCCGAAACTGGTGAAGATGTTGATCACAGCGTCAAATGCATCCTGAAAAGGAATGTCGCGCATATCACCCTGAACCCACCGAATGGATAGGTTTTCAGCCTCGGCTTTCTTCTGTCCCTCCTGTAAATAAGCAGGTGTGAGGTCCAGGGCTGTCACCTGAAATCCTCTGCGAGCGAGGGGAATGGCATACCTCCCGGTTCCACAGGCTAAATCGAGGATATTGGCTCCGGGGAGGATTTCCAGAAGCCTTACTAAAGCGTCTGCATTCTCTTCCGCCTTTTGCCATCTTTCCTCGGGGAACAGGATTTTTTTCATATCTTCGTCAAAGAAATCCTGCCACCATTCTTCTGCCGATGTCATTTGAAGGTTCTCCATTTCATTCCCGGGAAGGGAATTCCGAGATTGGTGGGGCGACGAGCGTAGAGCCTCCACCCGGCGAAGATGAGTGTGATGACCGCGCCCAGAAGCCCGCCGAAAAGCAGAGCGAATGGAACGCCCAGATGCTCCGTGAGGGTGCCAATGAGCGGGTTACCAATGGGAGTAGCACCGCCGAAGACCAGTATATAAAGGCTCATCACTCGCCCACGATATTCATCCAGACTGGTTACCTGAAGTAGGGTATTCGTGGTGGAAATGTAGATAATCATACTGGCGCCCGCAAGGAATAAAAGAGGAGAAGCGGAGGGAATAGAATGAGTGAGGGGCAGGAGTGCTTGAAAAATACAAAGCCCGAGGGCTCCCCCGTAAATCAGAGAAGATTGGGGTCCCCGTCGGCTGAGAAGAATCAGGAATCCAGCGCCTGCCAGCGCTCCCAGCCCCATAGAAGACATCAATAGGCCGTAGCCCTTCGCCGTTTCATGCAAATAGATTTTGGCGAACACAGGTATCAACACATTGAAGTTGATGGAGAAGATACTGAGGAAGGCGAGGAGGAGAAGAAGCCTGAAAAGCACCGGCTGGCTTCTCACATAGTGTAAGCCTTCTGTTGCACTTTTGAGAATGGTAGTGTTGGTTTTGGGCGCCTCCCTACCTGCTTCCATCCGATGAATGCTCCAGAGAACCGGGAGAAAAGTGAAGGCATTCAGTATGAAAATGATGCCGATGTCAAACCGGGTCATCAGGAGGCCGGCAATTCCCGGTCCCAGCACCCTCGCAAGGTTGAAGATGGTGGAGTTCAGAGCCACTGCATTCATCACCGCATCTTCCCGCTTCACCATTTCTTTGATGAAAGCCTGCCGACCGGGCATATCCATAGTATTGGCGAGCCCGAGGACAGTTGCCAGCACGGCAATATGCCAGAACGCCACAGTTTTCGTGAGAGTGAGGATGCCTAAAATCAGCGCCTGAAGAGTGAGGACGGATTGAGTGAACAGGAGCAAAGTTCGTTTCGGGATGCGGTCTATCAGAACCCCTGCGAAGATGGAAAAGAGGAACACGGGAGCCGACTGGAGGGCGCCAATGATGCCCAGCGTCAGCGGCGAATTCGTCAGTTTCAGCACCAGCCACGCTTGCGCCACGGACTGCATCCAGGTGCCGGTGAGAGAAACCATTTGCCCTGTCCAGAACATCCGAAAGTCACGAGATTGCAGGGCGGGAAACCGCTCCCGCATTCTGTTTATTTCTGAAGATAAAAATCCTCCGGTGCTATCCATAGAAAAATTTTACGACCACCATAACCTTCCCCATTATACCACCCTCCGTTGGTGGGGGCAGATAGCCATCCATACAAAACCTGCGGGAGGCACGGGGAAGCCATAGATTTGTCTCTTCCCGCACTGCAAATTCGTAGAGAATTTTGAATACCCTATCTTCCCCGACAGTTGAAATCGCAGGAACTTCTATGAGATAATAAAGATGATTGAAGGAGGTAAAGAGGAGGCAGGTGAAGTAATTCGTGGGCTTGTTGCAGAGGTTACATGAGCGTCGGGTAGATGGGCTTGTTCGTTCCGCCC
This sequence comes from bacterium, assembly GCA_037444445.1. Taxonomy (GTDB): domain Bacteria; phylum UBP7; class UBA6624; order JBBIMK01; family JBBIMK01; genus JBBIMK01. The sequence goes on along the minus strand of JBBIMK010000021.1, from coordinate 28,203 downwards.
TCTTTCAGAGGAAGTGGGAGGAAGCGGTTCATCGGGCGGCGCATGGAGCCTCCCAGAAGGGGGTGGACCTGCTGGTTCGGAGCCTCGTGGAGGCAATGCAGTTTCACCTTGCCGCTGAAGCCTGCAGGCTGAAGCCCTCACGCGAGGCTCTTCATCTGTTTCTGGAGGCGTGTCTCCAGCATGACCAGGTTTCTTATACCGTGGAATTCCTGGACAAGACGGTGCCGGAAAGCCTGCGGGAGAAGTTAATTCACGCATATGCGAAGGCCGGATGGGTGGACATCGCCCGAAAAGCCGCCCGCTTACGCCCAGACAGAAAATTAACTCCCGAAGAAGTCAGTACGCTCATCCAGGTGAATATTCAATCAGGAAATATGGAAGAAGCCCTGAAAGCCACTCGCATCAGCACCACTTCAATGGAGGATTATGAGCGGCTGGTAGATGCTTTCATTGCCAATGGAAGAGAAGACATTGCGGCGAGGGTGGCTCGCCGTGGCGTTTCCCTTTCTTGCTTGAATCGCCTGATTGAAGTCTTAATCGCCAGGGGAAATGCCGCCGTCGCCATGGAAACAGCGAAACTCCGTACACCGGATGGAACAGGCAACCTGACCCTGGAAGAGCGGAATGACCTGGTGAAAAACCTCCTGGCTCGGGATGCTTCTCTGGTGGACCTCTGGCCCGCCATTGAAGTGGCGAAATTCGGTGTCTCGGAAGATGTGAGAGAAAGGCTGGTGAGCCACGCTCTCATTTTCCTGGATGAAAAGAAAGGCTGGGTAGAACGGGAATCCGTGATGGAACAGGGTGTGCCCGTCTTCTGGCTGGATGTGGTGCTTCAGATTGCCCAGCAGGGTGTTTCTCCCCCCTTACGGGAACGCTTGATGTCCCTTTATCTACAGCGGGGATATGTGGACCATGCCTTTCGTGCCGCCCATCAGCGAGAGCCCGGCGGTAAAGGCTCCCTGACGCCGGAGGAACTCCACACTTTGCGAACCTCTTTTCTGCTCAGGTATCTTCCGGAAGCAGGGGAATCCGCCCGAGACCCTACCAGCCATTCCGAGCTCCTGACTCGACTCATCCAGAGAGAAATGCAGAGCCAGTTCCCGAGAGTGGAAGTGATTCAGCAGGCGGCTCGTCTTCGCACGCCCGAAGGAACCGGATATGTAACACTGGAAGAAATGGAATTCCTGTTTCGGATTTTTATAGACGCAGGAGGGAAGGGACCCTGGACTCAGGAGCGGGTGCGGCAGATTATACATCCAGCCACCTTCGGCCGCCTCGTCGTGAAATACCTGGAAGCCCGAGGATTTCCCGATATGTTCCAGTCTCTTCGTGTGGGTGCAGTGCCGGAAACGATTGATTTATTGGTTTCTTACTGCACCGAACGGCAGATGGTAGAGGAAGCCGTTCAGGCGGCGAAATTGCGAAAGCCCGATGGAACTGGAATACTCACTCCAGCGGAAGTTGACCAGATGGTGGTTCACTTGAACCGGGAAGGAAGGACAAGGGAGGCACTTCAGGCGGCGCGACTGGGAGCCTCGCCAGATGTTCTGGACCGGCTGGTGCAACGGTTCGTTGAAGATGGAGATTTTCGCACGGGTCTGGAAACCGCACGCCTGGGTGCTACCCCCTTTGCTTACGATATGCTCGTCGGTTACTGCGTTCGCAGGGGGATGCTGGGAGATGCCATAGAAGTGGCTCGCCACCGGAAGCCGGATGGAACCGGAACCCTCTTCCCTGAGGAAATTGACCGCCTGGTTCGCTTCGCCATCCGCGAACGGAACCTGCCGAAAGCTCTTCAAGTTGCTTATCTGAGAAAGCCCGACGGAACAGGAACCCTGACCCTTGAGGAAATCAATCAGATGGCGGTGGAATTTATCCGCGCTGGCGACCTGGAATCCGCCTTTGAGGTGGTAAAACTCGGCGCCTCCGCTGAAGTCCTGGAGAGCCTGATTGCTCTGGCTATCCAGCAGCGCTCTGCCCTCGCATCAGAAATCGCAAAACTGCGAAAGCAAGACGGCTCCGGCACCCTCACCGAGGAAGAACTCCAACTCCTCAAAAAATAATCCCTCCCCACCCTTTTACACCTTAAATCTTTTGACCTCAACGCTACCGATGATACAAAATCTTGACTTCTCGCTCAGCGTTCTCCGCTGGCTGCTTTTTTAGCGTGGCAGTTTTGTTAATGGGCCGTGAGAGAATTCTTTGAATTTTTTTTCAGTTATCATTTGAAACTACGAACCCGCTGGCTTCGGCTTGGGATAGATGGGCTTGCCTCCGATTGCCCAATCTCCAGGTTCCACTACTTCAATGTCGCCCCAGGTCAAATCGCGCATGCCCTCGCCCTCAACCTCAATCATCGCTTCGGTGTCCTTGTGGATGAGTTGGGCCTTTTTGCTCTTTGGAGAACACTCCTTTTATGACTTTTACGGTTGTAAATGGCATAAGTTTACCTCCTTCTTAAATTTTTGGTTCCACTGCTCTTGGGTTTGCAAAATTCCTGCCAGAATCCAAAAGGTGATAACTGGCGGAGAGGGCGGGATTCGAACCCGCGGTCCACGCTCATCGCGGGACACACGCTCTCCAGGCGTGCCCCTTCGTCCACTCGGGCACCTCTCCGCATAAGGATTTACCCTCCGCCATTAGCAACTACCACATTCATTATATCCGGAAATAAGTGATTTACATCACACAGCAAGCAAGCCCATGATTTCGTCCCGCCATTCTTCCCACCTTGTTGCATTGTAAAATGTGGAAAAACCCCATAATCTTAGAAGAAAAATGCCGAAGAGATGATTTTCCGGCAGGCAGAAATATGGTGGAAGTCGGTCGCTCACCTTCCCTGCTTTGAACATAGTGTTTCTACATTTATCAGTAGAACTGGCAAGAATGTTCGGAAAAAGTAAGGATTGTCAGGAGAATATGTAAAAATTGTACAGGGGGTTAAAGCAACAAGATGGGGGATTTTAGCGTTGGGATGGGGAGTTGAAGGGAGGAAAAAGGGGGGAAATGGGGTATCAGGTTTTCCTATAATATGTTACCAAAAGTTGAAAATGGGGTGCACGAAGTGGGGTTTAGAGTGGAAATTTTTGGGAAAATATGTTAAAGTATGAAAATCAGAACGGCAGTGGGCAGGAAAAATTCTACTAACAATTTCTACCAGAGGCTGGACCCGGCAGGGCGAATCCTCATCCCTCAAGAATACAGAAAACGCCTTGCCAGCGATGAAGTCTGGATTGTCTGGGCTCCCCCCTTCGTTGCCATCCCCCACCTGAGAGTGATGTCGCCACATCAGCGTGATGAATATCTGAAATATCTGGAGAATCTTCCGGAAAAATACCAGACCAGAGCCTACGATATTCAACTGTTCACGGAACACTGGTCTCGCTACCGAACCTTTGACGAATTGGGCAGGATTCTTCTGCCCAGAGATTTTATTGAGTATGCGGAAATGAAAGATGAAGTGGCTATCACGGGTAACTCCATGCTTTTCCTGTGGGCGAGACATCACTTTGAAGCCTGGAGGAAGCAGCTGGTTTCCAGGCTGGAAGAGTTTTCTGAAGAGGAGCAAAGAGTTCTGCGATGGTGGATTTGAGGATACGACATCGTCCGGTGATGGTGAAGGAGGTGCTGAATTTTCTTCACCCGGTTCGGGGCGTTTTCGTGGACGCTACCGTAGGAACGGGTGGACATGCCCGGGCCATTCTGAATGAGTTGCAGCAAGGGCGTCTCATCGGGATTGACCAGGATGCCTTTGCTTTGTGCGAAGCACAGACGACGCTGGAGGAAACAGGGAAAGCCTTCACTCTGCTTCAGGGGAATTTCAGGCGTTTACAGCAACTTTTGAGCCATACGGGTGTAAGGCAGGTGGACGGCATCCTGATGGATCTGGGAGTTTCTTCCCTCCAGTTAGAGACGCCGGAACGGGGATTTTCCTTTTTGCATCCCGGTCCTCTGGATATGCGGATGGATACCGGGATGAGGCGAACAGCCCGGGAAATACTGGAATCTTCCTCACTTTTTGAGTTAGAGAGGATTTTCCGAGAATATGGGGAGGAGCGGTGGTCTCGGCGAATTGCCCGAAGGATTGTGTGGGTCCGGGAGAAGAAGGAGTTGCCGCTGACCACGGTGAGCCTGGCGGATTTGGTGAAAGGGGCGGTGCCTGTGCGTTATCGCGGGAGGATTCACCCAGCGACGCGGGTATTTCAAGCCCTGCGTATAGCGGTGAACGATGAACTGAATGCGCTGCGGGAGGGGCTGGAGGAAGGGATTTCTTGCCTGCGACCCGGCGGGCGCCTGCTGGTCATTGCTTATCATTCCCTGGAGGACCGGATTGTGAAGCAAACCTTCAGAAGGTGGGAAAGGGAAGGGAAGGGGGAAATTTTGAAGCCCTTTCCCGTTTTTCCACCCGGGGAAGAAGTGGAGGAAAATCGGCGAGGAAGAAGCGCCCGTTTAAGGGCTTTTGAGCGGAGGACACTGGAATGACGGATTCGGCTGGTGAATCGCAAAATTCGGAGCAGGCTCTGGCGCATCACCGAATGGAGAGAGTCGGCTCCACGGATTCTCAAGCGCGGGAACACCTGCCCTCGTGGAAATTCTTTTTGCTGGGGATGGGTGTGATAGTCAGTTTCACACTTGTATATGGTGTGCTCTCGGTGTTGGATGCTCGTGAATTAGAGGAGAGGGAGCGACTGGTGGAGGAATTAAGCGCCCAACGGCGGGTAGTTGAGAACCTGAGAATTCACCTGACGGAGCTGGAAGCCTCCCGGCGGGTGCTTCAGCAGGCGAGGGAGCGAGGGATGGCGAAAACTGAGGAACGAGAGATTTTGCCAGCCCGGGAGGAAGGAAAGGAATGACCGTTCACCCCGGGGTCTGGCTCTGGAGGAGTGCCTTTTTTGTCTTTTCAGTGATTTTCCTTCTGCAGGTAATGAAATTGAGGGGAGATGAACGATTGAAAGCCCAGTATCAAAAGCAGGTAAAGGAACTGGGGGAGTGGAGCGGGGGGAGGGGGCGGATTTTTGACCGCCAGAATCACCTTCTCGCTGTCAACCAGGACACTTATGAAATCCGGGCGCCCTGGAGGAAGATGACCCCGGAGGTCCGGTCCGCAGTGGTCATCGGCATGCAAGAAATCCTTGGCAGGAAAATCCAGCCGGAGGAGTCTCAAGCCCTTTTCTTCCTGCCCCCTGAGAAGGCAGAAGTCCTGAAGAGGAAACGAGTGAATGGCGTGCCTATCGGCTTACAGTTAAGAATGGAAAAACGCAACAACCGATATTATCCCCTGCAAAGCCTGGCGGGAAATCTGATTGGCTATCGCTCCGCTTATGAAGGAGGAAAGGGGGGTGGGTTAGAATGGGCATTTGAGGATTATCTAAAGGAAAGCACACTGGAGCAGATGTATCGGAGGGTAGCCTTCGGCAGGCCAATTCCTGGAGCAGCTCCTTTTTTGCCAGCCCTGGATGGATATGACCTGGTGCTCACCATAGATGAAGCACTGCAATACATCGTGGAAGAGGAAATTAGCCAGGCTATGGAAAAGGAGCAAGCGGTAGGAGCCGTTGGGATGGTGATGAATGCGCAAACGGGGGAACTACTTGCTCTGGCGAGTGCGCCTGTATTTAACCCGAATGAGTATGCTTCCCAGAACCCGGAAAACCTGCGGCATAAAGCCCTCTATTTTGTTTATGAGCCTGGCTCCACCTTCAAGCCCATCGCCCTCTCTATTGCCCTGGAGGACGGGAAGGTGAAGGAATCTTTTGAGGTGGTGTGTACCGGGCAACGGCCGATGCCCCAGCGCTCTCCCATCGGGGAGTTTGATGGACGTGCCCACGGCAAAGTGACCTTGCGGGAAATTCTTGTCAAGTCCTGCAATGTGGGGGCTTCGGAGGTGGGCTCCCTGATTTCTGACCTGGAATGGAAAGAATGGCTTCAGAAGTTCGGATTCGGGCAGGCAGTGATGGCAGAGGAAGTGCTGAGGCCCCGGTCGCTGGAAGCCCGGGGGCTTCTTCCAGCCCAGTTCGGACCCACGGAGAAAGCCACCCTCGGGTTCGGGCAAGGAATCGCTGTGACTCCTATTCAACTACTGCGAGCCTATAGTGCATTTGCCAACGGGGGTGAGGTGGTGGACCCCTGTGTGGTGAAAGAGATTCGCAAGGGGGATGGAGAGCCCATCTTCAGGTGCCAGAGGACTGCCCATCGTGTTCTTTCAAAAGAGACGGTAGACTTTATTCTCAATGCCCTCAAGGGAGTGGTTCTGGAGGGCACTGGAACTGCGCTGAAGATGGAAGGCTATCCAGTGGCAGGGAAGACGGGAACGGCTCAGAAGACCAAGCCCGGCGGCGGGTATTATCATCGGGATGAACAGCATGTGGTCGTTTCCTTCTTTGCCTTTTATCCGGCAGATTCTCCCCGGTTTCTCGTGGCCGTGGTCCTGGATGACCCGAAAACTTACCGGGCTTCTGGCGGGCAACTGGCCGCTCCGGCTGTCAAAAACATCCTGAAGGACATCTTCTGGTATTACGGGATTCCGCCGCAGACAGAGGCTGGGATAGAAAATGGAACGAGAGAAACGGATTAAAGAGTTAGTGAAGAGGTTAGATGGCGAAGTTTTTGGGGATGTGGAGGTTCCCATTCGCGGGATTGTGCACCACTCACGGAAAGTGGAGGCAGGGCATTTGTTTGCGGCGATTCGGGGGGAGAAGCGGGACGGCATGGATTTCCTCGCTGAAGCCTACGAGAGAGGGGCAGTGGCAGTGCTGGTGGACCGCCCGGTGGGGATTCCCTTCCCGTGTATCATCAAAGCCAGGGATGTACGCAGGGCCCTGGGGCAGGTCGCCCAGCGATTCTATCACAACCCCTCCGCTCAAATGTCCATCCTCGCCATTACAGGAACGAAAGGGAAAACCACCACCAGCCATCTGGTAGCCTCTATTCTCAACGCTGCTGGGAAAAAAGCCGGCATCGTGGGCACTTTAGGTGGGAGCCTGGATGGCGAAGTCTGGAACCTGGAGAACACCACTCCGGAAGCAGACGACCTCGTGTGGCTCTTACGCCAATTTCAAACCCGTGATGCTCAGTGCGCCTGTTTTGAAGCCTCATCTCACGGGCTGAGGCTGGGGAAATTGAGTGGAATTATGCTGGACCGGGCCCTGTTCACCAATCTCTCCCAGGACCATCTGGATTTCCATTCCAGCATGGAAGATTATTTCTCTGCCAAAAAACTTCTCTTCACGGAGGTGGAGCGAAAGAAGGGATTTCAGGGCCTGGTGAACGCTGACGATGGCTATGGCATCCGCCTTCTCCAGGAGGTTCCGGGATTGCTGGGATACGGGATAAAAAATGGTGAATATCGGGCAGAAAGTGTGGAACTGGGCGAGGACGGGAGCCGGCTGAGAGTGAGAGGGCTGAATGGAAAGGAATGGGAAGTGTTCACGCCTCTGCGGGGAGAACACAATGTGTATAATGTAGTGGGAGCGGTGGCGCTGGGGTTATCGCTGGGGGTTCCCCCGGGTGCCATTCAGGCAGGCATTGCACGAGTGAAAGGAATTCCGGGTCGGATGGAAGAAATTCAGCAGGGTCAGCCTTTTAGGGTCCTTGTGGACTACGCCCACACACCCGATAGTCTGCTGAAGGTTCTCACAACGGTGAGAAGGCTTACTTCCGGGCGGGTGCTCACGGTGTTCGGGTGTGGAGGCAATCGGGATAGAGCCAAACGCCCCAGAATGGGGCGCATCGCCTGCGAATTCTCGGATATTGTGTTCATCACCAGCGATAACCCCCGGCAGGAAGACCCCCTGGGCATCATCCGGGATATTCTTGGGGGTATCCCCGTGGAGCAAGCCCACTGTATTCACATTCTTCCAGACCGGAGGGAAGCCATCCGAAAAGCCATCGCCGAGGCAAAAAAGAACGACGCCGTGGTCATCGCCGGGAAGGGGCACGAAACCTACCAGATTGTAGGGGATTCCATCCTCCCGTTTGATGACCGGGTGGAAGCCCGCAAGGCGCTTCAGGAACTGGAATATGAAAGTTAAGGACTTGCTCCAAATTTGTTCGGCTACACTTCTGGGAGGCGACCCGGAATCTCCCCTGGAGGATATAGCCACAGACACCCGGAGTTTAAAACCCGGAGAGGTTTTCTTTGCCCTGAGAGGGGAACGATACAACGGAAACGATTATGTCCTGGAAGCCCTGAAGATGGGGGCTCGTGGAGTGGTTGCGGAACGCTACCCCAGCGGTCCTCGCGCTTTACCCCCCGGTGCTTTCGCAGTTCAGGTGAGGGATAGTCTGGAAGCCCTGGCAGAAGTAGGGCGGTTTCACCGTCAAGCATTCCAGGGAGAAGTGCTGGCGGTCACCGGGTCCGTGGGGAAAAGCACGGCAAAAGAATACATCGCTTCTGTTCTGGAGCGGAGATTCAGAACCCTGAAAACCCCCCTGAGTTATAACAATGAAATTGGCGTTCCTCTTACCTTGAGCCGAATCAATGGGAACGCTGAAGTGGTGGTGCTGGAGTTCGGAATGAGAAAGCCGGGTGACATCCTGTGGCTGTGCGAGAGGGCACAACCCACCATCGGGGTGATTACTACCATTGCCCCTACGCATATCGGGTTGCTGGGTTCTATGGATGCTATTGTGGATGCAAAAGGGGAACTTCTGTGGAATCTGACGGGACGAAATCTTTCCATTCTGAACGCTGATGACCCATATTTCCATGTGCTCAAACATAAATGCCGCGGAGATATACGGACCTACGGGAAGCGAGGAGAAATCAGTTTTGAACTGAAAGAGTTCGGGGAAGACGGACGATGCCGGTTCTGGGTGAGGACGCCGGAGTGGCGGGAAGAGGTGAGAGCACCCCTCCCGGGCGAATTTCAGGGCTATCCTCTGGCATCGGCGGTGGCGGTGGGCCTGAGCCTGGGCATCCCTCAGGGCGACATCTTACAAGGCATCCTCTCCTGCCCACCACTCCCCCACCGTATGAACCTTCTTGTATTGAAGAAAAACTGCACCCTCGTGGATGACACCTATAATGCCAATCCTGCTTCTATGGAGGAAGCCTTCCGCTTTGTGGCTCAAATCGGAGCAGGAAAAAAGAAAATCGCCATCCTCGCAGATATGCTGGAACTGGGCGATTACGCCAGCAAATATCATCGGAACATCGGAAACCAACTGGGGGATTTCGGCTTCCAGTCCTTCCTTGCCTGTGGAGATGCTATGAAGGAGGCTGTGGAAGAGGCGAAGAAAGGCGGTGTGGAAAGCCAATGGTATGCGGATTTCCCTTCTCTCCTGGAAGATGTGAAGAAGGAAAACTGGCAGGACAGTGTCATACTGGTGAAAGGCTCCCGCGCTACGGGGATGGAAAGAATGGTGGAAGAAATCCTGAAAGCGTCCGGGGTGAGAGGCGAGTAATCATGAATGAGTTCCCTCTCATCCAGAAACTGGATTGGCTGGGAACACCCGGATATTTATTGATTTTCACTTTCCTTCTGTCCCTCTTTGCAACCCCATTGATGATTCGGTATTTCCCCCGCTGGGGAATACGGCAGAGGGTGAGAACGGATGGACCCACTACTCACTTACAGAAGCAGGGAATCCCCACCATGGGAGGGGTTCTCTTCCTGATGGTTTTCCTCTTGCCATTATTTCATCGGCTCTCTGGCAGGGGGGGGTTAACCCGGACGGAGGTTGTTTTCTGGGTGGTGTGCGGAGTAGCGAGTCTCTCGGGGCTTCTGGATGATGTTCTGAAAATGCGGGGAGGAACCGCTGGGCTCCGAGCCCGTTATCGTATCCTCCTTCAGATTTTCCTCGGAGCCCTGCTGGGGTGGACGGCCTATGCCAGCGGCAGAAGCCAGATTTTCATCCCTTTTTCTGACCAGATACCGGACATTGGAAAAGGGTGTATCCTGCTGGCGATTCTTGCCTATATGGGCACGGTAAATGGGGTGAACTTCACCGACGGGCTGGATGGGCTCCTCACCGGTTGCATCCTCTTCACCTTTTTCGCATACGGAAGCCTGTTCTGGAGTTATCTGCCAGAGATTATGCTTCCCCTGTGGGTTCTATCCGGGGTCTCCCTCGGCTTTTTAGTATGGAATGCCTATCCGGCAAAAATCTTTATGGGGGAGGTGGGGTCATCCCTGCTGGGAGCGGTGCTGGCTTCCGTCGCCATCCTCACCCGAACCGAACTTTTCCTCTTCCTTTTCGGAGCCGTGTATGCGGTGGAAGTCCTCTCCGTGATTTTTCAGGTGATTTCCTTTCACCTGTTTGGGAAAAGGATATTCAGGATGAGCCCGCTTCATCATCATCTGGAAATGAGTGGAATGGAAGAGCCACGGGTGGTTCTTGCATTCTGGATTTTTCACTTCCTGTTTACACTTCTGGGGGTAGGTGCGGTGGAATCTTCTGCCATTCCGGAGGCTATTCAGTGGGCGATATGAACGACATTCAGAAGAAACGATTTCTGGTGTTAGGGCTGGGGATTTCCGGGCTGGCAGTAGCGGAGAAACTTCTGCACAAGGGCGCTTCGGTTCTGGCCTCGGATTCCAATCCATCGCTTAAAATGGATGAGCGTGTGCAGGCGCTGGCAAACCGGGGATGCCTGTTGCACTTCGGACCGCAGGACACATCCCTCCTGAACGGGATAGATGCCGTCATTCCCAGCCCGGGCATCCCCCCCGTCCATCCCGTTTTCTATAGGGCAAGAGAACTGGGCATTCCCTTGATTTCTGAGGTGGAAATCGGTTATCAACTCACCCATTCCCCGATTCTGGCAGTTACGGGAACGGATGGGAAAAGCACCACCGTTCGGCTTCTGGAACATCTATTACGGATGAGCGGGAAAAAGGTGATTGCCGCAGGAAACATTGGAAATCCTCTGGTGAGTGTGTGCGAAGGGGAGTGGGACTGGATTGTGCTGGAGGTATCTTCTTTCCAACTATCCACCATTCATGAATTCCGCCCTAAAATCGCACTCCTGCTGAACATTGAGGAAGACCACCTGAACTGGCACAGGGATTTTGAAGAATACAAATCTGCGAAGCTACGGATTTTTGAGAACCAGACGGAAGAGGATACAGCGGTGATCAATGGAGATGAGCCCTGGGTTGAGTCTGCCTTGAAACGATGCCGTAGCCGGGTGTTTACTTACTCTCTCCAACCGTCAGATGCGGAAGGCAAATGGAAAAAGAAAAAAGGGTCAGATTTTCCATACCAGCCAGATGGTTATGTGAAGGACGATGTGCTGAGCATAAGGTGGGAAGGAAAGGAAATACCGGTGCTTCACCGGGATGACCTGCCTCTACTGGGGGAGGCAAATGTGAGCAATGCGTTAGGCTCCATCCTATCTGCACGAGTGGCGGGCGTGAGCATCCCTCTCCTTCAGCAGGGGTTAAAGACCTTTTCCCCCCTCCCACACCGACTGGAATATGTGGGAACCTTCCACGAAGTGAAGTACTACGATGATTCCAAAGCCACGACGCCACACTCCGTCCTGGCGGCCATTCAGGCGCTCTTCAAAGAGGGCTGGCTGACTCTTCTTCTGGGTGGCTCCGAGAAGAACCTGAATTATTCTCGCCTGGCTGAGATAGCCTCGGAAAAATGCAAAGCAGTGGTCCTGATGGGTGAGGCACGGAAGCGCCTGTTTCAAGCCTTCCAGCAACACGGGAATGGGAAAGCCATGCTCGTAGTGGTGGATTCTTTCACCGAAGGAGTGAAAAGTGCCATTCAGGTTACACCCCCCAACGGTGTGGTTCTCCTCTCCCCTGCCTGCGCCAGTTTTGATGAGTTTCACTCCTATGAAGAAAGGGGAGAAGTTTTCAAACGACTGGTGAAGCAATATGCTGAAGAAAGTGAGAAGTAATCCCGTTTTCTTTCGGATAGGCATCGCTGTGGCTTTGCTATTGTGTGTGGGATTTCTTGTGGTGCTGGATGCCACCCTTCACACACAAAAATATGGGAATCTTGCCGTGAAACAATTCCTCCTCTTCCCGCTGGGGATACTGGCATTTTTCATCGGGCTGAGGGTGAAGCCTTCTATCTGGCGTCGGAGCGCTCTTTTGTGGCTTTTTATGGGTTTGGCACTGTTATTCTTGCTTCTCATTCCAGGCGTGAGCCACACCTCCCGCGGAGCGACCCGCTGGATTGACCTGGGCTTCTTCACCCTGCAACCACTGGAAATTTTCAAATTCGGATTTATCCTGTTCACCGCCCGGGTTCTGGAAGCAATGAAAATGGGGAAAATGAACTCTTCCAGGGGGCAAACTTTATTACTCGCCACTTTCATGCTTGCGGCTGTGGCTATCGCCCTTCAGCCCGATACCGATGCCATTCCTCTGCTTCTCCTGCTTTTAGGGCTGATGGTGCTTATTTCGGGAACATTGACCTTCAAAACGCTTATCACACAAGGCGTATTAGCCATCGCCATCACCGGTATTTTCAGTATCACCGCATTGAGCCTGCGAGGAGGCCACTGGATAAATCTCTTCTCCGATGAACAATATGCGATACAACAGGCGCGATACGCCTATGTTTCCGGTGGGCTTTTGGGCAAGGGCCTGGGGGAAAGTATCCAGAAGTATTACATTCCGGAACCCCATAATGACTATGCCTTTGCGATAGTGAATGAAGAAATGGGAATCCTGGGGGGGATCCTGGTGATGGGACTATATATCTTGCTCCTCGGGAGCAGTGTGCAGGTGATGGAGAAATGGGCGAAGCACCCCTTTCCCGCCCTGCTTACAGCGGGGATTGCAGGAATAATAGGATTTCAGGTGTTGATGAACCTGGGTGTATCCACCACTTTGTTGCCGGTAGCGGGCTTGCCACTTCCCTTCGTCAGTTATGGGGGGACTGCTCTCGGAATGAACTGTCTGGAGGCAGGGGTTCTTGGACGCCTGGCTGTGGAAGAGGAGTGGAAGGGATGAGAATCTTTTTCACCGGATTGGGCGGTAGCGGGATGAGTAGTTTAGCCTGGCTATGCCTGGGGCGGGGCTGGGAGGTAGGGGGATCGGATGTGACGCCATCGGAAACGCTGGAGAAGTTGCGTGCGGCAGGAGCCACAGTCTACTTGTCTCATTCCCCCACCCATGTGGATGGCATGGACCTCGTGGTCTACTCTACTGCCGTGCCACCGGATAATCCGGAGATTGTATCGGCAAGAACTCAGGGCATTCCCGTAATGGCGAGGGCGGAATTTTTAGCCGACCAGTTTCACCAGAAGGGGGAGCGGGTGGCGGTCACCGGAAGCCACGGGAAAACGACCACAACCGCCATGATTGGATTCTGCCTGCAAGCCTGTGGCCACGACCCCGCCGTGGTGGCTGGCGGTGAACTGGTAGATTGGCAGAAAGGAGGTAAATGGGGAAGCGGGGATATTTTCGTCGCAGAAGCCGATGAGAGCAGGACCTCTTTCCTTCTCCTATCCCCTACTCTTCTCGTGCTCACCAATCTGGACCTGGACCACCTGGATTTTTACCCGAACCTGGAGACCCTCCGAAATTCCGTCTTTCAACTGGCTGAAAAGGTCCCTCAGGACGGCAGCATTTGGATTTGCCATGATGAGAATAATTTGAAGGGGTTCGTGCGGGAACTGAAGCAAATGAATTCACCGGTGGCTACCTTCGGATTCACGGAGGGTGCCTCCCTTCAAGGGAGAATCCTTTACTCCAATACTTCCACTCTCACCTTTGAAGCGATGATTCATGGAGTGCCTATGGGGGAGTTCGTTGTGAATGGCATCGGTGCATATCAGGTGAAAAACGCTCTGGCAACCCTGGGTGCGTTAACCACCTTAAAAGTGCCGTTAGAATCCATCCGAGAGGGGTTAAGAAGGTTTCAGGGCGTCAAGCGGCGGTTTCAATTTCTCGGGCGACAAAATGGAGGATGGATTTACAGCGATTACGCCCATCACCCCACCGAGATTCGGAGTCTGCTGGAATCGGCGAAGCAATTTCGTCGGCGGCTGGTGGCCGTTTTCCAGCCACACCGATATACCCGAACTCAGCACCTGTGGCAGGAATTGGGAGCCTCTCTGGTGGGGGCGGATGTGGTGGTTGTAACGGACATCTTCCCCGCTGGCGAACCCCCCATAGAAGGCGTAGGTGGTATTCAGGTGGCGGAAATCGCCCGCCTTCACAAGAGAAAAAATGTTTTCTTCTGCCCGGGCAAAGAGAATGTTTTCCAGGCCTTAAATGAAACCATTCAGATTGGCGATATTGTCCTCTTCATCGGAGCGGGCAGTATCCACGATTGGGGAGTAGAATATGCTCAGAGGGAGCAGGAGAAAAAAAATGCACCGGAAGGAAAATAAGGAGGAAATGGGCAAAATGGCAGAATGGGAGCCGAAACTGTCTGCCTTCGGAGTGAAATCCAATGAATGGATGAGCCGGTATACCACCTATCGGATTGGTGGGGCGGCGGACCTCTGGGGAACCTTCCGAGAGGAAGGACCCCTGCTGGAAGCCCTGAGTATGGTGAATGGGCTTCCAGTAACGGTGATAGGCGGAGGGAGTAATCTACTGGTGTCAGACCGGGGCATTCGGGGGCTCGTCATCCGCCTTCGCGGTGAATTTGAAAAGGTAGAAGTGGACCCTCCTTACCTCGTTTCAGGCGGCGGAGCCAGCCTGAACAAGTGCATCCGAAAAGCGGCTGAAAAGGGCATCAGTGGTTTTGAATTCCTCTGCGGCGTGCCGGGAACCGTCGGCGGTGCACTGGCGAATAACTCCGGCACAGGTGGAGAGGGGATTCTGGAACATGTAGTGGAAGTGAAAACCCTCCACCTCCCCTCCCGAAAAAAGGTTACCCTGCAAGCAAAGGACATCCAGAAAGGCTATCGGTGGAGTTCCCTGAAAAATGATGGTCATATCGTCCTTGGGTGTCTGATGATGGGGAAGATAGGCTCCAGGGAGGGAATCCTGGAGCGGATGGAGCGCCTCACCACTTACCGTTTGAAGACCCAGCCCATTGGCGTGCCCTCGGCGGGTAGCGTGTTCAAGAATCCCACAGGTCAGTATGCCGGTCGCTTGCTGGAAGAAGCAGGGATGAAGGGAAAAACGGTGGGAAAGGCTCAGGTGTCGGAAAAGCACGCCAACTTCATCGTCAACCTGGGGGGGGCTACCGCTGACGAGGTGGCCACTCTGATGAAAGTGGCGCAAAAGCGTGTGTTTGAAGAAACCGGTATTTCCCTGGAGCCCGAGGTGGAGCGGATAGGAGAGTGGATTGAACCGGATGTGGAATAGATTCATCATTTTCCTGATAGGCTTCTCGTTTCTCATCGCCGCTGGTAGCCTTTCTCCGTTTTTCCGGATTCAGGAAATTCAAGTGGAAGGAAATCGGGTGGTGGAAACGGAGCAGATTCTTTCTCTCAGCAGGCTACGGACTGGAAGGTCGCTATTAAAACTGAACCGAAAAGAAGTTCAGATGCGCCTCAAAAGCCATCCCTGGATCCAGGATGCGGAAGTCCGATGGAGATTCCCCAACCATCTCAAAATTCTCATCGTGGAGCGAAATCCCATGGCACAACTCTACCGAAAGCAAGAATCCTATCTCCTTTCGGAAGATGGATGGGTGCTGGCAAAAGGGGAAAGCCAGGGATACAGAGGGCTAATAGAAGTGGTAGACCTGAGGGGAGAAGGAAACACCCCTGTGGTGGGAAAGGCGATGGATATTCCTTTTGCCTCCCTCCTGCTGGATGTCCTCCAGACGCTCTGGCGGCAGATGCCCTCCGCAGGGCTGGGAGTGAAGAAGGTGGAGATTGATGAAAACAATAGCCTCACGGTAAGATTTCAGGGGGAACTGCCATTACTCTATATCTCAAGCCTGCGGTATGCACAGCCGGGGCTGGAGGCATTCCTTTATCTATTTCGGACTCATCCGGCGGAGATTTTGCAGGGTGAGCGGGTGGAAGTGATTTCCCCAACGACCCTGGTAGTAAAGCCGAAATCGGGCGTTCCAGTGGAAACCGGGAATCCATCCCCCGGTGGAGGATAATGGCAAAGGGAGCGGAGAATCGGTTGAAGGTAATGGGGATTGGAGGCGGAGGCACTAACGCCATCGCCTTTCTGGAAGAATATCCCATCTCGGGAGTGGAACTCTGGGCGCTGAATACCGATAAAGAAGCGCTGGAAAGGCTTCGGAACGCTCATCTGGTTCAACTGGGGAAGAAGGAAACGGGGGGAAGAGGAACGGGAGGCGACCAGGAAAAGGGCAGGATGGCAGCAGAAGAAAGCCGAGAAGAAATTCGGGAGGCGCTGAAGGGCTGTGAAGTTGCGGTTCTCAGCACTGCGTTGGGAGGTGGAACCGGCTCCGGCGCCACACCCATCGTGGCGGACCTGACGAAGGAAATGGGAATTCTAACCATTGTGATTGCCACTCGCCCATTCCGTTGGGAAGGACCTCACCGCCTGCGGGTGGCGGAAGAAGCGCTTGCTCTCCTCAGAAAGACAGCAGATGGCGTGGTTTCTATTTCTAATGACCGGCTCCTCCAGCTGCCGGAGGCGGAGCACCTCCCGGCTTCCCATCTCCTCCAGCTGAGTCACATCACCTTAAGAAACGCCGTCGCCACCCTCTCCTATCTGTTGAATACCCACGGCCTGGTGAACCGCGACTTATCCGATATAGAAACCTTTTTGAAGAAATCCGGCTCCCTCTACTTCGGATGGGGGGAAGGGCGAGGAAAGCGTGGAATGGAGGAGGCAACCCTGCATGCTCTCCACTCCCCTATCCTGGAGATTTCTCCGGGCTCTGCCCATGCCCTCCTGCTCAACATCCTGGCGGGCAAAGATTTGACTCTCTCCTCGCTGGAACGCGGGATGGAAGTCGTGCGGAAAGAGGCAAAAGGAGAGGATGGCTACACACCGGAAATCTGCTGGGGGCTGGTGACTGCACCGGAAGAGGAGGAAGAGGTGAAAGTTGGCCTCCTCGCGGTGAGCCTTTTCTCTCCCCCCAAAGAAAGAGAAAAGCCCATCAGAATGGAACAGCAGACCTTTCCCTGGGAGAAGGGGGGAATTGACCTGCCTCCCTTCCGCCTGGACCGGGCTTCCTAACAATGAGAGAAGGTATGAAAACGGTGGATGAGATTATGGGTGTATCAGTCTACTATGAAGGAAGCAATCATACGACGAGCAAACAGCGGATGAAGGTCATCCAGGAAAGGGTGGAGGAAACTCTGAAAAAAGTGGGACGGAAGGATTCAGTTATCCTCATCGCCGCCGTTAAAGGGAGAAGCACTTCGGACATCCTGGATGCCATTCAAGCGGGGATTTCTCACATCGGTGAAAATATCGTCCAGGAAATGGAAAGACATCAAGAAGAAATGAAGGAGCAGGATGCGGGCTACAGAGCGCAGAATGCAGGTGAGGTGGTGTGGCATTTTATCGGACGGGTTCAGAGGAACAAAATCCCCAGATTGCTTCGCCAGGTTCAGTGGATACAAACGCTTTCTTCATTCAGCCACGCTGTGGAAATGGAAAAGCGGCTGGCTCTGGAGAATCGGTACCTTCCGGTGCTGGTTGAGGTGAATGTGGGAGGGGAAACCACGAAAGGAGGCGTCCTGCCGGAGGAGTTGAGGGGGCTCGTGGACAAAATTGGGTCAGCCTGCCCTCACCTTCTCGTAAAGGGGCTGATGGTGATTCCCCCGGTTCCGAAACAGGCGGAGGATTCCCGCCCC
Source organism: bacterium (assembly GCA_037444445.1). Taxonomy (GTDB): domain Bacteria; phylum UBP7; class UBA6624; order JBBIMK01; family JBBIMK01; genus JBBIMK01. The sequence continues at coordinate 10,544 of JBBIMK010000021.1, read as the reverse complement.
TTCTTCGCACGCACCCGACAGTTACGAGATTCCCTCCTGTGCCTGGAGAGGGAGAATATCTCACTCCAACACCTTTCCATGGGCATGAGCCAGGATTTCCTTGTGGCGATTGAGGAGGGAGCCACGATGGTTCGCCTTGGGCGAATTCTTTTTGAAAAGGAGGCGTTTGAACGATGGGGCTTATCCATTCTGTGAGGAGAAAGTTTAATGAAATCTTCTCGTTTGAGGAGGGGAAGACCGCTGAAAGCCCGGAGAAGCAAGGGGAACGGGTCCTCTTCGCTATCCCCACGACGGTGGAGGAAGCCAATGCGGTGGTGGATTTTATGAAAGCGGGAAAGGGAGATATATTCCTGTTTCTCAACCCGAAGATTGACCCGAAGATCACCTTTTATGTAAAGCATTATATCCAGAATGAAATTGGAAAGCATACCTGCGGGGCGATGCTGGAAGTGGTGCCAGAAAAAATCTACGCCATCTACCCCAGAGCCAAGAAGGCGGTGAAACTGATGAAAACCGAGGAGGGGTTCATAGAAGTAGAACACCAGAGCGATGGAACCGTGGAAAGCAGTTATTCTGGGCATCCTTCAGGGGGTGACTGAATTTTTGCCTGTCTCCTCTTCGGGTCATCTGGTGGTGGCTCAGCGCCTTCTGGGGCTGGAGAGTGGGAGGCTCTTTTTCTTTGATGTGGTGCTGCATCTCGGGACTCTTTTTGCCCTCACCGTGGCTCTCAGGAAAGAGGTAGTGAACCTGGTGCGAAACTGGAAAGAGCCAGCCCATCGCCACATTTTATATCTGACTCTGGTGAGCACGATGGTTACGGGTGTGGTGTATTTCATTTTCAAGAAAGTGCTGATGACAGGGTTTGAGGGGGGCTGGCTGGTGGCTGTCGGCTTCTTTGTAACCGCCGTTTTACTGGCTACGGGAGAATTCCGAAACCCCTTATCTACGGGGGAAGTTTTTCATCTTTCTTACCTCGGCGCTTTCTGGATTGGCTTGCTTCAGGGAGCCGCCATCCTGCCCGGTCTTTCCCGCTCAGGCGCCACCATCGCAGGCGGAATGATGATGGGCTTGAGGAGGGAATCCGCTGTCTTCTTCTCCCTTCTCCTGCTCTTCCCCGCCATCCTCGGAGGGCTTGTGGCAGGCGCTCTGGAACCTCCCTTCCATACCGCTGTATCTTTAAAGATTCTTGCTCTCGGGTTTTTCTCCGCAGTGGTTTCCGGAGTGTTTGCCGTCCGGCTGTTGCTTTACCTTTCCAGGAGAACGCGATTTTACGGGTTTAGCGTATATTGTATTGTGCTGGGTATCCTCACCGGGGTGATGGGACGATGAAAGGGCGACGAACCTGGACAGGAGAAGTCCTGACCACATCATTATTCGCTTTCGCCATCTTTACCCTGATTGCACTCATCAATCCTGAATTGACGGGCGCCATCGGGATTGAATGGGCAGGCTTCCTCCTGTTTTTCCTCGGAAAAAAGATTTCTCTCCTCGTTCCTGCCTGGATATTTTTGCTGGCGCTTTTGACATTGTATCCGAGGAGTCAATCCCTGCTTCATACGCTCCTCCTGACCCTTCTTATCGGGGTATATACTTCCATCCTTTTGGGAAGTTTCCAGGGAGGGGGTACTCTCGGGCGAAGCCTCTTCTCCCTGCTGGAGGCTCGTATCGGTAGAACCGGCACCTTCCTGCTTTTGGGGCTGGTCTTTCTCGTTATCCTGCAACTATATGCGCTCCTCTCCATTAAAGGAATTACGGAAAAGGTTGGAAATGGCTTAAAAAGTATACTGAGATGGTTCCAGGAGGTCTCCTCAGCGTTGAAACTGGAAGAGACATCTCCAACCACCGGGGATATGGCCGGGGAAACTGAGTCGGCATCACTGGAAATGGCGTCTGAAAGAGCGTCTCGCGGCGTTCCGAAAAGAAGGAAGGGGGAGAAAGCGGAGAAGAAATTAACAGAGTTGCCAGCAGTTATGGGAAATGGAGCCTATCAGATACCTTTTGAACTTCTGGATGCCCCACCACCCGAGAAGGAGGATTCGGAAGCGGAGATTGAGCGGAAAGGGGAGCGGATTCTCTTTCTCCTGGAGAAGATGGCAAAAGTGGAAGCGAGAATCGTGGATGTTCAGTCCAGCCCCCGGGTGGTGAGGTATGAACTTTCCGTTCCCGCGTATGTGGATTTGAACCGGATCCGCAGCGCAGCGGACAACATAGCGATGTCGCTGGCGGCGCGAGGGGATGTGATTATCCAGGCGCCCGTGCCCGGGAAAGAAACCATCGCCGTGGAAGTCCCCAGAGCGTACCGGGGGGATGTTTCCCTGAGGCAAATCCTCCAGTCGCCGGCATTTATGAACTCCCCTTCCCCTCTCACTATTGCCATAGGGAAGGACCTGGAGGGCAGAATTCTCATCGCCACTTTAGACGATATGCCCCATCTTTTAATCGGGGGCTCCACCGGATCGGGAAAAAGCGTTTTCCTCACCGCCCTCGTGGTTTCATTGATTTATAAATCACCACCTTCACAGGTTCGGATGATTCTGGTAGACCCCAAGCAGGTGGATTTATCCAACTTTGAGGACATACCTCATCTGTTGGTGCCTATCGTAACGGCGCCAAAAATGGCAGTGAAAGCTCTGGGCTGGGCTGTGGAAGAAACCCAGCGACGATACCAGTTTTTGAAAGAGCAAGGATTCAAAAAAATCTCGGAATATAACGAGAATGCCAAAGACCCCATTCCTTATATCGTCATCATCATTGATGAGTTGAACTTTCTTCTGAAGGAGACGCGGGAGGGGAGGGAGGTAGAGCGATACTTTGCGAGTTTGTCGCAGATAGCGCGGGCGGCTGGGATTCATCTTGCCGTCGCCACCCAGCGTCCGGACGCCAAGCGCATAGAAGGCGGGATAAAAGCGAACCTCCCCGCCCGTATCTCCTTCAAACTCTCTTCCAAGGCGGATTCTATGACCATTTTGGATATGACCGGGGCTGAAAAACTGTTAGGCAAAGGTGACCTCCTGTTCGCCTCCCCCAGCCTGGATAAACCCTGCCGCCTCCAGGCTCCTTATGTCAGCCCCGAGGAACTGGAAAAGGTGGCAGAATACCTGAAGGAAAACTATGGAACTGCCCAGTATGACGAGGAAGTAATGAACAGTCTCATCGTGGAAGAAGAAGAGGGAGAAGAAAATATAGAAGTGGAAGACCCGGAACTGTTAGAGCAGGTAAAAGAAATGCTTCTGACCCTGGATGAGGTTTCCGTTTCTTTACTTCAGCGGCGGTTTCGCATCGGCTACAATAAAGCCAGCCGGCTGATGGACGAACTGGAACGATTAGGCTGGGTGGAGCCGAAAAAGGACAACATTCCAGGGCAAAAAACCCGCAAAGTCCTCCTGTAACCCTCGTCGTGGTTCGTGGCTCGTGGTTCAAAATTAGACTTTAGACTTTTGACCAATACCACTATCTTTCCAACCGAAAGCCGTGTGGGTGAGAATCTGTGGCTATCCAGTCGGTGGAGATTTACGATTGGAAGATTTTTAACTATGTTAGGAATCCTGGAAAAAAGAAATCCCTCCTTTCTGAAGGGAGTAATCAGCGGTGGTTAGACCTCTGCCTTATGGTTGTGGCTGTAGGAAACGGAGCATGCTCTGGATGTCGGTGGTGGGGGTTTCACAGCGATAGTTCTGGCAGACATAAGCGGTGGCTTTACCATCCACAGCGGTATGATATTTTGTAAATTCAGCGAGGCGGAGGATGTCAGGGGATTCCTGGTCGGTGGGGCGGAAGAGAACGACTTTGTTGGGCACAAATTCCGCCCGCAGGGCTTTGAGCATGGCTTCCGTGTCCGCAGACCCCGAAGGACCAGCAATGACCACCTCATAGGAAGGACCGATGGCAAACTGGAGAGCGACTAAAAGTTGAGTATAAGCCGAGGGCATCCGGATGACCTGCGTGGAGAAGGCACAGGAGAGCTCTTCTGCCTTTTTCTCCATATCGGAGTTTGCCGTCATCCGCCCCAGGCGCAGCAGGTTCCACATAGCCACGGAGTTACCGGAGGGTATGGCGCCATCATAAATTTCCTTCTGCCTGATAAGCAGGCTTTCCCCATCATCGGGGGTGAAATAGAAGCCACCTGGTTTTTCATCCCAGAAGTGCTTTAGCAAATCCTGTGTCAGGTCTAATGCGGTTTGGAGATAGTGGGTGCGGAAGGTGGCTTCATAGAGTTCTATCAGCCCCCAGGTGAGGAAAGCGTAATCGTCCACGGTGGCGAGTATGCTCGCTTCGCCCTGGCGATAACGGTGGAGGAGGCGGCCATCGGGTCGGCGAAGGGTGCGCAGGATAAACTCCGCTGCCTTCTCCGCCACTCTGGCATATTTCGGCTCGTCCAGAGCCAGCGACCCTCTGGCAAAAGCGGCAATCATCAAGCCATTCCAGTCCGTCAATATCTTGTCATCTTTATAGGGATGAACCCGTTTCTCACGAATCGCAAAAAGTTTCTGCCGTGCTTCCTCTGCCCTTCGTTGCAAATCTTTCTCCGATAGATTCAGGTCAGCAGCCAGTGCTGGGAGTGGTTTTTTCAGGTGCAATATGTTCAATCCAGCAGGACGGCCATGGGCTTCCTGGCGGAAATTGCCCTTCTTCTGAACACTGAACAGGGTCAGGATAAGGTTCGCCTGTTCACCGAGGGCTTGCCTGATTTCTTCCTCCTGCCACAGATAAAATTTACCTTCCACGCCCTCGGAATCTGCATCTTCTGCGGAGTAGAAGGCACCTTCGGGGGAAGTCATATTTCTCAAAACATAGTGAAATATCTCTTCTGCGGTATTTTTATATTCTGGCTGACCGGTGGCTTGATACGCCTCGGTATAAGCCATTGCCAGCATAGCCTGGTCGTAAAGCATCTTTTCAAAGTGAGGCACCAACCAGATGGCATCGGTAGAGTAGCGATGAAACCCGAAGCCGATATGGTCATAAATGCCTCCCAGTCGCATTTCTTGAAGCGTCTTTTCCACCATTTTCAGGGCTTTTGTATTTCCTGTGCGTTTCCAGTAGCGCAGGAGAAAGAGGAGAGGGTGGGCGGTTGGGAATTTGGGGGCGTCGCCAAACCCGCCATGAACCGTATCAAATCGGTCGCTCAGATGCTCAAAGGCAAGTTTCAAGATGGTTTCATCCAACGCCTTCCCGGGGGTTTCACGAGACAGATTCTGCAGGGCAGATGCGACCTGCTGGCCAATGGTGAGAATCTCTTCTCGTCGTGTGGTCCAGGCTTTCTGTATGTGCGGGATAAGTTCCAGCATGCCCATGCGTCCGAAACGCGTCTCCCTGGGGATATAAGTGGCGGCGAAGAAAGGCGTTTTATCCGGCGTCATTATAATCGTGAGGGGCCAGCCTCCACTCCCCGTCATCATCTGACAAACAGTCATATAAACACTATCTATATCCGGTCGTTCCTCCCGGTCCACTTTAATGGACACAAAAGTTTCGTTCATCAGGCGTGCGACCTCAGGGTCTTCAAACGACTCCTGCTCCATCACATGACACCAGTGGCAGGTGGAGTATCCGATGGACAGGAAGATAGGCTTATCCTCCTTAAGGGCTTTTTCAAACGCCTCCGCACCCCAGGGATACCAGTCCACAGGGTTATCCGCATGCTGTAAAAGGTACGGACTCTTCTCCCATTTCAGCCGATTCATAGAAATAGAACGCTGACTCGCGGGCGACCCATAGCCCAGGACCATCCCCACCCAAAAAAGAATCAGCACTTCTTTCTCTCTCACCCATTTTATTTTACCTCTTCCCCTGCTTTCAGTCAAAACCCTGAGGTCACTCCACCCGAGAGTTTTGAAGCATTCTCATCCCCTCCAAACGAAAAAATGGGGGCAAAAGCGGGATTTCATCCCCCCCCCGCTTGACTTTTTCTTTAGCTTATAGTAGGATAATATTGCAAGGTTGGAAATTAGACAGCAGAAGGAGGATGAGTTATGAGAAGAAAGTATAAAAGTTATGGGGTATTCCTTCCTTCCTTCCTTCCGTGTCCTCTGGATTATTTTGCTTCTTGTTGTAGTCTTCCTCTTGCCTGAGATTCTCACATCCTGCGGTGGCGGAGGTTCACCCCCGCCCGCCCCACCTTCCATTTCCACGCCACCCCCCACGGGTGTCGCACCCCCCTCACCTCCCGTAACTCCGCCCTCACCGCCAGCAAGCGGGGCGGAGGAAAAACCTGCGCCCCAGGCGGTCAGCGGTGGCATGGGTGATGGCGGCGGCGGCGAAACCCTGGGGGGTGGAGGCTCCTGCCAGGAAACTGTGCCAATAGAAGCAGAAATTTATCCTACTACCATCATTGAACCTCTTACACCACCAGAGGGTGCAGGGTGGGTGGAATCTCGCCCCTTTATCTCTGCCCGAATCCACGACTATCAACGGCTCGGGATTGTGGCAGTGAAAATGTCAGTAGATTACACCACGGTGCTTTCTACATGGGACTCCATGAATTGCATCATCTCTTACACTCCTTCGGAGGATTTAGCCGATAACTCCGTCCATGTAGTGAAACTTTTTGTCCTGTATTCAGATTACAGTTTTACCGAGGGCGGCTGGTCTTTCCGGGTAGATTCCGAAAATCCCGACATCTGGCGGGTCTCTTTTCCAGTTCTCAGTGAAGACCCTTATGTGGTCAGCGACACGGAAGCGAACTTTTATCTCTCCAAGCGGATTGACCCGCAATATCACTTGAACCCATTAAACTGGACGCTGACCTATAAGCCCACAGGGCAGGAGATTCATCCATCAGAAGTCATTCCCACACCCGGCGGGGAGCATCTGGTAAAACTCCGGTTTGACCCACCTCTTCCGGATAATCGCCCTGAGAAATATCGGTTCTCTTTAAGCGGAAAGCCGGGAAAAGACCCGAAGGTGTTTGAGCCTCCTGACACTTCTACAGGGGGTGGAGAGCCACCACCTGACCCGGCTCCACCTTGCTCTACCAGTTTTACCATCCAGGTGTTAGGCAGAGACCCGGGGGAGGATACGGCAGCGGACGGTCACTGGGCAAAAGTGAAAGTCACTGCGTATCCTCCACCGAATGGAGAAAGAGCATCCAGATATATGAGCCGAGTGCTTGAGAAAGAGATAACCTATCCCCCGGACCCGGAGATATCAGTGGAGAAAGGAGAGAGTGTGGAAAACTGGGGATGTCCCGAATGTATCTTGAAGAACACATGGGATGCGGGCCAACCTGGCCCTGAAGATTTTGGCGGGGTAGCGGTGGGGGAGTGGGTGTGGTATGGTATGGGCCCTCACCGGTATAAAGCGAAACTGGAAATCTGGTGCTTGAACATGGAAACTGGCATACCGCAGCGGTTAGCCTCTGCAGAATTGATGGATTACTATGAGGGTGAATGGGGGGAGACCTCCTATCCCACCGCCGCTTTTGAATTAATGACCGCCCAGGAGAGGGGAGAGTTTATCCCTACAGGTGGGGATGCTTACCCCAAAAAGCCCAATGACCCGGGGCGAACTCCCTGGGAAGATTTCAAAGATTTCTGGCAGGATGACAATTTTAAGCGTGCAAACGGCGGGCGCCTGTATCTGAAAATTGAGGTGAATGATCGGGTATATATCAACCAGCTTCATCCCAGGCTCAACTGGTATAAAACCAGCAACGAGGTCATCAATCAGACCTTCCAATACCCGGGTCCAGACCCCAATGATTCCGCCTACAAATGCCTGCAGAAAGCCTGGTATGGAGGGGATGGAGTTCCCGGAGTGGGCGACTACCTGTATCCCGCTTATATCGTAGACCGAGAGCCTGTAGTTGACCATTCTTATCCCGCTTTCTCCTACGAAGATGGGTTTGAGCCTGACTTTCCTCCCGACCGGGATAAAATCATAGCCCATGAAACCTATATCTATTTCCTGCCCATCGGGCTTTTACAGTTTGACTGCTTTGCAAATGGAATATGGAGAGGAGATGGAGGGGGCAATCCAGATGAGATATTCAAGTATACCTTCTTTTCCAGTAGTTGCCTTCCTCCCCAACCCTATTTCACCTGCTGGGCAGGCAACTGGAAATTTTTCCAGCAATCCTACACGCCTCAGATCACGCTTGACCGTCCGGTGATGGGCAGTCAATATGTGAACCTGGAGAAAGACCTGATAGAAAGCCCTTATCCTCGCCTTCCAGACCAGCGGATGAATGATGTCTGTCACGACCTCGGGGCAGGCTTCCACGAAAACTATGGTGATGAAATTTGCTTCCGCTTCCGCATCACGGTGAACGGATTGCCCGCCGGGCAAACCCGCTTCCATACCGCTTATTTAGACGCTTCCTATGACTGGAATGGTGGTGCTACCCCCACGAACCCCGATTATGATAGTCCCCCGGACCCTGTCCCTCCGGTAGAGGGTGAAGCGGTGTGGTACGCCTGGGATAACCATAGACACGGCTACTGGGAGTCCGTTCTTTCTCCCCTCAAAAACTTCTATGGTAATCAGGTCAATTACAATAACTGTGGCGGTGGACGGGCTATCAACCAGCAAGGCAGGGCTTATTCCTCTGGAAGAGGAGAATCTTCTCCTTTCGCTGTTGTGCACGACTTAACTCTTGACCCACCACCAGTAAATTACGAACATGCCGGCAAAGCCTGGTGCAGTTTCCATCCCGGCGCTTTCGGCGGAGATAATTTCCGGCTGAAGGTATGCTTTACCTGGAACAGTGCGAGCACCACTGGCACAAATCCCTCCGGGTGGAATGCCTGCGTGGGAGGGGCTGTGGTAGTCCCCGGCACCCTCACCGTCTGGCGCAAAGCGTGGCTGTGGCAAACCCAAATGACGCCAGACTTTAACCCTCTGGCTGACCGTGTTCGTGGCGCCTTTGATGATGGCTTCGTAGAAGTGGTGATGAGAAGTCTGGACACGGGAAACCCGCATCAATCGCCGCTTTCCATTTGTTCTGAGTCAACAGCCTGGGCGCACAACTCCGGCACTTACCCCTATCCGCACCCGCCTCCGATTCATACACCGCACCACGCCGGCGTAGACCATCTGTGGTCCACAGTCTTTGGCATGATCTTGGGGGTCTACTGCCCGGGTGATGTGCATAGTTTCACTGCGGTGGGATACATCAGGACCCTTACTTTCTGGTATAGATATCCCTGGATCAAGACCCAGCAGAACAGCGTCCACGAGATGGGGCATAACCTCGGAGCTCTGGAGCATCCGGACACTTCCCACGACTGGCGTGTCTGCGCTGGATTAGCGCCCAGGGACAGGACCGTGATGAGATACAGTTGCGGAACCCCGGAATGGTATGAGCAGATTCACTATTTCAGCGTGGCGGAGATTGAACTCCTTCGCCAGCGAATCCGGTCCCTTTATCAATGAGGAGGTGAAGGGAAAATGACAAGCCTGTTAGGAAGTTTCAAGAAGTTCGGTGGGGTGTGGCTGTTGGGGGGCATTCTCGCCCTCGCGTTCTTCTTCACCGAGACAGGATGTTATCGGAACAATCAGGGGAACAGCGGTAAGACCCAGCAAGCCACAGGTAGCGAAAAGCCTGCTGCGAACGGGGATGAAGTGCTTCGACCATCCATTGGTCCGGTGACGCAGGAGGATTTCAATCAGGTTCTGGATGCTGGGGAATATAGCCGAATCCATATCGGCGCCGCTATGCCCGATGATGCAGGAACGGGACTCTATTATGTGGGTATAGGCGTTTACGATGTCCCGGTGGCCCCCGGGACGGCGCTATCCCACGCCGTGGACCAACTGCACTTTGAACAGCACACCTTTACACACGACATTGATTACTATATTCCCATCTTTCCGCGCGAGATGGTCCTCGCGCTTTACAACCTGATGCGGGAAAAGAACTTCTTCAACCTGAATGTGACGCGAGACCCCAATGGGGGACCCGACCGCTACGGGATCACCGCAAGCATTTCCGGCTATGGAGCGACTCATGAAGACTACAAGAATATCGCAACGGATACCAATGTTCGGGACACATCCACGCCGGACAACGCCGCCTATTTTGAAGTGATGGACTTCATCCGAAACCACTTCATCAACTGGGCGTTGAATAATTACCGGTGTCGCGTGGAATACCGGAATGGAGAACTCATCAGTCAGTCCGGCTCTGGCTGTCCCACCCTCCCATGAATGAAGGTTATGGGGAGCATCATTTTCCTGCCAATCTTTCCTTTGCACTGAAGGTGGTGAAAGCCGAAGCAGGCAACCAGCCCATTCCCGGAGGCAAAGAGTGCAAGCCCAACCGGTGACAGGGGAGAAAATAAGAGAATAGTTCTGGGGCAAATAGCGAATAGCGAGAACTTGCAAGAAGCAACTTTTTCCCTTTTGTGGTAGTATTATTTTTGGGAATGAAAAGTGGTGGGGATAACTTCCGGCTGAAAGCCTGCTTTGGGTGGGATAAGAGCAAGGCGGAGGAGAGTGGCGGCGCCCTGCCCTCCGGGTGGAATGCCTGCGTGGGAGGGGCTGTGGTAGTCCCCAACACCCTCACCGTCTGGCGCCAATTTGGTGTATATAGAGACCAGATGTCC
>JBBIMK010000020.1:0-37046 GCA_037444445.1 bacterium | reverse complement strand
GCCAGACTACGGCGGGATCCCGCAAAGAATCATTGCGGGAAAACGGCGCCCCGCTCTCGCGTCCGGGCTCCCTCTCCTGCAAGTATCAACCAATCCTAATTCCCACCGGGAATTGTCCCGCCAGACTACGGCGGGATCCCGCAAAGAATCATTGCGGGAAAACGGCGCCCCGCTATATGCGGGGCGAGGGAAAAGGGAAAAGTCATAGAGGTTCGTTTTCCTTCCCCCCTTCCCTCTCTCCGACCCCAGTCGGAGAGCATTCCTACCGGGAATTGTCGTGAGGACTGGAAGTTGTTATACTTAAAAGCGGTAAAACCTGAAGTTAAGAAGGAGGAGGAATTCGGATGAGGAAGATGGTGAATTTGAGGGTGGAGGAGATGCCAACGCAGTGGTTAAACATCCTGCCGAGCCTGCCGGAACCTTTACCTCCACCGAGGGACCCGAAAGAGGGTCCTTCCCGGCTCCAGAATCTGCCGAATTTGATGATTGGTGAGTGTCTAAAGCAGGAGTTTTCTATGGCTCCCTGGGTGGATATACCGGGTGGAATCCTGGATTTATATGCGAAGGCCGGGAGGCCCCGCCCATTATTTCGTGCCACGCAGTTAGAGAAAAGGCTGGATACGCCCGCGAGGCTATATTATAAGGGGGAATTTTTCAGCCCCACGGGTAGCCACAAAGTGAATACTGCACTGGCTCAGTGCTGGTATGCGAAGCAGGAAGGGTTTGAACGGGTGACCACGGAAACAGGGGCAGGGCAGTGGGGAACCGCCCTGGCTTATGCTGCCGCCGTCAACGGCCTTCGTTGCACCATCTACTGGGTGAGAAGTGTGTATAACTGGAAGAAAGACCGACTGAATTTTATGAAACTTTTAGGGGCTGAAGTGTTCGCTTCCCCAAGCCCGAAAACTCAAATGGGCAGGAAGTTATACGACACGAACCCTGAACACCCCGGCTCGCTGGGCATCGCTATCTCCGAGGGACTGGAAGATTCTCAAAAGGACCCAAAAGCCACCTACTGCCTCGGCTCCGTGCTGAATCATGTACTGATGCACCAGACCATCATTGGGCTGGAAACGCAAAAGCAGTTTGAAATCTTTGAGGATTATCCTGATGTGGTCATCTCCTGTCTGGGTGGTGGCTCTAACTTCGGTGGGTTTGCTCTGCCCTTTGTCCACGATGTTTTGAAGAAAGGGAAGAAGATTAAATTCATCGCGGCTCAGAGTCAGGTTGCCCCGAATCTCCAGGGAAAATATGAATACGATTTCGCTGATTACGCAGAAATCACCCCCCTGCTCAAAATGTATACCCTGGGTCATCGCACTGAGATGAAGCCCATTAAAGCGGATGGCCTGCGATACCACGGCTCTTCACCCATTATCAGCCTCCTGAGACATCACGGTTATATTGACACGGTGGCTTACCCGGCGGATGAAAGACTTCCTTTTGAAAGAGCAAAGATGTTTATGGAAACGGAGGGCTGGCTTCCTGCTCCTGAATCCGCCTACTCCATCTGTGCGGCTATTGATGAAGCCTTAAAGTGTAGAGAATCGGGCGAAAAGAAAGTGATTGCCTTTAACATCAGTGGCCACGGATTCCTGGATATTCCAGGCTATCGCTCAGTGTTAGGGCTGGAATAGAGTTCCTACCCCTTCCCCTGTGAATTTCCATAGTGGCAGAGGAGCAGAAGGGGGCAGGAAGTGCAAAGAGGAGCCTTTTTCAGGCAAACTGTTTTGCCATGCCGAACCATCAAAGCGTGATATTCGTTATACAGTTGGGTGAGAGTTACTCCATCGGAAAAACATCGGGAAAGAGCCTGATGGAATAAACCCTGCAATTCGCCATAAATATACTCCTTCCGCGAAAGTCCAAGTCGCTGAAGGATTCGTCGGGTGTAAGCATCCACTACAAACACGGGCTGTTGGAATGCATACAGAAGAATGGAATCCGCAGTTTCTTCTCCCACTCCCCAGACGGAAAGCAAGACTTTACGGAGTGGTTCAACCGGCATTTCTGCAAGGGCATTCAAATTACCCCCCTGGTTTTGAATAAAAAATTCCGCAAAGGCTTTGAGTTTTTTGGCTTTTATCTGGAAGTAACCGGATGGGCGGATGGCATTCAGGAGTTCATCTCCGTCCATATCATAGATTTTTTGAAGGGAAAGAGCGGAAAGATGTTTTAACCGTTCAATGGATTTTTCCACATTTTTCCACGCAGTATTCTGGGTGAGGATGGCACCGATAATGATTTCTTCCCTCGGGTCGCTTCCCATCGTGCGATGATAATCCGGGTCGCAGGGCCACCAGTGCTGGGGTCCGAAGGCTTCCCACAATCTCCGATACACCTCCAGGAGTTTTTCCTTCAGGGTGCGAAATTCTAACTCGTTTCTGAAGGATTCTATGCCCGCTTTTAGTGAAGAGGTGGGAAAAGGAGGCGCCGCCGGGAGAATTCCGATTTTCACTCCCCTTGAGTTCGCTTCAGGCTCCAGTAACAGGATGAAATCCTGCTTCAGGTTGAGTTGAGGCTCTATGATTTTTCCATAGAAGATGATTTTTGTGTCTCTTCTGTAAGCCTCTAAAATCTTGAACACGGTCATGCCCGTTTTCCTTTTCCAGTTGCAGGAGATGGGCTGAAAAATACGAAATGCTTCTTCCGGGCTGATTTTCAGTGAAAAAGAAAGAGCAGAAGTCAGGATTTTTTCCATTTTTTCCCTTTGAATTTTGACGCCTGCCCCCTTCGTTTTTACGGCGATAACGGAATAAATCTTTTTCCCTTCTTTTTCCCATTTCCTCCGGTACCGAGTGGAAATTTTTTTATCCAATTTCGTAGAGACCCGAAACTTCTTATTTTTCAAAAACAGGGCATAAACTTCCTTTGCATAATTTTCAGAATCTGTTAGAAAAATGAACTTCCCTCCGGTTCTCAGTTTCTCTTCCACCTGCCGGGCAAATGCAGTATCCACCAATCTTCTTTTTTTCTGTTTTTTCTTATCCCAGGGAAATGGGAAATGAATGTAGATACAGGAGATAGAGGCGGGTGAAAAAAGATACTGGAGCGCAGGTTTGCCATCCCACATCAGCAGACGCACATTCCGCAGGCTTTTGATTTTCTTTTCTGCTCGGCGGAGGGATTCTCTGGAGATTTCTATGCCGACGAAGTTTTGCTTCGGATGTCTGGAGGCGAGTTGCGCAAGAAACTCTCCACTGCCGAAGCCAATTTCTACGGAAAGAGGAGCCCTGCGGTGGAAAATTTCTTCCCACGAACCCGCTTTTAGCACCTGTCGCCAGGTGATTTCCAGATTCTGAATCACCCCGCAGGTCCCTGGTAATACCCGGTTCGCTTTTTTCTCTGGAACATTGCTCTGAAGCAGTTTGAATCCCTTTTGCTGGAGGGCCTGCGTCCAGTGGTGGATAGCCACTTTTGTGGATTCCCTCCACCTGGCTTCCTGAGGGTAAGCCACTTTGAGAATCCAGCGGGTGCCGGCATAAAGGCCGAGGAAGAAAGCCTCTTCCTTCTCACCCTGTTGAATCAGCAGATGGGAGAGGCTTTTCGGTAGCCACACACAGGCGCCCTGTTGTTTCAGATGGGATGCTACAGCGAGGAGGTCAACCTCCGCGGGTGAAAATACAGCGTGTGGCATACGAAGGATTTAATCTGCAAGCAAATCCGATAGAGTGAGAAGAGAACGGAGAGAGAAGCCGGCAGATTTCAGGGTTTCACAGGCGCCTTCCTGGCGGTCTACCACGGCGAGAACATAAAGAACCTGCAAGCCCGCTTCTTTCGCCGCTTGAGCGGCTGTTAAACAGGAGTTGCCCGTGGTGGCCACATCTTCCAGGATAATCACTCGTTCACCGGGCTGAATGTCACCCTCTATCCTCTTAAGGATGCCGTGAGATTTGGTTTCTTTTCGGACGACGAAGGGTTTAATGGGGCAGGGTGAAGAGAGGCTTGCGAGGGAAACGGCAAAGGCAATGGGGTCAGCGCCGAGGGTCAGCCCCCCCACCGCATCCACTTTCTCATCCCCGATGAAGTCTAAAATCACGGAGGCAAGAAAATGGAGAGTCGGGGGATGAAAAGTCATTTTTTTGAGGTTGATGTAGAACCGGCTTTTCCGCCCGCTTGACAGCGTGAATTCCTCCACCTCGGAAATCTGGAGAGAACGCTCTCGTATCCACTGCTTTAACTTCTGCCGGTCTTCCTTTCCTTTCATTTGTAATTCCACAAAATAAAGTATATAATGATAAGGTGGATGAATGAAGAGAAGAGAACCCCGGAAAAAGAAAAACCGGGTGAGGAAGAGCCGGAATATAAGGTGCTGGCGGTAGAAAGCAACCCTGAAACGCTGGAATTTTATCGCATTGCTCTGGGCAAATCTTACCGGGTGATCAAAGCCGAGAATGGAGAGGAAGCCTTGAAGTTTTTCTATGACCAAAAGCCTGATGTGGTTATTATGGATGTTCTGATGCCGGGTGTGGATGGGTTTGAAGTGGCAAGACGGATGAAATCTTCCCGTGAAGGGCGGAAGACCCCTCTCATTTTCGTCTCTTCTAAATCCGACAAATTGTCCGTTTTAACCGGCCTGGAACTGGGAGCACTGGATTATATCACCAAGCCCTTTGATGCACGGGAGTTAATCATGAAAGTCCGGTCCCTGGTCCGTTTCATAGAACTCCTGAAAGAACGAGAAGAGGAACTGGAAGACCTCACTCTTCTGGACGATTTGACGGGATTATACAACCGGAAATACTTGAAGCCCCGGCTGATGGAAGAATTAGAACGGGCTCGGCGTTATGAACTGGTGTTCTCTATTCTCCTGCTCGCTGCGGATGAGTTTTCCCAGCAGGAGTCCAGGTATGGGAAAGAGGCTGGAGAATCCATTCTGAAGATGCTCGCTGATTTGCTCAAAGGGATGATCCGACGCTCGGATGCCATTATCCGCTATGACTCTCATCAATTCCTTATCATCGCCACGCAAACGGGGGAAGAAGGCGCCCTTTGCCTGGCTGAGCGCATTCGCCGGAAAGTTTCTGAAACGCCCTTTCGAGTATCCGGAGGAATCCTGAAACTTTCAATCAGCATCGGAGTGGCTTCTACGGAGGATAAGCGCGCCCGTGACAATTCCTCTATCCTTTCCATCGTGGAACGAGCCCTGGCTCTTGCCCGGTCGGGCGTCCCCGGACACATTGTCACTTCAAGGGAGGTGGGATGATGAGCCTTCGGATTTTTTTCCTCTCTGTTGTTTTCTTTCTCTGGATGACGGATTCCGCCCTTTCGTTCCCCGCGGACTGGAAAGAGGAAGTGGGTAAATATGCCATCTATCGGGGATACCGCTCCCGATATCGCGTGTTCAAAGGGCAAAGCGACGCTGAAATTCAACGTCAGGTCTTTACCCTCAGAATTGCCATTGTAGGAATGGAAAAGCGAAAAGAAAGGAAACAACACCAGAATGTTCAAATCTACTACTGGGTGGAATATGACCTGGGGGAGGGAGAAAACCCCACTTCCTACCAGAAAGTAAAGTTCCTCGTCCACGAGAATGACCTGAAAAGCGGGAACTTTTTGAATACTGCAAAGGAATATATGATTCAAGAAACTGACCGCTCTCCACTGTTCACCACCCTGGATATTTCTCCGGATTACAATCTCCTCTGGCCCTTTCGCCTCCTGTCTTCCGACATCCCGGTGAAGAAAACTCCCATCGGTGAAGGAAAGTTATCCATCCAGGAGCAAGAATACACCGCTCCTCTAATTTATTTTGAGGGTGAAAAATCTTATCCCACCACCGAGATTGATGCTATGAGTCGGAAGGAAAAAATTAGCGGGAAAACGCTGATATTTGAGAAGATTCCTTTCAAGATTCTGCAGTTAGAGGAAACGATAGAGGAGGAAATAGTGTACAAAGTTCCCTCCAGAACCGTAAGTGAAGCCACCCATTTCGTCACCAGTTTCTCAGTGCGCCTCGTGGATTCCGGAGATAACGCCAGTTCGTGGATACAGGGAGAGCCCATAGATTTACGAGTGCCCAGGTGAAGGTCTCCGTTTCTTCTCTCCATTCCTTCCAAGGAGATGAAAATTTTTATGAAAAGGATTGCGGTTATTCCGGGCGATGGTATTGGCGCAGAGGTGATTCAAGAAGGGCTGAAAATCCTGAATGCCCTCATTTCCAACTCTTCCCTGCCCGTTTCCTATAAAGTTTACCCGGACATCAGTGGAGAAGGGTATCTCAAAACCGGTGTTGCCTTATCAGAAGAGCGATTTGAAGAATTAAAGGCGTATGACGCTATTTATCTGGGAGCCGTAGGTGACCCCCGAATCTCAGACCCAGAATACGCCAAAAAAATTATTCTCACCATCCGCTTTGGCCTGGACCTGTATGTGAACCTCAGACCTGTGAAGCTCCTTCACCCCTCTTTCACTCCTCTGGAGCAGAAAAAAAACATTGATTTCGTCATCGTTCGGGAAAATACGGAAGACCTCTATGTGTCCCAGGGTGGATTTTTCAAGAAAGGCACAGAGGATGAAATTGCCATTCAAGAAAGCCTGAACACCTATAAAGGAGTTCACCGGATTATTGAGTATGCTTTTCGTTACGCAGAAGAAAAGGGGAGAAAACGCATCACCCTGGTAGATAAAAGTAATGTGCTCACTTATGCCCACGATTTATGGCAACGGGTGTTCTGGACACAGGCAAAAAAGCATCCGGGGATTCAGGCGGACCATCTCTATGTGGATAATGCGGCTCAGCAGCTGGTGAAAAGGCCCTGGGAATTCCAGGTGATTGTAACGACGAATATGTTTGGTGATATTTTATCTGATTTAGGGGGTGAAATCGTGGGAGGGCTTGGGGTGGCACCATCGGGAAATATCAACCCTGAGAGCGGGAAAGGTATGTTTGAGCCCGTCCATGGCTCCGCCCCTAAATATGCAGGGCAGAATGTTGCCAACCCTTTTGCCGCCATTCTTAGCCTTTCCCTTCTCCTGGATTACCTCGGATTTCAGAATGAAGCCGTGAAAGTTGAACAGGCGGTGTATGAAGCCATCGCAGGTGGAGTTTATACACGAGACCTGGGAGGCACTGCATCCACTTCTCAGGTGGGGGATTTCGTCGCCCATAACCTGTATTCCTCCCCCGGGCTCATCCCATAAAAATCCAGAAATACTACGGATATGTGGACAAAAGGTAAGGCCTAATCTTTTTCCAGATATATTTTGAGAATGCCGGGTGTGAAATGATTCCACGATGACTGAAGCGGCAAGGACAGTCTGGAAGGATTTTCAGGATTTTTTGCTGAATGTCGGAAGAGGAAATGAGCACGGGCACGACTAAAACACGATGGGGCGGACTCCATCGCTGGATGAGACGCCGAATATCTTCAACGGCACGATTCCGAATCTCGGGTGGAGCATCATCCTGCAGGGTCGCCACCTCTATCGCTACATACCCTCTCCCCTGAATCTCTTCCCCCATTCTCCTCAGCTGGTTCAACCAGATTTGATTATCCGCTTCCGTGATAGGACCGTGAGCAACCAGTAGAACCACTTCTTCCTCCGGGCTCTCGCTGAGTTCGTCGGTGAAATCCGCAAGCATCCAGCCTATCTGATAATCCCCATCTATCGCTGATAGATAATGTATCCTTAACCGCGTGGAAATTTGTGAAACTGTGGAAAAAACAGGTTTTTTCTCCGCCAAAAGATATACTCCATTTGACGAGGCACAGGCGCATAAGATGAAACAAAAAGAGGCAGAACCACGATTTCCCTTACACCTGTCTTCTCCAGTTTCAGAATTCCCTCCCGGATATACTCGCTGGAACTCATTGCCATTCCAAAGGCTATTGCCACAGGCAAAGTGGAGTGGAAACTCCGCATCTTTTCCACCACTTGCTCTTCCCATTCTTCTGAGCCACCGTGTGCCAGCACCAGCAATCCCACCGGAGTGGAGCGTGTGGATGGTAGAAAAATTGTGTGCTCTTTCATAGTGATTCCAGAACCATTATGAATATGGGCACTCGCTCCAGAAAAGAATAGGGGGAGCAAAAGGAAAAAGGGGATTATCCTCAAAAATTTGATGTTTTCATCCTCTCTCACCTTTCCATCACCTGAATCTTAATTCTGAAATGGTAATTTGCGGTTGTCAAGAAAATAGAAATGATTATCAGAAATTGTTCAGGTGAAGAATTACCTCTTCATCCGAGTAAGACAAGCAGGCCATATCTCCTTCAGGTTAGACCTTACAGGATTCTGTGGGATTCACCAGCCTTAATTGCACCAGAGTATGAGGTTCAAATAGCATCACATAAAAAGGGTTCCCATCATCGGGCTTTACCCCGATATTGAGGCCAAGAATCTGGCAGGGTTCCAGAGACAAACCGGTATACCAGTTTCTCGGAATGGCAATTTCATACATGTTTTTTTCACCCTCCCGGGAATGAACAACTTTGACATCTTCCGGTTTTACAAAAGTTTTGTCGTCGTGCGGCCATTTCCCGGGCGATGAGGAATCAATGATGGTAGTTTCTGTTACTTTTCCCTCCTTGTTCACCACCACACGGTAATTATCACGCCCGATGAACCATCCATCGTTCAGGGCATCTATTTGAATTTTGATACCTGCAGGGCTGGGTAATTCCAGGGCAAAGTAAAGGGCATCCAGTTCTTTCCATTGAACATACAGAATGCCCTGAATGCGCTCATCTTTGATTTCAGCAAATTTTGACCATTCATCATGCTCCAATTTCCCGTCTATCTCAGGTGATTTCATAGGGATGAAAGGATGGATGGGGTAGAGAGGGTAGGGGTCATCACCATCCAGAATACCGTCAGAGTCCGAATCTGGATTTTTAGGGTCAGGGTAAAAATGCTCCGACATAAAGATATCTCCCAGGCCCCGATTTATTCCGTTCCAGGCCATAACTTCTTCTAAATCCGTCAGCCCATCCTGATCTGTATCTTTTGAGTCCGGTGAACTTCCAAACCTTTTTTCATCCATAGGCAGGGTAAGGTCATCATCGGGGACCCCATCTTCATCCCGGTCAATGAATGATTTCACCTCCCCGTAATGATTGGTAAACCATTTTTCTAACGGAAGCCATCTGCGGAGGATGTAGGCGTTATCATCGTAATGCTCCCCCAAGCGTGCCACATTATTTTCTGTGGGGGAGGGGTGGTTGAACCAGTAGTCTTCCTGGCCGCTGAAAGCGAACATAGCATCCAGGTCGTGGTGGAACTCATGAACCATCAGCCATTGATTATTAGAGCCGGCATCTGCAGGGGTAACCTGCCACCAGGAAACCCCCATTCCGTAGATGTCAGGTCCTACCGTAAATCCCCCGCCACGCCCGGAATAAACCCACTTCTTCTCCTTCTCATTCCATACCTGCTCAATCACCAGATGAAGAAGACCAGCCGCCCGCTTCGTGTCTGGAGTAACAGGATTGCTACCCAGAGGTTCAAATCCATATTCAGCCAGACGTTTTTTCACATCTTCTGCCAGAGGGAAACGATATTCGCTTGTGTCATAGATATCTTTCGGTTCCAGCGCATCCTTCACGACGATAGGAATCACATCCACAAAACATTTCATAGAAGAATTTGTCCAGTAAAATAGTTGCCCCAGTCGGAGTTCTTCCATAATGCGTTCCACTTCCGAATCCGGCACCTGCGGAGGAGGGGGAACTTTCTTTCGGACCGTTTTCACAGTTGGAGGGTCGGTGGGCTTCCGAATCAACTCCACAGGCCATCGTGTTACATGGGTGTAAATCAGGGCTACAACGGGGATTCTCAAATACTGAGTTTCCCCGGATATCCTGGCTGGCACCTTCAATTCTAAGGGTGGCTGATATGTTTCTTCCTTTGCCGCATAAATCAGAAAGAAAGACACCCCTGCAAGCCCCAGAGTTCTTACCCACTTCCCTGTGTTTTTTTTCATATTCATCTCCTCCTTGAATGTGGTAAGAAATTATCAATCATTTCCTGCTTATTGGTTTCAAAAGGTGTGCCCGTAGAAGATGGTAAATACCCAGCGGGCCACGATTAGCACCCAATGGGACATAGGCACGAGGAGAAACTGGGCTAATAGAGTGCCAGTGAATCGGGTGAGAATTAAAAAAGTGTTCAGGGTTTTTGCATCTTCTGGAGGGCGTTTCTCCTGGATGCAGTGGTCGGTTATCATTGCGGCGGGAGGGTCTACAACGATGAATAACAACAGGGTGGCAATCCCATTCACCACTCCGGATAAATTGGTGACGGTAGCACGCATATTCGGCTCCAGAACGGCCGCATAAATGGTGGAAAGAACCCCTACAGTATAGAATCCAATCACGAGCACATGCCAGACCAGCAAATCCCAGGGTAGACGGCGAACACGCCCCAGATGCAACCGAAATTCTTGCCATGAAGGGGCCCGAAAGTCCGTCCGCAGGTCCCATAAATTACGCGGTTTTAATAGATGAACGATGACACGAGTCACCGTCTTTTTCTCCTCAAAAAGATGAATACTACGCACAAATATCTGCACCAATGTGGGTGTCAGGAAGGCACCCACCACCGTGCCCAGCGTGGTGGAAAGGATAATCCAGCGTAATTTGGGCAGGAGCCAGATAGCAGAATGCCGTTCTACCGCTATATCCGCCATGCTGGCTACGATAGGCGCCTGCACAAGATTGGATGTGCGGGAAAGAATCATAAGCATATTGAACAAAGATAGGGCTACTGCCAGCCGCTTCGTGATGACTGCGCTCACCCGGATGGAAAGATTTAATGTGTCCACCACGCTCATAAATCCAATCAGAAGCATGGCAACCACTACCGGGGATGTCAAATGCTGAAACAAATCACATCACCGCCATCCACAATTTTGCCCGTTCGGTTGCCTTTCACCTGTTTCCTTGCGTTATCGTGGAAGGTTCAAAGTTATCAGAATCTGATGAGCAGCGCCAGGAATTGTGAAGGAACCATCTGCTTGAAGATGTATGGGCTCATTCTCCACGAGGATAGATTGAACTTCTTCAGGTAGTATGGGCAGACGGAAGTGAAATCCTGCTTCTGGACGGGCATCGCCAGTGATTGCTATCCGGATGCGTTGTTCTTCCTGTTCACGATTTACTGAAAGGGCAAGGGAAAGTTTGCCGAAGTAGGTGGGGGCATCACGGAGTTGAATCGTCTGGTGAGAATCCAGCCATACTCGTGGAATGCCTGCCATTAACACCAGACGATTCTCCTCCTCATACACCAGCATTCCGCGCAGGAGGTTAAGAAGGTCAGCCGCCACCCAGCAGTGGGGCATATCTCCGGATAGAAACTTGAAGGTTTTGGGGTCAATCTGTTCCGCCCAGGAAAAGGTGCCGGGGAATGTTTGATGGTCCAGATGCCACTTCAGGATTTCAGAAGCAATTTCTCTCCGCCCCAGCATCACATACGCAAGGGCCAGTTCAAGCCCGTAGGGCCAGAAACGCCCCTGATGAAGATAGGCTCCACCGAACGGCTGTATCCATTTTTCATAATAGCGCTGGAAAGAGGTTCGCACCACCGGGTCACCGGGTGAAAGCGCGCCCCCGGGCCATAATCCCGCTCCTGTGCCTCTTGCCATGGAAGAGCCAGTCCAATCTTCCGGACCATTGGCTATCCAGTCTATTCCCTGTTTTTGCATGATGAGCGAGTAAGAATGCTTTGTCCAGTGGAGGAGTTCTTGTGCTTCCTTCTCCATCCACTGGCTGGTGGCATCATCGTTCAATTCTCTTGCCAGGAATGCTCCATCTTTCAACCCTCGGATAGCCCAGAAATCATCCCAATAATGATGCCAGTCTCCGGGTCCCAGGTCTTCTGCGGAAACTGAAGGAGGCAGGATTCCGTATCGTTCTGTTGCTTCAAATTCGGGTTTCAATCGCTCTTTCCGAATTTTCCTTAAAAATTCTGCGCCCTTCACGAGAGTTTGCCAGTGCTCTTGTATGAACTCCTTATCTCTCGTGAAACGGTAATACTGGGCCATAGAGTAAAGAGCCTGCCCCTGGGCGTCCCATTCCTGCCACCCCACATTTTTGTAATTCAAATCAAATATGGAGGGAAATTCCCCGGACTCCAGCTGGGCTTTCATAAAATGGGGAAGCATATTTTTGACCCGTGGAGCGAATCCAGATTGCAACAGGGCAGTTATCATATAAGCAGAATCCCTGTACCAGAATAAACTGTAAGCCAGGGGGCCGGGATGGAGCATCCCTTTGTCCATAGCAATTAAGATATTAGCGATAGAAGCCCTATACGCATGATTTAGAGATTCATCAGGGAATTGGAAGGGGATGTTCTCCAGTAACTTCTCCCAGTAAGCAGAAACTGTTGCTTCTTCACCTGCAAAGGAATGGAGTCGCATAGAACGCAACCACGCCAGAGGGAATTCTTCTCGGGGCCGGAGGGGCAACCGAAAGTGAAAAGTAAATACCTGCCCGGGTTTGGTGTTCAACGGATACTGCAGTGCAAGCATGCCTAACCCACGCTCATCGGTGATGAAGACCGAGGGCTTTTTCGTGAAAATATCCTGTGAAATATCTCCGGATTCAAAGAGAGATGAAGTCAGAGAACCCGATGGCACATCCTCGCACAACAATAAGAAATTGTCGTTGATGAACACGGAATTACCTTCAAACCTCACGGAGGTCACCTGGCCGATTTTCCCATTCACCAGATAAGGTCGGATGACGAGAAGAAACTCCGCTTCCTGGTTTTCTTTAGAATTATTCGCGATTCTGTAAAGGATATATGCCACTCCATCCTCATCCGGGTCGCCGTAAGAATTAGCAAAGACTTCGGATTCCACTCGGAAACCATCGGCAAGAAAAGCGTATTGAAGGAGAGGGAGATATCCGTTTTTCAATGAGGCGGAAGGCTGGGATGATTGAAGATTTTCTGGTGCCCACAGTTTCCCGGTTGTGCGGCTTAAAATCCACCCAGAAATGGTGAATGGAAAGGATGTGGCTCCAATAGCCCCGTCATGGCTTAACAGAATTTCTTCCACCCCTTCGTCCACCCCGGTCATCGTCCATGCGATTCCCTTTCCGGTTGCCCAGTAAGGAAGGGGCAAATCGGTGTGTTCCCGGGCATATATTTTGATAAAATCTTCCGGTGGCATCAAAATTCTCGGGTCACTTACCACTGCCACTGGTTCTTTCCGTAATCCTCCATATCCTCCCCAGTCATTGACCCAGATGACCAGAATATTGGTTTTCTCCCGGTGAATCCAGGGAGTAACTTCCACATAAGTATAGGTATCCCATACCGAAATACCCTGTTCAAAACTTCCATTGCCTCCAGCCTTTTCTCCATTTACATAAACTTCATATTCATCGTCTACACCGCCCAATACGACAAAAACTTTCTCCCCTGCCCATTCCTTTGAGAGAAGAAAGTCTCTACGGTACCACGCCCAACCATCATAGTTATATCCCTGTCCCTCCCATGAACGCCCCACCTGAATCTCATCCCAGTTAGAGACATCGTGCTCCGGTTTAAACCATCCTTTCACAATTCCTTCTCTCTTCTCATCTATTGCGAATTTCCATTTTCCTTCTTTGAGCGACAGAACAAGCCCCTCAAATCCGAAAGCATGCTTCACGCTTACTCCTGCACTTTCTGCCATATAAATGCAACACATTAAGACCACCATCCCCCTGTTCATCCGCTTTTAGTCTATCATACTTCTTTACTGCTCTAATAAGAAATCTATCGTATGTCCATCCAATTATTTCCTGACTTTTACCATTTTTATTTCTGAGTTATAATTATATGAAGGGAGTGGTATGAAGCCTGGCCTTCTCTCCCCCCACCTCCTCCTTGAAGGGGGGCTTCAAACTCCACTCCCTCTTTTTCTAAATTGGAGGGATGGGCATTGCTCACACTACAGCAAGTTAGAGAGTTATCACAGCTGAAAAGTTCTACTCCTATCGTAAGCGTTTATCTCGGAGTAGACCATCAAACTTACCCCAGAGGTGAATACCGCACTGTCTTAAAGAACCTCATCAAAACCCAGGTGCAGGAATCTGTGAAACCTTTGGTAGAAAAAGATTTACGCCAGATTCAAACTTTTTTGAATCAGATGCCTCTGAATTTTCCCCATCGGTCCGTGGCAATTTTTTCCTCCAGCAAAGCTGGCCTCTGGAAGACTTACCCATTAAGAGCCTATATTCCGAATCGCCTGGTCGTAAATTCTACGCCTTATGTCTCCCCTCTTCTAACTTTACTTCAGGCTTACCGGCGTTATCTGGTGGGAGTGATTGACCGAAAGGGCGCCTCCATCTATGAACTTTTTTTGGGTGATATTGAATCCCTTGAAGAAATGGAAAGTGAAGTACCGAAGAAGGTAAAAGCAGGGGGGTATGAGGGTAGAGAGGAAGGGCGTATGGCTCGGCATATCTCTGCTCACCTGATGCACCATGCGCGTAAAGTGGCTGAAAAACTTTCTTCCCTGCTTCAGAAACGCTTCTGTCATCATCTCATCCTCGGGGGGAGTGAGGATGTGGTCAGTGCTCTCAAAATCGCCATCCCATCCTCCATATCCAACAGAATTATCGGAGTCATCCGGGTAGACCGAGATGAATCGAAAGAGGAAATTCTCCAGCGGTGTGAACCTCTTATTCGCCGTTTTGAGGAGGCAGAGGAAAGAAGCCTCGTAGAATCCCTGAAGCAGGAATCTTCCGCGGGCAGGCAAGGGCGAATAGGCCTTGCCCCTGTGCTTCAAGCCCTGAATGGAGCCAACATCCACACCCTTCTCTTCTCAGAGGACTACCATCTCAACGGTTATATTTGCAAAAATTGTAAAGCCCTGTTCACGAATTTTGGGAACTGCCAGTATTGTGGGTCTCCTACTGTTTTAACTCCGGATGTTGTGGCAGAGGCCGTTGAAAAAGCCTTTGCCCAGGGGGCTGTGATTCGCCCCATCCGATATGACACCGCCTTCCTTAAGCAAATCTGTATCGGTTGCCTCCTGCGCTACTCTCCTATACCCACCAGCACACCGAAAACTTGAAGACAAGTTAAAAAGTTTCCAGCAAGCGTCCACAAAGGCGCAGCGTATTTTTTACATCTTTCAAACTGCAAATTTCTACTGCACTGTGCGTATAGGCTATGGGAATGCCAATGGAGATTGCGGGGGAACCCCCTTCAAATACAGCCGTAGCATCGGTGGTGCCCCCACTCACTGCACGCTGTAAAGGAATTTGGGCCTTTTTCGCTACCTTCTTCACTTTTTCCATCAGCGCTGGGGAAGAAATTCCAGCACGGTCTATGAAGCGGACAACCGGCCCCTGCCCCAAAAAAATTTCCGTATAAGGGATGGAAGCCCCACAGCCCTGAGTGGAAGAAATCGTGTCCAGAACATACACTTCATCAAAAGTATTTCGTGCCACAGCCCGAGCACCTCGTAGCCCGTACTCCTCCTGAACCGTCCAGACTATATCCAATTGAAAGTTTAACTTCCATTTTGAGGTTTTTCGCGCCAATTCCAGCAGGATATAACACCCTATCCGGTCATCCATGCCCCGGCAGACAATCTGCTCGTTAGGTAGCGAGAAGAAATCTTTCTTGACCCGCAAGGGGTCAAGAACGGAAACCCCTAACTCTGTTAAGGCTTTTTTACTGTTCACTCCAAAGTACACCTCCATATCCTGCCAGGGAATAACCTTATTCATCTCGGAAGGTGGGTCCACCATAAGATGGGGAGGGGGAAGCCCAATCACCCCTTCCAGAACCCGATTTTTGCTCGTGAGAAGTTCCACATGCCGACCGGGTAAAGTTCGGTCATCTATCCCGCCTACTTTCTTAAATTTCGCTGTTCCCTGGGAGGTCAATCTGGAAACCACCAGCCCCAACTCATCCAGGTGTGCCAGGAATGCCACCCTCTTTTCCCCTTTCCCGAGAGTCAGCCACAAATTTCCCACCGGATCCACCCGAATCTTGCCCATATCCTCCACCTTGTGATACAGCAAAGTGCGAATCGGGTTCTCATACCCGGACACACCCCATTCTTTCACTATTTCTTTTATTTCTTCCTCCATCTTCTCCTCCATGTTTTATTGTGTTAGGGGGTCGTTTGCAAAATCGTAGATGATTTCATAAAAGAAAAGGACAAGTTGCTTCAGTTTCTCCAGAGAGACCCGGGCTAACGTGTCAGTAACTTTATGGATACTCCGATAGTTGGCGTCAAAAAAACCGACCGCCGGAATCTTTTTCAAGTAAAATGGGTAGAAGTCACTTCCGAATTGATAGGCATAACGGTCAATATCCTCTTTTATCTCAAAGCCCATCTGTGAAGCCTTTTCCTTGATTGCATAGGCGACATCCTGGAAATAAGACTGACCGATGAGATAAACGCTTTTCTCGGAAGTTCCAGCAATGGAATCTATATTGAGCATGAGGGCCACTTTTGAAAGGTCAGGAAAATTTTCGGTGAAATAGGAAGAGCCCTGAAGCCCCCATTCCTCTCCGTCAAACGCCACGAAAATAAGGGATTTTTTCGGCTTTACAGGGTTTTCTACAAATAAGCGATACAGTTCCAGCAGAGCGGCGATTCCGGAGGCATTATCCACTGCCCCCGGATAGGGTTCTTTCCGATTATTCATTCCCAGGTGGTCATAGTGAGCCCCAATCACAATAGATTCATTTGTCTTTTCAGGGTCGCTCCCTGGCAGTATTGCGAGCAAATTCTTACAGGGAATTGATTCCCGGGTAAAGTGAATTTTCAATTCTGCAACCCGATTTTTTAACACTCCCTTCACCAGGGCAGGAAGCACAGGCAGAATCCGTTTTTTTTCCACAGCCAAGACCGGGATTTGAAGTGGAAAATCAGGGGAGGGCATACGAGAATGCTCACTGATCACTTTCAGGCGTAAATCCTTTCCCTCTCCAGCCCTTTCCTCTTCTCTTCGCTTATTCTCATCAGGGGGCGATAATCGGGATGGGAAAGAAATCATGGACGAGGGAAAAGTAGTAGATGTATCCGGCAGTAAAAGCAGAACACCCTGAGCGCCTTGCTCCTGCGCCCTCCGTATCTTGCTGAATAAAGCCTTCGGGGAGTCTTCCATAGAAGTAACGGAACCAGGAGGGAATCCATCCTCAATCAGAACCAGCGCCCCCTCTGCATCTTTATTGAAATCCTTTGTGTCGCTTCCATAGCCTGCATAGAAGAGACGGTTGAAATCCAGAGGACTATCTCCAGTTTCCGGTGAAAAATAGAAGGGATAAAATAGAATGGACTGCAGGCTTCCCTTCCGTCCAATTTTGAACAAAGAATCCGGTGCCAAGTCTTTCACCGTGATTTGAAACGGTTGAGATTCCGTCAAAAAATTTTGGATGAATGAAGCGGCTATCTCTGCTCCCGGTGAACCTGCCATTCTACCCTCCATTTCAGGAGCCGTTAAACTATTCAATGTTTTTTCTAAATTTTCTCCGCTAATTTCTTGAGAGGGCTGAAATGAAAATGTAAAGTCAGTTGTGGGTGAAAGAACTTCCCAGGTGCCTCTTTCCGCCGGTGTGCCGTTTTGAAAGATTACCCAGCTTTCCCAGCCGTAGTAAAAAATCAGACGGGCCTTCCCTATCGCTTCATCCGAAAGACCGTAATACACCGTGATTGAGTGCTGAGAACCCGATGGATTTCTGAAAGAAATCAACACACTCTCGCCGGCATCCGAGTGGGATTTTCCCTGAATCTGAAATCCCCGCTCCTCCAGTTTTACTCGTTCATCAGCATATTTCTGTAAAATCTTCTGAAGAAAAGTATTTTCTGAAGGTGAGCCCAGAACCAAAAATGAGAAGTCTCCCAATCCTTCCTCTGAGATTTCCGAATCCTGTGAAATCACTCCCCCCTTAAATTGATGAGCACGCTCAGCAATAGCCTGATACTGAGTTCTGGCTTTTTCACTCATTTTCCCCGGTAGAACAATCTTCAAAGGCCCGGATTCAAGGGTGAAATTCAAAGAGGGAGGGATTTCTGACCCGGGGATTTTGCGAGGGATCACAAAATCCGGGTCCAACTCCACTTTCACAGGCCTACTCCTTACGAAATACTGAAAGGGAACTTCCTGTTTGTCCACCCAGAGGGTAAAATCCTGATACCCCCCGGTCAATTGAATGCGTAATGTCACGGGCAGAATATAGGGTTCACCGACTTGAACAATTTTGCCCTGAATGAGATATTCCCTGTGTGACGACTGACCTTCTTCCTCGCTCCCTATTTTTTTTAGTTGAACATCCTGAAGCTGGAGTTGAGGCAGGCCAGCACGGTCTAACCATTGGTGAAAGAACCAGGGAATCTCTCCTCGCATAGACTCCTCAAAGACCTTTTTTATCTCTTCCCAGGTGGCGTATTTTCCGCCATATCGGCCAATGAATTCTCTCAAGGCATAAAAGAACTCTTCATCCCCCGTCATATCCCGTAAAAGATGGAAAATCATGCTCGCCTTTCCGTAGCCGATGTCATTTTCATAATCCTCTTCTTTCCCCTCAAATTTTCGGACCGGATAATCTTTTTTTTCCGACACGCGAAGAGAATACTTGAGAGAGATACCTTTGCGGTATTCGCGTGCCTTTTCAGGGCTTTCCAGTTCCTGGGTGTAATAATTGGCAATGTAAGTGGTCAAGCCTTCCACCCAGTTTCCTTCCCCTGGCGGAAAATAGACATAATTTCCAAACCAACAGTGCACGATTTCATGGTCTAAATATCCGGGGCGTAATGCCCGTTCCCCCATCCGAATCACATCTCTCCCCAATAAAGTGAAGGATGGAAATCCATACCCGGTGGTGAAGAAATTCTCTACAATATCAAATTTTTTATAAGGATACGGAGTGAGAATCCCGGAGAATTTCTCCAGGTATTCCGCTGTTTTATTTAAGAATAAATCTGAAAGCGATTCCTCTTCCTCAAAAAAGTAAGTGGAGACCGCAACGGAGCCCGCCATGCGAGAATGAACCTTATATTTTCCACCCACCAGCGTCAGGCTATCTGCTGGAATATCTGATGAAAAGATATATTCCAGATTTTTACCGCTTCGGGATTGCTTGACTTCCTGACCCTGAGAAACAATCACCCATGGAGTGGGAACCCTGGCTCGTAGCCGGTAAATCTCCAGTGAATAGTCAAATCGGGGATACCATCCTGTTTCACCTGTGAGAAAAATTCCTTCTTCACCAATCAAGCCGGTCGTGCGGTCGCCGATAACAAACGACAGTTCCTTATCCGATTTCACCGGGTCGTAGATTTCTCCTTCATAAACGACTTCCAGAGCAAGAAGGTCTTCCTTCAATGCCTTTGGAGGTAAGGGAACCTGATATTCCATATACCTTTTATCTGAATTCAGTTTCACTATTTTTTTCGTCATATCCACACCTTCCAACAGGAGTTTTTTCACATCCAGTCCGGAATTCAGACGGAACCGGGTGGTAGTGCGACTTTCTCGTGGCAGGACAATTTTATCCGCGCCACTCAACCAGTGCCTGGAAGGATTTAACATAACAGTCAGTTGATGATAAACTGGCTCTGAAGATGCAAAAACTTCTGTTCTCGTAAGGAGAATCGCAGTGAGCGTGAATCCGAAGATTCTCCAGAAAAATCCTCGTTTTTCACCCCAACGCATTTTCTCCACCCCCTATCACCTGATTTTATCTTACTATGAAAATACGGTTTCAGGTATAATGAATGGGTGGGATGGAAATTCTCCGGAACCTGGTGAAAAAGACACCCGCTCGCATTGTTCTGGTCGTTCTGGATGGAGTAGGAGGGTTAGGCGGTGCCGGGAAAACAGAACTGGAATCTGCCCGGAAACCCCATATGGACCAACTGGCAAGAGAAGGGGTATGTGGACTCTGGGAACCTGTGGCACCGGGCATTACCCCCGGTAGTATTTCAGGCCACCTATCTCTCTTCGGCTATGACCCATTTTCATATCGCATCCTGCGTGGACCCGTGGAAGCCCTCGGTCTGGGATACCTTCCCCAAAGGGGAGATTTATACGCCCGAGGCAACTTTTGTACTCTGGGACCCAATAATCTTGTAACAGACCGCCGCGCGGGGCGCATTTCCACGGAGTTGAACCGACAACTCCTCACCAAAATTTCTTCCAGCATTCCTCAAATTCAAGATGTGAAAATCAGTCTACTCTCCGGATATGAGCACCGCTTTTGCGCCATTTTTCACGGTGATAACCTAAATGGTCCTTTAACGGACACGGACCCGCAGGAAACCATGAAACCTTTCCTCCCTTCCTATCCTCTAACACCCGAGGGTGAAAAAGCCGCGCGGGTTGTGAATTCTTTCGTTTCTTCCTGTCAGGAAATCCTGAAGGGAGAGCATCCTGCCAATTTTATCCTGCTCCGGGGAATAGATAACCTGCCCCGCATCCCGGGCATGAAGGAACTTTTCCACCTGACGCCAGCCGCCATCGCTATTTATCCTGCTTACAGGGGAATTGCTCAGCTGGTGGGCATGAAATGCATTCCCGTGGATGGAGAAGCTCCGGAGGACGAAATCCGAGCATTCCAATCTGCCTGGGATTCTCCATCATACGATTTTTTTTATCTCCACTTTAAGAAAACGGACTCTTATGGCGAGGACGGAAACTTTGCCAGAAAAGTTCAGGAAATTGAAAAAATAGATGCTCTTCTACCGGCTATCTTGCAAAAACAACCGGATGTGATGGTAATTACGGGCGACCATTCTACGCCTGCTCTTATGAAATCTCATTCCTGGCACCCTGTGCCTGTGCTGCTGTGGGCAAAAAATGCCCGCCGCGATTCTACCCTTCACTTCTCTGAATCTGCCTGTCTATGGGGTGGACTGGGACACCTTCGGGGGCCTGAACTGATGACGGTGCTCCTGGCACACGCTGGAAAATTGAATCGGTTCTGCGCCTGACCATCCGACGCCATGAACCCTGCCATGAAAGCGGAAAGTTCAGATATTGAAAAGTATTTAGAGCCTCTGGATTCTTCTCTTATCGCTGTCAAAGCCTCTGCCTCAGCCCTGCGAGGAGAATCCTTCCGGGTTAGTGAAGCCTATCCTTCAGGCACCGCCCCTCTGTTGAAACTTCTCTCCTGTTTCCCTGAAGCCTATCGCATTCGGGGTATAGAACTGGGAGTTTCAGGGCGGGGGCTTCCTCCTGCAGTGATTCCAAAAGTGAATGCGGAAAATTTTGCAGAATGGTGCGTGTCTCAGTATCCAGCCCGGCTTTATCCGGCGATACTGGTCGGTGCGCCTTCGGGTGCCGCCGCACACTTGTCCGCTCTCCTCTCTGCGCCTCTCCTCACCACCCATTTCCTCCTGAGCATTCAGCATCACAAACCGTTATCCGCTGTTCAGGAAGTCCTCCGATTGGGTAGCCAGTGGGCTGACCAGATTTTGAAAAATCATTCCAATGTGGAAATCGTCCTTCACTTTGACCCCGTCCACGATGCTTTCCTCGTAAAGTATCTCACTCATCTTCGCCTGAAATTTTCCCGTTTACCCGGTGCATATCAGAATTTCATCCGTTCTCACCTTGCCCCGAAGGGAAGCCTGATCCTGCTTAACATCCATTATCTCTGGAGATATTACCGAATCGCGGATAACCTCATTTTTCAAATCGGAGGATTGGGTGGGATTTCACCGGATACCTTTTTGAAAGAGTATCCACTGCTCTATCCCGTGGAAGAAGGACCGGAGTCTGAATGGGGCACTCCAACTGCCTTTGTAGAAGACACTCACCAATTCGCTTCCCGGCACCACATCCCACTGGTGAACCTTTCTCATCCCTCTTTAGAACCTTTAAGCGTGCTCGTCTATTTCCTTTATACCCGCCTCTTCTCCTCCCAGAATATCCTCATAGATTGCTTTACCTATATAGACCCTTACACCAATCGTGCCTCCCGGACACCCGGCCTATGGCTCCCTTTCAACTGCACAGACAGTTATAACTTTTTAACTCATTTTTTGGAGGGGCTCTCATTCCAGACGATTTATCTTGCTTTAGTGCCGTCATTTGCCCGTTCTCCTGACACGGTCCCCCTGAAAGATTGGCTTCATCTTCTTTCGGCTCACGGAAAAGTTCATCCCCTGGGAATTTCAAACCGGTATCCGTCTGACCCCTACGCCGTTTTTGCTTTTGTTAAACACATGAAAGCCCTTCGTCCTAAAGTTGTTCCCCCCTTCACTCCCCTTCCAGTGGATATTCTGAGGGACAACCCGTTGCCGTGATAAAATTATAATAGTGCACTGGCTCACCACTGTGGGAGATTTTATTGAGTTAACCGATGGTGCGTTGAAAACATCGGATAGAAGCGTTTTTATTCACCCCCTTCTCATCCGCTCTGTAGATGGAAACTTCCTGGTGGATGCGGGATTGGGTCCACAGGTGCCTTCAGAAATTCTGAATACCTTTCAAGTTCAACGCCAGGAAGACTTGCTGGAAAATCTCCTGCTTTATGGACTCACGCCGGAAAAGATAGATGCAGTTATCCTTTCTCATCTTCATTTCGACCACATCGGCTGGCTTTCCACTCCTCACCGCCTCGTATTTTCCAGAGCCACTCATTACATCCAGAAGCAAGAGATTCAATATGCTCTTGAAAAAACCGCTTCTGTGAAAAAATCCACCCCTTCTTTCATTTATCCCCATAAAAAAATTTATGAGTTTCTTTCTCACCATCCTGCCATCTCCTGGGGTCATGGAAGAGTTCACCTCACTTCTTCCATCACTCTGCTTCCCACCGGGGGCCACACTCCAGGTCATCAGATGGTAATTGTTCACCACCGGCAAAAGAGATTATTCGCTCCTGTGGAGGACAAAAATCTTTTTATTTTCGCCGGTGACATCATCATTCATCAATTTTTTCTCCCAACCGGGAGGCGAATTCAAATCCATCATGATGAAACACAGGTAGAAACCATCAAGGAATTCCTCCGACACAATCTATCACAGGGAGTCAGTTTATACATTTATCATCAAGAAAAACCCTGGCAAAAACCCATGGGAGATGAAAGGGAGGAATTTCCACCACCTAAGGAGGTCAGTGAATCATGGAAGATTTAGCCCGTGTAGCTATAGAGGAGGCAGAGCGTCAGGGAGCCACCTATGTTGACTTTCGGTATCAGAGGGAACAATTTGAGGGTGTGGAAACGAAGCAAGGGAAAGTGGAGGCGGTGGAGCGCACGCATTCAGAGGGATTCGGCGTTCGTGTGCTACTTCAGGGGTCGTGGGGGTTTTCTTGCAGTCCAGAACTCTCCCGGTCCCGGGTGGTACAAACCATTCGGAACGCCGTGAAGATTGCCCGTGCCAGCCGGAAAGTTCAGCAATCCCCGGTCACGCTGGATGATTCTCCTCTGGCAACTCAAGATTATCAGACCCCTTACCGAATCCATCCTTTTTCAATCCCTCTGGATGAAAAGGTGTATTTCCTGGAGGAAGCCCACGCTCGGATGGCAAAGGTAAATGGGATTTATCTCACAGAAGGTGCCCTCCGTTTCTGGGAGAAAGAAATCTGTTTCGCCAGCAATCAGAGTGGATTCGTCCGCCAGAAAATTCTTGAAAGCGGTGGAGAAATTGCCTGCTACGCTCTAAAAAACGGTGAACTTCAGAGACGCAGTTACCCATCGTATCACGGTGGCAATGTAGCCACCGCGGGCTTTGAGTTCATCCACGAACTCTCCCTGGTGGAGAATGCCTCTCGGATTGCTGAAGAAGCGGTGGCACTTCTCTCAGCAGACCCCTGTCCGACCCTCACCACCACTCTCGTCCTCGGTTCTTCTCAGTTAGCCCTTCAAATTCACGAATCTGTGGGTCATGCCACCGAACTGGACCGCATCTTTGGAACCGAAATTTCCTTTGCTGGAGGCTCCTGGGTAAAACCCACAGATTTCCATTCCTTACGCTATGGCTCGGAATGGATGAATATCATCTCCGATTCCACCTTACCCCGAGGTCTCGGAACTTATGGATTTGACGATGAGGGCGTCCCTGCACAAAAAGTGTATTTGGTTCAAAATGGAATTCTAATGAACGCTCTCAGTTCCCGCGAAACTGCTGTGAAAATCGGTATGCGAAGCACCGGCGCTATGCGCGCCGATGGCTGGAACCGCATTCCTTTGGTCCGAATGACCAATGTGAGCCTGGAGCCCGGCCCCCTTTCTCTGGACTCACTCCTTTCCGATGTTCAGAAAGGAATCTATATGGAAACCAACAAATCCTGGAGCATAGATGACCGGCGCCTGAATTTCCAGTTTGCCACAGAATACGCCAGAGAAATCAACCATGGGAAACTGGGTCGCCTGCTGAAAAACCCTCTATACTCCGGTATCACCCCCCGGTTCTGGGGCAGTATGGATGGGGTAGGGGATGCCTCCACCTGGCAACTCTGGGGCATTCCCACCTGCGGGAAGGGTCAACCCATGCAATCTGCCCATGTTTCGCATGGTGCTCCCGTGGCCCGCTTCCGAAATGTTCAGGTTACTTCTTCAAAATAAGTGAGGAGAGTGAGGTTCTCATGTTAGAACGGAAAAAAATCTATCAAACTCTGGATACGGTCTTGAACTTTTCTACCGCTGACGAAACCGCTGTGATTCTTATATCCGAAGACCTTGCATTAACTCGCTTCGCTAATTCAGAAATTCATCAAAATGTGGAAGAGCGTAACACCACAGTCCGTGTTCAAACGATATGTGGAAAGCGAATGGGCGTCGCATCCACCAACGACCTGACCCCCGCTGGATTGAAAGAAGTCGTCTCAAAATCTATGGACCTCGCCCATTATGCTCCAGAAAATCCAGATTTCCCCGGCCTTCTGCCTCCGGAGCCCGTTCCTGCATTTGAACCTTATTCCCCGGATGTAGAAAGTTTCACACCAGGAAAACGCGCTGACGCTGTGAAAACCTTCGTGAAAATTGCCAGAGCCAGTCGTCTGTCCTGCGCTGGCTATGTTTCCGCCTCTTCCTCTACTGTTTCTTACGGTAACTCCAGGGGTGCTTGCCTCTCCGCCTGCTCCTCCCTCGTGAATGCAGAACTCATCACATTCGGAGAAACATCCTCCGGGTATGTTTCCCGTTTTTCTCATCGTCTTCAGGATATTCACTTTGAGGAAATCGCACAGGAAGCCGTTCAAAAAACACTCCAGGGGGCAAATCCCCGTGAACTCCAGCCCGGAGAATATCCCGTCATCCTGGATACACCTGCCGTGGTGGACATTCTCACCTACCTGGCTTTTTATGGGTTTAACGCCCGCGCTGTTCAAGAAAAAAGAGGATTCCTCACTGACCGTCTCGGTGAACAAATTTTTTCCCCTCTCGTCAATATCGTGGATGATTACACCCGGGAAGAAAATATCGGCATACCCTTTGACTATGAAGGCGCACCCCGTCAAAAGGTCATCCTGATAGAAAAAGGTGTAGCCAGAAACCTGGTTTACGATTCCATTACCGCCTTTAGAGAGGGAAAAAAAACGACCGGACACGCTCTTCCACCTCCTAATACCTGGGGTCCCGTCCCCCTGAACATGATTTTTCTTCCGGGCGATACCCCGAAGTCTGAAATGCTTCAATCTGTTCAAAAAGGCTTATGGATTACCCGTTTCCATTACACCAACACCGTTGACCCGCGAAAATTCATCCTCACTGGCATGACCCGGGATGGCACTTTCTGGATTGAAAACGGGCAAATTACCCACGGCGTGAAAAATCTCCGCTTTACCCAGAACATCATAGATGCTTTCCGAAATCTTTCCATGGTTTCCCGTGAAGCCTACGGCGTGGGTGAGGAATGGTATAAAGCCTTCGCCCCCGCTGTGAAAATTGACTCTTTCACTTTCACTTCCGCCACCCTCTTCTAATCCGCCTGAACATAAACATTTTTCCATGGGAAGAATCTGCTTTTCTTTTGTTTAAAAACGCACCTCAGTTAAAAACATTCGGTTTTAATTGAGAGTTAACCTTAACATCAATACGAATACGGGCCAACCTGAAGTGTTGTGCGATGAACTGTCTGAACGCCTCTCCGGTGGGCCTCAGGCTGCCATCCAGGTTTACCAATCCCCGCGCTTTCGGTCCATCCAGGCCGAACCACACGGCAATGGGCAAGCCCAGCTCCACGATCTTGCCCATAACGGTGGTTGTCTGGTGGGGGTCATCGGTGAACTGGCCGACCTCATTGGTGATGACCGGCAGGCCTGTCTGCGCCCTTAGATAAGCCACAGCTTCCTCCAGCGCCCGCGTATCGGCGATGTACCAGTGGAAGTTCACATAGTCCACCCTGGCGGTGCGGTAAGCCGTGAGGAGCGCTTTGCCCTTGTCAATTTGCTTCTGAGCCTGGGGCAAGTTCAGTTGTTGCCGCAGTTTCGCCGAGAAAGCCCGAGCGGCGAAGTCCTGGGCAGCCACGGATTGCCCACCGGACAGGTAATGGTCGTATACCAACAGGGCAACCAAGGTGCTCACCAACCCTCCGTTGGTGCAGGGGATGCCTTTCCGGCGCGCCACCTGGCAGGCGGCCTTCAACTCGGCGGCGTATTCTTCTGGCGTGCCGGTGTAGAACAGAGCCGAGTTCTCCTCGTTCTCCACCACCAGCACCGCCGGGCGGTATTTGTCCAGCACCTGGCTCAGTGTGCGTTGATAGGTGGCGAGATCGCTGGGCGGGGAGGTGGCTTGCCCCCGGTCGTTGTTGCGGACGGTCAGGACAAGTTGCAAACCAGCATTCAGTGCAATATCGCACTCCGGACAGACCCCGCTCCATTGATCCAGGAAGATGGAAGCGGGCCGGAAATACACGGCCCCCAGCGCTTTGGCTATCTGCATCCCCCGGGACGAGCGCACAAGCTTCGACGGCAACATCAACCCAAAGGGGTTCTGGCTTGTGGGCTGAATTGCTTCCTTTTCATTATCATTCAAGTTTTGCATGCTCTTCCGGATCCCTGCTGAATTGATATTACATGGACCCAATAAAAAGGCTGTAAGAAGTATCCCAATTAATCGGACTTCCATATTTTATTTTCCTCCTTTTCCCTGCACGTAATGAGCAGATAATGTTCCCGGCATAAGAGAAGTTTTTGCGAAGCAAAAATTTAGGTGACCCCAAGAGATGTCGCAGACTATCTCACGGACAAACCTTTTATACTGTGTTATGCGCCGTTGTGCCATATTTACCTTACGGTTTGGTTGCCCGTCACCCGTTCTATTTATCGCTTCTACAATGTTATCTACGGTTCCTTTCCCTTCTCAAATTTAGCACAATCTCACCTTTTTGATAGTCTGCTCTCACTTGTGTATTATGCCATCAAGTTTCTTTACCGCATTTTCAACATTGAATTCGCAACCAGAACATATCATCCCTTCAACAGTCATTTTTACTGGCTTTCCTTACCATAATTTGCCACAGTCGTAAAAAATGTCATCCATTCTTGATTGTCTCAAACCCAGTTAACCGTAAGACCGGCTAAAAGTTTTGCTTTTGGGTTTACTGATTTGATTTTTGGGGCTTCTTCGAGTGTAAACCAAGCAGTCATCACCAAATCGCAGATCTTTTTACTTTTCATTGCCAGCCAGTTAGCGATTTTTTGAAAATCTGCTTTTTCTTCTGATTCTTGGGGTTCTGTAGCGGCCTGGTGCACCCAGTTATGAAAACAGTTCCAACAATTTCTCATGCTAAAATCATAAAACCAAGATACTTTGTTTTTGCAACCAAGAGTATGACTAAAATTTTTTTGTTCATCATAAATTATCATCTCCTTAATCTTTAATAAATTTTCGCAACACGGGTCGCAACTTCGCCTGACTCATTTTATACGAATTTTGAATGTATAATATCGACCTTTTGATGCATATTCAAAACCGCTCGCCGTGCGAAGCGGCTCATTCAATCTGGTGGAGATGGCGGGACTTGAACCCGCGGCCTTCTGCGTGCAAAGCAGACGCTCTACCGCTGAGCTACATCCCCTCTA
The DNA here is from genome assembly GCA_037444445.1 of bacterium. Classification (GTDB taxonomy): domain Bacteria; phylum UBP7; class UBA6624; order JBBIMK01; family JBBIMK01; genus JBBIMK01. Next base: position 9,119 of record JBBIMK010000020.1, on the reverse strand, counting down.
ACACTTTTAGTTTACCACATCTTCAGAGTCGGCTCCCGGAGCGAAATCTGAACATTAGTATAAAATCACTTCAATGCGATTCTTGCCTATCGCCTTCGCTTTATGCAAGGCCTGGAGACAACGGTGGATGAGTTTTTCAGAGTCGTCATCCCCAATGCAGAAAGCCTCAGTGAGTCCAAAAGTGGCAGTGACCTGAAAGGTCTTCTCAGGGGCAAAGAAGGACTGACCCTGGATAAGGATTCTCATTCGCTCTGCCATTGGATATGCCCGCTTGGCGTTGGTCTCGGGCAAGAGCACGAAAAAAGTGCCTCCTTCATATCGCCCGATTGTATCGCTCATTCGTAGATTTTCACGAATTCTTTTCACCGATTCTACGATAACTGTATCCCCGGTGTCAGGCCCATAGGACTCATTCACCTCTTTCAGCCGGTCTATGTCAAAACTTATCAGCGAAAAGGGATGTTTGTAACGAATAGCTCTGGACCACTCTGTATCCAGGATTGCCTTAAAACTCTTCCGATTGGATACTCCAGTCAGCATATCTGTGGTTTCCATTTGCTCCAGTTTCTTTCTGAGAAATTCTGCCGAATCTTTTAACTGCTGGTTTTCCCGTGCGATACGGTCGATTTCGGAAACGACCCGGAGATAAGCCCCTTTATATTTCTCCACTTCCTCCACCGTGGGCTCACCGAAAAGAAGCACACCCGACGAGGCAGGGTAGAGCCAGGCCTTCACACTTTTGAGAACGCCCCCGGAGTCGCGAATGTGAAGGTCAACAACCTCACAGGATTGATTATCCAGTGCTCGCTTCCAGACCTCATTCATTCCTGAAATATCTTTTTCTTCCAGGAAATCTTGAAGTGCATAGGATTTCTTCTCACCCACAAGGCGTTGAAAAGCAGAATTCGTGAGATGGACCTGACCCTTTTTATCCACGGCAATGAAAAGAACAGAGCTTTGATTCAAGAAATGTTCCAGAAGTTCTCGTGTGTAAGCAAATTCACTCTCCACCATTTCTTTTCACCCCTTTTTGCCAGTTTTAAACACCTTTCATCCACCATTTTTTCATCCCTGTTTGCTACAATTATATCCGAGACTCTGTCAAAAGTGAAGGGGCTTCCCTTTTCACCTGGAATGGATTATAATGAAGAAGGGTTTTGAACGAAGAGGCAAGGAATTGGAGATGTTCCCATCTATCCAAACGGTTCATCTGAAGAGATTTTATACGAAACGGCGAAGCAAGCGTGAGAAAGAGACCATCAAAGCGCTGGATGAGGTCTCTCTGGAGATACAGCCCGGAGAACTTTTCGGTCTTTTGGGTCCGAATGGTGCCGGCAAAACCACTCTCATTAAAATCCTCACCACTCTCCTTCTGCCTTCAGAGGGGCAGGCTTTTGTGGATGGTTTAGATGTGGTGAAGCAAGCAGCCCTGATACGCCACCGCATCAACATGGTTTCCGGAGGAGAGCATGCGGGGTATGGAATTTTAACGGTTCGTGAAACTCTGTGGATGTTCTCTCAATTTTATGGAATTTCCTACGCTGTGGCGAAAAAGCGGATTGATGAATTGCTTGCCCTCGTGGAGTTAAAAGAGGAAGAAAAGACGAGGGTTAATCGCCTTTCCACTGGAATGCGGCAGAAGTTAAACTTTGCCCGGGGATTCATCAACGACCCGAAAATCGTGTTTCTGGATGAGCCTACCCTCGGATTGGATGTTACTTCTGCCATGGCTTGCAGGAAATTTATTAAACGCTGGATTGCGGAGCATCCGGAGAAAACGGTTCTGTTCACCACCCATTATATGGCTGAAGCAGATGAATTATGCGACCGCATAGCCATTATCAGCCATGGAAAAATTTTATCCTGCGATACTCCTGCCAACTTAAAGAGGGGCGTGCAGAAAGAGGCACTTTTTGAGATTGAAGCCTTCACCCCGGATTCGCTGATGGAGCAATTGTCAGAAATTCAGGGGGTTTTACGCGTATCCTCGCACCGCCAGCCCCATTCCAGCGACACCCTCTTACGACTTTCCCTGCAGGAAGATGCTGTGATTGCAAGAGTCCTGGAGCGTATTACCGCTATGGGTGGGCAAATCCGACTCCTGCGAAAGACCGAACCTACGCTGGAAGATGTGTTCGTTAGTATAGTGGGAAGAACTTTTGAGGAAGATGAATCTGTTAGAGAGTCTTAAAATCCATTCCTCCATTGAACTCCACCTGCGCACTATCTGGGCAAGGGCTTATGTTCGGTTTATGGCCACTTTCCGCGAAACATCCTGGGCACTCGTTGAAACCCTCCTGCCTGTCCTTGGCCTCTCCGCTTATGTGTTCATTTATCGTGCTATGAGAGCGGCTCCAGAATTTACCGGCTATGTCATCCTCGGTGGAGCGATGACCGCCTACTGGATGAATGTCCTCTGGAGTATGGCGAGCCAGTTTTACTGGGAAAAAATGAATGGACAATTGGAAATTTTCCTTCTGATGCCCTCCTCCCGCATGGCGATTCTATTGGGTATGGCTCTGGGGGGAATGTTCATGAGCACTCTTCGGGCTGGTTCAGCGTTCTTCATCGGGCTTCTCATTTTCCGCGTGAAGTTTTCCCTGGAGTCCCCTTTTCTTTTTATCCTCGCCTTCCTTCTTACTCTCACTGCTTTGTATGGCCTTGGCATGGCATTTGCCTCTTTGTATCTTCTCTGGGGCAGAGAAGCCTGGCATTTGAGTAATCTATTCCAAGAGCCGATTTACCTGTTATCGGGTTTCTATTTCCCGGTGAGGGCGTTAGGGGTCATCGTGGCTGCCTTTGCTTCCATCATTCCCGCTACTCTGGGATTGGATGCGATGAGGCAACTGATGTTCCCTTCCACTCTTTATCCACTCTTCCTCTCGGTGGAATATGAAATCTTGATTCTGGGCGCTCTTTCCATCCTTTTTCTCGGGTTGGCCTCAAAAGCCCTCCGAACTATGGAGTATCTGGGAAAGACTACTGGAACTTTATCGCTGCGTTTGCAATAAAATGGCTCACCCGATACATTCATTCAAAGCGTCAGCATGGCTCGGATGGCAAACGGAATCCAACTGGGCTGACCCTCTTCTTTTCATCATCTATTCCTTTATCAAGCCCATTTCCGCTTCCCTGATTCTCGTGGTGATGTACTGGATAGTCACCTACCTCAGCAGAGAAACTCAGCCAGACTTATTCACTTATTTTTTCATTGGGAACGCCTTTTTCATCTTCGTGATGAACCTCCTTTACGGCATCTCCTGGACCCTTATCGGCGACCGTGAATGGCACGAGATGCTGAAGTATATTTATATCTCACCTGTTTCTATCTTCGTCTACCTGGCTGGAAGAGGCTTCGTCAAATTCGTTCTCAGCATCGTCGCCTGCACAGTAACCTTACTTTTTGGTTTCTTATTTCTGCACCTACAAATCCACTTCAACTACCAGAATATTCCCTATTTTTTACTGGTATTCGTCCTGGGGAATCTGGGAATTCTGGCTCTGGGGTTGATTGTGGCCGGGGTTTGCCTCGTGTTACCTCAGCAGGCTTTTGCTATCGGGGAATATGTGGGAGGGATTTTCTATCTCCTGAGCGGTGCCATTTTCCCCGTTGAGGTTCTTCCTTCCTGGCTTCAGCCTCTCAGCAAGTTGATTCCTTTCACTTACTGGCTGGAGGGCCTCCGACGAATCTGGATGGGCAAGCGCTACAGCACCGCTTTCGCTTCACTCCCCGATTTTTCCATCTTCTGGATTCTTCTCTTGACCACTATCTTTCTCTCAGTTGTTGCTTATTATCTATTCCGCCTTTTTGAGTGGATTGCGAGGCAGAAAGGGCTTTTTGACCTCACCACCGGTTGGTGAGTCCTGATTTTAGATGCAGGGATGAACTCTGAACACATCCGTCAGATGTTTGATGCTATCTCCAGTCGTTATGATTTGATGAACACCCTGATTTCTTTCGGCCTTCATCATCGCTGGAGAAAGGAAGCAGTGAAATGGGGAAATGTTCAACCCGGCATGCGTATTATAGACCTCTGCACCGGCACCGGCGATTTTATCTTCTCCGCTGCAGAAATCATCCATTGGAAAATTCAAAAGAGTGCCATAAATCCTGCTCCGGTTACTTGTATCATCGGGCTGGATTTCTCAGAAAATATGCTTCACATCGCCGAGAAGAAACTTCAAAAACGCCACTTCCCAGCGCAACTTTTTCAGATTGAATTCGTCAGAGGAGATGTCTTGCACCTGCCTTATCCCGCAGAATCTTTTCATCTTGCCACCATCGGTTTCGGCCTCCGAAATCTAAAGGACCTTTTTAGGGGGCTCACGGAAATTCATCGTGTCCTCAAGCCCGATGGGATTCTTCTAACTCTGGAGGCTTCTTATCCCGAGAATCCTTTCATCCTTCCCTTTTTCCATCTTTACTTTAGTGGAATCGTGCCGATATTAGGCTGGCTCATCGCCCATAATTTCCAGGCCTATAAATATCTACCGCAGTCAGCAAGGACTTTTCACGCCCGTGAGGATATGGTAGAAACACTGAAAAAGGCTGGTTTTCGGGAAGTAAAATATAAAACATTTGGCCTTGGCTCCGCCAGCCTTTACAAAACCCGTAAATAACCATCCGTTTCCCTTCTCACCTCTCGCGCCTCTGATTTTACAGCGGGGACATCTTGCAAGTTCAAGGATGAGGGCGGCGAAGCGGCGGAAGTGGTCGGGACGGAAGGTCAGTCCGGCGTGCCCGGGCCTTGGATCGCCGCGTCAGTGCGTGTCCGGATGTGCGACTCGCGCACCATCTCCCCCGTGAGTATACCCTCTCTGCGGGTGCACACACGGACAGTTGCCGAACGGACAGCGGCGGGTAGCGTACGGGTGGCTGGTTCAGGTTTCCTCTATGAGAAAGGGATCTATGGGAAGGGGCAAGGTAACCTTGCCATCTTCGGCGGAGAGTGTGCGCTGGTAGAGGGTTTTGCTAAATCGGTCGGGGATGAGGTTCGTAACCCAAACGGAGGGCGCAGTGACGGTGAAGGAAACTTCTGCGCCGTCGGCGGACGGCTCCGCCCAGAGAATATAGAACGGCTTGCCGTTGTCTTTGCGCCGGTAGGCGAAGCCGTAAGTTCGTCCTTCGCGCGTGACTCGGGCATCGCGCCGAGGGGAGCCGCGAACGGGCGTCAATCTTTGAGGCGAGCATCTTGTAGGCCCAGTAGGCGACACGCTCGGTGTGGAAACGCGCGGGGTCTTCGCCGGGTCCTTGCCCGTCGGTCATCAGCCCCATTGAGTTGAAGATGCTGGCGGGGTCGCCGGAAAAGTCGCGCCACTCCATCAGATTATTCCAGAAGAGTTTGTCCAGGCCGTGGTTGAGGTTGTAGACGAAGCGGCGGACGAGGGAGCGCGCCTGGTCTTGCTCGGACTGCGGGGGCGGCGCAGATGGGGCGCCGTTCCAGGTTCCGTGCTCGCAACTCCAGATTTGAACCGCGGTGAGACCCCTGGAGTCAAGGAGGCGGCGGTATAGCGGGACGGCGGTCATTTTCCAGTTGCCCGCGTGACCCCAGTGGTGGATGTCCAGGGCATCAAACTCGCGGGCGGTCGCGAGCGCGTCAATGACTTCGGCGAGGAAGGGGTCAACGGTGAAAGCCTGGGTGGGCGCGATGAGAACGAATTTAGCGGTGGGGTCAGCCTCCCGCGCCGCTTCACGGATGAGGCGAAAGTAGCGCACATAGTCTTGCGCTGTGCGCCCGGAGGCTGTCCAAAACAGTATTTCGTTGCCCGCCTGCCAGTATTTGATGTGGACGCCGGGGGCGGCGTCGTTGATTCCGTCGCCGTCGTAGCGCTCCACGGAGGCGCGAACGAAGGCTCTGTAACGGTCGGGGTCGTCCAGCGGGTTGCGCAGGGGCGGGTGCTGTGCGCGGCGCGCGGGCATCGGCGGCGTGACAGGTCCCCCGCCTTCGTGGAACACCGCGAGCCAGTGAATGGCGTTGCCCTCGCGGTAGATGCGCTTCGCGATGGGGTCGGTCAGCATCTGGTTGTCCCAGTTGTAGCCCGCACCGATTTCGGGTTCAACAAGGTCCCAGACAAACTGCAGGTTGCTCCGCGTCCAGTGCGCCCCGAGCGTCCGCATATGGTTTTCCGCCCAGGTCCAGTATGCGTCGTTGTCAAAGCCCATTCGGCGGCTGAAGTAACCGAACTCGTTGGCGGTGAACGCAGCGAAGATTCCGAACGCCGAATCCTCGAACGAAACGGTGTCGCCCTTGTTGACGACCCCAGCACGTTGAAAACTGTTTAGGAAGGTCAGGGCCTCGCCTGAGGCTCCCTGACTTCCGCTCTTCAGGCCGATGGCCACAGCCAGCAGGATTGCAACGATAAGAATGAGCTTGGCTTTCATATTACTCGGCCTCCTATACATCTACGACAAGTATATTCATACTTGTGGCTATCCATACCCGAAGCATATCACGGCTCTTCAACGACCAGCACCGGAGTTTCGTCTATCACCAGTTGAGTTGCCGACACGACGAGGTCACTGGGATAAATGGGGGCGTAGTTTGCATCTAACTCCATCACAAAACGCTTGACGCGGATCCGAGAGGTTAAGACAAAGGAACTCAAGTTAACCTTCACCTGCTGATTGCGTCGCACCAATCCCTGAGCGTCCACATTGAAGGGGTCTTCGTGCCAGAGGAAGAAGAGCTTCTTGCCCTTCTTGAGCACTTGATAAGCGAACACGTTCTTGCCCAAGCCGAGAATCTTCACCTGTTGGTCCGCACCGAGAAGAGCATCCATCAGTTGCTTGGTGGCGTAATAGACAGGCTTCCGCGCTTTGCGCAGGTCTCCGGTCGCCCGGTAGACGCGCGCATCCAGCAGCCCGGCATCTTGCCAGAGCGCCCTTTTATGGATGACCGGCCCCATCACTGGCTGCAGGGAAATGGCTTCCTGTCCGGAGGCAAGCGCCACGAGCATCTTGCGCAGGCTCTGGCGCACTTCATCGGCATGATAGAGTCTCTTGTTGGCAGCGTACTGCGGATGGGTCGGGTCTCTCAAACTTTCTACGAACCCAGGAGGATAACGCGGAGGCAAAATGTGAACAGCGTCGTCATTATCACGAGGATAGAGCGTCGTCCTCGCATCACCCACCAGAAAAGGCTTGGTGTAGCCGTTCTTCTCCATCTCTGCCTTCAGCCAGCGGACAAACGGGAAAAGCCCTGTGTAATGGTCGTTGAAGTTGATGGCGAAGATGTCAAAGTGATCTTTGCTCAGCTTGAGGCTGGTCGAGAGGAAATCCAGATAGCCCGCTCTTCGTGCTCTCAGGGTTGCCTCATCAGGGTTATCGTCGAAGATGTGGCCGGGATTAGACTTTCCCCGGACCACCTTGATGGTGGGGTTAGCCCGCTTGGCAGCCTCGTACATGACGGCCAACATGCGGGCGTAACGCTCGGGTGTGCCGCCATACCTGATGAAATGGTTGGGGGCTTCGGGTTCATTCCCCAACTGGAGATACTTGATAGCCGGACGCGTGATGCCCGGAGCATCGCCCACGCCGTCGCCGTCGTAGCGTTCCACCAGATTGAACACGAAATCGCTCCACGCCTGATAGGCAGTCATCCCCCAAGCGGCCACATCAGAGTCAGCATCTTCTTTCGGCGGGCTCATGGCGCAGCACTCTTCGTCCATATTTCGGTAGGGGACCATTGTCGCCCAGTTACTGCGAGAAAGAATTTCAAAATCGAGGGCTCGACCAGACTCTACCACTGCTCGAATCAGTTCATCTAAGGCTGACCAGTCATAAGCATGCACGCCTTGCTTTGGTGGACTCAGCTCGATTTTCTCCCAGCCGACGCCGTAGCCGACCAACCCAAAGCCGACGGTGTCTTTGTTCATTAGATTCAGAACCTCGCGCCAGAACTGAACGTCGCGACTCCAGAAGTCGAAGCCGAAAAACTCTGAGGTGATCAGGCTGTCCCGTGTTGTCGCATAAGCACCATGCGCCATCCATAATGCAATTGCGAGCAGTATAAATAACCTTTTCATTTCATCACTACCATCTTCTTTTGTTGAACAAATGTTCCCGCTGCCAATCGGTAAAAATATACACCGCTTGCCAAATCCCTTGCATCAAACACAATTGAATGCTTGCCGGGGCTTAATTCACCATTTACCAGCGTTGCCACTTCCCTGCCCAATACATCAAAAACTTTGAGCGTTACAAATTCTCGCTGTGGAATGGAGAAGCGAATTGTTGTTGATGGGTTGAATGGGTTTGGATAGTTTTGATAAAGCTGGACTGCATGCGGAACATCTTCCGTTATATTTTCTACTGAAGTAGCGGTGACCGGTTCTACAAAAACTGGGCTTGAATCAATAATAAGACTATCTGGACTTGCATACATTGTATCTCCCTGGATATCTGTTACTATTACTTTCATTGCATTGATAGGTAGATTTATCGTTCTTGTAGTATCGCTCCAAACACTATAAAGCTCTTGGCTACCTTTTGTAAACTTAAATGCCCAAACTCCTTCACCAAGATTAAGCTCCTCTGCAGCGGTAACACCCCGCAGTTTTTGTACAGCAACTTTGTAAGCAATGGCTGGTGGAAGAACCCCGTACTCTCCGGTCAGTAGCGACCGTGCGTAGTTGCCTCTATCTGTGAGGGGAAAGTAGATGACGGCCTCGGCACCTTTGGCCACCGTGATGACCAGTGACTTGGCAACCCCTTTGGCATGGACATCAACGGTGTAAGTCAAAGCGTTGTCCCATCCATAGCCCAATTCCCACATCTCAATTGGTTTGATGCAACCAGCGGAATCCATCTTCGCCTGAATCCAATCGAAGACTTGCTCGAGCGTTTCCCAGCCCTGGTAGTCGTGGATCTGCAGAACATCATAGTAGCCACAGTAACTTGTAAATCGGGCATCACTCATCTGTATTGTTTTTACAACTTCCGGGCGATTCAAAAAGGAAACAAGCTCTGTCTCGCTCTGTATCGGCAGATACTGGCTAATACCGCCAATGTGATGTTGGATTAACTTATTCAGGAAGTCTATGGCTTCTTGAGTCTTCCCCTGCATGTAAAGATCATTTGGTATCGTCATAACTAATGTTAAACCTGCCATGCCACTGTC
>JBBIMK010000019.1:0-37572 GCA_037444445.1 bacterium | reverse complement strand
GGGACCCTGTGCAAAAGGTTCATAGGGGCAAGCCTTGAAACAGAAAATTCTTTTATGGCTTCATCCTGCTCTTCCGGTGAAGGACAACCCATAGCCGGTAGCGAATAGCGTTGGGCGAATCACGATTCAAGAATAGCCCTTCATTTTCGACACGAGCTAAATCTTCCTCCTTTATCAGCATACCGCACCATCTTCATTTTCAGATGTGAGATTGCAAATCCTCAATCTCCCAATCCCAAAATCCCAAAATCTCTTAATCTCCAAATGGTAAGTTGGGGTATAATGATGGAGGATGGCGAAAGGGCGAAGAATTCTCATTTCACTTCTTTTTCTGAACCTTTTTCTTCCTCACCTTTCCCACCAGCCGGGGATTCAGTATAAAGAATCAGAAGTCAAGGGGAATGTATGGATAATATATACCGCTTTACAGCGATATTTTGCTGACCGTGGGGAATATCCGAAATACCTCTGGGGAGGGAGAAGGAGCGCCTGGGAGAAAGCGGTGCAGATGCGCCAATATGTGGAGATACCTGACCCACTCATCCGCTTCCGTTACCTCAAAGATTATCCGAATAACCCTTTTCTCAACAACGCAAGAGGACTCTGCCAGGCAACGGGAGACCCTCGCTTCGGCTGTGATGCCCCGACATCGGTGGGGGCAGAGGGCACCTCTTCTCCTGTTTCTATGGCAAATATCCTTTCTGATTACCGGATTCCAGATTCTTATACCGGAAAGAACTATTATCTTTTTGCCGGGGATGCGTCTCCCGATACGAAAGATTTTATTCCAGGGATGTTCGGCTATCGTCGTCTTTCACCCACCCGGTTTGTGTTGTTCGTTTACGGTAGCATAGAAACGAAGGGACTGGACTTTGTCTCCGAACAGGGGAATGAAAAGGGAAAAAATGCCCGGAGTCTGGAGCCTCCGGATGCCCTTCTAACGACACTACAGAATCTTAGCACTGGCAATATCGGGAATCCTGACACTTATGCGGATGGAATCATTCTTGTGCTGACCGAACAGGGGATTTTCCAGGAATGGAAGCCTTCCGCTGGAATAGGAAGGGGAAAATGAAAAGGCTCTGGATTCTTCTTGCTGGGGTCTGGCTTATGGCAGGGGGGATGCCTCCTCTGGAGGAAGTCGGAAAGATATCCGGAGGAGTGATACAGCCTGCCATCGTCGTGGCTCAAAAGGCAATTTACCTGTTCGGAGGTTATACCGCGGAGAGCGTTCAGAGATATAAGAAGGAGAAGAGACGGCTGGAAGAAGAGGCGAAGGAAGAAGGAACCCTGCCTCAGCCGGAGCGTTTGCCCTTGATGATTGCGGTTCGGAGCGCCTATCGGTACACGCCGGGAGGGGGATGGAGCCGCCTGGCTCCTATGCCCTACGCCCAGGCAAAGTCCTGCGCCCTCGCAACGGAGCAAAGTATTTACCTCATCGGTGGAGTCAGCTACTGGAAAGTGCTGGTATGGGGAAACTATGTGGCTTCTCGCTCGTTCTTTGAGTATGATATCCAGCGAAACCGATGGAAAAGGCTGGCTCTACTTCCACCCGACCTATTTCCGGTGCAATGTTTTCTGTTGCAAGGCGGCATATTTGTGGTGGGAAGCCGATTCCCATTCCCGCAGGAACCGGAGCCTTCCTTGCTTCTGTATTATCCATTTTCTACCCGCCGGTGGGAGAGGGTGAACCCCCCCCATCAATTTTTGCTTGCCAGGTCTCCTGTATTCTATGCTCTCGGAGGGAAGCTTTATGCCTATGGTATTTTCCCCGCCCAGTCTTCGGTTGATGAGAACATTCCCCGTCGGGGAGAAGTGCGGTTAATACAAGATAAAAACCAATGGCATCTGGAAGTGGTTCCGGAAAGCCTCCGCTATTCATTTCTCCCGTTTCCTTCAATGGAATATACGGATGAAGTCGCCTCATCCGGTCAGGAACTCCTGTATTTTCCTTCCGTGTCAATGTTCAAGGGATTTCCTGGAACGATATTCCGGGTCAACCCGGAGAGCGGGGAGTATTATCCACTGGAGGTTTTTCCATTCACCCGAATGCCTCATAGAGGCTATCGCTGGGCATACTCGGATGGGAATCTTTACTTTACGGCGGATGGAAAACTGTATAAGTATAGGGTAGAAAACGCACCCTGGAAGCGGGCAATGGGGCTTTCAGAAGGGAGGCTGTTCCCGGCAGCAGGGGAGGAAAATCAGAAAGTTCTGGTAGCGGGTGGAGAAGTGGATGGCAAACCCACCCCAAACACATTTTTACTGGACCTGACCTCCAGAAGCATAGAATCTCTCCCTCCTCTTCAGCACCCCCGATATGCTGCCACGGCGGTCTGGTATCAAGGGAAATGGTTCGTCATCGGTGGAATAAACCAGGGTGTCCTGCGCTCTGTGGAAGTATATACATCCCAGACGAACCGATGGGAATTTCTTCCCTCTCTGTTGATGCCCCGGAGTTTCCACTGTTCTGTGGTGACTAACGAGCGTATCTACGCCTTCGGAGGCGCCCATCAGGGCGCTCTTGACTCCGCAGAAGTCTATGATGGCAAGGTTTGGTTTGAACTTCCTCCGATGCCGAAAAAACTCTATGGGCACGCCTGCGCAAATACGGATAGGAACAAAATTATGATAGCCGGTGGAATCAGTGAAACCGGAGAAGTATCCTCCTCGGTTTTTCTTTTTGACACTCAAACCCTCACCTATGCTGAACTACCTCCTATGAATGAGAAAAGGGCCTACTTCTCGCTGGCTTTATTTCCACCTCAAATCCTGACGATTGGCGGGTGGAACGGAGAACGCTCACTGGATACTTACGAATCCTACGATGCGGTAGAAAACCTCTGGAAAATGAGAGGAGCCATCAACATTCCCCGATACGGCATGGCTTCATTCACGGATGAACAGCATATATATTTTTTAGGTGGGTTTGGGATTCCCTTCGGCTTCCTACCTTTCATAGACTCCTTCACTCCCTGATTTTTTACCCATTCCTTCATTGCTGGACCTCTTCAAAACGATGGGCTAAATAGTCGTGCACATTAGAAAATTTCGTTTCCATTTGACTTTTTAGAACTTTGCATTACAATGGTAAGTAAAACAGCAGAAAGCCGGCAGGAAAGGTTGACAATGAAGGGGCAAGATTGGACGCACCAGGGCGAGAACTCCGGATGGCATGTCAGATGGAAGAGCCTGAAGCAGATGAGGGGAGGATAATACGAGGTGTGAGAAGATGGGAAGAAATCGGTTGAATCTCTCCGTGTTGCGGAAGAATCGCTTATCGCCGGGGGGTGAGGGATGGGTTTTCACCCGGCGGGAAGTGTTAGGGCTGGCTGGGCTGGCGGCGACAGGAATGTCGCCGGCACTTTCAGCGGTTGGCACAGCCTTTCTGGGCCCGTTTGAACTGGTGGAGCGTCGGCAGAGGGTGGCATTCAAGTTAGGAGGGAAGGAACGATGGGTGATTGACCCCCGGCGATTCACTGGTTCGCCGAGGCTCACCCTTCAAAAAGGCGGCAACTTTATCCGTCTGACCCTCACCCATGCCCGATACCCGGGAACGGACTTACCGGCAGACCTGAGTTGTGAACTGAAGCCCGCTCTCGTGGGCTGGAGAATGAACCTGAACCTTGCCCTTGGCGGGTTCCGGTGCGTGATTCCTTTTGAGCGCTGGCTGGTGGGTATGGAAAAGGCGCAGGCAGGTGTTACACTGAATGCTATCGCCTGTCCATTAAACGATTCGGCAAAAATTTCCCTTTCAGGCTCCGCCTCTGCAGAATTTTCGCCGGACTGGGTGCTCAGGTTTAGAGGCTCTTCTGTGGCGAAACTCTTCATTCCCGATGGCGAAATCCTATCAGATTCCCTCACGCTGTCGCTCCTTCGTTCTGATGAACCCAGCCTGATGAGTTCACCACCCGCCCGGCGAAGTCTCCTTGTCATGGAGAGGGGAGAGCGAGATTGGAACTTCCAGCCTTTGCTCCGCACAGAAGGAAGTGGAAAACTCACTTCCAGCGTTAGCCCGTTTGATGTGATTCGAATAGAGGCGGGAGAAGATAACGACTCTACGAATCCGCGTCGGGCACTGTTAGCAGAATCTACCCCTGAAGAAAGCAGGCTCTTCTTTCAGCCTGGAGAAATACTAACCGACGGGGAGGGCAGGCCTTTCTCACTCCCATTGCGGGATCCTCGGCTGGCAGTGGCGTATGACCCGGACGGCGACCGCTCTGCTTTCATCGCACAATTCGGGAAAAACCCGGTGTGGCTTCACACATCTGGATGCAGCCTTCAATTAGGGGATTCTGCCGGCACTCCGCCGTTTGAGCTTTTGAGCCGAAGGGGGAAGGTGGAGAAAGTGAAATGCACCCCGGCTTTATTCAGCGTCTCTACTCCTCTTTCCGGGGTGATAGTGGAGCCATCCGTGCCCCCCGAGGGGACTCATCTGGCATTCGTTCCCGGAACCCCGTCTCGCGTGGTGCAGGAAAAACACCCTTCCGCCCGGGGCCAAATCCTCCTGCCTCGTGAAGTTCTGAAGCCCATCATTCGCCTTCCGTTGAATTTTACCGTTTCTATCATCCGCCCTGAGGACTTACTCATTTTACGGTTTGAGTTCATCAATTTCAGTCTTCAGACCGGGGGAGGGAAGCCGGCTCGCCTGGTTCGGATAAATCCCCAGGAACCTGCCTATATTGTCGTGCACTTCCCACCGCAGAGCATCGGGGAGCAGGCTTTCTGGGAAGCCGCTCCAGAATTCGGGGATTCTCAGGATGAGCGATTAAAGGAACCACCGGTGGGCTCTCGCCTTTCCGGTTCCAGCAGGCTTGCCTTCAGTATCCCACCGGGAATTCAGGAAATTCCTTATACGCTGGAAGCCCTATTAGACTGGGGGAAATATGAGATGAGCGTGGTGCCATCTGCCCTGCCGCCACCGCCTCCACCGAAATTCCTTCTCCAGCCTGAAGGGATGGCACCGATGACGAGAGAAATGAAGCCGGGGTCATTTAATCCCGACCGGCCTCTTTTACCCCCTGCTGAGCCTGCCGGTATGGGTCGCACCATTCCACCCTCTGTTGGACGGGGTCTTCCCGCTCTTGAGTTGAAGCCGAAACTGATGGAGCCGGAGTTGAAGCACACCGCCATAGAATGCCCGTATCGGCTCATCGTCTCACCCAGCAATAAAGCGGGGTGGGCACATCGCCCTCTGCCCGCAAAAAGCGAAACCACAGGGAAGGTGGAACTCTGGCATACCCGCCTGGGGGTCCGAAGACCCGATGGCACCATAGATGAATGGGACGAGTATTATCGCACCATCAGAGCCATCTGGGCGGTTGACCCGGGGTTCAACCCGGAGGTACCGGGTGCAGGACCCGGGCATCCACCGCCTTTTGACCCGTTCCGAATGACTTTAGACGCTCAGGACCGCCACGAGATTGTTCATCTCTCCGCCAACTTTCAAATAGAGGATTATAACCCATTGGTGATTCAAGCGGAGCGGTTTATGCTGAGTGCCTTAGGAGCGTGGATGAATACGCGGGGCGCCTGGACACCGCCTGCAATGCTGAATGTGGAGGAGTGGCGGCACCAAGCCACGATGGGAAGAGACCATTATGTCAGGGTGGTCTATAAAGGATACCTCTTTCCCTTCGGGCATAAAGCCTCTCTGGTTAAGATTACGGAGCGGAAATTTCAGCCTGCACCAGAAGGGGGCATCGCCGCCTATCTTCGCCAGAGGATGTTCGTCGTGGTGCGTCAGCCGGTGAAAGACTATCCCGCACCGGGGCATCCGGATGATGGCAGGAAGATGCCTTTCCAGACTGTCCGCATCACCACACTCGTTACGCCGAATCTGGATAACCCCATAGCAAGCGGGGTGGAGGTCGTGAGTGGGTTCCCGCCCCATCCCACAAACCTGGGGCAATCTGCCTTCTGGCCTTCCGTGGGCGGAAAGCCCTTCCTCTTCCATATGGTGGCAAGAGATGGCGACGGGCAAGTCTCTGAATTTACAATCCCTCTCATTTTCGTGGAGAATTCCCGGTCAAAGAATAAAACCCAGGCGAGCCAAATCGTTCAGTTTTATAACACTCTGAATGTGGATGACGAAAAACGAAAACGCTCTATGAGCGGTCAAAAAGTGGCTTTCGCCGAAAGTAAGAAGGCGGGCGACACCACCCTGAATACTTCTTTTATCTCCTTCGGAGCCGTCATTTCCACCCTTCCCGCTAACCAGCAGGGCATCAGTGAAACTCTGGAGAAGGCTGACCAGCCCTGGTTCTATCCCGCCGTCCAGCAAGCGTGGGTGGACATCCCCGCCATAAAGCAGTTGCTGGGCTCGGCTGAAACGGCTAAAATCCAGTTCCACGATACTTACCTGAAGGATGGCTTTTCCTCCAACTCCAACAAGGGTGAGGTGTTCGCTCAACTGGTGGACGCCCTTCAGCTGGATTTCGGGGCGAACAACAATGGCGACAAAGCGGGTGGACTGGTGACGCCGAATATGGCTATCTCAGGGCTATCACGCCTGACAGGACCCGTGGGGGGCGACCTGAATAAAATTCTTGCTGGCGATTTCGACCCGAAAGAGTTCTTTCAGGGCGCTCTGAAGGATGCCAAAATTCTTGGCGGAATTACCCTCTGGGACATCATCCAGGCAGTCAGCAACTTCCAGAATGACCTGAAGCGGGTTCCGAGGTTGATTACCGAAACGATTAAGGAGATGGAAATTCCGAAGGCAATTAAAGCCACGCTGGAATGGGAGCCGAAGTTGCAGGATGACCCCACGGGCATCTTTGTTGCCAAACTCAACGGCACGAATGCCACCTTAAAGGTTTCCTCCACCCTCGTGAAGAAACTGGATGCCAGCACGGACATTCAGTATGAAGTGAAGGGTGAGTTAAAGAACTTTCAGGTTCGTCTTTTCCATCCCGTGATGGATTTCATTATTGTTAAATTCAACAAACTCTCGTTCCTTGCCAGAGACGGGAAGAAGCCAGATGTAGATACGGACATAGAGGATGTAGAATTTGAGGGTCCTTTGAAATTCATCAACGAGTTACAGAAGTATATACCGGCGAAAGGTTTCAGCGACCCGCCCAGCCTGGATGTGACCGCGAAGGGAGTGAAGGTGAGTTATTCTCTCGGCATACCGACGGTGGCTTTTGGCGTTTTCAGCCTTCAGAATATCAGCCTGTTCGGGGAATTGAACCTGCCGTTCACTGGCGACCCCGCGCGCCTCCGGTTCAATTTCTGTGACCGGCACAATCCCTTCCTGCTCACCGTTTCCATGTTCGGCGGTGGAGGCTTCTTCGGGATTGTCCTCGGGCTGGATGGCGTGGAACTCCTGGAGGCATCGCTGGAATTCGGCGGAAGCGTGTCGCTGGACATCGGGGTTGCCAGCGGTGGGATATATGTCATGGCGGGCATCTACTTCAAGTTAGAGAACGATTCCGCTTTGCTCACCGGATACCTGCGATGTGGGGGCTCCCTGGAAGTCCTCGGCATCATCACCATCTCCGTAGAATTCTATATGGCTCTCACCTACGCCGAAGGTCCCCCGGAAAAAGTCTGGGGCGAAGCCACCCTCACCGTAGAGATTGAAATTCTCTTCTTCAGCACGAGTGTGGATTTGACGGTTCGGAGGGAGTTTGCCGGCTCACCTCCACCTTCCTTCGCCGACCTGATGGATGACAGGCACTGGCTTTCTTACTGCTCTGCCTTCGCCCTTGCAGGAGGATAAAATTTTGAGATTTTGAGATTGGGAGATTGGAGGATTGGGAAATATGAAATCTGCAATCTCACATCCGAATAATGAAAAAAGGGCTACTGCGAACTAAAGAATAGGGGGTTGAAATTATGGGCGTGATGATTCCAAAACTTCCACCGGTTGTGGCTCTAACGGGGCAGAGGAAGCAACTCCTCCTCTGGACCGCTCTGCCTGCAGGCATCACCGGTTCTGGCGGCGACCAGCGCCTTCGGCTTTCTGTCTTTCTTTCCCCTCGCCTGGATACGAGTATTGGCTTGCCGAAGCCGACTCTGTCTCAATTTCCGGATTTTCTGGATTTGCCCGCCACTCTGAAATCCATCCAGTTCTCGGTTCAATTCGGAAACGGGGCTCCCATTCCCGCTCCCCGGACGAGTCCGGACCCGGATTCCAGCCTCTGGAAAGCCCTGTTCAATGAATCCACCTTTGTTCGCCCTCACAAGTTTGAGGATTATTCGGAGCGGAAAATCCATTCTTTCCCTGTGAAGCATGTCCTCTCATACCTGAAAGAGACCTATCAGAATGTGGCTATCTCTTCACCTACGGAGTTGCCGGAGATTCAAACCCTGATAAATCCGAAGGATGCCACAGTTGGGCTGGGTCCCACCGTCCTGCATTCTATACCGCAACTTCGCTCTTCTGTGGGGCATGCGCCTCCGGGAGTGGATGCGCCCGTATCTTCAGTGCGCCCTATGCCCTCGGAATTAGAGAAGGAATTCAAGGGCAGGAAAGCCATCCCCTTCAGTCCGGTTAGAAACACACCCGTGGACTTCCTGCAGGTTCAGTTTTTCCACCAACCCCTGCTGATGAAGCCCATTCCCCCACAAATCCCGGAGATAGATTTTCACCAGGCACTCTCGTCCCTTGGCGAATATCCGGAGTTGTTACGGATGCTGGGGCTGGTGGTGGACCTGGAAATTCCCTATTCTTCTTCCATTCCCCCTTCTTCCACTCTGAGAGTAATCCCCAACTGGGCGGCGCAATTGCCCTCTACCACCAACTCTTCCCCCTGGACTGCGTATGAAATCAAGGGGGGGAAGTTTCTGGCGAAGCCACGGCCACAGAATCCCGAGATTCAGGATGGCATGCTGAAATTGAACGACCCGGAGATGTATGAGCTGGTGCAGGTGGATGTGGACGGGGCGGCAATGAAGGTTATGGACTTTGCCCGCAACCTGCAACGAGTTCTCACCTTCAAGGCTCCCGCTATGGTGATGCTGAAGAAAGCCGACGCTCCACCCGTAGTGGACCAGCCTTCGGGAGCCCCTGAGGCACCTCCGCCTCAAAGGCAGGGCTTACCCTCTATGCGCTCTGCCGGGCTTTCTATAGTGAGAAATGGGCGCGCTGACCGCCTCAATCAATCCTTCCAGTCCGCAAAACAGAGAAATGATGCCCTCTCGGCCTCTCAGGACATCACTTTATATGCCGAGGACCTGGTCAGGGGTTACCGGATTGATGTCTGGGATTCTCAATCCAATCAATGGCACTCCCTGTGCTGGCGAAAGGGAAAGTATCACTTCAGTTCCATCAACGAGGATGTGGAAATCGTGGATGAAGGGATGGTTTCCTCAGCGGCAACCCGGGTGCCTGGCGCTACCGACTCTGACCTGTTTGTTCACGAATCCCTCTTCCGATGGGATGGCTGGAGCCTCTGCGTTCCCAGGCCGGGCAGGACTATCAAACCGGATGACACGCCTGGGGAGATACAGAATAAAGCGGTCACTGCCTTCGGGCTGGAGGTCAATTTTTCGCCCGTTGTGCCTGGCACTCTTCCCCGCCTCCGCTTCGGTGTTTCTTACCGCCTGAGGGCGAGGGCGGTGGACCTGGCAGGTAACAGCCTCTCCCTGGAGGAAGCGGACGCTTCCCTGGCTTCTTCCGCCCAATCCTATCAGCGCTTTGAACCCATCCAGACTCCTCCCGTCGTCCTGCGTGAAAAGCCCAGAGAAGGTGAATCGTTAGAGCGATTGGTGATTCGCACCTTCAACGACTCCCCTGCAAAAGATGCCATTCCCACGGGTGAAGCCACGGAGCGTCACATCGCCCCGCCGAAAACCTCTCAACTGATGGCTGAAACTCACGGGTTATTTGATGATAAAACCACTGGCGGAATGAAAGGCGACCCCGCCACCTATCAGATGATTGCCCAGAAGGATGTGGGCAGATTCCAGGAGGTGGAATTTCCCAACCCTGAAAACCCGTCCAAGCCCCTCCGTTATGCCATTCAGAGCGAGGAGCAGTTGGTATTGCCTTACCTGCCTGACCCGCTGGCGCGGAAAGCTGCTTTTGAAGGCCTTCCCGGCGCCCCTGCGGGAGAGGTGATAGATGTGGACTTTCAGAACACTCCCGAAAACTGGCCTGATGCTTTGCCATTCCGCATTCGTGTGGAGGAAGGCTCTGGAAAGCCCCGGTGGAATGCCTCCTCCCGCCTCCTCACGGTCTACCTGCCGAAAGCGGAAGTGGCAACGGTTCGCCTCAGCGCCCATCTTGATGAAAAGGATTTGAACACCTTTGGAATGTGGCAGTGGATGAAGGAGAAGGTGGAGGCAAGGCTGGAAAGCCAGCCCTCTTATGCGGCGCCGAAGATGGATATGGGAGCGATTCAGCCCAAAGCCTTAGCCATGGCTGACTTCACAAAACTGGGTGCCATCGGGAAACTCTGGCTCCTTACCCCGTATCGTGAACTGACTCTGGTTCATGCGGTTCAACAGCCTCTGCTCATCCCCAAAATTACTGCATTAAAGCCAGGCAGGAATATCGGTGATACTTTCGCTGGCCTGGATGGGGTGGTGAATGTTCATGGGAAGAGCACGATGAAAATTGACCTTCTGGCACGGTGGAGCGAGCCGGTGGATGAGCCAGCCAGCCCTACCAATATTCCGGATAAAGACCGGCTATACGGGAACGCCCGTGCGTTTGAAGCCCCTGTTCAACTGGATGAAAAAGCGGTTCCCGTAGCCGGCGGAAGCGTCCGCTACAGCGAAGAGAAGAAAGCCCTCATCCTCGGGCAAGGAGAAGGCTCTTCCTACAGCCCTCCACGGGAAGACGGGCTGGGCACGGGAGCAATTCGTGGTATATCCCCTGCGTTGGTCGTTAGCGCTCTGCTTCCTGTGGTGGCTCCTCGCCATGAATTCGGTGATACGAAATACCGAAAGGTTTATTACAGGGCAGTAGCCAGCACCCGATTTCGTGAGTATTTCTCTCCTGCCATCACTTCTGACCCGAAGAACATTACCCGGGAGAGCGAGGAGTTTGAGGTAGATATACCCAACTCTGCTCGTCCTTCTGCCCCCGGGGTGCTGTATGTGATTCCCACCTTTGGGTGGGAGAAGAAGGAGACGGCGGGTGGAAGGGAGAGCCGACGCACCGGGGGAGGGCTTCGGGTGTATGTGAAGCGTCCCTGGTGGTCCTCCGGCGACGGCGAGTTATTGGGCGTCATCCTCCCGGGAGTTGCACCCACCATCCGCCGAGCGGTGGGCATGGGTGGAGGCATCAGCGGTATCCTGCCCGGCATCAGACCTGCCCAACCCGAGCCAGAAATTCCTGACATCCTCAAGCCCTATGTAACCCAGTGGGGGATGGACCCTATATGGAAATCCAGCCCCACCCCTTCTTTTGCCAGCCCAGCCCTGACACATTTTAAGAATACCGCCAGAAAGCAATCCGGCTTAACGCTGGAAGAATTAACTGACCATCCCGAGTCCAACCAGGTTTCTGTGGCGGGTTACGAGCCTCATTACGACCCGGATAGAGGGCTCTGGTTCTTTGACATAGAACTGGACCCCGGAGATTCTTATTATCCCTTCGTTCGTCTTGCCCTTGCCCGTTATCAGCCCAATTCCATTGAGAACGCCCATCTTTCCCGGGTCGTCCTTGCCGATTTTGCCCAGCTGGCACCCCACCGCACTGTTACCCTCTCCTATGACCCCGGCGACCCGAAGGTTCTCACCGTCACGGTTTCCGGGATTTCATACACGGAGACGACAGCGGGCAAAGGTCCTTCCGAAGTAGAGGTGACCGTGGAGACAAGGCAGGAGGGTGTGGAAGGAGATGTGGGCTGGGTTCCCGTCCCCGATGCCACCTTTACCCTCGGCGCTCCATCCCGCCCATCCCCTCCACCCGTAAGACTCCGGCCGAAAGTCATCCAGAGATTCACTCCTGAATCCACCGCTCCCGGAGAAATCATCCGGGAGGGCATCCTATCCACCCCTCCACCCGTGAAGCCAGAGAAAGAAAATGTGTGGACGGGTCAGGTCATCCTGCCCGCCCCTCGGGGTTCCCAGCCCTTCCGATTGGTCATCAAGGAATATGAGTGGTTCAGGGCGGATAAAGCAGGGGAAGGAACTGCTCCATCGTCTGAGACTCCGTTGACTGCCGCCCCGGTGCCCAGGGCTCGTCGGCTGGTGTTCGCCGACGCGATGGAAATCTAACCCTCGCCCTCCGCTCTTCTAACCTCCGCATCTGCCACCTGCCATCCCCCCTAAAACCTGACATATATGTATTATTCACTTTTTAAGAATCGGGCATACATTTAGAAATGATGGACAGGGTTAAGAAACTTCCCGCTTCCCGGAATTCCCGAAATCTCCGCCCCTTTTCCATTCCGCCCTCGCAACCTCCACTCCCGGAGGCTTATCACCCAACACCTCTTCTTACACCGGGGCAGGGGGCAAGCACTTCGGTTCATTCATCTCCCTCAGGTTCAAAACCCAGCCTCCTGCCCCTTATTCCCTTTCACCGCTTCCCCTTTTCTTCCCATCCATCATTCCGCACTCCGCAATCAAAATATGGAGGTGGTTCAAAGTGGCAAATCGTAAGTTCGTGAGTTTCGCACCGCTGATAGCGGTGCTGGGCTTCATCGTGCTTCTCACCGCCTGCGGCGGCGGCCCGAGCGTAATATCACCGGTTCCTTTGGTGAAGGAACGTAATGGCAGGAATGGCGTGGGGCTGGCGTCATCGGGAGCACCGCAATGGCCAATGCTTCTCACGGGGAAGGCTCGCTCTGCCACAGTGATAGCCAGAAGGAATGGGGAAGCGGTGTTCTTGAACCGGGACCAGTTTTTTCTTCTTCTGGAGAAGGAACCCGCTGTGGTGAGGGAGATTCTGAGAAGGCTGGCGTGCAGGATTGTCCGCCTGACGGAGCAGGTGAAAATTCTCGGTGTGAAGCCTGGCAGGGGCTGTAAGCGAATTGCCACCGCTCTTCTCCTTTTTGAGGATTTTCCTGAGTATTGCCCATCCGGGCTGACGAAAGCCTATTTGTCCCGCTTCTGTGGGCTTTCCTGGCAACAAACCCTCCGAATTCTCAAAGAGTTCAAGGAGAATGGGTGGGTGGATTTGCCATCCCATAGCCACGAAATCGTAGTCCAGAACCCGGAAGGGCTTCGGAAGTTCATCGCCGAAGAGCGAGAGAAATAACTCCCACCCATCTGGGAGATTTGGGGGATTTTGAGATTGGGAGATTTATCTATTCTGAAAATCTTACTTCTAAAATCTTAGTTCTGAAAGCGGAGAAGGATGGGACGGAAGAGGGGGGATTTCAAGAGGAGAACCAGAGGATACGGGCAGGGATGAGGCGATGGTTTACCGGGTCCACGGTGAGCCCAAAAATCTCCAGCGCTGTTACCCCGAGAACCATTGTGTCTCCCTCTTCCCCAAAAATAACGGGCACAGGGTGTATTTCACCGTTTAATTTCATCAACACATCCCCCATAAGTCGGGTAACTACCGAACCATCTGCCAGTTCTATCTCCACTTTCTTTACCGGCTCCACGGCCAGTGACTCCAGAATGGGCCTGGGGAAAACGGGATAAGTTGCGGCGGTATCCGCTATAACCGTAAAACGGACCTCTCTTGAATCTCCCATTACGCTTATAGTAACTTCGGTCATCCCCGCAGGCATCACTATTATACCAGAAGAACGGGGAGAAGAGAGGGAGAGGAGGGGGCGCTCCATTTCAGAGGACGGAGAGTTATCCTGAATAGGACTTTTCTGGCACTTGAGCAGAACGGTCGGGCTCCTCTGTCTTCCGCTGAATCGCTGAGAATCCTTGTTCAATCTCTTACAGAACCCGAGCATTGTAGTAAATCATACCGCAGTTCAAACATACCTCTACTGGGGGAGGTTGTGGAAAGTATGAAGGTGTGATACTATAATTAAAATAGAATGGCAAAGAGGGGGTTGAGTTGTGGCTGAACAGGAAACAGCGATAGTGGATAAGAAGGAATTGCTGGAGGCAGGGGTTCATTTCGGGCATCCCACCCGGCGCTGGAACCCGAAGATGAAGCCTCACATCTTCGGGAAGAGGAACGGGATTTATATCATTGACCTGGAAAAAACGGCAAAAAGCCTGGAAGAGGCTTATCTTTTCGTGCGAAACAAGGTGAAGGAGGGAGGAATCATTCTTTTCGTGGGGACGAAGAAGCAGGCTCAGCAGACCATCGCAGAAGAGGCCCAGAGATGCGGAATGTTCTATGTGGACCAGCGGTGGATTGGAGGGCTGTTGACCAACTGGAAGGTGGTCAAAAAAAGGATAGATGAGTGGAAAGCCCTGGAGGCGATAGATGAAGCCTCCCTATCCGCTATGCCGAAGAAGGAATCCAAAAAAATTCTTCTCAGCCGGGAGAAATTTCAGAAGGCGATGGCAGGGATTAAAGAGATGCCCGGCCTGCCAGATGCCCTGTTCGTGGTGGATGTGAACAAGGAACAGATAGCGGTGGAAGAAGCGAATAAGGTGAAGATTCCCGTGATTGCCATCCTGGATACGAACTGCGACCCGGATAAGGTGGATTATGGGATTCCGGGCAATGATGACGCCATACGCTCCATCAAACTATTTACCCAGAAGATAGCGGATGCAGTTGTGGAGGGGAAGAAACTTCGGGAGGGCGTCATAGAGGAAGGAGGGGTGGGGGCAGAGGAATCCCCCATCCCTGCCGAGGGAGGAGAGAGCGAAGGTGGCTGAGATTCTGGAAACCGTAAAGGCGCTGAAAGAGCGAACCGGAGCCGGACTACTGGATTGTAAGAAGGCGCTGGAGGAAGCGGGAGGGGATATACAGAGGGCTGTAGAAATTCTGCGGGTGAAGGGGGCGGCCCGGGCGGATAAAAAACTCACCCGGGTAGCCCGAGAAGGGACCGTTGCCTCGTATATTCACTTCGGGGGGGGACGATTGGGCTCCCTGGTGGAAGTGGATTGTGAATCCGACTTTGTCGCACGAACGGAGGAGTTCAAGCATCTGGCTCAAGAACTGGCTATGCAGGTGGCGGCAGGGGCAGGACCCCGATTTATCCGTCGGGAAGATGTGCCACCGGAAATCATTGAGCAGGAAAAAGCCATCTATCGCCAGCAAGCCATTGAAGAAGGAAAGCCGGAAAAAGCCATAGAGAAAATTGTGCAGGGCAGGCTGGAAACCTTCTTTAAGGAGAATTGCCTGCTGGAGCAACCTTACTTTCGGGACGGAAAGAGAACGGTGTCTGACTTAATTAAAGAAGCCATTGCACGATTCGGAGAGAATGTGGTGATTCGCCGGTTCGCGCGATTTGAGGTGGGGCGGGAGTAAAGGAATGAGGGGAACCCGGTATGAAAAAAGCCAGATATAAACGGGTGCTGTTGAAGTTGAGTGGAGAGGTTCTGGCGGGTGAAGAGGGAAGGGGCATCAGTTATGAAGCCATTCACAATATAGCGGATGAGTTAGTGACCGCCTCGCAGATGGTGCAACTGGCGGTGGTCATTGGGGGAGGGAATCTTTTTCGGGGGAGTGAAGCCAGTGAGCACGGCGTGGAGCGAGTGACAGCGGATTATGCCGGGATGTTAGCCACCATCATTAACTCGTTGATACTCCAGAGTGCACTGGAGCAGAGGGGGGTTCAGACGAGGGTGCAGACAGCGTTTGAGGTGCGTTCCATTGCGGAGCCTTACATCCGGCGGAGAGCGATACGGCATTTAGAGAAGGGGCGGGTGGTGATTTTCTCTGGCGGGACGGGGCGGCCCTACTTTACCACCGACACCACGGCCGCCCTCTGCGCCACGGAAATCCAGGCAGAAGTCCTGTTAAAAGCCACGAGAGTGGAGGGAATTTTCACCGCCGACCCGGAACGCAACGCAGACGCTCATCTCATCCGGGAAATCAGTTATAAAGAGATTCTGGACCGGGACCTGAAAATCATGGATTCAACCGCTATTTCTATGTCTATGGATAATAATATCCCTATCATCGTGTTCAATATCACCATTCGTGGGAATCTCCTCCGGGTGCTGATGGGTGAATCTGCGGTAGGAACCCTGGTTCGGAGGTGAGAATCTCGTGCCAGACTTTGTGAAAGAAGCGGAAGAGAGGATGCACAAAACCCTGGAGGTGCTGAAGGAAACCCTATCCAGGATACGCACGGGACGGGCCAATCCGGCTATCCTTTCCGATGTGAAAGTGGAGGCTTATGGAAGCGTGCTCCCGTTGAAGCAGGTGGCGAGCATTCTGGTGCCTGACCCCCGAACTCTGCAAATCAGAGCCTACGACCGCTCCATTCTCCCACAAATTGAGAAAGCCATACTGAAAGCCAATCTGGGGTTGAACCCGAATCGGGAGGGGGAGAGCATTCGGATTTTCCTCCCACCTCTGAATGAAGAATCCCGCAGAAATCTCCTGAAAATTGTGAAAAGGGATATAGAAGAAAGCAAGGTGGGAATCCGAAATATCCGCAGGGACATTATGGAAAGTATGAAATCTGCGGAGAAAGCTGGAGAAATCACAGAAGATGATTACTATCGCACCCAGGAGAAAATCCAGAAGTTAACGGATTCTATCACCGAGGAGATGGATACTTTATACCAGAAGAAGGAAAAAGAGATTTTGGAAGGTTAATCGGGCGTTACTGGGAAGAGGTGGAGAAAGAACTGGAGGGAAGAGCAGTAGAAAAAGTGTATGTAGTAGCCCCCTGGAAGAGGGAAGAAATGGAAAAAATGAGCGGGCGGTGGCGTGTGATACGGGTTCAATCTCTTGTGACAGGGTATCGGGTCTACCTCTCTCCTGACACGACAGAGGTTTTACTGAGGAAACTGGGATATGGAACAAAAGGGAGAGAGAATACCTGAGCATATCGCCATCATTATGGATGGGAATGGGCGGTGGGCTACACAGCACGGCTTACCGCGAATAGAAGGGCATAAGGAAGGGGCGAAAACGGTAAGGCGAGTGGTGGAAGCCTGCGCTCGCCGGGGCGTGAAAATTCTCACCCTCTTTGCCTTCTCCCGGGATAACTGGGGACGGCCGGAGGAAGAGATTGAGGCTTTATTCTCTCTTCTCCACCAGTATCTACACCTGGAACTTCCCACCCTGATGAAAGAGAAGATACGGTTTCGGATGATTGGTGACCGTTCTCTGCTTCCAGAGCAAATTCGTCAGGACCTTCAGGAGGTGGAGTCTGCCACTCAAAACAACTCGCGCATGCTTTTGAATGTAGCCATCAATTACAGTGGCAGGGAAGAGATTGTGCGGGCGGCCCAGCGGCTGTGTGAAAAGGTTGAACAGGGTAAACTCCAATCTTCTACCATTTCCCCGGAGGACTTCCGTAAGGAATTGTATACCAATGGGATGGCGGACCCGGACCTGCTGATTCGCACCAGTAATGAATACCGCCTGAGCGATTTTCTCCTGTGGCAGGTAGCATACTCCGAGTTATTTTTCACTCCCACCCTCTGGCCTGATTTTACGGAGGAAGACTTGAATGAAGCGATAGACAATTATCAGAAGCGGGAGCGGCGCTTCGGGCGAGTGCAGGTGCCGGATGAAAAATGACCTTGTCCGCCGGTTGTTCTGGGGAGTGATTCTCGGGACGACGGCGGTTTTTATGCTCTTGTGGGGTGGCTATGCCCTGCTGGTGGGCGTGATTCTCGTGGCGGGGCAGGCGCTCCGGGAATTTTACAGCCTCCTATCCCGGGAGGGAACGAAAACGGCAAAAGTGATTGGTTACCCGTTCGCTCTGTTGATTCTGTTGATGTCCTTTTTTTCAGAACAGCAAGAGGTTCAAGAAAATTATCTGGGATTTCTTGTAGCGGTATTCATCCTGCTGTCGTTTCTGATTCAGGTGATACAAAATGCCAGCGGACGACGGCCTTATCGGGTGCCGGAACTGGCTGTAACCCTGTTTGGAAGTTTCTATATAGCGGGTCTGTTGAGTTATATCTTCCTGTATAAAAAGTTCTACACGGGGGTTTCGGAGCAGATGAAGGTGGATTACCTTATCCTGGTGCCTGTGGTGGGGGCGTGGGGGTATGACACCTCCGCTTTTTTTAGCGGGAAACTCTTCGGTGAAACTCGGATGACACCGGTGTTGAGCCCGAAGAAAACCTGGGAAGGAATGGCAGGAGGGCTGGCAGGCGTGACCGCCGCCTTTGCACTCCTGTGGTGGTTCGGGCTGAAGCATCTCGGGCTACCGCTCTGGAATTGCCTCCTGTTGGGAGGGATTCTCGGGATAGCGGCGCAACTGGGAGATTTGAGCGTGTCCGCCTTGAAACGAGAGGTGCAAGCGAAGGATTCTTCCCGGCTCATCCCGGGGCATGGAGGCTTGCTGGACCGGATGGATAGTTTTCTTTTCACGCTTCCAGTGGGCTTTTACCTTTTGCGTTACTGGGTGTTGCCATCGGCAGGAGGTGCGGGATGACCCTGGCAACTTTCCTGGGTTACCTGATGATTGCTCTGCTCATTGGGGCGTTGATAGTCATCCATGAGTGGGGGCATTTCGTCGGAGCCAGAATGATGGGAGTGGCGGTGAAAGAATTTAGCGTGGGCTTCGGACCTCCTCTGGTGAAGAAACCCTTCAAATCCACTGTGCTGTCGTTAAGACTTCTGCTTTTAGGTGGATATGTTCGTCTCAAAGGGCTGGAGGACGAAGAAGAAGCGAACCTTTTGGAACCCGATAGTTATGCCACCAAAAAAACCTGGCAGAAGAGCCTCATTCTGGTTGCCGGTCCTATGATGAATTTACTGGCTGGCTACCTGTTATTTTATGGGGAAGCAGTGGGCTATGGTATTCCACGACATATTCCACTCATCCAGGGAGTTCTGCGTGGGTCTCCTGCAGAGAAGGCGGGATTGGGGGCAGGGGAGTTAATTCTGAGTGTCAACGGGAAAACACTGAACAGGATGGAATTGTCTCGCTTGGTGCAGTCAGCAGGCAACCAGCCTCTTCTGTTGAAGGTTGAAGGGCGGGAGGGGATCCGGGAGATTTCTGTGACGCCGGGAGAGATAGGGCAACCCGGGGAACGGATGGTGGGTCTGGGCGTTCTTCTTACGGAGGCGGCACAAATCTCTGGAAAAGTGGTTCAGATTTTGCCCCACAGCCCCGCGGAGAAAGCGGGTGTCCGAGTCGGAGATACAATTCAACGGATAGATGGAATGCCACCCGAATTGTTTCAGGCATCCCTCCAGATTTCCGAAGCGGAACCGCCGAAACAGATTCGGCTGGAAGGAATGAGGGAGGGGAATCCGTTCCAGGTTACACTACAGATGGAAGAAAGGCAACACCCGGGTATGGTATTTGAGATGGAGAGAGAGCCGGTTGGACTGATTCAGGGGCTTCAGATTGCTGGAGAGCGTTTCGTTTCCGTTTTTCAGGGTTTCTGGGAATTTTTCGAGGGGCTGTTCACCGGTCGTAAAGAAGCGGAGATTGTGGGACCGGTAGGGATATTTAAGTATACGCTTCAAGCCCTGGAGTCTGGCTTCAAATGGCTTCTGTTTCAGATGGCTCTACTTTCTGTAACGCTGGGGATTGTGAACCTGGTTCCGTTCCCTGCCCTGGATGGAGGCAGGCTGTTCTTCCTCATTCTTTTTGCGGTGGCACGCAAGCCGGTGAATCGCACGCTGGAAAATGCCTTCCATATCGCTGGATTTTTCCTTCTGATTCTCCTGATGCTGTGGGTGACCTATCGGGACATTCTGGGGATTTTGAGCATCCGAGGGTGAGGATGACAAGTGAAGTGAAGAACCGGCGGAAAACCATCCCGGTAAAAGTGGGCAGGGTGATGCTGGGAGGGAATCATCCCATTGCCGTCCAGAGCATGCTCAAGCACTCCCTGCGAGATACAGAAAAGATGCTGAAGGAAGCACATCAGGTAGAGCAGGCCGGGGTAGAGATTCTTCGTGTGGCTATTCCAACAGAAGAGGATGCCTCCCTTTTGAAACTTCTCAAAAAGGAAGTTCAGGTGCCCCTGGTGGCGGACATTCATTTTAACCCCCGCATCGCCCTGAAGGCCCTGGAAGCGGGGGCAGATAAACTCCGCCTGAACCCCGGGAATACGAAAAGCGGTCCCATCCTCCGCCAGATTGTTCGGGAAGCGAAGCAGAAAGGGGCTTCCATCCGCATCGGGGTGAATGCGGGTTCCCTTCCTCCGGAATTTTATATCCGGTATGCCGACCAGATTCCGAAGGCAATGGTGGAAACCGTGTTGTTCTACATCCGGGATTTTGAAGAAGAAGGGTTTGACCAGATTGTCATTTCTATGAAATCTTCCCGGGTGATGGAAACCATTGCGGCTTACAGGATGATGGCAAGCCAGTGCCCCTACCCTTTTCACCTGGGGGTCACAGAGGCGGGAAGCGGGATGGAAGCCATCATTAAATCTGCCATCGGGCTGGGCGTCCTTTTAGAGGAAGGCATCGGAGATACCCTCCGGGTCTCTCTGGCAGGACCGGCGGTGGAAGAAGTGCAGGCAGGGTTTGAAATCCTGAAAGCCCTGGGCTTACGGGAGAAGGGATTTGACCTGATAGCCTGCCCCGGATGCGGTAGGCTCAGGGTGGATGTAGAATTCCTGTCCCAGCAGGTGAAAAAGGTCTTGAAGGAACTCAAGGCGCCCGAGCAGTTAGTTCGCATCGCTGTGATGGGGTGTGAAGTCAATGGTCCCGGTGAATCCCGCATGGCAGACCTGGGCATCGCCGGCGGAGTGAACACCTCCACCCTTTATTTCAAAGGCAAAAAGGTGGAACGGGTGCCTAATTCTCAACTGGAAGCCCACATCACAGAGTGGGTGAAAAGCCTCGTGAACGAAAGCGACCACCTGAAAGGCATTCAATAATGGTGTAGAAATGATAAACACCCTAAAAGTCAGGAACTTTAAGTCTATCAAACATTTAAGACTGGATTGTAAAAGAGTCAACATTTTCATCGGTGAACCGAATGCAGGAAAATCTAACATCCTGGAAAGTGTGGGCATCTTCTCACTTCCACATATTCAGGGTAAAGAGTATAAGCATCTGAGGGATTTTATCCGAATTGAATCTATGACGAACCTGTTTTATGACAACAATCTGGTCTCTAACATCAGAATCAGTGCTGGTGAGTATGGATGCGAAGTCAGTTACAAAGATAGACAATTCCATCTGAGTTTAGTAGATAAAGCCAGGCAAAAGCCCCTCTTTCACATTTCCTGTAATGAAGCCGGTCTAATCCTTTCCACAAAACCTATCAGTAAACCTTTACCTTTCAAATTCTATCGTTTTCAAGTGTTGGATAGTTTCAAAAGCCAGGAGGCAGATTATCTTTTACCACCTGGGGGAGAAAATCTCCTGACGATTCTTATAACCCATAAAGAATTAAGGAAGCGGGTAACAGATTTCTTCCGCGAATACGGGTTTCGGATTAACTTAAGACAAACAGAAAATAAAATTGAGGTTCTGAAAGAGAGTGATGGAACTTTCATTGCTTATCCTTATTCACTGGCTTCTGATACTTTACTGCGAGTGGTTTTTCATTTTGTAGCCATGGAAACGAACAAGGATTCCATCATCATCTTTGAGGAGCCGGAAGCCCACGCTTTCCCGTATTACACGAAGTATCTCGCAGAAAATATCGCCATAGATGATTCCAATCAATATTTTATTTCCACTCACAATCCCTATTTTCTACTTGCGGTATTAGAAAAAACACCCATAGATGAAATCAAGATTTTTATTACTTACTATGGTGATTATCAAACGAAGGTGAGGCCTCTCGTTCAAGAGGAGTTGGCTGAAATACTTGAGATGGACTCCAGCGTGTTTTTCAACCTGGAGCGTTTCTTGGAAAAAGCATGATAGAATGATATTTGTGGAGTGCAAGCCTGATAAAATCCTGGTGAAAACTCTTGAGGGGAGAAAAAAGAATATCACACATTCAGGCGGTAAAGGAAATGTGTGCAAGCATTTAAGAAATAGCACGAATTCAAAGGGATTGGTAGATGAGGACCCGGAATCTGTCCAACCCTGGTATTTGAAAGAGATGCAACTAATTGCGCGCAAAGACGAAATAAAACTATGCAAGGATGGGAAAAGGCAAAATCTCTTAATCGTATTGTGTCCGATGTTAGAAAGTTGGATTGTGAAAACTGCATCGGAAGCGGAAATAGATTTATCCAGATTCGCCCTGCCGGATGAAGGAAATAAAATCAAAAAGGTGATAAATCAACCTGCAAACCTGCGGAATTTTGAACAACTCATCAATGCGATAAAGAGGAGCAAAAGCGAAAGGCTGAAAACTCTAAAAAAATTTATTACCGGGATAGGCATAAGAGTATACTCGTGAGTGGGAAGCGAATAGCATGAAGGTTTCAGCTATTGTTCCAGCGTTTAATGAAGAGGCAAATATCGGGAGGGTGTTAGATGTTGTGGCATCCTGCCCCGTGGTGGATGAAGTCATTGTGGTGGATGATGGCTCTACGGATGGGACCTCTCGCGTGGTGATGAGATACGGAAGGGTGCATCTCATTCGCCTGGAGGAAAATCGTGGAAAAGCCCGGGCCATATATCAGGGAATAATGGCAGCGGGTGGGGATGTTCTTCTGTTGGTGGATGCAGATTTGATTGGACTTACATCCAGGCATATAGAGGCTCTGGTGGAGCCGGTATTTTTAGGGACGGCGGATATGACGGTGGGAATTTTTCATAAGGGACGGGCGTCCACGGATATGGCTCAACGAATCGCCCCGGAACTATCGGGCCAGCGTGCTATTCGTCGGGAATGGTTGAAAGAGTTCCCTTTTCATCTCTACTCTGGTTATCAACTGGAGGTTGCGTTAACCCGCTGGGCGCAGAAGAGGAACCTGAGGATTCAAAAGGTAGCCCTGGAGGGTATGACCCATCGGTTGAAGGAAGAGAAGGTAGGACCCCGGAGGGGAATTCTCTGGCGTTTTCGGATGTACTGGGATATTCTGCAGGCTCTCTGGAGGAAAACTTAGGATGCCCGGGGCCCTGGAAGGGATTTTAAGGCTACTCTTCTCAGTCATCGCGGGGGGGTTGCTGGGGTATGAGCGGAAGCGGGTGGGCAAGCCTGCGGGAACACGAACTCATGCTCTTGTATCCCTCGGTGCCTGCCTGTTTGCTCTGGCTTCTTTATGGATGGGTGAAGTGAATGAAGGTGCGGATGTAACACGGATTGCCGCTCAGGTTGTGGTGGGAGTTGGTTTTCTCGGGGCGGGCGCCATTATGAGTTACGGCGGTGTGGTGAAAGGGCTGACTACGGCGGCGACTTTGTGGATTTCCGCGGGCCTCGGCCTCGCTATTGGGCTGGGCATTTACCTGCTCGCCATCTCTGCCTTTGTCCTTGTCTGGTTCACTCTTTTCCTCGTGCCAAGAATAGAGAAGCCTGCTTACCGAGGCCTTTATCCCCCTCGCATTCTCCGCATCCTGACCACCGATGACCCTGCGGTAACAGGGTCCATCCACCGCCTCTTTGACCAGTTAGGCATCGGGGTGGAGGAAATGGAATTTGAGAAAATCTCCCCACACACCGTTGAACTGGTCTACGAGATTCACCTGCCGGAAGCAATTCAGCCCCAAACCGTGGTGGAACAATTGAAGATGATGGAAAAAATCCAATCGGTCAAATTTCTCCCGTAGAAAGGAGAGAAATTGTCTCATATTGAGGAAAGAAAACGGGAAATTGAGTGGCGAATTGAAAAAATCCTTTCTTCACGGGGGTATGAATTGTGGGACATCTCCATCACCGGTATCCTCTCCACGAACCCCCAGGTTCGGGTGTTTATTGAAAGAGAAGGGAAAACGGGCATTGAGGATTGTGTGAAGGTGAATAACCTCATCCGAAATGAACCTATGATAGAAGAACTCCTCGGAGGGGACTACCATCTGGAAGTTTCCTCTCCTGGGGTGGACCGGGCTTTGAAAAAGAAAGAGCATTTCATCCGGTATCAAGGCTATAAAGTCCGTGTCATTTTGAAGAATGAGAAAATATATAAAGGGGAACTCCGGGAGTATCAGGAGGGTGTGCTACTGCTGTTTTCCGAGGGAGAAAAGCGTTTTATTCCAGAGGAAGTGATTCAATCCGTTCGGATAGAGCCCGCGATAGAATTTTAGAGTGCAGGAGTGAATAAATGCGGAATGGGTGAATGTAAAACCAATGTAGAATCTTCCATTCTGAGCGAATTCAAATAAGCGAATGTTTGCCACAAGAAGCGGTGAGCACAGGAGGGTTTTCCGGGTCCATAGAAAGGATGATGTGTTACAATTGGATTAGTAGAATTTGCAGGAACTGAAAATCCTTCAATGAAGGCAGGGAAGATAGATGGCTGAAGAGCGGCAGGCAGAGATTGTGGAATTGGTTCAAACGATTTCCCGGGAGCGGGCGCTGGAAAAGGGAGAACTGGAGGCGGCGCTGGAATCCGCACTGAAGGTGGGCTATATGAAGGACAAGCATCTGGAAAGCCCGCCGGAGAACCTTCGGGTAGAACTGGATTTGCAGAAAGGGATTGCCAGGATGTATCTTTTGAAACGCGTCGTGCCGAAGGTGGAGAATCCAGTTCTGGAAATCTCGGTGGAAGAAGCGACGAAAAAAGAGCCTTATACGGGCGCAGGCGAGTTTTATCGGGAAGAAATCTCGCTGAAGGACTTCAGCCGAATCGCCCTCCAGGCAGCCGGGGAAGAATTCGTGCAGAACATCATCAATCGGGAGCGGGAAAACCTCTTTCAAAAAATGAAAGTGAAGGAGAATGAATTGGTCACGGGGAAAATTTATAAAATGGATGAACGGGGTGATGTGTGGCTGGACCTGAATAAACTGGATGCGGTTCTGGAATTTCGGGAGCGAATCCGTGATGAAAAACTACGGCGGGGAAAGGAACTGGAAGTGCTACTGTTGAAAATCACCAAGACTCCCACGGGCGTGCCGCTGGCTCGCGTTTCCCGAACCCATCCCGACCTGCTGAAGAAGCTATTTGAGCGGGAAATTCCCGAAGTGCGTCACGGGCTGGTAGAAGTGAAGAAGGTCGTTCGTTCTCCCGGTGTTCGGGCGAAGGTGGCGGTGATTTCTAAAGACCCGAATGTGGACCCGGTGGGAGCCTGCATCGGCGCTGAAGGGAGAAGAATCCTCCCCATCGTCCGTATGCTCTCCGGTGAACGCATTGATGTGATTCACTACGATGATGACCCGAAAAAGTTCGTCAGTAACGCTCTCAGCCCCCTCAAGCTCCAGGACATCAATGCGGTGCATATCGTCAACCTGGAACCCGGAAAGCGGAAGATGATTGTGGAGGTTCCGGATAAGGCTTACTCCCAGGCTATCGGAAAGCAAGGGGAGAATGTGCGCCTGGCGGGGAAACTGACCGGCTGGTATATTGACATCGTCAAAGAAAGCGAATTTAAAGCCCTGCCAGCGCTGGAGTTAGAGAAGACAGACCTTCCGGCAGGAGTGGTGGAAATCCTGAAAAAGAATGGGTTGAATGTGGTGGGCGATTTGTTCCGCTTCACGATTTCTGAACTCTCGGCACTGGAGGGCGTGGGTGAGGAAAACGCCCTGTTGATTGAGAAGTTTCTCGTGGATAAAGGAATACTGGTGGTGGAGGCGCCGGAAGAGGAAGAGATGGCTCCTGTGGAAGCCCCGCCACCCGCCTGAAAATACTTCACCCCTTTCCGAGTGCGGCACCCTGTGCAGGCGGGGATTTATCACCGCTCAAAGATTTAACGCCAATTTATTGGCGGAGCAATCCAGAAGCCTTATTGAAGGCGGAAGTTCACTCCCAACTGAATCTGGCTGTCGTCCACCGGGTCGCTGGCGCCGGAGACCGCCAGCATGCCCGTAATGTTGTCGTGGAATTTGTAGAGGAGGCCAAATGCCCAGCCCGCTTTATCTGCATCGGCGAAGGAATAGCCTTCACCAAAGATGCTCCAGGTATCGCTGAAGTCGTAGTAGATATTGCCGGTGGCTTCAAAGTCCGTGTTCACTTCATTTCCAGCGTTATCCACACCGGCATCGCTCCAGAGGAAGGCGCCGAGGGAAACGCCGCCACCCCGGAACTTCTGCCCAAAAAGCAGAGCGCCCAGAGCGGTAGAATTATCCGCCACATCATTCCGGTTCCTCTGTAAGCCCGCCAGGACAGTGGCATAAAACCCTGTCTCCGATGCGTGGAAGTTATACCGACCCGAGATGCCCAGAAGGAAGGTATCGTTCTTATCGCCGTAGTCCACAAGGCCGGCAGAGAATTCTAAATCTTCGTAGGAGTAAGAGCCAGCCAGTTTAATGGAATCCGCTAACAGCCCTCCTGCGGTGGCATCATAGATTCCGATAGCCCAGCCGTGGGCAGAGTTCCACGCTATGGGCGTGTTGATGAAGCCGTTGCCGAAGCCCGGCTGAACGAGGGACGCCCCGAAAGCCCGTGAGGCCGCCATCACCCCGCTTATCAGAAGTATCCCGACCCAGAGAATAATTTTCCTTTTTATCATTTCTCCTCTCCTCCTTGTTTTAATACCCCGGCGGGGGCGACCCCACATAGGTCAGGGCAATCCGCTGAGCGTTTATGACCAGAACCGGATTGCCATCCTTCGTGAAAGCAATATACTCCAGTGGAGAACCGGGCTGATTATAGCCCAGCGGAGAAGTGACCTCGCCATTGGGGGCTGTGCCATCGGCGCCTGGAATATTCTGCCCCGCGGCTATCCGACGGAAGGTGCCACAGTGGTCGCTGACGATAATGTTGTTATCCCGGTCCACGGAGATGGCAATCGGGTAGCAAAAATCTGCCTGAAGCGGGTCAGTGTTATCCGTTGAATCATCGCCTGCCCCGGTGCCAGCCACAGTGACGACCTGCCCTGCATTCGGACCGGTAAGGATAACCCGTAAGACACGGTTCGCTGATGCAGCCGCCACCAGGATGTTGCCATTGCAGTCCACCGCCACGCCTGTTGGATTCACTAACAGGTCTGTGACGATAGCACCCGGGGAAGGGGTTACAACGGGACAGTTTGCGTTAAGGGAATTCGGGGTAATGGCAACGGTGGAGACCTGCCCGTTGCTGATTTTGCGAATGGCGCAGTTCTCATCGTCTGCCACATAGACCTCACCGTTGGGACCCACGGTAAGCCCAGCCTCATCCAGGTTGAAGAGAGCATTACCTTCGCCTCCGCCAGTGGCGGGACCATCCTGATAGCCGGAAGTATCATACTCCCCGGCAAAGAGGGACATTTGCCCGGATTGCGTTACTCGCCAGATGACTGACACACCTCCATCGGAGACGAGGATGTCACCATTGGGCAGGAGGGCAATACCGGTAACCGAGCCAGTTCCTCCACCATTTGACCAGTCAGATGCGTTAATCACCGTGGTCATTTGCCCGGGAGTTACATTCAGGTCAATCTTGCGGACTCCGCCATTGCTATCTGGAATAAAGAAGTGGTTCCTGCCATCGTCCACTATTCCCGTGGCGTGGTGAATATCAATCTCTGCCGTTCCGTTGGGTCCAATGGGACCATCCACCTGGCCTGAATTTCCACTGAAGATGTCCACATATCCAGAGAAGCCGGGAATGGTGGGGGCGACGCAGCCCACAACGGAAGAAGTGATGGTAATTTCAGCGGTGGCGGATTGGGAGGGGTCTGCCACACTGGTGGCTCTGATGTGGCACTTCCCACTCTCCGGCGCCGTAGAAGGAGCGGTGTAAAGCCCTCCAGATGTGATAGACCCGCAGGAGGGACCTTCCACCACGCTCCAGGTCACCCGCTGGTCCTCCGTTCCGGATACTGATGCGGAGAACTGGAGAGTATCGCCCGTGAGGACGCTCGCAATGGGGGGATTCACGGCGACGCTGACTTCACCCACAGGAGGTTTCTTCCCCGGGTTATTTATCAGCCCACCCTCCACCGGCAGAATCCGGGTATCTTCCCCCTGGCATCCCACCAGGTAGAGAACCAAGAAAGCACCTGCTACGCCGTAAAACAAAAATCGTTTCTTCATAAACTCACCTCCATCCTTACTGATATGGTAATATAACATATCAACAGACAGGTTGCAAGTTACGGGAGGTGAAGGGGATGCGAACGGCCACAGTTCAAGGTGTTTCCCGCTTAAAAACGATGGTTTCCCTCTCACCCTGCCTCTTTCCCCCGGAGAGACAATCTCCACACGAACATCACTACCCTAACAACCTCAGAATTGGAGGATAGGTTTTGCCTGAACAGGTTGTAGAATTCGCCGAGTCAGTGAGAAACAGGGTTCCTCCAAGCCCGCAAAACCTGTTTTCCTAATCCTCCTTTCTTGACAGCCTGCCGGTTATCTCATACAATAAGAATATGCCCGACAGGGGGTGATAATGATGCAGGTGAGTATACAGAGAAAAAATGGCGATATTCCTGCGGAAATCCGAGAGTATGTAGGGAAGAAGGTGCAAAAACTCGGGCGATTCTACCAGCGAATCCTGAGTGCGGATGTGGAATTATCGG
Organism: bacterium; assembly: GCA_037444445.1. GTDB lineage: Bacteria > UBP7 > UBA6624 > JBBIMK01 > JBBIMK01 > JBBIMK01. The sequence goes on along the minus strand of JBBIMK010000019.1, from coordinate 9,137 downwards.
ATGAGAAGGCAGGATTCCGGGCCCAGGTTACTTTAAAAGTTCCCGGCAACATCATCCGCGCAGAAGAAATCGGGGATGGGGCATTTCAGGTGATTGATGTCTTGATGGAGAAACTGGAGCGGCAGGTGAAGCGGTATAAAACGCTGAAGGAAGATAAACCCCGAAAGCCGGGCGAGCCACGGGTAGTTGCCCGCGCCGAAACTGCCACACCGGGGCCTTCCATTCCCGGTTCTCCTCGCATCGTGCGAAGAAAATTGGTGGAACTCAAGCCTATGAGCCCGGACGAAGCCATCCTCCAGATGGAACTTCTGGGGCATTCTTTCTTCGTTTTTATAAACTCGGAAGACCTTCAGGTCAGCGTGCTGTACTGTCGGAACGACGGGAACTATGGTCTCATCTCTGCCACTTGAGCAAACCCGCGTAAGTGGCCAGCCTCAAGATGTCTGAAGTGAATGGATTTCCGCTGGTAGTAGTTTCATACATAGGGGTTGAAAGAAAGCCTCGTTATATTTCAGCGGGGTGGGCAGTGCGTGAGAATTTTTGGGGGAGGCGGGCTTCTTCACCCCTGTGCGGATGACTGGAAGAAGGGGATAAATTCCGATGGGAAAGGATGAAACCCTGGTTTTGGTGGGGTTATTCGTTCTGGCGGTCCTCTTTTCCCTCTTTCCATTTCCCCGCCCCTCATCAGAATTTACGATACACCGAGGTGAATCTGCCACGGACATCGTCCATCGCTTGAATGAGCAAAGGGTTGTGCTGAATCCCACAGTTCTGGCGGGCATCCTGAAACTCACGAGGCGAGAAAATCGTCTGCTGGCTGGCCGGTATATGCTCCACGGGAGAGAATCCCTGGTGGAAGTGTTTCAAAAACTCCTTTCCGGAGCCAAAGAGGAATTGGTTCGTATCACCTTCACCGAGGGAATGACGGCAGAGGAGATGGCCACCTTACTGGAAAGCCAGCAAATCACATCCAGAAAAGCCTTCCTGAAAGCAGTGGTAGAGCCCTCTCGGTTTCCCTGGTTCCCTTACGCAGGAAACACTCTGGAGGGATTCCTCTTCCCGGACACCTATTCCTTTGCTCCCGGACTACCGGCGGAAGAGGTTATCGGAACCCTGCTGAGAGAGTTTCTGAAGCATCTGCCCCCGGATGCGGAGCAGAGGGCAAAGCAACTTCATCGCTCCATCCTGGAAATCGTGATTATCGCCTCACTGATAGAAAGGGAAGTGCAGAAACAGGAAGAACGTCCTCTGGTGGCTTCCGTTATCTACAATCGTCTGAAAAGGGGAATGAAGTTGGAGATTGATGCCACCGTGGCTTTCGCCCTGAACAAGTGGTCGGCTCTGTCTTACGAGGACCTACAGGTGGACAGCCCTTATAACACCTACCGGTATTACGGCTTACCTCCGGGAGCCATCGGGAATCCGGGAGCCAGTTCTCTGTGGGCTGCTTTCTATCCAGCTAACACTTCTTATCTTTATTTCGTCCTCACGGGCAACGGCTCCCACACTTTCTCCTCCTCTTATGCCCAGCACCTTCAGTATAAAAAGAATTTCGGAGGCAGGCATTAACTTCAAATCCATCTACGGGGGAAGCTATAGGAGAGTGGTTTTGGGGTATAATTAAAGTAAAGGAAGATGGGATGCTGGATTTTTTGAAGCCAGATTTTGTGCTGAATAGTGTGTCGGAGATTACGCCTGTTCTGCTGAGGGAGCAGAAGGTGGAAGGGTTGCTGGTGGACCTGGATAATACCCTACTGCCGTGGGGCGGGAATTCTTTCAGCAAAGAGGTAGAAAACTGGGTGAGAAGAACCCAGGCAGAAGGCGTGAAAATGGTTCTTATTTCCAACTCACCCTGGGCTCGTTTGAGGGACCTGGCAGAAAAATTAGGAGTGCCAGCGGTTCGTTTGGCATTAAAGCCCGTTCCCTTCGCCACCTGGAAAGCCTTGCGTCTGCTCCGCTTGCCCCGAGAGAAAGTCATTTTCGTCGGGGACCAGTTACTGACGGACATCCTACTGGGGAAGCTGGTGAAAGTTCGGACAGCCTGGGTGCGGCCGATTTCACCCCGGGAGTTTTTTATTACCCGATGGTTCGCCCGCCGGCTGGAAGGTTGGCTGACACGGTTATGGAAACTCGGCGACTAATCTTTACTACACCCGATGATACCTTTGCCCAGTTCCTGGAGCAGGCGGTATCCTTAAAGGGTTATGAGTTTGCGCGCGCCACGGATGTGTTGGAGGCTTACCGACTTCTCCGGGAGAAGGGATGCTCTGCATTAATCCTTGAGCATCAACTTCCGAGGCTGGAAGGGGGCTCCTTCGCCCGCCTCCTGAAAAACAACCTCCAGTGGAAAGCCATTCCTGTGGTGCTGATTGTTCAAAATGAGGAAGAGAAAAGGCGGCTATCGGAGATGGATACGGGGGCCGATGCCTATTTGGTGAAGCCCTTTGACCTGCCCAGTTTCTTTCAAATTCTGGACCTGTTGCCTCCCTCACCCGTTCTTCCCACCGCTCCTGCCGAGGAATACCCTTACGGCCTCCTCCAGGAAATGCAGGCACAACTGGATGCATCTCTCCAACAGATGCGGACTTATGGAAAGTTTGTGGGTAGCCTCACCACAGTTCAATCTGTGGAAGCACTGGCGGAGGTATCCCTTCTTCATTTCACCCGTCTGACTTCCGCGGAGCGACTCTTTTTCTTCCGTTTCTCCAGTGATTTGAAGGAACTTCTTCCGGTGGCTTGCCGGGGGTTTTCTGCGGGTCTGTTCTCTTCACTCCATATTCCTTTGCAGGAGGGACGCCTGCTCTCCACTGCTGTACTGAACCCGGAAGGGAAATGTGTGCAAGGCTCGGAGTTGCCCCCCGAAGGGATTTTTGAGTCCATTGTTCACCCGACGAAGGAGGGCATCGCCATACCGGTGGACCTGACCGCCGAGATTCCGTGCCGAACACCCGAGGTTTGTGGAACTCCACGGTGCTGCGCCCTCCAGTTCTTGCCCGAGCGCACCCTTGTTCATGTAGGCTTTTCCAAAATCTACGAGGCAGATTTCATCCGCTGTTCTATGAGAAAAGTCTTCGGCGTCGTTTATATGGACAACCCTGAAAGCAATCGCTCCTTCCTGCCTGGCCATCTCCAGGTTATTACCACTTTTATCCGCCAGGTGGCTCTGTCTATGGAAAACCTATACACTACGGAGAGTTTCCACAGACGGATTACCGAAGTGTCCATCCTGCATCAAACTTCTCAACTGGTCTCTTCAACTTTAGACCTGCAGAAGACTTTGAATTCCATCATCCTGGCGGTGACGGATGGATTGAAGACTCGGCGGGGGTCCGTGATGCTGTTGGATGACGATGGCTACCTGAAGGTGAAAGCCAGTGCCGGGATGAGCCCGGAGGCGGCCCGAGAGGCGAAACTCCACCCTGGAGAAGGGATTGCCGGATGGGTGTTCCAGAACAAAAAGCCTCTTTTGATACGGGATGTGCAATCCGACCCTCTATTTCAGCGGCTGGCAAATCCCCAATATCTGACCCGCTCGGCCATCATCGTCCCGCTGGAAGTGGACGATGAAATAATTGGGGTCATCAATGTGAGCGATAAAATAGATGGCACCCCCTTTGACGAGCGAGACCAATCTCTCCTCCAGTCCATTGCCCATCATGCCGTCATAGCCTTGAAAAATGCCAAACTATATTATGAACTCCGGGACAGTTACTTAGAAACAGTCCGCGCTCTTGCCGAAGCCATTGAAGCGAAGGACCCTTACACTCGTGGTCATTCCGAGCGGGTGGCTCGCTATACCACCCTGATTGCCAGGGAAATGGGGATTTCCTCCCAACTTCTGGAGTTATTGAATATTGCCGGAATCCTCCATGATGTAGGAAAAATTGGCGTTCGGGAATCTGTGCTGTTAAAGCCCGGCCGTTTGACAGAAGAAGAGTTTACCGAAATCAAAAAGCACGCGGTTCAGGGGGATATTATCTGTAGTCCGATTAAATTTTTACAGCCCGTTCGGAGTGCCATTCGCTCTCATCACGAATGGTATGCAGGTGGCGGGTATCCCGATGGTTTGAGAGGGGAAGAAATCCCATTGATTGCCCGAATCATGGCGCTGGCAGATGCTTTTGATGCGATGACGACGGAGCGGAAGTATCGCCCCGCCCTCCCTCTGCAGGAGGCTGTGCGCCGGATTCGGGAAGCCGAGGGCATACAGTTTGACCCCCAGGTGGTGGAGGCATTTGAGAGGTTGGTGAAAACCGGTCATCTGGCACCCCCCTCCCGACTCGCTGCCTCCTGAAGATGAATTTCTCATGACCCATGTCATAGATGGTAAGGAGATAGCATCTCGGATAGAATCCGGTCTCAAAGAGCGTTTAAGGAGTTTGGCGGCGCCCCCGTCTGCGGCCGTGTTTTACTCCTCCTCCATTCCAGAAGTCATCAGTTATGTGAAAAGCAAAGCCAAACGGGCTGAACGCCTCGGCATCTCCCTCCACCTTCTGGATATGGCTTCTATGGACCGGGAGATATTTCTGGAAACCCTCTCCCGTGTCTCGTCATCTCCGGAATATGATGCGGTGATGGTGGAACGACCACTGCCCTTCCAGGTGGAGGAGGAAGCGATTTTCAGTCGGATTCCCCGGGAGAAGGATGCCGATGGTTTACACCCCGGGAATCTGGGGCGGTTGTTCGCTGGCAAGCCTTGCGTGGTGCCTGCAACGCCTGCCGCCGTCCTCCGCATCCTGGATGAAAGTGGGATAGAAATTCGGGGTAAGGAAGCGGTGGTTATCGGCAGAAGCCTCGTGGTGGGCCGTCCCCTGGCTCTTCTTTTCCTCCATCGGGATGCCACCGTAACCCTGTGCCACACCAAAACTGCCAATCTGGCACATCATTGCATTCGTGCTGACATTCTCGTGGCCGCCGCAGGTAAGGCAGGGCTGGTGACTGGCGAAATGGTCAAGCCAGGCGCCGTCGTCGTGGATGTAGGCACCAATTATGTTCAGGGGCAACTCGTGGGCGATGTAGACTTCCCTTCCGTGAGCCCCCTCACCTCCTTCATTTCCCCCGTGCCCGGAGGCGTTGGCCCCGTCACCTCTATCCTCATCTTAGAGAATATCGTTGCCCTGGCTGAACGCCTCCACACCCCCATTGAAACCCCTTAACTTTTTCTTCCTCCTCCTGACACTGTTGCTCCTCACTCCTCACCCCTCAGAGGCGGATGAAATCCTTCTTCAAGCGGATGACATCGTCTACGAAGGGACAGAAAAAACCACTGCCACAGGACAGGTGTCCCTCACTTTCTCTGCTGGCATCCTGAAAACAGATTCCCTCACTTATAAAGAAAAAGAAGGGGAGGTGGAAATCCCCGGTGATTTCACCTTTACCGCTACCAACTTCACTCTTCACGCAAGGCAGTTATCCTTCTCTATACCGAAAGAAGAGGGGGAGTTTTCTTCCGCCTCCGGCTCTTATCAGGTTAACCCGGAGTTTTCCCTCTTTTTTTCGGGCAAGAAAGGGAAAATGAAACAACGGGATTTGATACTGGATGAAGCAGAACTCTCTAATTTTTCGCCGGTCAAAAAGGCAGGGAGCCGGATGTTTGTCCGCTCGGCACGCCTTTATCAGCAGGGACCGAGCCGGTACCTATCTCTGAAAAAAGTTCAGGTCTACCTCTTTGGGCAAAAGGTGTTTTACCTGCCCGGATATACCCTTCACATCCCCACTGACGAAAGGGCTGCCGGAATGGAAATGCTTCCCTATTTAAGTTATCATCGGGATGCCGGGGCAATGGCAGGCTTTCTCTGGGAGTTTCCTATCAACTCTCTTTCCCTCACTTCCGCCCAGATTTATGCCCAGAAAATTGGGCACCTTTCCTCCTTTTCCTTCCACCGAGAATATCATCATTCCTTCGGGCGAATACAGGAAGAAACTCGCATTCGTCTCACCTATGGAAAGGATTTCCGAATCAATGAATTCGGCAGAGGAGTGGAGGTTCTCTACCAGCCTTCTTTTTCCATTCGATCCTCCTCTCGCTATGCCTCCCAGCAGTGGGACATCCACATAGGCTGGGTGAGCGCAGAGGAACGGAATGTTTCCACCTCCGCTCACTTGCCCCAGTTGAGATTTCAGTATCTTCAGGTATTCGGGAGCAAACGAGTGCTAACATACAAACGCTCCTCCATTTCCGTTGTCTCTTCCCGGGAATGGGATGATTTTACGACCGGTCATCGGGTTCGCTGGATTTCTCGCCTCAACTTTCATCAAAAACTTTCAAAAGGCGATTTCTCTCTGGGCTACTTAACAGCAGAGCGTCGGGGTGATGTGCCTTTCTTCCACCTTCTCACCCGGGAACGCGATACAGTTTTTGCCTCTTTCCATCATCCCCTCTTCAAAAATCTGAACCTCTCCCTGGAACTGGAATATGATTGGAACCGAAAAAATCTTTATCGTGATGTCTACGAATTGGCTTATCATTATCGCGGGCTTGTCATTCACACCCGTCTCTCTCCCCGTTTTGCCGGCTTCAGCCTTTTCTTCTCTCTGAAAGGCCTTTAACCGTATGCAAAGGGTCAACTGAAGGGCTGGTGTGGAGGAGGGGTCGGCTGTTCTTCCAGTTCACCCCTTATTAAAATCCAGGATTTTCGTGTTACAATCCTATGTAGAAGGGGGAATCAAAGATGGGACTGTTAGAGAAAAAAAGTCATGATTGCTCGTGGACTGGCTGGCTGGTTACCACGATGAAAACCTATAAAGAGATAGGCACCTCACTTCATCACAAACGCCGCTTGCTCCTGCGAAAGTGGTGCAGTCACGCTCCTCGCTGTAAGCAAAGATGCATGTATAATGGGCTGAGCCGGACGCGAAGCCCGTTTCTGGAAGACCAGCCCGGCTATACTTCCAGAGCGCCCTAACCTCAACCTGAACTACTCTGGAGAGGCAGGTGATGGTTATGCGTGGATTCAAAATGCTTCTTCCATTATTTCTTCTCCTGAGTGTCGTGGGAATTTCTGGCGAAGAGCCTGAAACCGTCCTACCGCTCTCCACATTTTCCATCGTGGGCTATGACCCTCTCACCGGTGACCTGGGCGTGGCGGTGGCATCTCGCTTCCTCGCCGTTGGCTCCGTGGTTCCCTATGCCAGAGCCAATGTGGGCGCCATCGCTACCCAGGCCTTCGGCAATACTACCTACGGACCCCGGGGATTAGACCTTCTCTCCCGGGGGCACACCCCCAGAGAAGTGGTTACCCTCCTGACGAAGAAGGACAAAGAAAAGGACCAGCGGCAGGTGGGAATTGTGGACGCCCGGGGTAATGCTGTCACCTACACCGGCAAGGGTGCGATAGCCTGGGCGGGTGGGAGAACCGGGAAACACTATGCGGTGCAAGGAAATATCTTAACCGGGGAAGAAGTGATTCAAGCCATGGCGACCGCATACGAGAAAACAGAGGGCGGGCTGGCGGAGAAACTCCTTTCCGCACTGGAAGCGGGTCAGCAAGCCGGCGGCGATAAACGGGGGAAACAGTCTGCCGCCCTCCTCGTCGTCAGAGAACACGGCGGATATGCCGGATATAACGACCGATTCATTGACCTCCGCGTGGATGACCACTCCAATCCCATTGCAGAGTTAAGAAGATTATACAACCTCTGGAACAATACCTTCGGCATCGGTGCCCGTCTGGAAACCGCCAGCCAGTGGAAAAAGCGGGGGAAAATCCAGGCCGCTGAAGTGGAGATGAAACGCGCTTTCCAAACTCTCCTCATCCTCACGGAAGTTACACCCAACGACCCGCAGGTGCTCAACGCCGCTGCCTGGTATATGTGCCTCCACGACTTTGAACTCCTGAAAGCACTGGAACTGGCGAAAAAAGCCGCCTCCCTATCCCCTCAGGATTCTGCCATCCTGGATACCCTCGCCGAATGTTATTTCCACAACGGCGAATTTCAAAAGGCTGTAGAAACCGAGGAGAAAGCCCTCGCTTTATCCCCCGGTAACACCGCCCTCCAGAAGTCCCTGCAACGCTACAAAGACGCCTTGAAAAAACAAAAATAGCCTTCGTCTCCCAATTTTCCTTCACTCCAACCAGGCAGAAATCCATTAAAATGGATGATTTGGAGGAAAACAAATTGGGTATGGTAGGATAAGGATGTGAAAGTTATCTACTCCCCTAAATATGGCGTGGATGTTGGAGAGCATGTGTTCGCTACCGAAAAATTTGAGGGCCTCTATCGGAAAGGACTGGAAGAAGGGCTGTTCCGCCTGGAGGATGTGATAGAGCCCACCTTGCCTCCACCTGTTGACTTTGAGGGTTTTTTCTCGGATGAGTATCTGGAGGACCTGCTGAAAGCCCGGCATACTTCTCGGACCTTCCTTTCAGAGTTACCGGTGAAAAAGGACATTATTGAAAGCCAGTTAATCTCGGCTTATGGCACCTATCTGGCAGGGAAATGGGCGCTTGAGGAAGGCAGATGCTTTCACATCGGCGGAGGATTTCACCACGCTTACCCTGACCACGCCGAGGGGTTCTGCTATGTGAACGATTTAGCCTATGCCCTCTGGCGATTGAAAAAAGAAGGGAGTCTCCATCAGGCTGTGGTCATAGACTGCGACCTGCATCAGGGAAATGGCACCGCCTTTTACTTTCAGAACGACCCCTCCATCTTCACTTTCTCCATTCATCAGGAGTGGAATTACCCCATGCCCAAAGAGCATAGCGACCTGGATGTAGGACTTATCAATGGCGTGAGCGATGGCGAATATCTGACTCATCTTCAGTCTGCATTACAAACTATTTTTCAAAGCATCACGCCGGAATTGATTCTCTATCAGGCAGGGGTGGACCCTTATGAGCAGGACCAGTTGGGAGGGCTTCGTTTGACGAAAGAAGGATTGCGAAGGCGGGATGAACTGGTCATCGGAGAGTGTTTCCAGCGGAAGATTCCTGTGGCTACCACGTTGGGTGGAGGCTATCCACCCTCCCTTTCCACTCTCGTGGAATTACACTTTCAGACCCTTGAGATAGCTATAAAAAAAGAGAAGGAATTCTTCCCTAAGTAGAATATCCTCCACTTTTTAACAAAATGGGAGATTTGGCCGAGGTATCTCATGATTACACCCAATATTCTCATATTCTTGAGAATGTTGG
>JBBIMK010000018.1:0-39534 GCA_037444445.1 bacterium | reverse complement strand
GAGTGATTCAGGAGCGGGATGCCAGTAATCAGGTGGTGGAGGAGTATTTCTGGGACGGGGGGAGATTATTCAAGCAGGGGACGGGGGCGAATGCTCGCTTCCCGCAGACGCAAATATCAGGGACGCCGGAGCGCTGGACGGATAGCATTAGATTGAGGAAAAAACTACCTGTCATATTTGTTCTTGCTCGCCATCTTCGTTTTCTTAGCCTGTGTTAGAATGAGAAAAGTTGCCGGGAATGTTTTGCATATAAACTTTGCATCTACGAACCAAATTTGCCTGGCTACGGAATCCCCGGACCATAAAGTTGCGAGTCTACTGGTTCTCTATCGCCAGCGATAATGTGGTGCGAGCAGCGGGTCAGACTTTCTTCTTTTTTTCAAGGGCTTTCTTGCTCATCACACTGCCCGTGGAGTCAGTTTTTGAAATATCGCTTTTGTCCTATGACATCGTTGCATTATTTCAGTAACCCGTAGAAGATTAAAGGGAATAGACACCTCTGTGGACTTTCTGGGAGTGACCAGAAATTGTGATTATTTCTGAAGGATGGAAATGCCTTTCTGGAGGATTTGCTGGTTTATTTCTTCCAGGAGCCTGTCACGCAAGGAAAGGGATTCGTCTTCCAGTTTTTTTAGTTTTTCAAGGAGTTGTTTCCCTTTTTCGGATTGAACTTTCCGAGGGTCCAGTTCAATTTGAATATCAGGGGGAATGCCCTTTTGATGGATGTTTTCCCCTTTCGGGGTGAGATAGCGGCCTGTGACAATCATCAGGGAGGAGTGATTGCTGAGGGGAATCATCATCTGGACGATGCCTTTTCCGAGGGTAGTTTCACCGATTAGAGTTGCTCTATGATTGTCGTGGAGGGCGGCGGCGACGATTTCGCTGGCGCTGGCAGAATAGCGATTCACCAGAAGGACGAGAGGAAGGCTTTCTCCAATGTCGCCAGGCTTCGCCGTGAAGGATTCTTTTCGTGTTTTGCTATCCAGAGTTACGATGGTGCCCTCTTTCAGGAAGATGTCTGCCACTTCTATACCGGATTCAAAGATGCCTCCAGGGTTGTATCGCAGGTCAAGGATGAATCCCTTTGCCCCTTTTGCCTGTAATTCTTTCACGGCATTCCGGACCTGCTGTGGGGTGTTTTTATTAAACTCATTGATTTTCAGGTAGCCGATGTTTTCCTGGAGGATTCTGGCATCGGTGACGCTGGGGACCTGAATTTCTTTTCGCTCTAAAGTGAAGTCTCTGGGTTCCAGAAAGCCTTCTCTCCAGATGGAGAGGGTGACAGAGGTGCCGATTTTACCGCGGATTTTTTCCACCGCCTGAAGGGGGTCCATATTTTCTACATCCTGACTATCAATCTGGAGAATCAGGTCGCCGGGTTTCAGCCCTGCCTGGTCGGCAGGGGTATCGGGCATAACCGAAACCACGCGCATTCTCCCGGTGACAAAGTCCACCAGGATGCCGATGCCGCCAAAAGCCCCCTGAAAGGTTTCACTGATATTTTGGGTGACTACAGGGGGGGAAAACTGGGTATAAGGGTCTTTCAGAGAATTTACCATCCCTGCCACCGCTCCCATCACCACCTCTTCTGGCGGGAGGTCAATCTCTTTGTAATAATAAGTGTTAAGTGTTTTCCAGGCTTCGTAAAAGAGGGGCATTTTCGGTGAGAGATTTTTGGGGCGAGTGTCGGTGAAAAGACCGAAAGAGCCCCGCAGGTCAAAGCCCACCAGGGCACCGACAGAAAAACTGACCAGAATCAGGCTGATACCCCAGATTCCCTGCTTCATACGATTCACCTCAAATTCAGATAAGGTTTTGGATTTACTGGGGTCCCGTCCACCCGGATTTCAAAATGCAGATGAGGACCCGTGGAGTAGCCGGTGGAGCCCACCGTTCCGATAATTTCGCCGGCTTCTACCATATCTCCTGCAGAGACGAGGATGTCGGTCATGTGTGCATAAAGGGTGGAGAAAGATTGATTATTGTGGTAGCCGTGAACGATGATGACGCAATTCCCATATCCGCCTTTTATATCAGCGAAGAAGACACGCCCCGGGGCAGCGGCATGAATTGGTGTTCCTTCAGGAGCCACAATGTCTATGCCGGTGTGCATCTTTCTCCTCCGGGCAATCGGGTGCAACCGCATGCCGAAGCCTGAGGAAAGGCGCCCGTTAAGAGGCAGACGGAAGCGACCCGTGAACACCAGGTCCCGGTCCCCACCCTGTTCCTTTAATTCTTGCAATTGTCGGGTAATTTCCAGGTCCTCCTGCTCCAGTTCATCCAGTGCATGTTCCGCCGCTGTTTTACTGTGAAGTAATTCCTTTTTGTCTGACATTAACTTCCGGAGTTCAGCATCCAGGATGTTCTTCTCCCGGGTGACCACCGCGGTGAGTTCTTCAACTTCCTTTGTTTTTTCTTCATAGCGTGTTTTCAATGCTTTGAGCCGGGTGTTTGTGGTTCGGAGAGCATCCAGCATTCGGATGTCATGTCCCATTAGCAAACTGGAGTAGTAGAGCCGGTCGATGAAATCCACATGAGAATCCGATTCCATCAGATAAGCCCAGTATGGTTTTGAGCCTTCTTTATAAATCAGGAGAATACGCTCACGGGCGGCATAAGAAAGAGAATCCAGATGGTCCTCCGTTCGCTTCATCTCTGCCCAGAGGTAACTGGATTGGATTTCCAGACGACGCAGTTTCTGCTGAAGGGCTCTTAAATCTTTCTTTTTCTTCTCCAATTGGGCTTCCTTCTCACTCATTTCCTTGACTTTCTTCCGGATGGCTTCAGTGAGTGAACTGATGGCTTTCTTCTGCTCTTCTTTTTGTTTTTGAATTTCTTCCTGCCGTTTTTTGAGGGCTTCCGCATCATCTGACTTTGCGCCTTCTTTCCTGATTTCCTTTGCAGCAGATAGGAGAAAGAAAGGCAATAGAATCAGGAGGAAGAAAACTGCACGGTTCATTCCATCACCTCCCCGAGGAAGCGATTCACGGCGAAATAACTTCCTGTGACGCCGACAATGATGGCGAAGAGGGAGAGGACGGCACCCAGGAGAAGGAACCCCGTCCGTAAGTCTGGAAGGGGAAGAAAAGTCAGGTTCAGTCGGGCGAATTTCCACGCAATACCGAAGATGACTATCACAAAAGCCAGAGAGAGGAAGGTGGATAGAAGTCCACCGGTGAGACCTTCCAGAATAAATGGCCAGCGGATAAACCAGTCGGAAGCCCCCACCATTTCCATAACCTTGATCTCCCGTCTTCGGGCATACACCGAAAGGCGGATGGTGTTAATGACGGTAAATAAAGTGGAAAGGGCAAGGGCAAGGAGAACCAGTAGGGCAAGGGCTTGCCCTCCGAGAACCACCCATTTCAGGCGGAGGAGAAACTCTTTCCGCCGTGTGTAGTCCGTTTCTTCTATTCCATTCAGCGAGTTCATCCGCTCCGCCAGTTCCGCCGGGTCAGCCTCGGGCTGGATGCGAATACGAAAGGCCGAAGGGAGGGGATTCCCTCCAAAAATGCTCTGAATATCCAGATGATACTGCTCCTTCATGAATAGAAGTGCAGATTCACTGCTGAAGTATTCTGTGGATACGACTCCCGGCATTTTCAAAATTTCCTTCTCCAGGCTATTGATTTGTTCTTCCGAAATCACAGCAGGAGAAAGGTAGGCACGGATTTCATAAAAGGTAGAGGCTTCCTGAAAAATGGAATTTAACCAGGCAGCTGAAATCAGGAACAAGCCGAGGATGATCAGGGAAACAGAAAACTGTGTAATGAAGGCAAATGAGAGGAAAGGGGTGCGGCTGAAGGTTGCCCACACTTCCCGCAAGAAGAAGTTAAAGGTTCTGAACATTTCCGCTGTAAGTTCCTCTTTCTTCTCGTCCCGTGATGCGTCCGTTTTCCATCCGCACCACCGTTTTTGCCATGGCATCCACGATATATTTATCGTGGGTGGCCACCAGAACCGTGGTGCCACGCAGATTGACACGCTCCAGGAGCCTGATAATTTCCAGAGAGGTATCCGGGTCCAGATTTCCGGTGGGCTCGTCCGCCAGCAGGATAGGAGGACGGTTGGCGATGGCGCGGGCGAGGCTCACCCTCTGCATTTCCCCACCCGACAGGAGTTCCGGATATACCTCCCTTTTGTCCAGTAGCCCCACGAGAGAAAGAGCTTCCTCCACCTGTTCCTCTATCTCGGCGTGTGGAGCGCCCATCACCTGAAGAGCGTATGCCACATTCTCCCACGCAGTTCGGTGAGGGAGAAGACGAAAATCCTGAAACACCACCCCGATATTCCGCCTTAAATACGGAACACGCCATCGGGGCAGGTTGACCACATTCTTTCCGAGAACATACACTTTCCCTCTCTGAGGCACTACCTCCCGATAGATGAGGCGGAAGAGTGAAGTCTTCCCGCATCCCGTAGGGCCCACAATGAACATAAAATCCCCTTTATTGGCGGAAAAACTCACATCTGCCAGCCCTATGGTACCATTCCGATATTGCAGAAATGCGTGTTCAATAAAAATCATCATTCTTCTGCCGTTATCTCCGGAATTTTTCCCTGAAAACCTGCCAGACGAAGTAAGGATGGGCAGTAAGCAGGCGGGAGATGCGAGAGGGCTGAAGGAGAAGGCGATAAGACCACTCCAGGCCGGAGGACCGAAGCCAGATAGGGGCACGGGGGACGGCACCGGATAGAACATCCAGTGCCCCTCCTACCGTGAGGCTGAAAAAGCCCGACAGCCGAGCGCGATGCCGATACAGCCAGAGTTCCTGGCGAGGCATCCCCATGCCCACCACGAGGAAGTCCGCACCGCTTCTCCGAATGTCTTCCAAGATTCCTTCTTCCTCCCCCGGTGAGAAAAAACCGGAATGATAGCCAACTACTCGAGATTGAGGAAAGAGGTCCTGACAGTGATTCACAGCCTTCTGCAGATTTTTTTCCGTAGTTCCGAGGAAATAAAATTGCCTTCCTCCCTTCTGCAAAAGCCCTGTGAGAAGGTCAATTCCTGTAATCCGCGGAGCCCGAACCCCCTTCAAGATTCTCAGCCCAAGATGAATCCCTGTGCCATCGCAAAACACGAATTTCGCCCATTGAAGGGCCGCGAGCACCTCCGGTTTGTGGAAAGCATGCCACACCAGTTCAGGATTCAGGGTCAGAGCATATCCTTCATTGGAAGTGTGCACGGCAGAGAGGGCTTCTTCTGCTGTGAACACATCCACCGGAATACCCAGGAAATCAACTCTCATTCAAAAAATCTCCCAGCACCGTTAAATTCATTCTTGCTTTCCTCTTCAATTCTTCAAGTTTATCAAAATTTTGACCCTTTGTCAGCAGAGGGTGGAAAACCACCTTTGAATTCTCTGTTAGGAGTGAATCTAAATCAGAGGGTAGACAGGGGAAGTGGACCTCCTCGCAGAAGGCCTGGATTTTGGGGTCTGAGGAGAAAGCAGTGAACGGCACACCGGCTTCATAGGCAAAATACAGGCTGTGCAAACGCTCGCCGATGACTCCTGCCGATTGAAATATCATCCCTTTACCTTCCTCGGGTGAAGGAACTCTATATAAGCACTTCGCACGCGGTAAGCACCCTGCTATTTCTTGATGAAAAGAAACATCGGCTGGATGAAACGGACAGAAAAGGAGAGGATAAGGCGAATCCGAGAGCAATCGGCAGAAGGCTCGGAGTTTTTCACGAGAGCCGGATTTTATGCACACCGCGAAATAGGTTCTCGGAGGTAGAGGAGGAAGGATGTAAGATGGAGGAAGCAGAAAGGAGAGGTCAGCAGTTCTCTGCAACTTTTCAGCTGGAAAGCCCTCTTTCGCCAAAAGGTTGTGAGTATAATCATCCCGGGCACAGAATATTTTTGCCTGTTGAATTTGCCGAATTGCCTGATGAACTATGGAGTTTCCTAAAAGGGGTCCTACTCCCTGGGAGAGGAAAATCACGGGTTTGAGAAAGGTATGAGCCAGACGGAGCAAGAAAAGATAATACATCAGGCTCCGGGAACTGGTGGCGTTCTGAAGCACATTCCCGCCCGGGAATATCACTCCGTCCACATTTCTTATGGCAGAAAAAACCGCTGTGGGAGAAAAGGCAGGCACAGCCCTGAGCCCGAGTTTCTTTGTCTCCCGAACATTTCGGCTGAGAACCAACCACCGCCAGGAAGTGGATTCCTGAAGAGGTGCCAGGAGATGGAGGTAGCCTTCATCCCCCACATTACCGGCGCCAAAATACCCTACCAGAAGCCCGTTCATATAACAGAACCCCTTGAAGTATCAGCCATCCTGCCAATCCCCCAAATATCATCCCCAGTAACGCTCTCTGGAGGGTAAGCACGAGTGGGGTATGGAGGTGGAGGAAGGCATTTACAATGGATACCTGTCCCACGAACCCCAGGGTTCCAGCCATCGCCCACAGCAGGTTTTTCTCTTGCCTGGGGAAAGCGCCCAGAAGAATGAAAATGGGATGGGTAAAAAGTTCTTTGAAACGCGGGCGGGCGGGTAAATAGGTCTCCAGAAAATTCCTCACCGCCTCTTCTCCCGGTAAAACTACCCCGGAGATGTTTCCACTCCTCAATAAGAGGATGCCCACAGCCCCCATAGCCATAAGAATCCAACCCATATCCCAGAGGGAAATGGCAGTGGATTGCAAAGCCCGGAGGGAGTATCCGCCGCTGAAAAAGTAAAAAGCAACCAGAACCAGAGGAAGCAGGATGGAAAGTTTTACACCCGGGGAAGGAATCACGCCACGCAGTAATGAAGTGTCCAGCAGGAATGAGGAAAGGATGAAACCCAGTAAATAGTTCATCGTCGTGAGCCGAAGCCAGTTTAGTTTTCCATTTTTCCAGGATTCATGAAGAAATGCCACGGGTATAAGAGTGGAAGATAGAAGAAAAAAAGGGAGTTTATAGGTCAGGGAAGTTCTCCCGCCCAGAGCGATAAAAAAACTCAGAAGGATAAGAGAAAACGCAGCCGCTTTCACATCTCCACGCCAGGGAAATTCATGGACAGCGAACCAGAGTATCAAAAAAAGCCCCATGAGAGTGAGCAGATAATAAAGCAAGGAAATATGAATGTCTTCCGATGTAAAATCCCCGGTAGGATAACCCAGGGAAGATAACTTTTGCCTGAGGGTATGAAGGAAAGTTAAGTTCTCCGAGTAAGTCAGGCCTGTGAGGGGGCGAAGATACAGAATGCGAACCTTCCTTTCTTTCACGGCTCGGACATACCGGGCTAACGCTTTATCCGGTGTATAGCGTGGAAGTTCTTTATCCGAGATGCTGTGAACTCGGACGGCTTTATCGGGCGCTGAAATAATGAGGCTATCCAGTCCCTTCTGTTCGCTGAATTCCACCGCGGCGATATAGCCATTCCATTTTTGAGCCACCTCGGGCAGGCTCCGAGGGTAGCCCAGGGCTTCATCGCCCCCTGAAAGAAGCAATGGAATATCGGAATGCATTAAAGTATAACCCAGTATCCCATAAAGGATTTCCGTTGTTATGTAGGTCGGATTTCTGGGTCGCAGGAGGAAGGGGATAGGATATTCCTTCAACTGCTCCAGCAGTTCAGGGTCAAACAGAGCGCCGGTCTTCCTTAAGTCTTCATAGGTTCCCTGAAAACGATAAGCATTTCGCTCTGGAGTAACAGAAACAGAACCGGGAAAATGGAGGGTTAAGGCTTGCCCAGCCCTGTTCAAAGTTTGCTGGCTTGTGGACGAAATCCGCAGAGTGCTACCCTCCGGTTGGATAGTCAGGTCGCCCCGCTGGAGTAAATCTTCAAAGGTTTCTTCCTCCAGAACAAGGACACCCAGAGGCTGTATATCTTTCAGGTAATCGGAAAGGGTGAGCCCTTTCAGGATGGCGAGGCGAAAATATGAACGATGGTCTATCAGCAGCAGAATCTGTTTATCTTTGGATTCCACATTGAATCGTTGAATCACAGCCGGGAGGGAAAAGAGAAAAGCAAGCAATAGTGCTGATGGCAGAGGGGGAAAACGAAGGGGAAACTTCATGAGAGCATTACTTGAAGCGAACTTCCCACCATTTGATGTCGGCGGCAGGGACAGGGGCGTCGTCCAATACCTGGTTTTCAGCACTCGCGTTGAGGTCTGCATTGTATAACTGACCCGGGTTCGTGTTGTTAATCTGAATATACAGGGAATCAATAGCATCCCAGACCTGACCCGGTTCTGGAGGGGTAGGGGGATTGGTGATTTCATCCACGCCTGCCGTTGCCACGAGGAAAGTAATATCAAAACGGGTGAAGGTTTGCTGAGAGTTCATCAAGCAGGGAGTGGGGTTCTGGGCGGTAGAGGGGCCTAAAAACTCATCCCGCTCCAGCAGGACGACCAGGGCATTGCTCGTGCGGGCTTGCCCCCGAATGCTTCTTGAAAATTTTCGGGTATACGGAAAAATGGAGAAAGGCTGATTGATGAGGGGAGCGGGAAGAGCGAACTTATCATCGGAGTTCGTCGGGTCAATGGCTTTGTACAGGAAGGTCTCTACACCGCCCACGAGGCGAGTATCACCGGTAAAGAGGATATAACAGGACCAGTTTCTGGCACGCTTTTCCCCGGAAACATCCGGAGAAGGTCCATCACCCGGGTTGTTATCCACCTGGAATACGATGAAGTAGAAGAGAGCAGGGTCAAGAGTGCCATTCATTGCCACAGTTATTTCTATCTGTTTTCTGGGGGGTTCCGGAATATTGGTTCGGGCGCAGGAGGGAAGGAGGACAGGCAGGAAGAATCCTGTGAGAATAAGCCGGTTAATACGACGAATAGCCACCGCTATAACCACCTCCAGTCCCAACGCCCGATGCCGGGGGCCCTCCCACGCCTTTCTCCACGAATTCCCTGCCCGGAATGTGGGTAAATAGAAGACCTTCATCCCCATGCGACAGACCGACGAAATACTGGGGAAAGGCAGTAATGCCCCAGTTGAGGAATAT
This sequence comes from bacterium, assembly GCA_037444445.1. Lineage (GTDB taxonomy): Bacteria > UBP7 > UBA6624 > JBBIMK01 > JBBIMK01 > JBBIMK01. The sequence goes on along the minus strand of JBBIMK010000018.1, from coordinate 30,582 downwards.
CTCTTTGGTTTGCGACCGATAAACAAGTTGATAAAAGGTGCAGCAATTTTGCTTGTTCAGAATGATTTCTTTAATAAAAGGCACCTTATCTGTGGGGGTCCAGGACCCTTTGGTCTGGATATTGTACCCCCCACTCAGGTTCATTCTCAATGTAGTGTCAAAGCGCTGAAATTTGTTCTTTTCAATGCTATAACTGAAACCCGCATCCCAGAAAAGCCAGCCCTGTTTCTTATCCAGAGTTTGCTTGTAAGTGAGGTCTGAAAATTTATTATTTTCCAGGTCATACCCGGAAGAAAGAATGAGATTAAAGTTTCGGCTGGGCTTTGGGTTATAACTGAAGGTGAGAGGAGAGAATTTATTATCATTGTAGTTGAAACCGGTACCAAGCGTGAAGCTCCATTTCGGACTTCTGCCAGCATTCAGGTTATAGGTGAGATTATTCTGCCCGGCGATAGCACCCCCGCGAAGGGGGTTGTTACCGTGCTCCCGGCTGTAGCCATAAACAAAATTGCTGTGGAAGGTCCTGGAGTGGTCCCACCGGAGAGTAGCCTGAGGCTGAACCCCATACTTGGCATCCCCGGTTCCATATATCCCCTGAGTGAACCGGTGGCCGAGCGTAAGGCCAAGGCTTTTAGAAAATTTGATATTTGCCTGCTGGCTTAGTTCCGTTTCTCCCAGCACCAAATCTTTAACCTGTCTCGTAGCAGTCTGAGTCTTCTGTGCTGCAAGGGTGAAATTGACCGCCGATAAAAGGAATAGTTTTTTCAACAAGGAATCCTGGAAAAGTTTGGGGTTCAATGAGAATTTCATTTCGGGGAACTTGTCCATACCGGTAAAGGGGTCTCCTGTAAATTTTGAACCATCCAGGTCCCATCGCTTGGCGACGGTAATCGTCAAGTTAGAAAAAAGTTTACCGGGTTTGCCGGTGAAGGTCTGGTTGAGAGTCAGTTCCTGGTTCATTGCCTTTTGAGCGGATTTGCTGCCTGTAAAGTTCAAAGTGAGATTGGAAGAGAATCCGAAAATCTTCCGGGTATCGCCCATCTTTCCAGTCAGATTGAGGGATTTTGAGGTTCCGCCCGTTTGGGTATACCCGAAATTAAAGTTGGGGTTGATACCACTTAAACTGAAAGAGGAGTTAAAGTTATTTGCCCGGGGTCCTGTGGTATTGTAAGTGTTATTCCGCTGTAAGGTTATATCGGATTTCAGTTTTCCTTTGAGAAATCCCTGTTTCAGGCTCCAGGATTCATTGCGTCGCTTCGTGAGTTTGTCTTTATTCGTTGAATAAGAGAAAGAGCCTAACTGGTCGCCAAATCGCCTGACACGATAGGTGTCTTGAATAGCATAGCGAGTGCCCTTTTTCTGCATCCAATCAAAGAAAAGAATCCCGATAAACGAGGGGCGCATGGCGTAAGTATAGGAGGATTTCAAAAATTTTCCTTCCGTTTTGTTCTTTCCCACTAAAGCCTGCCATCGGCTGTTCCGTTCGGTCAAGTCAATGTACATATAAGGCAGGTAGAGGATGGGAATGGAGCCTACCCAGCCGGAGGCATTCCAGACCTCCATGCTTTTCCCCGGCTTCACCACCGCTTTGCTTCCCTGGATATGGTATTCCTGGGGGCAGTCAAAAGAGCAACTGGTGATATAGGCTTTTCTGGCGATAAACCGATTGGGGTAGCCCTTTAATTCTTCGCCAGAGAAATAGAAAAGTTCGTTGGGAGCAGTTTCCACGGTGAAGTAGCCAGAGGCATTCCGCATTTCAAAATAGCCGGAATAGAAGTCAATGACCATTTCCTCTGCGAATACGCCCAGTCCGGGCTTGCTCATTTTCACATCGCCTTTGGCGACGATTTTCCCCTCCTTTTTCATCAACAGCAGTTCCTCGGCTTCCAGGCTGGTTTCGGCGAAGGAGACTTTTGACCCGCCCCAGCCGTAGAAGGAATCCCCTTCATCCATCGTGGTAAAATTCTCCGCTTCAAAGGTAATCTTAAAAAGTTGCCCCCGGGCGGTGGAAAGCAGGAAAAAATAGAAAAAAAGAATGAGCAGAGGAAAACGAAAGGCTCTCATCGTTCTCCCCGAATAAGCAAAAATAGCCCGATGACAAAGAAGGTCCCGGTGGTGAGCCATCCAGCCAGGGCAGCCGGAACTATGCCACTGTATCCCAGTATCTTGGTTCCGCTGTTCAGGATATAATACAAGCCATATAAAAATATACTATAAAATAGTGCCAGATAACGAGCACCACGGGTGGCTCGAGCGGACAGTGGGAATGCCACCAGCACCATCATCAATGCCACGAGAGGGAGGGACAATTTGAAGTGCTTCTCCGTAATGCAGATGTCTATATCCTTTTTGGGAGAACCTGCTTTCGCTTTCTTCTTACAGGAGGAGGTCAGTTCCAGGAAAGACTGGGTAACAGGATTTTCCGGGGGTCGGATATTCTGAACAACATCTCTCCCCACATCTATGGAATTATTTAGCGATTGAGAAATGGCTTCCAATCGGCCATCCATCGTGAATCGCATTTCTCTCACATTCTCCAGATGCAGGATATTTTCCTCAATCACGGCCAATTTAGCCGCAACTATCCGGCGGGGGTATAAACTCCCTTCAAAATCCAGCATCATCACACCATAGGCGCGGTTGTTCTCCACATCTACCTGATTAAAATAAAAATACCGGTTTTTGGGGGCTGATAAGAACCGCTGAGGTTTGATGGTTTCCATCACTGAAGAAGCACCCCATTGAACGGATAACTGATAATAGGCTTTCAGATTTGGGGGTACTATTTTTTCATTGATATACCAGGTGGCATAACTGGCAAAAATTCCCACGAAAAGAAGGGGAATTAACATTCGTATGAGGCTCACCCCGCTGGTTCTCAGAGCGCTGATTTCATTGTCGTTAGCAAGCCTGCCTATGCCGAGTAGAACCGAGAACAGGACCGCTACGGGGATTCCCAGTGCCATCCATATTGGAGCACGCAGAAATAGCAGTTTCATCACAATAGCAGGAGGAATTTGCTTTTCTATTATCCATCCCACCATCAAGAAGAAATCATTCCCTACCATTACAATAATGAATCCCAAATAAACAGGAAAAAGCCACAGTAAAGTTTCCGAGAGGAGATACTTATCCAGCAGGCTTAACCCTCTAACAATAGCCCGAAAAATCACATAAACCAGTAGAACAAAAAGAATAAGGATGAGAAGGCTTAACACTTTTATCAGCAGGAGTATCTGCGGTAGCGTCATGCTTGACGGGCGAGAGCGAGTGAGATAGAATAAAAGTGATGTGCCGAAGTGGCGGAACTGGCAGACGCGCTACATTCAGGGTGTAGTGGGTGAAAGCCCGTGGGGGTTCGACTCCCCCCTTCGGCACCAGATTTAATTCGTTCTCTCTGCACGGTCCATACATCCTCCCTGGAAGGGCCTGGATAGTTCGTGAAAAGGGAATTTCACCACTTCCGTAGTGCCCAGAATTTTCAAGGTCGCGATTTCGTTATAAACATCCACGCCAATCACCAGCCCTTCTCCTTGCGGGGAAAGGACTTTTCCTCCCATCGGAGGCAACCGCAACCCTATCGCCTGATAGGCAGGATATTCGTAGCGTAGACAGCATTTCAAAAGCCCGCAGAGCCCCAAAATCTTGCTGGATGTAGTGGGCAAAAATTGCATTTCCGCCATCTCACCCGACACTCTCTCAAAGTTTTTCAGGTGGGAGGAACAGCAGGTAGGCCGGCCGCAGGAGCCGATTCCGCCGTAGATTCGGGTTACATCCCGGGGTCCGACCTGCCGCATTTCTATTCGCCGCTTATAAATCCCTGCCAATCGCCGAACCAGTTCACGAAAATCTACCCGTTCCTCCGACAGAAAGTAAAAGATGAGCCGGGTGGTATCCAGCGTATATTCGGCCGCGATAATTTTTATAGGAAGGTTCAATTCTTTCACGAGAGTCTCGCAGGTGCTCACAGCGGCGGGCTCCCTTTTTTCTAACGAAGCCAGACGGTTCAAGTCCTGGGTTGTCAGGATGCGAAGGATTTTCGGGAGAGAATGAGAGTTCTCCTCCACAAACCGGGGGGCAGATATCACCCGCCCTGCATCCACTCCGCGCCCCTCCTCCACCAGAACCATCATCCGTGGATGGACGGATAGAAAACCCGCATCTGCCAGTACAATATCTTTGGTTTTATGAAGACTGACCTCCACGCTCTGCATGTTCATCCAGCCTCCAGCATGGCTCGTTCCAGCAACAACTGACGATTCATCCGAGTAGAGTATAGCAGAATTCTCGCACGATAAAAAGCCTCCAGCACCTGAACAGGGTTGGGAAGAGGTTGAGTGGCATGCAAATCTTTCAGTGATTCCTGATGCTCCGGGAAAAGCAGGTTATTTCCACCGTTTCCCAGGGTCATCTCATCCCGCAGGAAACCCACCAGAAGCCGAAAAGTCAAATCCAGTGGCTCTGCATCGCTGTATAACTCCGGCGTTTGCTGAAGGTAATTTACCAGACTCATCCAGTGGGCACCCTGGCGCCACAGTAAATAGAAGTCAAAAGTCGGCTTCCGGAGGGATTCAAAAAGAGGTTTCCACTTCTGAATAGATTCCTCTCGTCCATCATAGAAGAGGGAGAGGCTATCCATAGACCCCCGCAGGTCGTGAGGGGAGGGAGGCAGGGCGAACACTTTGAAGGCGCGAGAAAGCACCGTGGGAAGCAGGAGCCAGGGGTGATGAGCCGTCAGGATTAACACCACTTTTTCTGCTGGCTCTTCAAATAACTTCAGAGCCGCGTTGGCCGTTTCTGCATTCATTCTCTCCGCTTCCTCTATCACCAGATAACGCTTATTACAAAAGGCTTTTAATTTCGTCCAGTAGAGAGCATGACGAATCATATCAATCTGAATCTCTTTTTTCACACGACGAACGACCAGCAGGTCCGGGTAAGTTAACCGATGGATTTGCTTGCAGGAGGAACATTGACCACACCAGTCTTGTTCCGCCTTCAATTCTTCCCGGCGTTCGCAGGCAGAAGCGAGGACGAAGTTCAGGGCGCTACGGAGTAAGCCGCTCCCCTCCGGCCCGTAAAATAGAAAGGTGCCTTCATCTCGCCGGGAGTGAAGCACCTCTTTCAACAACCGGTGAGCCGTCGGATTGGGTGTAATCAAGAATTCTTGCCTCTTTGTGCCCGGGTGAGCCAGTTCTGGTATCGTTCCCAGACATCCTGAAAAATTTTGACGGATAGCGCATCCGGGTCCAGGGAAGCATCATATATCAGGTAACGGGTGGGGTTCTTCTCCGCTTCTTTTAAGTAGCCTTCTCGTACCCGGAGGTGGAAGGCGGGGTCCTCCTTTTCGATCCGGTCTTTTTCTCCCTGAAGACGATCCAGCCCCCCCCTCTGAGAGATGTCCAGAAGGATAGTCACATCCGGTTCTTCCCCGTTTAAAATAAGATGATTCAGATGGTGAATGATGTCCAGGTTAATCCCTCTGCCATAGCCCTGGTAAGCCACTGTGGAATCCAGGAAGCGGTCAATGATGACCACTTTTCCATCTGCCAGTGCCGGCTGAATCACTTCCCACCAGTGCTCATTCCGGTCCGCAAGAAAGAGAAACAATTCGGTGAGTGGATGAACGGGCGGACCTTTCAGAAGAGCGTGCCGAAGGGCATTCCCCAGATGAGAGCCCCCCGGCTCCTGCGTCAATTCTACGGCAATCCCTCGCTCTTGAAATTTTTTGAAAAGCAGTTTCGCCTGAGTGCTCTTGCCACTCCCTTCTATTCCCTCCAGGGTTATCAAGAATCCGTATTTCATGCCCATCTTTTATGAACCAGGTTCAGGAAACGCTGGTGAATTCTAACCTCGCCCACCAGTTCCGGATGAAAAGTAGCACCGAGACAAAACCCCTCTTCCACCAGAACCGGGCTATTTTGAAAACGAGCCAGAACCTGAACATCCTTCCCCACCCGGATGATTTGCGGAGCCCGAATAAACACACCCGAAACAGGAGAAGCACCATCCGGAAGGAATTGAACGGGGGTAATGAAACTTTCCCTCTGGCGCCCGTATGCGTTCCGAAGAACTTGAATGTTCAGAAATCCCAGGGTCTCTTCTCCGGGGGAATCCGGAATTTCTTTGCTTAGCAGAATGACGCCGGCGCAGGTTCCAAAAATCGGAAAGTGCTCCTCTCGCTTTCCTATTATTGCCTCCCACAGGCTGGATTTTTTCATCAGGATGCGAAGGGTGGTGCTTTCACCCCCTGGAATGACAAGTGCGGAAACCTTCTGCAGGTCTTCCGGAACCCTTACTCGCACCGTTTCTGTCGTGAGGGCGTGGAAGATTTCCTGATGCTTTTCAAAATCCCCTTGCAGGGCGAGAACTCCGATAGGTGGTATCTTGCTTACCACCCTCTCACCTGAAGTTTTTCGGCTTCCGGCATAGAAGCGATGTCCAGCCCCTTCATGGGCTCGCCGAGGGCTCTGGAGACCTCGGCAAGAACCTTCGGGTCCTGGAAGTGTGCTACAGCCTGGACGATGGCATGGGCTCTTTTTTGTGGGTCCGCGGACTTGAAGATGCCGGAGCCCACGAACACCGCTTCAGCGCCCAGTTGAAGCATCAAGGCGGCATCCGCAGGAGTGGCTATGCCACCGGCAGCAAAGTTGGGTACCGGCAATCGCCCGTGCTCTGCCACCCACTTCACAAGTTCATAGGGTGCTCCGAGGGCCTTCGCTTCTGCCATGAGTTCCTCTTCCCGCAGGACAGTCAAACGCTTGATGTGCCCCTGCACTTTCCTCATGTGCCGGACTGCTTCCACCACATTTCCCGTTCCTGCTTCCCCTTTAGTGCGAATCATCGCCGCTCCTTCTCCAATGCGTCGCAGAGCCTCTCCCAGATCCCGACACCCACACACGAAGGGCACTTTGAACTCATGTTTGTGGATATGGTGCTCCTCATCTGCGGGTGTGAGAACCTCGCTTTCATCAATGAAATCCACACCCAATGCTTCCAGAATCTGTGCTTCTACGAAGTGCCCGATGCGGCATTTTGCCATCACAGGGATGCTAACAGTATCCATAATTTTGAGGATAATTTCCGGGTCTGCCATCCGGGCCACGCCGCCAGCGGCTCGGATGTCAGCCGGCACACGCTCCAGAGCCATCACGGCCACCGCTCCTGCTTCCTCCGCGACCTTCGCCTGCTCGGGGGTCACTACATCCATAATGACCCCCCCCTTCAGCATCTCTGCCAGCCCCACCTTTACCTGAAAATCTCCCGTCAGAACCTCTTCCATTTCTTCTTCACCTTCTTTTTTCTCTCGTTCATTACCCCCTGTCTTTTTTACAAAGGCTGACGCCCTTCAAAGGCTTTGCTCATAGTCATCTCGTCTGTAAATTCCAGGTTAGCACCGAAAGGCACCCCTCGGGCAAGGCGGGAAAGTTTACTCTCACTTTTCTTCAATTGTTCCGTGAGATATTGTAAAGTCATTTCCCCTTCCAGGGTCGGCGACAGGGCGAAAATGATTTCCCCTGGCTTCTCTTCTTCTACACGCTTTAAGAGAGCGGGAATTTTCAAATCCTCAGGGCGAACCCCTTCCAGGGGGGAGAGGAGCCCGTGAAGAACATGATAGCGGCCGACATACCGCCCCGCCTTCTCAATGGCTATCACATCCGCAGGCTTTTCCACAATACACAGCAATGAACCATCTCGCGCCATATCTTTACAGATTTCGCACAATTCGTCCTCCGCTACAAAAAAACACCGTAAGCACCAGTGAATCTTATCCACGGCTTGCAAAGCCTTTGTCAGTCTCTCCCTCTGTTCCGGTGAGCTTTCCAACAAATAAAATGCCAGACGAGTGGAGGATTTACCCCCAACGCCGGGTAACTTCTTCATCTCCTGAATCAGGTTCTGGAGTATGTCAGGCAGGATTTTCACCGGAAAAACGGGAGATTCCCTGCTCCCAGCCCCTGGAGTTTTTGACGATGGATTTTCTGAATCCGCTCCTCCGCATTCTGGAAGGCCTGCTGAATCAGGGATTCCAGCACAGGAGCATTTCCAGCCTGAACCAGCGAAGGGTCAATCCTGACCTCCAGAACCTGCTGGATGCCGTTCATTCGGATGCGCACCCTTCCACCCTGGGCTATGCCCTCCGCCTCTATCTTCTCCAGTTCATCTCGTATCTGTTCCGCCTGGCGCTTCAACTTCTGAACATCGCCTAAAAGCTTCCGTATGTCCATCTCCTCTACTCCTTCTGACTTCCCGGAAAGAAGTTTAGAATTCTCTGAATCGTGATTTCTCCTTCGGAAGAGGCAACCTCTCGCCGTTCCTTGTTTTGCACTTCTGCCGGTGGGGAGGGAGGTGATGGAGTAGAAGAGTTTTCATCTGATTCCACCACCCGAAACGCAACATCCTGCTGGAAAAATTCCTTCAGTCTTTCCTCCAGTTCTCGCCGGACAGAAACTTTCTTCAAATAAATACGAGGAAAGGAGAAGGAAGAAGGGTAGGAAATCACGAGACGGGAAGAAGAAAACTCTTGAATCGTGGCAGGCGAAAGAATCCCCGCTAACACCGGATTCTGAACCTTTAAGGCAGAATAGAAACCTTGCCAGTTCAGTTCTGCCGGGATATTTCGGCTCCCTGTTTCTCCCGCAGACTCTGTTGAGACCGACTCTTCTACTGCCGGTGGCGACAGAAGCGCTGATGAGTCACTGGATTCTTTCCCCGCCGATGGTGGATATCTCTCTTCCTCTTCTCGGAAGAGAAATTCAGGTGGTTTTTCTTTCAGCGGTAATTTTTTCGTCTCTATAACGGGAATTTTTTCCTCTCTTTCAGGCTGAGGGGCAGGGCGGGAAACCCCTTGCTTTTCAACGGCAGGTATCTGGATTTCGCGCTTCTCTTCTGCTTCTTCGGCAGAGAGCGGACTTCCCCCGGAAAGACAATGAAATAGAGTGAGGAAAGCAATGTCCCATAGCAATCTGCCCTCGGTTTCCCACTTAAAGACATACCGAAAATGCCCCAGCCTGTCAAATAATGTGAAGAGGTCAGCGGTGGAAAACGAAGCAGCGATAGAGGTGAGCCGGGTCCGCTCTCCCTCCAAATACAAATCCGACGGGGGAATACCCTGACGGATGGCGAGTAGGTCTCGTAAAAGTGAAGTAAAAGTGTTCAGGAAGTTCCAGAAACTCAATCCCATCTCGCAGGCTTGACGGGAATGGGTGAGAATCCGGGGGAAATCTCTACTGGACAGGGCAGACAGCAGGTCAAAATAAAATTGCTTCTGCGGAATACCCAGAAGTTCCAGGAATGCCTGCCTGGTAATATGGTTGTGGCTATAGATGGCAAGTTGCTCCAGAAGAGAAAGGGCATCCCGAACGGCACCTTCAGAATGGGCGTAAAGCAGGTCAAAAACACCGTCTTCCAGGGTGTAGTTTTCTTCTTGAACCACCCGTTGTAGTAAGGTGAACATATCCTCCGCCGGAAGACGGGTGAAATCATACCGCTGACAGCGGGAAAGGATGGTCAGGGGAATTTTATGCGCTTCCGTGGTGCAGAGAACAAACACCACATTCGCCGGTGGCTCTTCCAGGGTTTTTAGCAAAGCGTTAAACGCCGGGGTGGTGAGCATGTGGGCTTCATCAATGATATACACCTTAAATCGGCAAACGGAGGGCTGAAATGCCACACTCTCTTTCAAATTGCGAATCTCATCAATTCCACGGTTGGAGGCGGCATCCATCTCCGTAACATCCAGGCAACGTCCATCCCGGATGGATGAACAATTTTCGCAGATTCCGCAGGGGGTAGGCGTGGGCTCCTTTGCTTGCAAGCAATTCAAGGCTTTCGCAAGTATCCGTGCCGCCGTGGTTTTCCCGGACCCACGAGGACCAGAAAAAAGGTAGGCGTGCACCCATTTCCCCATCTCCAGGGCGTTCTTCAGCCCTGTCACCACCGCCCTCTGCCCCACCATTTCCTCAAAACTCTGGGGGCGATACTTTCGGTATAAGGCTACTGCCATTCCACCCTTTATTATACCGCTTGTTTTACCATCCGGGGTAGGATAAGAGACAACTTCCTCCCTGTTTGACTCAAACGCTATCCCGGTTGATAAGTTTCCAGTTCTATATTCTTAACCACTTCAAAGTGTTCAAAGTATGAGTGGATTGCATCACATTCCGGTAAATCCATAGTTTTGATTCGGTGTGTCCTGGTAGAGCGGGACACCCATTTCACTGTTTTTTCTCGGCGGCGGTCATCCTTGAACAACATACTTCTTCCCGGGCTAAAGCGAGAGACTTCCCTTCCAGTTCCCCGCTATATTTTGGCGGGGCTCTATCTTGACCCGGAGGTGGAAAGGGCAAGGTGAAGTTTTTCTACACTGTATCGCCACTGGAATTTCTGCGACCAGTGGAAGGCTTCCTCCCCCATTTTGTAGCGGATGTCACGATTCTCAGTTAGAAGTTTCATATAGTTAATGAATTCCTTCTGCGTTCTCGCCAGGAATCCTGTGACTTCTTCTTTTACGACTTCTGGATGGCCTCCCACTTTGTAAGCAATTACAGGCCTGCCGAAGGATTGACCCTCTAACAGCGGGAGATTAAATCCTTCCCACCGGGAAGCGGATACAACTACATCTGTGGTATCGTAAATGGCGGGAAGCCAGGAGTGTGGAACATTTGTCAGCACGGGGATGCCTTCTCTTTCCCATCGTTTGCGCTCTTCTTCACCACCATACCCTACGAGCAGGAGGGAGAAGGGTGCTGAGGTGAGGGTTTTCAGATGCCGTGTCATTTCTACCAGGTCTTTCACCCCTTTATACGGCTGTTCTGATGGATTGAGTCGTCCAACATACAGGAAAAGAACATGGTCAGAGGGGATTTTTAAGTGGTTGCGAATGTCGGGTGGTTTTTCATGACTCCGGGGCGATATAACCCCCCGTGCATAGTGGTCAGAGCCGGGATACAGAACCGTGCTCTTCTGCCGAAGGGCCTCCGAGAGTTTTTCCTGTAAAAAGTAGGAGATGGTGAACACCTTCTGGGATTTGCGATAATGGATTCCATATTGAGTCCAGCCCATATATGTGAAATTGAATTTTTGTAGGGGGGTGAAACCGTAAGTCGGGGGGAGCCCGAAGTCCAGAACTACAGAGGGTTTTAAGATGGAAGCATAAGGATAGAAGGGGATGGTGCTGATGACCCAGATGTCCACAGAGACGGAGGCTTTGCGGATGTAGCGAAGCCTCCGGAGGGCATTCCATTCGTAAGCGGGGAAAAATCGGGAGCGGTGGATGGAAACCTGTTTCAATTCCAGATGGGGCACAGGGGGATAACTGCCATCAGAAACAATATGCCACAGCAGGACGGAATGCCCTTTTTGTGCCAGACCCCTGGCAAGTTCATAGACCATGCGGTCGGCGCCGAATCCCTGAAGTAATCGCTCAGTGAGAAAGGCAATTCTCAAGGTTTGAACCTGAATGCACAGCGGGCAGAATACAGGTGAAAGAAAAAAAGGTTCATATCTTCGGAGATTAGAACATACGGCCTCACAGACTCAGGGAGGGTAGTAGTCAGGGAAGGCTATCATACAGCGAAGGGCGCCCGGGAGGTGCTTTTTCCTCTTCAGGAGGGGGGTGTTTTTTGCCCGGAATTTCAATCTTCACCCGGAGCATATCTGCGCCTGCCACGATTGCATCCATCAGGAGATGAGTGCTTACATCCATTGGAGCCACTGTTTCCTTTTCTACTTCCTCCGATTCGCTGTCAGAGGAACGGGAAGGCACCAGAAGGCGTGCGACCAGGAACTGGTTCTTCTCCGAGGAAAGGATGAGAGATAGCACATCCTTCAGCGACTCCTTTTTCCAGGCTTCAGACCGGGCTTGAAAATAGTTTTGTGCCGCTTCCAGGCCATCTCGCTCCCGCTTGTCCGCGAAAGGATGAGGCATCAGGCTTCCTCCATAGACGACCAGTTTTGCGGGACCTTCTGGAAGGTTCTGCGGAAGGGTGAGGAGCAGATTTTCTTCCTGTGTTTCTCCCCGGTATGCCTTCAAAGTAACCTGGATGTGTAAATCCTTGCCCGGTTGAACGATGTAGGGTGGTGATGCTCTCTTAAACTCTTCCACTTCCATTTTTTGGATGTAAGTCAGTTGCTCTTCCCGGGTTACATGAGCGGAGAAGGTAATTTCTGCAGGAACAACGCGATGATAGGGATTTTCCAGAAGAAGGTTTAAGAGGAAGGAAAGGTCCTGGCTCATAGTGAATGAGATGTCGGGAGGGATGGGGATGGCAGTGCCGGGCACAGATAGAATCATCTTCTCCGTGATGCGGTCGTTCCATTGAATGGGCTCTATGCCCTCGCCGCGAATTTCAAATTCGTATCGGGCGGTGCCCTTTCCAATCCGTTTCATCACCCGATTGGCGGTGTAGGAGATTGTGGCGAGGACTATGGAAGCGAAGAAATCCTGAAGGGGAGTGATCTCTTCTCGGGCTTCCATTTCCTGCTTCAGGTCGTCGTCGTAGATTTTCACCCTGAGAGGAATGGTTCGGGGGATTTTCCCCAACCACCCCCCAATGGAGGCGGATTCATCGTTGCTGACGATACCTACGAGGTGAACAGGCTTGCCTAATTTGAACGGGCTTCGCAGGCTCTGGACGGTAGTAGAAACATAGATAGAACTGGTGGGGACGAGGCTTTCACCCGTTTCCAGTGCAGAATGTCCGAAGGCGAGGAATCGCCCTTCATCATCCACATAAGTTAATGTGCCGAAGGCGAACAGAGGAAGAATGCCACTTCCAAGGACGAAGCCCAGGGCATCACCGGGTGTGAGGCTGGGAGGTTGGAAGGAGAGAGGCTCTTCCGAGGCCGCTCCACCGATTTCAGATAATTCAGCTCCCGGGGCAAAACGGGCAAATACCTGTTTTAGATAGGCGAAAGCAGGGCTTCCTTGAGGGGCGCTGAGATAAAAGGGCGTTCGCAGTGGATACATGACCAGGGCTCGCGAAGGGAGAAGGCGACTCCATTCCATTGCCTGTCTGCGTGTGGGAGCATAGGCAATAAAATCATAAGCAGGGGCAGTGGGCGAATGGTCCCGACGCGGGACCTGACTCACCCAGGTTTTTTCTGTGTCAAAGGATTGGGGCAGGCTTTTCATCATATCGCCGATATAAGTGGCGCCCCCAATAAAATTATCTGAGAAAGTAAATCCCACGCTAATGGCACCCGCCAGCTTGCCGTCCAGGTAAATCGGACTCCCGCTCATCCCGCTGGCAATGCCCCCCGCTTTCTCCGCCGCAGGTCCACTGATGCGTATCAAAAGCAAGGTTCCTCCTCCCGGTGCATAGGAAGGAAGTACATCCAGGATTTTCACCTGCAGGGTGGAAATGGTAGTTCCTTCCACCACCGTTTTAGCAATCCCTTCCATCCCGGGCTGGATTTTCTCCAGAGGGAAAAATTCCTCCCCCGCAGAAAGATGGACAGGAATAAACACCGAGAGGGCAAGTAAAAAGAGAGTTTTTTTCATTCTTCTGCTCACCTTATCATCTCCCCCTTATTGGAAAGATTCGGTACAGTTCTTTTTTCCACAGTTCACCGGTTAAAAAGTATAAACTCCCCCGGCTACTCCATTGCAGGTTAGTTTCGTCCAATGCAGTCCGGGTGAGACGGCGGGAATAGGAAGCCTCCATATCATACAGATAGATGTCCAGTTGACCCTGAATTTCCTGTGTATAAGCCAGGAAGTGGCCATCATCGGACCAGGCGACTTCTGTTTTTCTGGCGCCGTCCATAGTCAGTTGGTCCAGTCGGTTCTGCGTCCACACATATTCATACAGGTTCGTAGCTTTCTCCACCTCTCCCAGGAAGGCTGTGACATCCAGGAGAGGGTGGTTGGCAAATTGCACGATATTCCCGTTGAAGGGGAGTTTCTGGGTTTGAAAGGTTGCGAGTTTGATGCGAAGCAAGGCAGTGTTCTCATTTCCTGTGCGCAGGAAGTAAAGGAAATCACCGGAAGCATCCCATTGAGGGTTTGTTTCTTCTTCCGGGGTAGAAGTCAGGGGAATGATTTTTCTGGCATCATAAAGAAAGAGGTCGGGGTTGCCTGAAGAGGATGAGATGAAAGCAATCCGTTCGCGAATTAGCGGATGGGACCGTGGAGAGAAATCACCGCCCGGAGAGGTGGTGAGTAGTTGAAGCCCTGTGCCATCTATATGAACTTCCCACAGGTCAAAATCCATGTCCCGGCGGGAGGAAGAGAAGTAAAGGGTATCGCCCGCTATTTCCGGGTCCACTTCCAGTGCACCGGGAGTATTCGTGAGGTTTTTCAAAGTGCCCTTACTCGGGTCATACAGAAAAATGTCCTGCCCTTCCGGAAGGCGGAGAATGATCAGGGAATTTTTAATCCGATAGTCCAGAACAGGATATTTAGAAAATATACGCTGGCTTCTTGGCCGGAGTGGCATGCCGTTAAAATGTTTCAGAAAACTGGAGGTGATTTCTTGTTGCCAGGCGTTGAACGACTGAGAAAGAGATTGCTGAAAAACGGAGGACCATGCTTGCTCCAGGGGCAAAGTTTTCAACTGCGTTAGAAGGCTTTTGAATGCGCCCTCCCCTTGTTTATTCCGCATCCAGGTGAGAAAAGAATCGCTGGCGGCATAAAAAAGCCGCCGGGAAACACTGGCATCTTTCAATAGGTCCGGGAACTTCCCGGTTAGCACGGCATCACGCAGGTAGTCCTGTTGACGGGGGATATTTTTGATGGTTACGGGTAATTCTGCCATGCCCTCCCGAAACCAGAGTGGGAGAGACTCGCTTCCGATATTCTCCAGGCTCATAAAAGCGTGCCCGAGTTCATGGAGCAAGGTGGATTGAAATAGGGACCGTGAGGTTCGCCATCCATCCCGGGGTGAGAGGAAATGCAGAGTGCCGTCCGGGGAAGTATAAGGCTCGCCCCGGAGTGAACTGGCATTATTTTCTGATTCTTCCCACAGGGATAGGGCATTGGGATGAAGGATAATTTGAATTTTTTGAAGAGGAGCCTGCCCCCAGAGCGCACTGAGTAGAGTGAAATCGCTTTCGGCCTGCGCCAGAAGTTCTGTAACCACACTGGTATCCTGAGGGTCAAAATAGATGTCAAAGTGGGTAGAGGAAAGATGTTCAGAAAGTTGAGGAATAGCGGAAAGCGAGAGGATAGAAACGACAAGGAGCAGGGAAAAAGGATATTTCATTCCATAGCGCCAGCGAGAATCTTCTCAATGCTCTCCAGAAGTCTGTTGTTCGCCTCGTGAGAGCCTACGCTGATGCGAACAAAGGTGGGAAGTGCCGGTCCCACCGGGCGAACGATGATTCCTTCCTGGAGGAGTTGCTGGAAGAATTCTATGGCATTAATTCCTGTGTTTACCAGGATAAAATTGCTCTCACTGGGTACATAAAACAGATGCAGGCGGTCAAACCCTTCATATAAGAACCTTTTTTCTTTTCGGGTGACTTTGACCGTGGTCTTCAGATGGGTGTCATCGTCTAAGGCAGCCAGGGCAGCCGCTTGGGCGGCTGCATTCACATTAAACGGTGGTTGCACTCTTCTGAGAATCTCCATCAAAGCGGGAGGCCCCAGAATATAACCAGCCCGTAATCCCGCCAGCCCATAGTTTTTGGAGAAGGTCCGTAGAACAGCCACTCGCCTTCCGTCCCTCAAATACGAGAGGGTGTCCGGGAAATCAGGGGACTCTACAAATTCCACATAGGCTTCATCAAAAACCACCAGCACCCGGGGCGGAATCATTTCCAGCAGGGTTTCCACTTCCTGACGGGTGACAATGGTGCCCGCCGGATTGTTGGGATTGTCAATGAAAATTACTTTCGTGCGACCCGTGACCGCACGAGCCATAGCTTTCAAATCCAGCCGGAAATCTGTCATCGGGGTCTTTACCAGTGTGGCGTTCATTAACTGGGTGACCACCGGATACATGGCGAATGAAACTTCTCCCGCAATCACCTCATCCTGGGAACTCAATAGAGCCACTGCCAGGAAATAAAGAATTTCTACCGCTCCATTGCTCACCAGAATGGAGTCCATTCCCACTTGATGTTTTTTTGCCAGTGCCTGGCGGAGGGAATAGCAGGTGCTATCCGGGTATAGATATAATTGGCTGGCATATTCCATCAGTCGCTGTTGAGCCAGGGAGGAAGTTCCCACACAACTTTCGTTGGAAGCCAGTTTGTGGATTTCTTTCAATCCAAGTTCTCTCTGAACTTCCTCTATGGGCTTCCCCGGAACATAGGGGGATAATTTCAGAATATGGGGATTCACCAGGTCGTGAAAATCATCCTCTTTCATGATTCAAGACACCATCCTTTTATAAGGACTGAGAAACGAGCCCTGTTTCACTCCGATAGCAAGGAACTCGTTAGAGGGGGAATACAGGCGGTAGTATCGGTAGGAGAAGCCTCTGCCGACGCGTAATTTTTTCCCCATTAAGAGGAGCCTTTTTTCGGATTCTGTGAGGGTGAAGCGGGGAAAGTCGGTGAGCCCCACATCTGGAGGTTTCAGGAAGGGGGAAATCCCGCCGGCTTTCTGAATTTCTTCCAGAGTTGCGCACTCTTCAATAGAAAAAGGGCAAGCGTAAGTCCGGACCAGGAAAGTGAGGGTGGCACCGGAGCCAATTTTTTCGCCCAGGTCCCGTGCTATTCCCCGTAAATATGTGCCAGTGGAGCAATGGACATCTACCAGAAGTCGCTGCGGCTTCTCGTTACTGAGGCTCAGGAGTTCTATCCGGTGAATTTTAATTCTCTGTGGCTTCAGGTGGACTGCCACCCCCTTTCTGGCGAGTTCATAGGCGCGATGACCATCCAGTTTTTTCGCAGAGTGCTCGGGGGGAACCTGCTCCATTTCTCCGTGAAACCCGGCCAGCGATTTCAGGATGTCCTCCCGGGTGTATAAAGGGATTTCCTCTACCCGATTTGCCAGGACTTTCCCTTCCACATCGTGAGTATCGGTGGTGATGCCCAGGGTAATTTCGGCGCAGTATCTTTTCTCACGCATATAGAATTCTACGAGGCGGGTGGCTTTCCCCACCGCCAGCGTCAGAACTCCCATCCCCAGGTTGTCCAGGGTGCCTGTATGTCCCATTTTTTCTTTCACGCCCAGACGCCGAAGATAGCGTATCACATCAAAGGAAGACATAAAAGGGGGTTTAATCAAGCCGAGGAATCCAATCATGGAGTAGACAGAAAGGTAGAGGCTTGACGGAGGACATACTGGATCACTTCCTGGAGGGGTCCTGGCATCTGAGCGCCGGCGGCATTTCTGTGGCCACCGCCCCCCAATGCCCTCGCCAGATGAGAGATGTCTATGTCGCCCTTGGAGCGAAAACTTATGCGTATGCGGTCATCCTGTATGCTCTCCACGAATAAAAGAATAATATCCACATCCTGACCCGTCAGAAGGAACTCAGGGATTCCCTCCACATCCGAAGGGTCTGCATTTACATCCTGGAAATCCTGTCGGTGAAGTTGACTCCATCCCAGGCGTGTTCCATTCAGGAGGGAGAAGCGTTCCAGGCTCCGCCCAAGAAGTTTCAAGTGCGACCGGGGAAGAGAAAAATACAGGAGTGAATTCATGCGATAGGGGTCCGCTCCCAGTTGAACCAGTTCCATCGCATCCCGCAGGGTTTCAGCGGTGGTGTTCTGGAAGGAAAACCGCCCGGTGTCAATCAGGTATCCCACATACAGAGCGGAGGCAATGTCCGGGGTGATGGGAAGTTGAACTTCCTTCAGAAAGCGGAAGACCAGCATGGCAGTGGAGCAGGCTTGCGCGTCCAGTATGTTGATATCCCCAAACCCCTGATTTCCGGGATGATGGTCCAGGTTCACCAGCGGAAATCGGCGGTGTTCCAGGACTTCACGGACGGTCGGTGTAAACCGCATCATATCGGCGGCGTCCAGGCTAAAGCCCAGGTCTATCTTGTCTGTATCCGGTGGAAGCGTTCGTTGTATCTTTTCCACACCCGCTAAAGAGGAATAGACGGCAGAAATGGGATCCTCAATAACAGGGTAAATCCTTTTGGAAGCCCTTTCCAGAGATAAAGAGAGAGCTACCACTGCTCCTACTCCATCTCCATCCGGGTTTTTATGGGTAACCAGCAAGATATTCCGAGCGCTCTGCAAAAGAGGTAGAATCTTATCCTGCTTCATCTTGCTTTTCTTTCTGGATGGAGCGCAGGATTTGATAGACACGTTCAGCTTCTTCAAACCTTTCATCCAGCACGATATGAAGTTCGGGGATAATCCGGATATGGATGTGTTTTTTCAGGTAAGAGCGGATAAAGCCGGTAGCGGAGTGGAGGGCCTGGAGGGAGTGTTTTTTCATTTCCCGGTCGCCGAGGACGCTCACACCTACTTTCAGGTGCTTGAAGTCTTCCGAGAGTTTTACACGGGTGAGGGTAACAAATCCCAGACGGGGATCCTTCATTCGGGATATGGCACGGCTGATGTCATCCCGAAAGATCCGTTCTATTTTTTCTCTTCTATAAAGTTTCATCTATATCACCTGTAGATTCCTTTCCAGAACTTCTATACCCTCCAGGTCATCCAGGTAATTGAGAATTCGGGTGGCAAATTGTTCTACATCCTTGTGGCGGGCTCCCACGGTGGCGAAGGCAATTTTGCACATCTGCCATTTATCTTGATATCCCACTTCTGCAACGGCCACTTTGAATTTCAACTGAAGGTTCGCCAGAATGTGCTTGACCATTCGCCTTTTCTCCTTTAAGGAGCCTGCATGGAGCAAGTGCAGAATCACATAACCACTGCCCGTAAACATGGCTTTATTCGGTAGGGGCGCTGAGGATTTCTCCGGCTGTTTTCTTTTTCTCCGTCATTTTGTAGCATCGGATCAGGTCGCCTTCCTGAAGGTCTTTGATGCCTTCAATGCCGATGCCGCATTCATAGCCTGCAGACACCCGGGGGACATCTTCGGTGAAGCGGCGGAGAGAGGAAAGGATGCCGGTAAAGATGTCGGAACCATTCCGGTAGACGACGATTTTTCGGGCGCGTTCCAGCACTCCTTTGCGAACCAGAGCGCCCGCGACAGCCCCCTGAGTGGTAATCCGAAAGATGGCCTTCACTTCCGCCTCGCCGATTTCTTCCTCCACCTCCTCCGGAGGCGCCAATCCCAAAAGGGCTCTCTTCACATCTTCTACCACTTCAAAAATTACGGAGTATATTCGGATGTCTACGCCGTGGCAGGAAGCCTCTTGAACTGCCGAAGGCTCTACACCCACATCAAAACCCATCACGACAGCCCTGGAAGCGGCCGCCAGGAGGACATCTGAACTGGTGATGTCGCCCACACCTGTCCGGAGGACTTTTAACTCCATTTCGCCTGTGGGTATTTCTGCCGTTTCTTTTTTCAGAGCTTCCAGTGCCCCCTGGGAGGATGCTTTCAAGACGAGGCGCAGTTCTTTGATTTTCTCTTCTCTGGAGCGCTCCATGAAATCTTCCAGTTTGACCGTTCGGGGCAGGGACTCTTCCTCCACAGGTTCTTTTTGACTTTCCATCCATCTTCGTATTTCCCGTTCATCCGCCGCTTTCCAGAGGCGGTCTCCCGGCTTCGGCACACCGGCCAAACCCACTATCCTCACGGGCGTGCCAGGAAGTGCTTCTTTCACAGGATTGAGATTCTCATCCATCAAGACCTTAATCCGTCCCCAGGTTGAGCCAATCACTACGAGGTCTCCTTTTCTCAGAGTTCCATTTTCCACAATCACGGTGGCATTTTTCCCGAACTCTTTACTCTGGGAGGCTTCAATCACGGTGGCGCGGGGGCGTGCCTCCGGGTCCGCTTTTAACTCTAACAGGTCCGCCACAATCAGGATGGCTTCAAGGAGAGAATCAATCCCCTCCGTCGTTTTGGCAGAGACGGGGACGAACAGCACATCCCCGCCCCAGTCATCAGGTACCACGCCCAGGTCGGACAGCTCTTTCTTCACTTTCTCTACTTGAGCATTGGGCTTGTCAATTTTGTTCACTGCCACAATCATCTCCACCTGAGCGGCGCGGATATGGTCCAGAGCCTCCAGAGTTTGAGGTTTCACTCCCTCATCGGCGGCCACCACAAGCACGGCAATGTCCGTAATCCGGGCTCCGTGAGCCCGCATAGATGTAAAGGCTTTATGCCCGGGTGTGTCAATGAAAGTGATTTTCTTCCCTTTCACTTCCACCTGGTAAGCGCCAATTTTCTGGGTGATTCCCCCCACTTCCTTCTCTGCCACCCGACTTTTCCGAATGGCGTCCAACAGCAGAGTTTTTCCGTGGTCTACATGCCCCATCACGGTGATTATCGGCGGGCGTTCCGTCATCCGCTCTGCCACTGAATCATCCGGGATCTCCCCCGCTTCTTCCACTCTCTTCTGAAGTTCTATCTCAACCTTGAAATGCCGAGCAATTTGTAGGATAAGTTCCTCCGGTAATGGCTTATTCTGGGGTATCAAAAAGCCCTGCTTCATCAAAAAATCCATCATATCCGGGATTGAGACGCCAATGGTTCGGGAGAGCTCACTCAAAGTAATACCGGGTTTCACCCGGAAGGCTTTCTTACGCTCTGGAGGCTTCACTACTGTCTCGGGAGTCTTCCGGACTTTTGAGGGGATTTTAAAAATTGGCCTCGTCCGAACACCCAATGGCATTTCTCCCTTTTCCCGGGAAAGTTTTGGGGGAAGTTCACTCACTTTCACTGGCTCCTCCGGAGGCAAAGCAGGAGGCTCCGAAAGTTCCTCTTTCTTTTCCACCCGGGGAGGCTCAACAACTGGAGGGGGCGCCTTTTCTTTTTCTTTCGCCCGTAATGCCAGTTCCCTGTCTACCACCTTCCATTGCTCTTCTGTTAACTTATTCACATGGGACTTCACTGCCACCCCTTTTGAACGAAGAATCTCCAGCACCTCCTGACTGGACAATCCCTTCTCTTTTGCATATTCATAAACCCGTAATTCTCGCATCATAACATATTATAGCACATCCCTTGCCCGGTGCCGGTCCCCAGGAACCAGTTACGCCTGTGCCTGTCGGGGAAAAAAGTAGGGGGTAAGGATTCCGGATTGCCTTACCGGGATGCCGGGAAAAGTCAACCAGGTAGAAACGATGAACTCTAAATCCCTGTGATTTATGAATGGATTGGGGGGGCAGGCCGGTTCATCTCTGGGCTCTATTTTCACTGGTGGGCAGTGATGGTGGCGAGAATGCTTAACGGCACAGCCTCCACCTTGCGGTAGACCTCCTGCGGTGGAAGCCTTTCTCCATCTACCGTGAGTAAATCCTCTACACGAATACCAAATAGTCTTTCATTCTCTTGCAGATAAGGGAGGATGAGTTGCCAGTCATCCCCGGAGAGGGAGGCGAAACGACCTCCGTTGAGTTGATTGGCTTCTACTCTTTTTTGGGGGTCTCTAAGGTAGATGGCGCCGCCGGAGGCCAGGGAGAAGATATTCCCGCCGGGATAAGGGGTGTCCATTTCTTTCAGCCTGCCGTGTTCATCAAAGTAAACGCCATTGAGGATAACGAACCCGCCCCCTTTTAACGGGTTTCCTGCCATAAAGGATTCAGCGAGATAATCCAGGCAGGTGCCGTTGATCACGACTCTGGGTCTCCCCACGGCGTTGATGAGGGGACGGCCAGCGGCATTGCCGAGGACATAGATTTCGCCCCCCTTGGCTCCGTATAAAAATGTCTGCCCCACATCGCCGTGGATGACCAGTTTGCCGTCTTTCATAATCTGGGCGAGCTGGTCCTGCCCACTACCGTGAACGATGATTTCACCGCCGTCCAGCCCGCTGGCCAGATAGTCGCCAGGGCAGCCGTAGACCTGTATGCGAACACCGCGAGAGTTGGACCCCATCCCGCAACCGCAGAACCTCTGACCCTGCCAGTTATAAGTGATAAATTCTCTCCAGCCCATGCGGTATCCTTTCACCAGAAATTCCGAGATGCTTCCCTCACCTTCCGGGGGGAAGTTACCCACATCCACTACCAGAACACTGGTGGGGGAGGGAGCCCGGCTCAATGTTTCTCGCCTCTTCCAATCCACTCTCACTAAATGAGCCTCCAGTGAGGCAGGCGGTGGATAAGTAAAAAATGCCTGATTCTCTTCCCCCTTTTCCCATTTTCCATTCTGCTCATCTATACAGGGTATATCCTGAAAAATTTTGTACAGGGCCCCGTGAAGGAGGGTGAGCAGGGAACATCTCCTCTTCGCCCCAATGTCATACCTGCGGTCAATTAAAAGAGTAAGAACCTCAATGGCGAATAGACCCTGTCTTACACTTTGCTCAGCCCA
This sequence comes from bacterium, assembly GCA_037444445.1. Lineage (GTDB taxonomy): Bacteria > UBP7 > UBA6624 > JBBIMK01 > JBBIMK01 > JBBIMK01. The sequence continues at coordinate 8,276 of JBBIMK010000018.1, read as the reverse complement.
CTCCCGTAGAGCCTGCCCCAGGTGCTCGTAAGAGGAATACCCCATGGTTTTCAACCGGTGCCATTTGTGATAACCTGAATGAGGGAATTCTATTTCACCATTTAGAAACTGGAAAAAAAGGAAGGGATCCTCCCTCCGCCCGAAGAATTCCACCCATCTTCTCATAGTTTCCTGACTCTGCTTCAATTCTTCCGGATGTTCCCTTTCCCAGGACTGAATCCAGTCGGGGTTATAAGTACACCACTGGTCATCAGGCAGTTTCACAACTTTTCCGAATTTATCGGTGCAAGATAACTTTTGGTTCTTGAGGGAGAAGATAAAGGCACCGCCGTCGGTGTGGCTACCGCCGCGGGCGTTCCAGTATTGATCCGCGAAAAGGGAGAAGCGAAGGTCTTCCGAGCGAAGACTCCGTAGCACAGCATCAATGGCTTGCTTTTCGGAAGCAATCAAGCCCAGATGAACCGGCTGAAATCCACTGCCTTCAGGTGTGTGAGCGAGGGCGAAAACCTGCGGGCGAAGCATGGATGTGTCGGTAATTCCTATCAGTTGCATCGTTTTTTCTAACGGGTCATTCCGGGCAATGATGAAGAACCAGGGACCATCCGGGGAGCCGTGTATGTGTGTCGCCTGGATTGCCCGATAGATTTCCTGCTTCTCAGGCGGTAGGAGAACAAAATCCCGCTCCGTTGTCGGTGCCAGCGCCTCTATCACATACTCCAGTGGATACCTGTAGACCCGCTTCAATAAATCAAATAATAAGGCAGAAACTTCTGTGTCGGTGAGAAATAGGGGGTAGATGCCCCTTTGCTTCAGATATTCAGAAATAGAATGGTAATTGGCAAAATCTCCGTTGTGTACCAGGGCTTCGTGTAGCCCAACGAAAGGATGGGCACCGCCAGGATGCCAGACCTTCCCCTTGGTGGGATACCGCTGGTGGGAAATCCAGATGTGTGCCTGGAGGTTCTCCAGTTGATAGTAATAAACTGCCTGCTCCGCATAGCCCACAATTTTAAATACCAGCATATTTTTCCCGTGAGAGAGGACGAAAGCCCGTTTTTCGCCCAACGATGCATACAGAGTTTGATTCAGACGGTAGGTATTTTGATACACGAACTCATCCTCGTATCCGGCAAGTGAGGCGGGAAGTGGAATTTTTGGGCGTAGCCCTCTCTGCCTCCGGCAGGAGATGACGAATTCTTCCAGAACCGAGGGTTTGACGCGAACGAAATAGCGGAGGATGTCTGGAGGACGAACCTCCAGCCCTGAAATGTCGTGGTAGTCTGCCACATGGGGAATCTCGTATCCCTGATGAATCTCATAGTAAGGTTCCAGGAACAGGGACTCCACCTCTTTTTTTGCAGTGGGGTCCAGAAGGGCAACCTGAATCAGGTAATCCTGTTCCAGGGTTTCCGGGCTGACCATCATCTGGGTGGGATTCAGCCCCACTGCGGCAAGCCCGCCCCCTTTCCCATTCCCCCGATTATGCATCTGCAGGGAGGGCTGAAGGATATGTTTTCCTGCCACGGGCTCTGTGCAAGCCAGCCCGATAACACCGCATCCACCTTCAGCCTCCGTGCCGTCCATATTTCTGTGCGTGTCATTCAGCACAGGGTGGAAGGAAAGGAGGTTCTTGCGGTTTGTTCCTTCCATGTTTAATTCTCCAGGTATCTCAGTGTGTCAGTTCTTCCCACCAGTTCACGGATGTCGGTCATTCCAAGATTTTGCAGGATATGGCAGAGTTGATGATGCCAGGCGATATAAAGGTTGATAATTCTCTGAGCCCCCCAGTTTTCGGGAATGAGTGGATAGAGTTCCGGGTCGGTGGTGGTGATACCCTTGGGGCATCCTCTGCCGGATTCGCAGTTCCCGCATCTTACGCAACCCATTGCCACGAGTTCGGCGGTTCCAATGATGGCGCCATCAGCTCCGAGAGCGATACATTTCGCTACATCATAGGCAGTGCGGATTCCCCCGGAAACCATCAGCACCACTTTGTGCCTCACCCCTTCTTGAAGCAGGTAGCGATGAACCTTCGGAATGGCAAACTCTATGGGCATGGCGATATTTTTCTTGGCAATTTCTGGTGCGGCTCCTGTACCGCCATATCCGCCGTCTAAATGGATGATGTGCGCCCCGGCATAGTAAATTCCTATGGCAACCATATCCACATCCGTGGGCGTGGAAACTTTCACCGACACGAGAGCGTTGGGATTGGTGGCTTTCAGCCAGTCTACATGCTTTCTATGGTCCTCCACGGAATACACAGAGTGAAAGGGAAAGGGGGAAAACAGGGAAGTGCCGGGCACCGCTTCCCTTTGCTCTGCTACGACGGGGGTGTTTTTATCTGCCAGGAGGTGCCCCCCTAACCCCGGCTTCGCACCCTGGGCATACTTGAATTCAATGATTCTCACCCGTTTCAGCGTATCTTCTTTCACGCCAAACAGCCCGGTTGCCACCTGGGTGATGATGTGGTCATCGTAGACTTGAATTTCTGCAGGATAGCCGCCCTCGCCCGTGGAAACAAAGGTATTCCACTCCTTTGCAGCTTTTGCTCTGCCAAGCATCGTGGTGATGCCGATGGAGCCAAAAGACATTCCACCTCCATAAATGGGGATGGGAATGACTATACGAGGCCCATCGCTGCGCCGATTCAACATCAATGCCGTAGAGATTTTGGTCGGAGGATGTGGACTCTTAACCGTGGGCTTTGAATGGTTCGGTTGAACACTGGAACTTTTTAATTCTTCATTCTGCAACTTTTTAGCCCCAGTATCTTCGCTGTTGACGGGCAGTTCAAAGGTGAAGCGGAGTTTATCTAACCCACCCCCCGATTGCCCCACCTTATATTCCAGGTGTTCCGGTGCTGTGCCTGTTTCCGACATATACCAGTTGGAGAGGATGAGTTCGGGGGTCCAGCGAGCGTCGCCCAGAGTATCTATGTGGGGGCTTCGCACCAGAAACAGGGCATCCACGGGACATTTATTAATACAATAGAAATCTTTCTCTTTGCATTTTTCCCCGATACATAGGTCATCCAGCGGTGGAAGAACTCGCTTATAACCGTCCGGGCGGATATGAACACCAAAGGGGCAGAGTTTCACACATATTCCGCAATGGATGCACGAATCTGCACGAATCACTTTCGCCACGCCAATAGGCCTGCGATACATATCCTGCAGTGGGGCAGGCTTTGCCTCGGGTATGGAAATGAGGTGTGCAGGCGACTGGCTTACCTCCGCCTGTAGTTTTTCCTTTGTGAGAAGCGGGATGGGATTTTCCAGAGCCTCAATGAATTCCCGCTCCAGGTCAGCCTGAAACATGGCTCTGCCCATCTCTCCTCGCATCCGACGAATATCCCGGATGCCCATCGCGCCAGCAACTTCCAGTAACTGGTCCCGGTAAGCGTTCATTAGATTGAGAATGCGCTGGGTGCCCCATTCCACATCCATAGCATTTGGGATGAGGCGTCTTCCCGTGGCGGTGAAGCCGAGAGCAATCAGGAGGGTGCGGTCAAGAACCACGGCATCTGTCCCGCAAAGGATGGCCTTCGCAATATGTTCGGGAGCGATGATTCCGCCCTCCGCTACCAGGGTGATTTCATCTCGTACCGCTAACTTCACCAGATGCCGGTGGATTTCTGTCAGACGGTCCCGAATGAAGGCTCGCCTCTTTCCCCTTGTTCCTTCCTCAAACAGCCCTGTCTGTAAAGGAGGAGTTTCAAACCCATTGGGGTCTGCAACGAGATGGACCATTTCCACATTCTCCTTCAGGATGTCCTCTATCGCTGACTCTGCGGAGGGGATGAGGGGCAGGCGAACGGAGAGAATTGCTCCAGGCATATCGTGGCGAATCTGCTCCACCATCCGATGAAATCCTTCCTGATAATCTACTTCAAAGGCTTTTGCCCATGTTTTCTTCTCTGTCCGCCATTCTCGCAAATGGAGAAAGATGGAATCCGTGAACTCTTCCAATTCCGGAGAAAAATCTTCCTCCGCCAGAATGGCGAGAGTGCCCAGTAGTTTGGAGGCCCGAAGCAAAGAAAGAGCAGGGCGAGGGTGCTCCGCCACGGAGGGCAAAGAAAAAAGGATGGGAATGGGCAGGCGCAGGGAAGGAAGAATGGGTGAAGCCAGGCGACCATCGGGGGTAAATTTTAGATACGGCAGATTCCGACGAATTTCCACATCGGTGGAGATATATTCTCTGCCGTGGATGCCATCCCGGGTGGGGCGAACAATCTCGCTCATATCGGTCCACATTCCGTCCCAACCGGGTCCGCCAAAGGGTCCCCGGAAGCCGGCGCCGGAAACGGGCACCCGCCCCGTCTCCGCCTGCTGCCAGATGAGTTGTACCAGCCACGGCGGGATGAACTCATCGCCGATGCCCAGATACACGGGGTTGGGAAGAATCTTCAGCGCCCCCACCGGACACTCTTCCACGCACCGGAAGCAGTCCCGACACAGAGAGTGCCTGGGTTCATCCAGCCTTCGCACATCGTCCGGCCGACGGAAGTGAACCCCATAAATGCAGGCGGAGATGCACTTCCCACAGTTGATGCAGGAATCCGCCCGCTCCACCATAAATTTCCCCAGTTCCCACGGAGTTAGTGCAGTTTTAACCGGGATGTGATATCGTTCCCACTCCGCGGATTGCGGAATGTGAAATGTAGAATGCGGATTTTTTGCCTGCCTCATTGCTTCATTCTTCACTCCTTCTTCTTCACTGTATTTCACGGCCTTGTGGCGAGCATCACGCCACTCTCCTCCACCTTCTTCACGAATTCTTCTATGCGTTTCAGCGGCTTGCCGTAGCGTTTCTCCAGTTCTGCCTCCAGGAGATTCCAGGTGGTTTCTAACTCCAGCTCGCTTTGACAGACCTCCGTGCAGAACCCGCAGTGCATGCACAGAAACATGGTTTGGGCTTCTTCCGCCGTAATTTTCGTGCTCCTTTTCAAAAGAATTTCGCTTGCCAGTTGCAATTTTCCCCGGGCTGTGGTTCGTTCGTCTCGTGTCACCAGGTAAGCCGGGCATTTGGCATAGCAAGACCCGCAGGCAGAACAGGCATAGATGGAATGAAGCAAGGGGGTGCTCTCCCTGTACCCTGTCCACTTCACATTTTCGGCAGGTGCGAGGGGAGGGGACATTTTTCTGGCTTTACCTTGTAATTTCTTTACCAGTAGACGGCTGAGCAAAGCGAGAATCGGACGGGCAAAAAAAGGCACCCCGGGTGGGTTATATCCCCTCCCGAAACTCTTCCCTGGATTCAGTAGCCCCAGTGGGTCCAATTTCCTCTTGAACTCTTTTCTCTCCTTCCATTGCATCTCTTCTTCTCTTTTCCATTTCCCATTCAGAAATCGCTTATACCACAGCCCGATTCCATAGGGCTTTCCGCCCATTTTTATGCCTGAAGACGCCAGTTGATAGGCAAGAGCCGAATGGAGTAAGTACAGTAAAGGTTTGCGAGAGTCCGTCGTGAATGTGGGAAGAACAAGGGCGGAGTTGGGAGTGGAAAAATGGGCTTCTACGCCTACCTCTATGCCGTAGGCTTTTCCCACTTTTCTGCATCTTTGAATATACGGAAGAACCATTTTCGGAGATACCACCACATCCGAGGCGAGCAAGCCAGGTCCAAACTTCTTCGCCTTAAGAGGGAAAAACCGCTCATTCCAGAGATATTCTGCCAGATACTCCGCCTGCTGTTCCCCGCCTGTTTGTGCCACTGGTGCGTCTGCAGAGCGAAGTGAAATCCCGGTGGTGTCTGTTGAAGCACCGCCTCCCAGAACATTTCTAATCATTTCCTCCTCGTCTTCCGATTCTGCTATTGTGAAAACACAGGGAGTTTCGGGCAGGAGCGGTTGTCTCATTAAAATATTCATTTCCTTCATTTTCTCCCTGTCCAGGAAAATTAAGTAGAAGGGGCGTAAGCCCGCTGACAGAAGATTCTGGATTGCCTGGAGTGCTTCCCGGTCGGATGAAAAGGCGAAGAGTAGAGGGAAAACGGTGGCAGGCTTTTTGCGAATGAGAAGCCGAACTTCTGCCATCACGCCCAGTTGTCCCTCGCTCCCGAAGAACAGGTCAAACTGCGGCATTCCGGGCACCACCTTCCAGAGTTCTCCCTTCGGCGTCACCACTTTCAGCCCAATTACATTCTCTTTGAGGCTTCCATATTTCAGAGAGCCAATCCCATAACCGCCAGTGTTCACCCATCCTCCCACCGTGGAGAACCAGGAAGAAGGGTAGGAGCGTAAAGCGAAGCCATATTTTTTGAGTTCATCGGAAAGGGTGGACCAGCGGACGCCGGCTTCCACCCGCACCCATTCTTCTTTCGGATTTACCTCCAGGATGCGGTTCATAAACGAGAGGTCTAAACAGATGCCGGCTTTTGTGGGAATGGCGCCGCCGAGGGCAAAGGACCGCCCCGCCCCCGGGGTCACCGGAATCCTTCGCTGATATGCCTCCCGTAAAATCTCCTGAATCTCTTCAATGCGGGTTGGCTGCACAATTTCACCAGGCACACAGCGGATGAACCACTTCAGAAAGCCCGGCACTTCACTCTGGTCCCGGCTATAAATCAGGCGAAGAGAAAGGTCCTGCCATCTGCACCAGCCCTTTCTGTCGGAACGAGTGCCCTTCTTCCCGACTTCTTTTTCCTTTTCTCTTTCCCTCTTTCCCTCTTCGTTTATTTCCCTTATCTTTTCTTCTACTCTTTGCGTCATAAAAAAACCCCGACTTCCCATTTTCATCGGGGAAATCGGGGCACCCTTGCACCCTTTTCGGTTGCGTCCCTTGCAACCTTCAATTATGAATTGTATTAAACCAATTTCTTCCTGTCAACTTTTCACAAATTTCTTATCAAATCTTGCCACAGGTTTGCTCGGAAGTTTCCTTTCAAAAAATGCTCCTCCTCACCCGCTGTTCAAAATCCCCCTGTCTTCTATCAGGCTACCCGGTGAGTGCATCCCACACCTTTGCCTAACAGTTCAGTAGTTGATGCCTGCTCTTTATGTTTTATCCTACCAGAAAGAGGATAGAAGAATTATCATGAGGCACCGGACGACCTTTCGGTAATCAATAATTTTGTTAGGGACTGCGAAAATGAGCCACACGATAAGTGGAATATAAAGAAAAATTATATAATAAAAGGGTTCAAATCTTCTAACAAATACAAAATATGGAATTGTCCATACCAGAAAAAGATAATACACCGGAAAGAAGAAAAAACTCACTGCAATATGTGATTTTTTTTCTCGCCAGGTGTTTTTGGAAAGCACGTAAAAATAGATGATAGATAGTGAGAAGAATATGGTTTTAACCCAGAGTGGAAAAGGTGGAAAGATGTTTTCAATATACGGCCTGCCTGATTGCCCATAATGATTTGCTGGGCCATATAGGCCATAGAGTAAAAGTATACTTACGCTTCGCCCAGCAAAATCAAACGCGAAAAATGCAATCCAGAATTCTAAAGTAGCGATATAAAAGAAAAATGGATATAATTTTTTCAAGTTATCCATGAAAAAGAAATGAGATATGTAACGAAAAAAGTAATGGCGCTACCGACAACAAGGGCTATACGCGCAGATAAATCACTGTTCTTTCCATCTCGAAGAATGAAAAGAATAACCCCAAAAACAGCCGATAAGTAAATCACCCATCCTGGACCTTGCGAAAAAAAATTGCCAACAATTAGCTCTCGTAACAAGAATAAAGGTATGATGATGAGAAATTTTGTTATCACTCTAATTTTTTCCTGTCTTGAAATGGAGAAAAAAAATGTCAGACCGACACCTATAATTACCGCAGAAAATATGGTAATCCAATGAAATATGTAAAAGGTATGGGGTTGGAAGTATTGCCTCCCGGTGGAAATTTGGCGGATGAAATGGTACAGGGCATGTCCACTCAAATACCCGGAAACAATGGCAAGAAAATATCTTCCGAAATATTCTGCCTTCAAAACACTCCTTCTAATAACTGACTAATTTAGCAACTCCTATGGTAAGAGGTTTCGGTTGGTTCTGACAATATACCTCACATGCCCTTGATGCAAGCCCGGTGCAAAGAAGTAAACCGCACACTTCCAACCCACAACACACATCATATTTTTTCATACATTCCCAGTAACAATCGGGTACCGTAATCGCTTCATCTGGTCGACCGGGAGGAGGAATGGTAATGGCCGGACCAATCCATTGCTTGCAATCTCCCAAACAACAAGGTGGGGGAAAATCTCCCGGCCAGTTTTGGTCGCTTAAAAATGCTCTCCAGCATTCCTCATCACAG
>JBBIMK010000017.1:0-48102 GCA_037444445.1 bacterium | reverse complement strand
TGGGGGCGGGATTCAGCCGGGAATATATCGCGACATCCCGATACAACGCCCGGGAATTTGGCATTGCTCTACAATCTTTGCCTCTGTAACGAAATTTAATACTGGGGAAGGAGAGATGTCAGGAGGAAGAAGAACCACAGGAAGAGGATATTCAGTTCTAACAATCTGGAACCATAGGGGGTTCGGGAGCGGAGAAAGAAGAAGGGCGCTATGCTCACCGGCAGGGCAATCAGGCTGACAATCATCATCACGAGGCTGGATGGGTCGGTGGCATAGGAGTCCGCTATCAGAATATCCCGGAGGTTCCAGAGGGAGATGACGAGGTTATATACGGGGATAAGGAGGAGGAAGAATTTTCGGGGCGTGAGGTTGTTCATCCTGCGTCGTTTTCCCTCAAGTTTTCGGGGCGAAGAAAGCCTCCGATTGTTGAATCACTTCCTGGAGGAGTTCATCGGATTTTCGGATGCAGGCGTTTGTTTTCTCTTTTAGATGAGCCTTCAGGGCTTCGTCTTTCATAGAGGGGAGGTTGATGAGGACATTAAGGAGGGCGGAGCGGACGGCGGCCCAGGCTAAGAACCCCGCTCCCGCAGAGTCAGTGAAGACGCTTTTAGAACCTTTCTGGAGAAGTTCCACTGCCAGCACGAGAGCCTGAAGGGATTTCTCCGCAGTGGTTAGGGGAACGGTAGCCGCTTCTTTCACCCGGTGGGCTATCTCGGATTCGTTCTTTTCTTTGAACGCTTTCATCAAAGAGAGGAATGCGGAGGTGTCCTGCTCCATTAAGCGTAAGAGGTCATCACGAATGTCACGGGCTTTTTGACCGATTTCCTCCAGTTCTGGCTTTTTCTTCGCCGTGATGGAAGCCACCATAGAGTTCAAAGAAGCGGCGATGGCGCCCGTAAGGGCAGATGCACTCCCACCGCCAGGTGCCGGCGATGAAGAGGATAAATCCTTCAGGTATGCTTCTAAGTCCATCTTTCCAATCCTCCTTTTACAAGACTTGTAGGAAGAGAAGGGACTTCCACTGGCAACAGGCATCCGGTAACTGGTAACCAGTTAGAGGAGGTGGAGTTTGGTGACTCTCGGGTCAATGATGACCTCGTCGTTCTCAAAATCCAGTTTTATCCGCCACTTCTGCAGGGTAGCGACACCGGTATTCACAGGCTCTGACAGGTTTGGAATAATCATAAATTCATCGGAGAAAAGATAACCATTGAGGTAGAAGTTCAAAACCACCCGATGGCAAGCGGTGACCTTCTTTTCTGTTTCTGCGGTTCCGAATTCCATCGGCTCTGGCAAGGGGGTTGTCATTTCCAGTTTTTCTGCCAGTTCGGGCTGGATGCAGGAATAGGTGGCACTGGAATCAAAAAGGGCAACCACCTCTTCCTTTCCACGGGAGCCTGCTAACTCTATCTTCTTTTCAATGACCGCCAACTTTGCCTCCAGTTTTATTATACTCGGAAGCCATTCCGTTATTCATTTTTTAGCAGTTGAAAGTCTAAGATTTGCTTTTTGGAGAAATTTTCCAGTCGGAGGAAGTGGTCGGCGGCGGCGACAATGGCATCCAGAGGGACCAGGCCCACGATTTCTGAGGAAACGATGGGAACGCCGTATCGTTCCGCCTCCAGGCGAACCAGTTCAAAGACGCGGTGCATTGGGCTTCTTCGGTAGTCCACCAGGTTCATGCTCACCTGAACCAGATTCCGTTGTTTGATTTCAAAGCCGAGGGCTTTTACATAAGCGAATCCACCATCGGAAGCCCGGATTGCCCGTGCAATCTTCCTGGCGATGGACACATCGGTGGTGCCGAGGTAGATGTTATAGGCGATGAGGAAGAAACGGGCGCCCACGACGGTAGCGCCGGCAGTGGGGTGCGGTTCTTCAGGCCCTGCGTCTGGCTTCCACTCTGGCTTTTTCATCTTCTCTGCCAGCCCTTCAAACTCCCCCTGTCGGATGTCCGATAAGTTACGACGATGGGGTGCTGAGGCTGCATCCTCGTAGAAATAGATGGGCAAAGAGTAGGTGTTCGCCAGATGCTCGCCCACTTCTTTCGCCAGAACAATGGCTTCTTCTACGGTGGCATCCCAGAGAGGGACGAAGGGAATCACATCCACCGCACCAATCCTTGGATGTTCCCCTTTATGCTCTCGCAGGTCAATACGCCGGATGGCTATGTCCACCAGTTGATATACTGCTTCCTTGACCGGCTCTTTCGGGCCGGCGAAAGTGAATACACTCCGATTGTGGTCGCTGTCCGACTCCACATCCAGAAGTTTAATTCCTTTCACTGATTGGATAGCATTCTGGATTTCCCGAATCACCTCCGGTCGTCTTCCTTCGCTCACATTGGGCACACACTCAAACCATTTTCTCATCAGAAAATCACCTCATTGACAGAGAGGGTGAAGCCTTTCCTCTGACGATTTTCATACAGATATTCAAGGCGGGTGCGGAGTGGGTGAGAACGCCTGCGGAAATGAAATTCACCCCGATGCGTGCCATGCGACGAGCGTTCTTCAGGGTGACTCCACCGGAAGCCTCCAGGGGTATGGGATTTGCCGGGGTTCTTTTTCGGCTGAGCGCAACCGCTTTTCGCAGGCAGGGGAGGGAAAAATTATCCAGCATAATGCGGTCGGCGGATGTTTTCAGGGCTTCCTGAAATTCCTTCAGGTTCTGCACTTCCACCTCAATCCACATTCGGGGATATTTTTTTCGTGCCAGCATAACCGCATCGGAAATGGAGCCGAAAGCCCGAATATGGTTGGATTTCAGGAGGATAGCCTCAGCGAGGTTCATCCGATGATTTTTGCCCCCGCCACAGCGGACAGCGTATTTCTCCAGCATGCGTAAGCCGGGTAAGGTCTTACGGGTATCCAGAAGGATGACAGGAGTTCCCTGTAGGACTTTAACAAACTTCGCCGTGAGAGTGGCGATTCCCGACAGGTGCATCAGGAAGTTCAGTGCCACTCGTTCTGCGGATAAAAGGCTTCGTGTTCTCCCCTTCAGTCGGGCAATCTTCAGGCCCTTTCTGACCGATTCTCCATCTCTTCTGAATGCCTGGAATTGGATGTTTCTATCCACTGCCTGGAATACCTGCCTGGCCACCTCCATTCCCGATAGCACGCCGGTGGCGCCGGCTATCAGAAAAGCCACACTGTGATGTTCTTCCGGGAAGAGAGCGAAGGAGGTTTTATCCTGCCGGACTCGGTCTTCCGCCAGGGCTCTTTCAATCAATTCCTTCCCGGCTTTCATCCCTCTGGCATTGTAACACATCACCCGGAAGAAGATTGGTTCAGGTGGTGAGGCAGGAGATGCAGCGATGGCAGAGGTCTGGGTAAGCCGGATTCAGTCCTACGGAGCGGTAGCGTTTCCAGCATCGGGCGCATTTTTCGCCTGCACTCCGCTCCACACTCACCACCACACCTTCTTCTCTCGTTTCCGACTCAATCATTTCTTCCTGGAGGGCTTTCAAAGGCTCCACCCTCACACCAGAAGTGTTGAAAACCTCTTCCAGTTCTTGCGGGGAGAAGGAGCGGAGGAATGCTTCCTGGTTTTCATCGGCGTAGAGGGTGATAAAAGCCTCCATAGGGGAACGAATCCAGCCCTGATTTTTTGCCTGCTCCAGGGCTCGGTTGACACGTGACCGATGGGAAAGAAGGGTGTTCCAACGGCTTTCCAATCGGCTGTCTTCCCAATCCGGCTGTGGAGTGGGGAAATTCGCGAGGAAAACGCTGGAGGGGCGCTCTTGATTCGCACCAAAAGCCTGCCAGGCTTCCTCCGCCGTGAAGGAAAGGATGGGAGCGCTGAGCCGGAGCAGGGCATTGAGAATGTGGTAAAAAGCGGTTTGGGCGGAGCGACGGGCGCTGGAATCTGCGGGAAAGGTGTATAATCGGTCCTTCAATATGTCCAGATAAAAGGAGGACAGGTCTACGGTGCAGTATTGGTAGAGAGTGCGAAAAACGGCATCAAACTGGTAATTTTCATACTGCTCGGTCAACTGACGAATCCGATGGGAAAGAGAATGAAGCGCCCACCGGTCAACTTCTCGGAGTTCTTCGTAAGGGAGGAGGAGGGAGGTATCAAAGTCATATAGATTGCCGAGGAGGAAGCGGAAGGTATTCCGAATTTTGCGGTATCCGTCAGCGACTTTGGAAAGGATTTCGGGGGAGATTTTTACATCGGAGGTGAAGTCAGAGGAAACGGTCCAGAGGCGGAGGATTTCGGCGCCGAAGGACTTCAGGACCTCCTGTGGGTCAACGACATTTCCAAGGGATTTGGACATTTTTCTGCCTTCTTCGTCCACGACGAAGCCGTGGGTGAGGACCTGGCGGGTCTGGGGGGTATCCGCCACCGCTACGGCAGTGGTCAGCGAGGTCTGGAACCATCCCCGATACTGGTCGGTGCCCTCCAGGTATAACTCGCAGGGCCAGCGGAGTTCCTGCCTCTGCTGGAGGACAGCGAAGTGGGAGACGCCGGAATCAAACCAGACATCCACGATGTCCTTCTCCTTCTCAAAGTTTTCACCGCCACAATGAGGGCAGATGAACCCGGCAGGCAACAGTTCTTTTGCTGGTTCTTGCCACCACACATCCACCCCGCGCTGGCGAACCCGTTCCACCAGGCGGGCAACACTGGCTGTGGAGAGAATGGGCATCCGGCAAGACTGGCAGTAGAAAACAGGAAGAGGAACGCCCCACACTCGCTGGCGGGAGAGACACCAATCCGGGCGCTCTTTCAGCATATTCACCTGCCTCTCCTTCCCCCAGGCAGGATGCCATTGAATGGCTTCTGCACCCTGAATCAGGGCGTCCCGTATTTTGTCTATATCTAAAAACCACTGGGGGGTGGCACGGAAAATCACCGCTTTTTTACACCGCCAGCAGTGGGGATAAGAGTGAATGATTTCTTCCTGATGGAGTAAGTTTCCCGCCTCCCTCAGCCTGTCTAAAATCAAGGGGTTTGCATCCTCGTAAAATTTCCCATCTATGAAATCAAAGCCAGTGCCAGCGGGAAGGGTGAATTTCCCTTCATCATCCAGGGGGGAGAAGACAGGCAGGTTATTTTCCAGCCCGATGTGATAATCTTCTTCCCCGTGCCCCGGGGCGATATGAACTATCCCTGTGCCCGTGGACAAATCCACCATCTCGGAAGTAATGACTTGCTGGATAGTTCCGGTATATTCTTTCTCAAAAAGTTCAGGATATTTTTCACGAAAAAGTTCAGGATATTTTTTCATTTCTTGAAAAATCTCAGGAAGCCCCAGCCTTTTAGATTGGGGATTACCCACAACTGGATGGAAATACCGAAGGGTTTTCAGGTGGCTTCCATTCCAGGACATCCACTTTTCCCAAATTGGGATGCCCGCTTTTTCAGAGAACTCCTGCCATCGGGCATCTGCCACAATAAAATTCCCTTTTTCCGTGTGGTAGAGGGAATAACTGGCAGAGGGATGAAGGGCAACAGCCAGATTGGCTGGCAGGGTCCAGGGCGTCGTGGTCCAGATGACGAATGAGGCGGGAACACTACCCCGGGCTTCCAATCGCAAAGGTAATTCCAGCGGGAGAGCCACATAAATGGAGGGGGAAGGCACATCTTCATATTCAATCTCTGCCTCAGCGAGGGCGGTTTCACAACCGGCGCACCAGTAGATGGGTTTCTTCTTCCGATACAGGAGATTTTTTTCACCCAGCGTTCCTAAGATTTCTATTTCTCTGGCTTCATAAGCGGGGTCGTAGGTGAGGTAAGGATTCTTCCAGTCGCCGAGGCAGGCGAGGCGGATGAATTGCTCTCGCTGGCGTTCCACATACATCTCAGCGAAGTCCTTGCATTTTCTCCGCCACTGTAAGGGAGAGACCGCTTTTCTGTCTAATCCGAATTTCTTAATGACTTCCTGCTCGGTGGGCAAGCCATGGGTGTCCCAGCCGGGCACATAAGGAGAATAAAACCCCTGCATCAGGCGGAACTTGACCACGATGTCCTTGAGAACTTTATTCAGGACATGGCCAGCATGGATGTCGCCGTTGGCATAAGGGGGTCCATCGTGAAGGATAAAGATTTTGTGTTCTTTGCGTGCATTTTCCCTCAATTGGATGATTTTTTCATACAGACCGATTTCCTGCCAGAAGGCAATCAGTTTCGGCTCCCGCTTCACCAGGTTCCCTCGCATGGCAAATTCTGTCTTCGGCAAGTTCAAGGTCTTCTTGTAATCCGTAAGCATCTTTATCCCTCCCGGGATGTGTGGGGTATATTCAGAAGTTTTAAGACTTCCGAAAGGGTCAGGTCTGGAATGGTCAGAACTTTATGCCGGGAGAATTCACCACGAAGGATTTGAGGAGAGACTCTCAGGCGCCGATGGAGGAAGCGAATTAACTCCGAATTGGCTTTACCGCGTTCAGCAGGAGCGTTAACTCTGATGGTGAGGATTCCATCCCGGTAGCCCACCACTTCCGATTTTCCCCCTCGGGGAAGCACTTTCACCTGCAATCTGGCGAATTTCATAAATACCGTCAATCTCCTGCTGTCGCATGACAATTATAAAGTAGCACATTCCAGGCGTATTGTCAAATCTTTCAGAAAACCACATACAGTATGAGAAGACATCAAACCTGGAGTTTTATCCAATCTATGGGAATATCTGTCAATACCGGTGTTAAACTCAAATCCGCAGGGGTTGGACGCCCGAGGGTTCCAGGAACAAGCAGCCGGTGGGTTACCAGTGAGTAGGCTTCCGCGTAAAGCTGAGAGCAGATGACTCCACGGGTATATCCAAACCTCAGAATTGGCCTCCAGAATCCAATTTTGCTTTGCCAATAGAGGGCTACAATGGACCGGAATCCGTATGGCTCACGAAGTTTCCTCAAGGCGTTTACAACGATTTTCCATCTGTCATCCGGCAGAAGAGATACATCACGCCTGATACGAATCAAATGGGTAGGAATGTATTGATAAAGGTAATCCGTCTTTACCCCAGAAAGTTGAGCCTCACAAATTAGATAGCCGTCTATGTACACTGCCGCATGATGCCATCTGGCATCTTCTTCCTGATATCCTCCATTTCTCTGAGCACTCACAATAGCCTTAGAAAAGTAAGGGAGTTTCAGGTTATGAACCAGAATCAGGTCTCCTGGCAGTAAGAAACCTGCGTCTGGCAGGTAACCAAATTTGCGAATATGGCGAGGCAAGGGCTTGTCAGGGCGAATCTCTCGTGTGTGAACTGGCTTCCTGGGGTCGAGGAAATGATAAGGGTCAGGGGGCAATCACTAATCCCTTCACTTTGTCAGAGTTTTTCAGGACTTTCACGGAAGATACTTTACCATTCTGGATAGAAAAGTGAACGGGATTCCCTTTCTTCCACCTGAGGGCTTGCACGGTTTGACCCTGATACCCTTCTACCTTATCTAATGTGAAAAAGTATTCCTTTCCTTCTTCATCTACAATAATTCCGTATCCGAAATTCTCTATTCGGGCAATCTTACCCTTCTTCTCTTTTTCCTCTTCATTCATATTTTCTCACCTACTTGCACCACCACTTCCGATTTTCCCCCTCGGGGAAGCACTTTCACCTGCAATCTGGCGAATTTCATAAATACCGTCAATCTCCTGCTGTCGCATGACAATTCTACTATAATATACAACCCTGAAGATGTCAAGTTGTATGCCGTCAGCACAAAGGTCTGCCGGAGGATTGGGGGCAAGATTGAGAGTAGTTAACCCATTGACAGGCGGACGGCTTCAGGTGGTTCCCTACTCCGCCTTCCTTCTCTCCTAGGGGGGTGAACCCGCTTCCACCTGAACTTTTCGCATAGCCTTGTGATGGATGATAGCAGGAGGTTGGAAAAAATGATGGAAGAGGGAAGCAGGAAGAAGGGAAGGAAGGTTCTGAAGTTTCTGGTTCAGGAGGTGAGCCTGGTGGACTCACCCGCTAACCGTCGGAAATTTCTCCTGTTGAAACGGCACCGGGGAACAGAGAAAGACATACAAAATTTAGAATTTGAAAATCCTGAAAACTCACACAAGGAGGTGAATCCAATTATGGAGAACGCATTGACAGCAGAGGAAGGGGCACGGCTGGTGGCGGAAGCTGCCCGAAAAGCCGCCTCTGACAACCTCTCGCCTGAAGAGGGTGAGAAACTTATCACACAGGCTCTTCTGAAGTATGAGGAGAGTTTCAAGGGCAAACTGGTCCGGAAGGGAGGATTTCCCGTTTCCGATTCTCCTGATGGGGGGATGAAGCCGGGAGAGATTCTGCAGAAATCTTCACAAAACCCGCAGGTTCAACGGGTTCAGCAGACAGCGGATGACCTTTACATCGCCTCCGCACTCCTCGGGAAGCCCCCGCAACTTTTGCGGAAGTGGGAGGATTACCTGCGCCAGGTGGAGGAACTGGGAAAGGCGATGGACACGGGAACACCGGGGGCTGGCGCAGAGTGGATTCCCACCGGCTTCTCACCAGAACTGGTGGAAAAAGTCCGACTCCAGTTGAAGGTGGCTTCCCTTCACGAGCACCTTTCTATGCCCACAGACCCGTTCAAACTCCCGAGGCAAACCGGTTTTTCCACGGCCTATCTGAAGAGTGAGAATGTGGCTCCGCCCTCCTCGGCGCTGGGGACCGGGCAGGCTTCGTTGGATGCCAGAACCCTCGCCGTCTTCGTCCCCGTCTCCTATGAACTGGAGGAAGATTCCGTTTTCGCTCTCCTGCCGGTCATTAAGAGCGACATCGTTTCCGCCCTGGCTGCCGGCATAGAGAACGCCACCATCAATGGCGATGACTCCGCATCCCACATGGACTCCGATGTCACCGAGGCCACCGATGTCAGGAAAGCCTGGAAGGGGTATCGGAAGAAAGCCCTGAGTGGTGCCAGGATAGATTTTCTCGGCACCCTCACCGTGGAGAAGATGCGCACCCTTCGCGGTGCTCTTGGTATCTATGGCGTGGACCCGAACGACCTGGCATGGGTGGTTTCCATCGGTGGCTACATCCAGTTGTTGAACCTGAAGGACTCTGCCGGCAATCCTGTGGTTCTCACGGTGGACAAATACGGAGCCCGGGCGACTCTTCTCAACGGGGAACTGGGAAGGCTGGACGGCATCCCCATCATCGTCTCCGAATATGTGCGAGAGGATTTGAACGCCAATGGCGTCTACGACGGCATCACCACGAACAAAACCATCCTCGCTCTGGTATATCGTCGGGGATTCATTTATGGGAACCGTCGGATGGCTTTCATTGAGGCATTTCGGGACATCAAGACGGGAACCATTGAGATTGTGGCGAGCCAGCGCATCGGGTTTGTGGACCGGCTGGACGCTTCCACGCAAAAAATCGTCGGCATCGGCTACAACATCGCATCCAGCGTATAATCGCAGGCGCTCATTCGCCCCGCCCTTCGCGATGGGGAGCCGGGGCAGGGTCGGGGGCGTGGGAAACTTTCCCACGCCCCCCCATTTATCCCCTCACCTCGCAACAAAAGAATGCCCTTTATTCCCGTGCAACTTCCATCAGTGGAAGCACTTCTTCCTGATAATACACACTCACACCGGAATTTTCAGGTCAACATCCTTTTCTTCATCATAGTTTTTCAACTTTTCTTTTCCCTCCCCACCCCCATTTCATCACAACGGTTCCGGGGTGAGAGAAGTTTTTGCGGGGAGGGAGAAATGAACACGGTTCTGATGGGAACTGGAATCCTGCTCCGCGCCGGAATGTGGCAGGATGGAGGCTGGAAAGGGAGGGCTCCCATTTTATTACCCCGTCTGCTTCCACCACTCTGGAATTATATCACCGCAGAGGCGGTTTAGAGGTAAAGTGTGAGGGTGTGGGAAATAGAAGCAGGGGGTTCGGAGGGTGGGAGATGGAATTGGAAGCGGTAGGTCTTATTCTCCGACGGCAGAAGAAGTTCGGCACCTTCTACCTTTTCCGGGGGATAGGGCAAAAACAGTTGCAATTCGTAGGAGTTCCCGGATAAGCCTTGTACGGTAATGGAGAAAGAAGAATGCTTCCGTGAGGCGGAAAGGATTTTCAGCCCGGATGTGCGGGCGCCGGTTTCCTGCTTCCACACCGGTGAAAAAATTTCTATCCCTTCTTCCACTTCCATTTCAATGAGGGTTCTTTCGGTGAGAGGGACTTCCACGGTGGCATGAGAATCCAGCCCGGTATCGTGAACCGTCCATTTTACGGGTTTCCCGTTGACTTTGATATTCAAAATCCTGGCTCCGATACCGAAGGCGGGGGAGAAGTGGAAATTGACCGGTGTCGTTCCCTGCTTTAGAACCCGCACTACCCGGCGATTTTCGTTTCTTTCCATCTGGATATTCACACGGCTGGTGCCGATGGAGATATTTTGAATCTCTATCCGGTGCCATTGCGGAGGGAGATGAGGCGAGAAGGAGAGGGAGTGAATGTGGGCGTTGAGGTTCACGCCTAAAAGCCCCCGATAGAAGGCGGTTAAGAAGGAGCCTGAAGAGAAGAGCTGGTGGGGAACGGAGGCGAACAGAGGGCGGAAATAATCCCCGGAGAAGACCTCATGAGCGGCACCCGGAGCAGAGAAAAAATGCAAGCCTGCAAGGGCCTGTAACTCGGAATATCCCGCGTAGGGGCGATGATACTGGTATTGCGCCCACACTGCGAAGCCGGATAGAAAGGGCCAGACCGCACCCCCATTATATCGTGTCGGGTCGTATACAGAACTCTTCGTGGAGAGGAAGTGAATCCCCCAGTCGGAGAACATATCTGCGGCTGAGAGGCGCTGGAGAATGGGTTCCGCCAGGGTATCTGGAATCTGGAGGAAGGCAAGGGGAAATGCGGGCCAGGCGGTGATTTCATCAATCCCGCCTCCCTTCTCATAGAGGGCAAAATAGGGATATTCCCTGCCTTCAAAAAAGTTCTTCAGGAAGGTTTTTTCCGCTTTTTTCCCGATTTCCTGTGCTTCATCCTTCAAGGGAGGGTCGTTGAGGGGCTCGGCTAATAGGGCAATCCCTTTCAGGGCTTCCAACCATACGGAGGCGAGGAAGATGTCCACCAGCACTCGCTGTCGGAGAGGGCCTTCCTCCACAGCCGCCAGTCCGGCTTTTGTGTTTTCCATCAGCCCATCCCCATCGGTGTCTGTGGAAAGGCAATAACGGTAGGCTTTCAAAAGGCTCTCCCGGGAGGACTGGATAAAGCGGGCATCGCCGGTGTATTTGTAATACTCCGCCATAGAGATGAGGAACCACGGGGTGGTATCGCCGTGATAGTAGGGGTAGGGATACTCAGTGAACCAGGGGATGAAGCCTGCGGACTGAGAGATTTCGTGGGGGATTTTACCATCTTCGCGCTGATACTTCATCTGGAATTGGAGAGCCTGTTTTACCGATGGGGAGTGTCCGTAGGAGAGGATGGCAAGGGAATTGATGGAGGCGTCGCCGCCGAAGAACCAGGCGAAGCCCGGGCGTGCGCCCTTTCCGGACAGCCCATATCCAGCCACCAGCCCGCACCCTAAATGGGGGTTACAAACCCGGCCGGCGTCCATAGCGAGTTTTGCCCATTCCACCGCCTCATTCAAAACCGGGTCTGGAGTGAACACGCGAACGGTGTCGTCTTGCAAGAATTTCCGGTAATAAGTTTCCCGTTCCCGGAACAGGACTTCTGCATTTTTCAACAGAGACTGGTAAGTGTCCTTCGTTTGCTCCCACCCTTCTACCGAGCCGGCGATGACAACAGGGACATAGAATTTTCTGGCATCCGCAGGGGTTACTTCTATTCGGAAGGTATTGGGTGTATCGGGGAGAGCATGAGCGGGGGGGTAAGAGGGCTGTTGACCAGCCGGCGACCCCAGAAGGCTGTACAATTTCCCTCTCCCCTCTCCTATCACGAAGGCTTTCAGGCTGTCATCCCAGTAAGAATACTGCCCGCCCAGACCCCCGGGCCACATTGGCTGCATATCGGGCACGAACTGAACGAGGATGGTGAGGGGTTTAGAAGTATCCACATCCAGTAAAATCAGGGCTCCAGGCTCTTCTCTCGGAACGAAAAAGATTTCTTTCACCCTCCATTTTTCATGAGAGTAGATGAGAGAGGAGTGAGAAGGAAAAGTGGTAAGGGTCGTGGCAAGTTCTTCGCCGGAAACGGGATTCGTTTCCCCTTCCAACTGGAAGGAAAGACGAATATCATGAGCGATTTTGAGGGGATAAACCCACACCTGAAGATTCCCATTTTGATTTCCTAAAATCCCCGCCCTCAATCCGAGAACATCAAAATAGTCCGAAGGCCGGACAGCCCTTTCAATGGCAAGGGGAGGCTTTTCTATCGGAAAACGAGCCAGCAATCCAGAAATATCCATCTTTCACTTCCCTCCTTTTCCTGATACAATTATATTCACACCGGGGTGGCAAGCCTCCCTGCCACTTTTCAGGGGTTTGACGGATTGGGTTTCACAGGATAGCATAATACTGGTGGGCAGGGGTTAGAAGATGACAGGAAAAGAAGGGGAAGCAATGGATGAGAAAGGTGGAGAGAGGGGAGCGGAAAGGTGGGCGAAAGTGCCTCCATCCTCCCGTTTTCTGGACTTGAGCGATTATGCTCGTCCTGCGGCGGTTCTTCTGGTGCGGTGGCTCTTGCCCACGCCCATTTCCCCCCGGTGGGTGACGGGGGTCTACACCGTGTTCGGGGTGCTCTCAGCCTGGTGTTTCTTTACGGGGGGGCTTCGGGGAGGGGGGCGGGGAAGGATGGTGGCTGGCGCGATGATCTTACAGGTCAAAAATCTCCTGGATGCGGTGGATGGCTCCCTGGCGAGGGCTCGTTCAACTCCTTCTCGCGTTGGACGATTTCTGGATTCCCTCGCCGATTTTTTCATTAACCTGCTGGTCTTTGTTGCCATTGCCCCGCATCATCTGATTTTTGCCCTTCTGGCTCTGCTATTTGCTACGCTTCAGTGTTCCTATTATAACTACTATTCCGTGGTGTATCGGAAGCAGACAGAGGGGGATACCACCAGCCGGGTAGATGAAACAGAAAATTTTGCTCTCACCGGGGATAATCCTCACCTACTCTCTTTTTTGAAGCGGCTGTATGCCATCATTTACGGCTGGCAGGACCGGCTGATGCAATTTCTGGAGAAGACGACAATGGAGGGCGTTTCCGCACCCGGGGAGGTTACACCTTCCTTCCTGACCCTGGTCAGCCCTCTGGCTCTCGGTTTTCAAATCCTCCTGGTCACTCTCTGGGCTTTTGCAGGGCATCCCGACTATGCCCTGTGGATGTTTCTGGTTCCGATGAACCTGTATTGGGGGTTTGTGGTGGCATACCGCCGGTATCAGGTGGAAGTGAACATAGCCCGTGGCAGGGTGCAGAGTGCAAGATAAAATTTATGAAAAGAAAGGAACTACCCGAAACCCCTGATGTGAAGATTTGCTTAACCAGGCGGTTTGAATTTTCCGCCTCCCATCGTTACTGGAATCCGGCGTGGACGGAAAAAAAGAACCGAAGGGTGTTCGGGAAGTGTGTGAGCCCGTATGGACACGGACACAACTACCTGTTAGAGGTCACGGTGTCCGGGCCTGTGAATCCTGAGACGGGTATGATACTCAATGTGACAGAGTTGAAGAACCTGGTGAATCGGGTTCTGGAGGAGTTTGACCACCGGTTTTTGAACGAAGAAACGCCCTACTTTAAGAATATCCAGCCCACTACCGAGAATCTTTGCAAGGTGTTGTGGGGAAAGATTGAAAAGAAACTGCCCAGAGGTATTTTCCTTCATCGGCTGAAACTCTATGAAACGGATGACCTGTATGTGGAATATTACGGGGAGGAAAAAGCAGGGATATTAGAGAAAGGAAGAGGGAGGAAGGAGGCGGGGAGCCAGAGGGAGCCTGGCGGGGTAGGGCTTACGAGGAAGTATGGTTTTTCTGCGGCGCATCGCCTGTGGGCGCCCCATCTGTCTTCTGCACAAAATTTCCGAATTTTCGGGAAGTGCGGGCGAGAGAAGGGCCACGGTCACGATTATATTCTGGAAGCCACAGTGGAAGCGGTTCCCTCACCCGTAACAGGAGTGGGAGTTCCCCTGGACCCTCTAAATGCTACCGTTCAGAAGATACTGAATGAACTGGACCACAAACGGCTGGATGTGGAAGTTCCCTACTTTCAAACCCATAATCCTACGGGAGAGCACATTGCAGGATACCTCTTTCAGGGAATAAAGGAGGCATTGCCTGCCCTTTCAATACCCGGTCAAACCCGGGTCGTTCTTCGCCGAGTTCTCCTGTGGGAGACCCGTAGTATTTATTTTGAAGCCCTGCCGAAAGAGTAAAGATGGAGACTAACCGATAGGAAAGGGATAGAAAAAGATGAAGGGAATCAGAATTTCAGCGGATGAAGCATTTCAGGAGCGTATCCGATGGCTTCTCCGGGAACTGGGGGAGGATCCGGATAGAGAGGGCTTATTGAAGACGCCGGAACGAGTGGAGAAGATGTATAAAGAACTGACTTCTGGATACCGGTTAGACCCGAATCGAGTGACGAATAAAGCCATTTTCAAGAGTGGTTATAACGAGATCATTCTGGTGAAGGATATGGATTTCTACAGTCTATGCGAGCATCATTTACTCCCGTTTTTTGGGACCTGCCATATAGCGTATATTCCGGGGGGGAAGATTATCGGGTTGAGCAAGATACCGAGGCTGGTAGAAGTTTTCTCCCGGCGGTTGCAGGTTCAGGAGCGGCTGACGGTTCAAATTGCGGAGTATTTAGAGGAGGTTCTGGAGCCGAAGGGAGTGGCGGTGGTGATGGATGGTTTCCATCTCTGCGTGGCGATGCGAGGGGCGAAGAAATCCCGGGCACGCATGGTGACCTCATCCCTCACCGGGGTGTTTAAGGAAGATTCCAGATCCCGTGCGGAAGTCTTGTCCCTGATTCACTCCCGGGCTCGTGGATGAGAAAGAACCCTGCCTGTGATGCCCTGTGGAAATCCTCAAAAATTTAAATTGCCTGGTTCATAGTCCATGATGAAAACGCCTTCATTTCTATCTCCCGAGCCGGAGGTGATACTGGTGAATAGTTTTTATCGTCCGTTTGATTTCGCCATCGCATCCGCTCGCACCTGCTACTCCTCCAGGGGGATAATCTCGCCGGAGGAGGTGGCGGGGGATGAACTGCAGGAGCCGGAAGAAAAAAAGAGCATCATAGAGAAGAGAAACAGGCTGGCTCGGGACATCTATCGGGCAGGGCACCATACCGTTTATCAGCATGCTCACTTCCAGTTTGCCCTCAATAAAATTTCCCGTCACTTCGTCTGGTCCTTCCTCCACAGTCATCCATTCTACAATTCCGAACAAGTGAGCCAGCGGTATGTGGAAGTGAAGCCCGGGAGCTATTTTATTCCGGCTTTGAAGGGGGATTCTCTGGGGCGCTATGAGGACACGATACGCCTCCAGATGGAGGCGTATCGTCGTCTGACAGAAATGTTACTTCCCGTGGTAGAATCGGAATATTTTAAGATTTTTCCCGGGCGTAGCCAGGAAAACAGGAAGTGGCGTCGGGGGATTCACAGAAAAGCCATAGAAATTGCCCGTTATCTCCTTCCAGTAGCCACCTTTACCTATATGTACCATACGATTAACGGCATCACTTTGCTTCGGTATCATCGGGTTTGTGAGCAACTGGATGCGCCAGTAGAGCAGAAGGTGGTGGTTCAGAAGATGCGGGACGAATTGTTGCGAGCAGACCCTTCTTATCAAGAAATCCTACAGGAGCCCATTCCTCTGGAAGAGACCCCGGAGTATCGTTTTTTTCAGCCTCTAACCGGTTGTCTGTGGCCTGCTACCGCTTACCCACATCAGAAAGCCTTCCGCGAGGAGTTTGATGCAAGCCTGAAGGGGAAGGTATCCAGACTGGTAAGTTATAAACCGGAGAATGAAATCCTGTTAGCCCGGGCGGTACGGGAAGTGCTGGGGCTACCCTCGTCGGCGATGTCGGATGATGAAGCGATTCGGCTGGTGATGGACCCTTCTCAGAACCGGTATCTGGGAGAATCCCTGAATCTCACCAGCATGACCAAGCTTTCCCGGGCAATGGTTCACCCTTCCTGGACCTTTCGGAAGAAACTGTCTCACACGGCGGATTCTCAGGACCAGAGGCATCGGATGACACCGGCATCCCGCCCCCTGCTGTCGTTCCATCTGTCGGAAGAGCCCGATTATATTACCCCCGACCTTATTCTCAAGCGGGATGAAGCCCGAGTGCTATATCAGGAGACGATGGAGAGGGTCTGGGAAGCAATCCTTTCTCTCCGAAAGAGGGGTGTGGGGGTAGCGGAAGCGAGTTACCTTCTTCCCAATGCGGTGTCCATCCGCTTCACGGAAACGGCGGACCTGCTGAATCTCTGGCACAAGCACACGCTTCGTTTGTGCTACAACGCTCAGGAAGAAATCTGGCGAGCCTCCCTGAATGAGGTTCTGCAGATACAGGAGGTGAACCCCCGCATCGGAAGGTACCTGCTTCCCCCCTGCGGGGTTCGCCAGTTAGCCGGTGTGCGACCCTTCTGCCCGGAAGGGGAACGCTACTGTGGCATACCTGTGTGGAAACTCGAGCCCGCATCCTATCAGCGGAGTCTGTAAAAGGGGAAACGAGAGGGACGGGAGAAAACCCATTGAAAAAAGCCGTTCACAGGGCAAAAGCCACGAGGAGTAGAGGGGGGGTTGACTTTTTTAGAATTATCCTGTAGGATTAGAGTGTCAGTGGAGAAAGAGGTGGTGAAAATGAGGAAGGGAGGAAACTGGAGGAAGGGGTTAATTTTTCTCATCGTGGTGGTAGCGTGGGGGTGTGGGAATCCGGGAGGGCCCATAATAGACAGTTTATTTCGGGCACCTCAGCCTCCGCTGGTAGGAACTCCCACCTCCATGGACCGCCTGCATTTTGGGGTGGCTTTCATTGACCCCGATTTAGAACCCATGCAAGCCCCTACGGTGGTGACAGATTTCGGGCTCTTTCTGGACCAGATTAAACTCCAGTTCCCGGACCGGGTGAGGCGACAGTTTGACATCGTGGATTACATCAACCAGGCCACGAGAAGCATTCGCCTGGCGATACCGGAAATCAATTTGAATGAGGTAGTGGATGCACTCATTTCTGCTCGTCTCCGGGGTGTGCAGATAGAAGTCGTGACAGAGAAGTTCTATCGGGATTCCGACGGGAGCCCCCTGTATGACTTGAACGGCGTCAAGCACAACGACCGGGCATTCTATGACCGCCTGGTGGCGAATGGGATTACGGTGGTGGACGACGGAGACCTGCTGAACCGCCAGATGCACGCCAAGTATATGATTGTGGATGCGGAGTCAAATAATCCACGGGTGATTGTATCCACCGGAAATTTCACCGCTCGGACCTTTCACTTCTCCAATAGTCTCGTGGTCGTGATAGATTCCAAGAGAGTGGCGGATGCCTTTGTGGCGGATTTTACCGATATGCTGTTCGGATTATTTGGCATCACAAAGCCTCTGGAACATTCTGAATATCTGGACATTCACCTGGGGAATAGCCGGTTAGACCTGTATTTTGGTCCGGGCAATTCCGTCATAAAAGCAGTGTTAGCGGACAAGGTTTTTGCGGGGGTGGAGCAATCTGCCGCATTTGCGATTCACGATTTCACCGACTCTGCGATGGGCGATCGGGTGCAATCCCTTCTGGATAGGGGATTCAATGTGTCCGGCATTTTTGATGGCGTGGTGGCTCTTCGGGAGGGCGGTGGCTCCCAGTTCTTCCGCCCTGCCCTTACGTCCTACTGGTTTGCAAGCCATAGCGATGCGTTGAGTGGCGTTCCCGGACTGGGGATTGACCTTTCGGATGAACCGCCCTATCGCATCCGATTTATGAACTTAAAATATGTAGCCGTTGACCCACAATCGTTTATCCTTGACCCACAGGTGGCTATCACCACCTCCAACTGGGATAATCTTTCTTTCACGGCGAATGACGAGGTACTATTGGTGTTTCACGACCAGCCATTAACCCAGTTTTTCTACACGAATATCCACCCGCGGGCGCTGATGGGGATTAGCACAGTAGAGGGTTCACTGGCGGAAGGTATTACGATAACCGAACCTCCTGTGGCGCGTGTGTTTGCCCGGGTTCAGGTTAAAAACCCCAACCTACCTTCTCCTTTCACTGACCCTCATCCATCTGCCGGTGATGTATCGGGCGTCTTCCGCAGTCTTGGGGTAGCCAATCAAGATTTTTCCTTCGACCTGACGAGTCAGGGCACTGTGGAAATCTTTCCTCCCGTGGGTGTGGTAATCGTTTGCCTCAATGCCGGAGGCACGATGGGTGGTGGTGGTGGTCAGCAAGCCAGTTTGGAAGCGTGTGCCACTCCCTCTATACCGGGTGGAGGTGGGAGTCAGCAACAGACGGCATATCGCCCCATCCTGTTCGGTCCGATGGTTCTCCTGCCGGGAGCCCAGTGGAGTTCTGGCCCGTATACTTTTAAGCCCGTAGACCCCTTCCAGAGTGGTGGTGGGGGAGGAACCGGGGGAGGTGGAACCGGCGGAGGTGGAGGTGGAGGCACCGGAGGTGGCGGAGGTGGAGGTGGCGGCGTCGGAGGTGGCGGAGGCTGATGGAATACAAAAAATTCTTTATCCATAAGGGGAGAAAGATGAAAAATAAGGGGCTTCTTTTACTGGTGGGTGCGGTAATTCTCTTCCTCTCAACCTGCAAAAATCCCGACACAGGAGTCGTCGTCCGTCAACCTCCACCCGAGGGGGGAATCCCGGGTATCGGGGAGGACCACACGGGCGACCCTGGCGGTGGCGCCGGCGGTGTTGGCACCTTTAACTTTAATCCCTTCCGGCCACAGCCCGGAGCCCCGGGTGGTGAAGCGGAAAACCAGTATACCAACATACGGGATGTGGCGTTTGTAGAATTCTTCCCGGAAATCGGCTCTGCCATCCTGATTATGGATGATGCCGGCGTTCACATCTTTGACACCTTTGGCAGAGAAGTGATGTTCTGGAGCGATATTGAAGGGGATGCGGTCAACGATTTTATTAACAGTGGCGAAATCTTCATGGTTCTGAACGATGACGCCACCTCTTCTTTATATACCCTCAACCACTTCGTCGTGGCGCCTAATCCTTACCATCAACAGTTATGCGACGGGCAGACTGGCTTTGACTGGTGGAGCCATACAAATCTGGGTGGACCCCAGGACTCTTTCATTCTGAACATTGAAGGGCCTCCGCTGGACCCGTTGAGTGGTGGACTCCATATCGGTTTGGGTTTTGAGTGGGATATTTACGGGAATCTTTTCTTCCGTGGCACAGCGACAGCAACAGACCCAGCAAATAATTGTGCCACTGTTCCCCCCTGCGATATAGGATGTCCTACCATTCAGTATTTTATCCGGGGGTCTTCTGGGCCCAACTGCAGTAATTCCACCTGCGGGACCATCACGAATAGTATGGACCCACCGTGGGGTCCCAGGGACATTCACATCGTGGATACCAGTGTTTTCCCGTTGCGTGACCTTTATTGCACTCCCGATTTTGATTTTGACTCCAACAATCGGATGGTTCTCACGGATTTCTGCTCGGATGCCATTTTCTACACCAAGCCAATACCTGACCTATTGGGTGAACTGATGCGGAATGTTCCTCCCCGTCCCATTGAAATTTCAATGATGAGAGGGAGGCTGGGAGCCAATTCCGGGCTCATCAACGACCATCTCCGATTTCCCTGGGGAATCGCTGTGGACCGAACCGATGGCTCCAACACCGTTTATGTGGCGGATAACATCAACAACCGGGTGGTGGTGTTTGACTCCCTGGGTGATTTTAAGGATGTGATTGTGGAGGGGGATGAATCGGTAAACCGGGGTGTAACGACCACCACTTTCGCTGGTCCTGTAGAGGTTTTTGTGGACCCTTATGGAAGAATCTGGGTTATTGACCGGGGAACAGACCCTCAAACGGGTTCATTCGTGGAGGACCTGTATATTGTTTTCAAGGAGTTGCCGGTCAATGTAGTACCCGGCAGTATTCAGGGCACGGTGACGGACTCGGATACTGGGAAGCCGGTGCCGGGCGCCACAGTCATCCTTCAGGACTGGAACCGGAATCTGATTACCACCACCGATGCGGAAGGGAGATATGCGTTCAACGGTGTGATTCCGGGTCGCCGTTCCATAGCCGCTTCCAAGCAGAACTATTTCTCCACCACCAAGGAATTTGACATCATTCCGGGCGAAATTTTAACCCTTAACCTGAGCATCACACCGAAAACCCGATTGAGAACAGGGTCCGTATCCGGCCGAGTGATTGACCGGGAAACGGGCATCCCGATTGATGGTGCATTTGTGATTATTCGGGAAACCGGGCAAAGAGACTTCACCTCCGCCGGAGGATTCTTTTACATCCCCGCTGTTGCACCAGGGACTCATACCCTGGATGTTTCTGCGGAAGGCTACGAATCTCAATCTCGTGTTTTTACCGTTGTGACAGGCGTGAACACGGATGTAGGAGACATCAAGCTCGTCCCCCGTCCACCCCCTTGACCTCTTGCCCCCACCGGTTTCCATTGTCATCCCCACAGAGAACTTAGAGCGTTCCCTCCTTCTTTCCTCCTCCCTTCTTTCTGTTCTGAAGAAAGAGAGGGTGGAATCTATTTTCATCTGTCTCCATCATTCTTCTCCCGATGCGGGGGCTTCTGTGTCAAAATCGGGCTTGCTGGATGGAAAAATTCAGAAGGTCGTGTACTCGGGGAAGAGTGGCTACGGGGCGGGGTGCAATGCCGGGGTCCGGGCTTCCTCTTCCCCTTACATTCTTTTCATCAATGATGATGTGGAACTGACCCATCCCTTTCTGGAACCCTTATTTCAGGCGCTGGAAGCGGAGGATGTTTTCGCCGCCACCCCTGGCGTTTTAACTTATAAAAATCGGCATCTAACGGATGAAGCCCGCACGGGCTTTCACTTCAGGAAGGGGTTTGTGTGGGGAGTAGCGGAGGGCGACCCCTCCCCTCTCATCCCCGGGAAGCCGTATGAAGTAGCCTGGGCAACGGGCGCCTGCTTCCTGACGCGAAGAGAGTCCTTTCAGCGCCTGGGCGGGTTTGACCTCCTCTACTCCCCTGCCTACTGGGAAGATGTGGATTTATCCTTCCGGGCATATCAACAGGGAATGCGGGTACTCCACTGCCCCACCCCTCCGGTCTACCATCGGCGTGGGCAGACCCTTTCTTCCCTCCCCCGGTCCACCCGTCTTCGCCTGTTCTACCGAAATCAATTGCTCTTCCACTGGAAAAATCTTACCTCACCCTCCCTGCGAAGGCTTCATTTCACCTTTGCCATCCTCAAAAATTTTTATGCACCAGCCAGGCTGGACCTGGCATATCCTCTGGCATTTCAGGATGCCTGGAGATTATGGAAAGAGGCCCACCCCCGCCCCGCCAGTTCTCCTTCCACTCCTGCCCTTACGGATGTGGAAATACTCCAGCGTTTTCAGGTTCTCCATTGACCTGTTTTTCACACGAACCGTTAGCGACTCGGTGGCTTTTTCTGTTCTTCTTTACCTCCGAATGAAAATACTGCTGGATTACCAGACGGCTGTGGGCGGTATATCCACAGGTGTGGGAGTGTATACCGAGTATCTAACGGAGGCATTGAAACAGCGTCTGGGGGAGGATCTCATCCTTGCCCGCCGACGCACGGATAAGCCCATTCAGACCATTTTAGAGCGCCTTTATTGGGAGCAAGCGGGGGTTCTGGCTCACCTGCATCGCCACCGTCCCCGGGTGTTTCATTCTCCCGGATTCTCTCTGCCATTTTTTTATTCCGGTTGTTGCGTGGCTACCGCACACGACATCGCCGTTTATAAATACCCCTCGTACATGCGGACTCCCCTCTCCCGATTCTACTGGCGAAGAGTTGTCCCTCAATCCCTTAGAAAAGCCGCTCACATCATTGCAGTATCGGGGTATACTCGCACCAATCTCGTGGAATACCTCCGAATTCCCGAGAGGAAAATCACGGTGATTCACTCGGGCATTTCCAGGGCGTTTACATACCGGGAAGATGCATCAGAGCGGGTTTTTTCTCGCTGGAAGGTCAAAAATTTTATCCTTTTCGTGGGGAGTTTTGAAGAGCGAAAAAATCTCCTCAATCTGGTGAAAGCCTACTCACTTTTTCTTCAGCGGGGGGGAGACGCTTATCTCTTCCTCGCAGGCGGACGAAAGGGGACCTATGCGGAAGAAGTGAGCAGGCTGATTCATCAGTTACGGCTGGAGGATAAAGTCATTCTGTCCGGATATGTGACACGGGATGAACTGGTGGACCTGTACTCCGCCGCAGGGCTTTTGTTTTTCCCCACTCTGGAGGAAGGATTCGGCTTCCCGCCTCTGGAAGCGATGGCGTGCAGGTGTCCGGTGATCGCTTCCCGCCGGGACCCCTTTTTAGAGTTGCTAAGCGGAGCCGCCCTCCTGGTGAATCCCCTGGATATTGAGGAGATGGCTCTATCCCTCCAGCGAATCTATTCCTCCATTGACCTGAGGCTGTTGCTGATTGTCAGGGGGCTGGAATGCGCCTCCCAGTATACCTGGGAGAAGACAGCAGACGCCACTCTTGCCGTCTACCAGAAGTTATGCGATTAAGTGAGCACGAAAATTCCATAGCCCTTTCCACCCTCCCATCCCCCTTTCAGGTTTGTGCTCTCGTGATTGCCTGTAACGGCAGGGAAACCCTTCCCCGCACTCTCAAGTCTATCGCCGGTCAAACCTATCCCATCCGTTCCGTGATTCTTGTAGATAATGGTTCTACCGATGGCTCGCAGGAGATTTTTCTTTCTCACTTTCCGAATGGAATTCTGATACGAAACCCCAACAATGAAGGGTTTGCCAGAGCGGCGAATCAGGGGATTTCTTGTGCGGATGCCGACGGGATTCTCCTGCTGAATCAGGATGTGGAACTTTTTCCCGATTATGTGGAAAGGCTGGTGAAGGCTCTCCAAACCGAAGTGGATTCCGTGGGAGCCAGCGGGCTCCTGATAACCCCCGATGGGAAAATTGATTCTGCGGGCCATACCGCATACCGGGACCGGGTTGTGGAGGACCGATATCAGAGGTATCCTCTGGCTTCAACCACCCGCCTCCAGCAAGAAAAGGTCTTTGGCATCCCGGCCACTGCTTCCCTGTATCGGTTTTCCCTTCTTCTTCAACTGGCGTTTCAGGAGCAAATTTTTGATGAATCCTTCTTCTCTTACCTGGAGGATGTGGACCTGGACTACAGGGCGAATCTACTGGGTTATTCTTTTTTGTTCGTCCCGGAGGCGAAGGCTATCCATTTTAGCAGGGCCTCACGCCGAACTTTTCAAGTTCGGTGGCGTGCCCACAAGAATTACCTTCTCCTTCTATTCAAGTATGAAACGCTTACCAGCCTCCTGCTGGACCTACCGGAAATCGGACTTTTCCTCGGTTATCGCTTTATCCGAACCCTGTTCAACGACCCCCGGCTCCTCCTGGCAGATTTTCTACTTCTTCCCCTGATACCCCGGATATGCCAGTGGCGAGGCTATCTCCGTTCTGCCCGGAAGATGACTCTGAATCACCTGCGGCCGAGAATGCTCCCCTGCCGCCTGCTACGGAAGATTCTCCCCCGCTTCTGGACAGGAGGTCCATAGATGGCTTCTTCTCTCCCGTTATAAAGAAAACTCTCCAGGAGAAAGTCAAGGATTATAATATTAGAGTAGAGGTTCTACAAGGGGGTGAAAGGTCCGATGAAAAATTTCTGGAAGGTTGCAATATCTTTCTTCATCGTCGTGCTCATCGGGGCATCTTACACCGAGTATGAGAGTCGGGTGGTGGAGTTCACTCTTTCCAATGGGCTGAAGATGCTTGTGCTGGACCGGGGAGAGGCGCCGGTGTTCACTTTCCGCACTTATGCCGATGTGGGCGGGGTGGATGAAGCCATGGGTGAAACGGGGCTGGCTCATCTTTTTGAGCATATGGCATTCAAGGGCACCTCCACCATCGGCACCCGGAATTATCGGGAAGAAAAGAAAGCCATACGGGCCATGGAGGAGGCTTATCAGGCTTATCGGGATGCGGTGCAAAGGAAAGCCGACCCGGACACCGTTCAACATCTTCAGGAAGAGTTCCTGAAGTTACGTGCGAAGGCAGATTCTTACGCTGTGACGAACGAGTTTGACCGAATTATTGAGGAGAATGGCGGGGTTTCTTTGAATGCATTCACCACCTCAGAATCCACCCAGTATTTTTACGCTCTACCTTCCAACCGACTGGAACTCTGGGCGGTGTTAGAGTCGGAAAGGTTTGCGGACCCGGTGCTGCGTGAGTTTTACAGGGAGCGGGATGTGGTGCTGGAGGAGCGGCGATTGCGGACCGAGTCCAGCCCCTTCGGGCGGCTGGCAGAAGAGTTTGATGCTGCCGCCTTCAAAGCCCACCCCTATGGTCGCCCCGTCATTGGGCATCGCGCAGACATTTCCACTGTTTCTCTCACCCAGGCGCAAGCATTTTTCAAAAAATACTACGGCGCTAAAAACCTGGTCATTGTCGTCGTGGGCGATGTGGACCCGGATGAAGTAAAACGCCTCGCAGAGAAGTATTTTACGAGAATCCCGCCGGGTGAAGACCCCCCACCGGTAGTCACTCAAGAGCCCCCTCAAAATGCAGAGCGCAGGGTAATTCTTTTTGATGTGGCCCAGCCTCAACTCTTCATCGGGTATCACACGGTTGAGTTTGTGCATCCAGACCGCCCGGCCATTCAGGCGCTGGCAAGTATTCTCGGCTCCGGGCGCACTTCCCGTCTGTATCAACGCCTTGTGAAGCAGGAAAAAATTGCCACGGGCGTTTCCGTTTTCTCCGGCACGCCCGGAAATAAATATCCCGGGCTTCTGGAAATCAGCGCCACACCGGTAAAGGGAAAAACGGCGGAGGCTCTGGAACCCCTCATCTACCTGGAAATTCAGAAAATCCAGGACGAAGGCGTGACCCCGGAAGAGGTAAAAAGATTTCAAACTCGTGCGAAAGCCTCCTTCATTCGCGGGCTATCCTCTAATTTTGGACTCTCCGGTCAACTGGCATTTTTTGAAGTCATCACGGGTTCCTGGCATAACCTTTTCCGGGAACCGGAGAAAATTATGCAAGTGACGCCCGCAGATGTGCAACGGGTGGCACGACAGTATCTCAAAGAGTCTAACCGAACGGTGGCGTTTATTCGCACAGTTCCGAAAGGAGGGAAGTGAGATGGGAAGGAAAGGATTTCATCCTGCTTTTTTCACCCTGTGCCTGGGGGCTTTTTTTCTGCTGTTAGCGGGGCGAGGGGATGACTCGGAGATGGTGGGGCGAAAACCCCCTCCCCTGTGGAAAACGCTGAAATACCCGCCCCTGCCCGCTTTTGACATCCCTCATCCCCGGCGCATTCCACTCTCCAATGGCATGCTCCTTTTACTCCTGGAAGACCACGAATTCCCCACGGTGGATATAGAGGTGCGCATCCGGACCGGGAGTATCTATGAACCTGCGGATAAAGTGGGGCTGGCAGGTATCACCGCAACCGTGATGCGAACAGGGGGCACGAAATCTATCTCCGGCGATGAGCTGGATGAAGATTTAGAGTCCATTGCCGCCTCTCTGGAAGTGGGCATCGGGCAGGAATCCGGCTTCGCCTCCCTCTCCGTGATGAAGGAAAACCTGGGTGAAGGCTTGAAATATCTTTCGGATGTCCTCAGGAATCCTGCCTTTCCAGAAGACAAAATCGCTCTGGCGAAAATTCAGGCAAAAAGTAGTATATCCAGAAGAAATGATAGCCCGAGCGGTATCGCTTTCAGGGAATTTGCAAAACTGATTTACGGGAAGAATCACCCCCTGGCACGCCACACGGAATATCAGACCATTGACTCCATCACCCGGGATGACCTGATCGCATTCCACCGGAGGTATTTCAAGCCCAATGCTATGATTTTAGGAGCCTGGGGAGATTTTGATACCGACGACCTGGTGAAAAAAATTGAAGAAGCCTTCGCTGGATGGGAGCCTGGAGATGTGAACTTCCCGCCGATACCACCCATCGTTGCCCCCTCCGGGCCTGCCGTTTATCATGTGGAGAAAGAGGATGTGAACCAGTCCAATCTGAGGATGGGAAATCTGGGCTTCAGGATGGACGACCCGGATTATTTTCCCCTTTCGGTCTGGTACGAAATTCTCTCTGGCGGGTTTGCGGGCAGGCTCTTCGCTACTGTTCGTGCGAAGAAGGGGCTTGCCTACTCGGTGGGTGCCGGTATGGGTGCTTCCTACCTCTACCCCGGCATCCTCGCCGCCTCCGCTGGAACCAAATCAGAGTCCACTCTGGAAGCCATCTCTTCTATCCTGGAAGAGTTTCAGAAGATGCTGAACGGCGAATTCAACGAAGAGGACATCCGGTATGCCAAAGAGAGCCTGCTGAACTCCTTTATCTTCAATTTTGATACCACAGGCGAAATCATTCAGAGGCAATTGACCTACGAATACTACGGCTATCCGGCGGATTTCCTGGAGCGGTATCGGGAAGGCATCGTAAAGGCAACGAAGGCAGAGATGCTGTCAGCGGCACGACGAAAAGTTCATCCGGAATCCTTTATCTTTCTCACCGTGGGTAAAAGCACGGATTTTGACAAACCGTTAGAATCCCTCGGCTACGGTCCCCCCACAATGCTGGACATCTCAATCCCGCAGGATTAAGAGAATTACCTGTTCACTTCAGGTGGGGGAGCAGGTAGCCCTTCACTGCACGAAATTTCCGGGGTAAAATAATAGAGGATGAAGTTTCATACCGTTCATTTTCTTCTCCTGATGGGGCTGGCGGGTGCAGGGGTCTACGAAGGCATCCACCTCATCTTTCAGAAATCTACTGAACTGGAGCAGAAGATTCTGAATCGGGGGACTGTGCCCACAGAATCCAGGGATGTGAAGGTGGAAGTGGTGGATGAGGAAGGCGTCCCCATCGCCCGGTTGGAGGCGGAGAAAGGAACCTCACAAGAAACGCTTTCTATCTCTAATCTCACGGGTATAACGAACGCCGAATTTTATGAAAAGGGTGAGAAGGTGGCGAGCCTGAAAGCCCGCAAAGCCAGTTACGATTGGAACTTGCGGAAACTCCAATTTGAGGATAAGATACAGGTGATAACCTCCGACGGTGCCAGGATTTCCACGAATAGCCTCTACTGGGCTAAGCAGTATCGGACGCTTTTCGCCCCCAGCCGTACTCTCATCACCACCCGGGATGGCCACCGTTTCACCGCCGATGTTCTTCTGTATTACCCGGACCAGAAAATGGCAGAGCTGTTCGGAAATGTGAAGGTTCAACTCAAGGGAAAGAAAAAGGTGCAGATGGAGGCGGAATACATCCAGTATCAGGAGAACTTTAAGTATGCGGATTTGCATGGAAAGGAGTGGACGAAAAATTTTTACTTGCAACGGATTTCCTGGCCCTCTCGCTTCTTTCTTCAGTCCGAGTTAACCCTACCATTCAGGAGGGAAAAAGCCTCAGTGAGGTCCGGGAAGAATACCCTCTTTGCAGATTCATTGAAGGTGGATACGGAGACGAAAAAGGTCTACTCCGACGGGCGCGGGGATGCCTCTTTCGGGTCTTCCAGCCTCCTCTCCGCTGACTCCCTGGAGTTCTACTGGGAACTGGGCTACCTCTTCGCCAGAGGGAATGTGGATATATCTCATCAATCTATGGGCATCACTGCGGAAGAAGCCACGGTGATTGTTAAAGAGAATCAACTGCGATTGTCGGGCAATGTACTGGTGAAAGATTCTCATCCGGAGTGGTTTTACACCGGTGCAGAGGCGCCACCCGGAACGCTTCGCGCCAGGCTGTTGCAGTCTACGATAGATGAAGGCGACCTGATTGCGGAAGGGGATGTTCTGATAGAGCAGGGGCAGTCCTCCGCTTCCGCTTCCAAACTTGCATTCTTTCCTTCCTCCTCCACATTTTTCCTGGCCAACTCCCATGTAACCACGGAGCGCTATGAGGTCTTCGCCAGAACCCTGACTTTGAAGCAGAAGGAGAAAACCGGGGAAGGGAGCGGGGATTTACGCCTCACTCTCCTGAAGGAAGAGACCTCCATTCGGGCTCCGGAGGGCAACTGGAAGGGCTCTTCCTATTTTCATTTTACCGGCGGGACCGAGGGGAAATATAAAGGCTACACCTTCTCCGCTTCATCGGCCAGGAAAGAGCAGGACCGCATAGCCTTGATGGGGAAAGCACGGCTGACGGGGAAAACCTTCCAGGCCTCTGCGGAAACCCTGACCCTTCAAGAGCCTTTCGTGAGTCTGAAAGGGAGCGCAGAGTTGAAGACCCGCCCGGAGCCCGAACAGCAGGAAGATTTTATCCTCACTGCAGATGCTATCTCTCTGGATACGGAAAAAAAGTCCGGAACCGCCACCGGCTCGCCGGAGATTCACCTTCTGAAAACCAGTCTGCCATCCGCTATTGGGGCTGGTAAAGGACCTCTGGTTGTCATCGGGCGGGCGGTTTCTTTCACCTATGAACCCATTTCTATGCAGGTGGACGGGAACTCCCGGATCCAGCAGGGACGCCTGACCATCACAGGCTCTAACTTCCTGTATCACCAGCCCACGGATGGTGGAAGGGAAGGTGAACTCTCCGATGTCACCTTGAACACCCCGGAGAATTTCCTGGGCAGCGACGGTGGAGCCACCCTCACCGGTTCTACTCTTTCCTTTACAGAAAAGAAGATGGAAATCACAGGAAATGCCCGCTTGCAAGAGGAAGCTACCACGCTGTC
Source organism: bacterium (assembly GCA_037444445.1). Lineage (GTDB taxonomy): Bacteria > UBP7 > UBA6624 > JBBIMK01 > JBBIMK01 > JBBIMK01. Next base: position 19,341 of record JBBIMK010000017.1, on the reverse strand, counting down.
CGCAGATAAATTCTCATCCCTCTCTTCGGGCGAACCCGAGAACGAGACTCACACCTTTCAGGCAGAAGGGAATGTGGCTCTCACCCGCCGGATGAACGAAAACTCCTTCCATCTCACCTGCTCCTCCCTGAAGGGAGAGAAAGAAAACGATAAAATAGATTTCACAGGACCGGTGAAACTGGAATCCAGAGATGGTGAAATCACCGGTGATAGCGCCTATTTTCTTATCCTGGACTCTATCCTCGTGGTGGAAGGAAATATCACGCTGACAACGAAGCAAGGCGCAGAGTTAAAAGGGGCTCGCTTTCTCTACGATTTGAAAACCGGCTTGCCCACATTGGAGAAAGCCACAGGCGATGTGGGGCTGTGAAAAATCAGATGTGACACCGTTTGGTGCCTGACCCCAAAAGGTGTCATTTCTTTCTCCTGTTAAAATGGTGTATAATGGTAATTGCTATAACAAGAGGTGGTGAAGAAATGAGGAGAAGGAAAAGGTGGGGTGTTTATCTTTTGCTCACTCTCTTGACCGGGGTGGTATCGGCGAAACCGGGGAATCCGCCGAAGGAGTCAGCCCCGCCTCCGACCCTGTATACCCTCAAATATACTCTTGCCACAGGAGCGATGGAGTATTTCCGGATTTCTGCGACCCTGGATGGCACGGCGAAAGTGGGGTTTTTCACAAAGGTGGCAAAAGGCACCGTAGTGGAAAAAGCCACTCTGTGGAAAGCAGAGGATCGTCCCGACGGGCTGGTGAAAATGAAATCTCGCTGTAAAATAGAGTCCTCCACTCTCACCCCTGCTTTTATCACCGGCTACATCTGTGCGGATGAATCGGAGTTCCTGATGCACCCGCTCAACCCGTTTAATGTAGGGTTGTATCCTCTCATAGAGGTGAAACCGGGGGATGTCTGGCCCTATTATAGCCCCTGGGATGACAGGGGTCAGAAGGGCTCAATCACGGGGAAATATAAACTGCTATCGGTGAAAGATAAAATTGCGGAAATTGAGGCGGAAATTGACTATGAAAATGAATATACCGGCGTCCTGGGGCATCGGGAAGAAGTTCATTTCAGGGGAAAAGTCTATCTTTCCACCGAGAATGGGAAGTTAAAGAAGGTGGTGGGAAGTGGCACTGGCAAGGTGAACCCTACTTTAGGGGTCATTTCCGGGTCTGGCTTTGATGTGAAGTTCACCGTTCAGGCAGATGCGGTGGCGAAGTGAATCAACCAGTCGGAGTCAGGGTTGGGTAAAAGGAAAGGCAGAATGAAGGTCAAAAGGAAACCACCCTTGCAGGAAGAAACGGAAACCCTCAATCTTGGCAGGGCAATCCCACCCGAGATAGGGATGCAAGATATGAAACTTGAGAGGAGGGAAGGGGGGAGAATGCATACCTTTTTCCCACCTTTCCACTTTAGAAGGTGGGTGACAGGGGTCGGGATAGGGGTGGTCTTACTGTTTGCGGGGGGAGCGGTATTCAGCGTCTATCAGGCGAAGAATGAGCCTCCACAGATTCTTGCCCTCACGCCCAATCCTCTGAAAAGCAGGAAAATCCCTCCCAACTTTACAGGAGCCGCTCTGTTTAGCCAACCTATGGACCAGGCTTCCGTGGAGGGGGGACTGTTCTATTATATTGTTCAGCCCGATGAGAAGCAGATAGGCCCCTTCCCTGTCCGGGGGAAAGGGGAGTTCCAGTGGAAGAAAGGAGGGAGGGAAGTCTACTTCCACCTCCTGCCGGAGTTCTATCCTCATCCTGGAGAGGTGTACATCATAGAAGCCCGGGGATTGAAGGGGAAAAACGGGAAACCATTGAAGCCGGAAAAGTTTAGAGCCCGTTTCATCATCCGCTTCCCTTCTTCATCTTCGGAATCGCCAACGATTCCCAAAGACTGGAAGGGAATGATGAAATTGTATCGGGAGTGGATAGAGTCTGGAGGGGAAATGCCCTGAGGTTAAAAAATCAGGAATCTGGGACAAGTTCTGGTGATTCAGAATCCAAACGATGAAAAGCAGGGGAGAGGGGAAGAAGATGGAAGAAGGGAATCAGTTTTTATCCCCCTGAGGCAGGTGAGAGAGTGAAGGTGCTGGTGTGTGGAGCGACGGGGCGAGCGGGCAGAGCTATAGCCTGCGGTCTTGCCCGGGCTGGAGTGCGGGAAAGCGCGTCCGTGCAGGTGGTCGGAGGCGTGGCCCCTCACTTCCCTCATTCTTCGCTGAAAGCCCTCGGCGATGACTACCCGGACATCCCCGTCTTTGCATCCGTAGAATCTGCGGTGAAAGAGGTTCAGCCTGAGGTGAGCGTGGATTTTACTTCTGCGGATGCCTTCACCCGCCACGGTTCCTATCTCATCCGTCAGGGGATTCATCAGGTGGTGGGAACCACAGGGATTTCCGAGGACCTGCTCCACCGGTTAGGGGAGGAAGCGGAGAAGGAGGGGGTGGCGCTGATCTGGGCTCCGAATTTTTCCATTGGTGCTGTGCTGATGATGAAATTTTCCCGGGAAGGAGCTCCCTTTTTCCCCGCCTCTGAAATCGTGGAAATCCACCACCGGGGGAAGAGAGATGCTCCCTCAGGAACCTCCTTAACCACAGCCAGACAGATGCAGGAGGCGGGGAGGATTGAAGAGGAGTCTGCATTCTCAGAGACGGTGGCGGGGGCTCGCGGCGCTTCCGTGGGCGGAATTCGGATTCATAGCCTTCGCCTCCCCGGATTCACTGCCTCTCAAACCGTGTTCCTCACCTCTCCCGGCGAAATCCTCACTATCTCTCACTCCGTAATCAATCCGGAGGCTTACCTGCCCGGTGTTCTCCTGGCATTGCGAGAGGTGGTCCACACCCGCGGCCTCCGAATGGGGCTGGAAAGCCTCCTTTTTAACAGGAAGGGATGAAAGATGGAACTGGGACTCGCAGGATTTTATAGCCTCACCGGTTCAACGATGGCGGAAATCGTTCGCAAGACGCCTCCGTGGAACAGTTATCACTGGCAGTTCGCCTCTGGCCATGATATATACGATGCTTACCAGGACGATTATGGGATACTCCAGGATGTACAGCCTCTATTTCCTAACCCGGCGGCAAGATTTAAGAATTCCTCCATCGTTTTCCTCTGTCTGGATGCTCCCATCAGCCGGGCTGTGGCACCCCTTTTAGTGGACTGTGGGTGCGTGGTGATTGACCTCTCCAGCGCTTATCGCCTTTCCCCTGATGTGCCCCTGGTCATTCCGGAAATAAACCCGAAAGCCATTTTTCAGCATCAGGGGATTATTGCAAATCCCAACTGCACGACCACCATCCTCCTGATGGCTATCTATCCCATCTACCGGGCAGGGGGGCTGAAACGAATCTTCGTGGCATCCTACCAATCCGTTTCCGGCGCCGGACGCAAGGGCACGCGTCAACTCAACTGCGAGCACGAACATTTCTTTCTGGATGATTCAGAGAAAATCTTTCCCGAGGAGATTCTGTTCAATCTCATCCCACAGATAGGGGAAGTGGATGAGGATGGGTTTTCGGAGGAGGAGGTAAAGGTGAAACAGGAGACACGAAAGATTTTGAACCTTCCGAATTTAGAGGTTCGGGCGACCTGTGTTCGGGTGCCGGTGTGGTACACTCACGGGTTAGCCGTGACCGTGGAAGCGGAGCGTCCCATCTCGCTGAATGAACTGAAAACTTATTATGCCGCAACGCCCGGCGTTCGGCTGGTGGAGAAGTATGTGACTCCCCAACGGGCGTGGAGGAAGAACGAGGTCTTCGTCAGTCGTCTCCGCCAGGAATCTCCCACGGAGTTCTCCCTCTGGGCAATCGGAGATAACCTGCGGAAGGGAGCGGGCTGGAATGCCCTTCAGATTGCTGAACTTTTGATTCCTACCCTTCCTTCCCATCCTTCCCAGCGCCTTTCTATCCCCGCGAGGTGATGCAGGATGTTTGGTGAAACCCTCACGGCTATGGTGACCCCCTTCAAGGGCGACGGGGAGGTGGACTGGGAAACGGTGAAACACCTGACAGAGTATCTCGTCCAACACGGCTCCCAGGGGCTGGTGGTGGCAGGCACCACAGGCGAATCCCCCACCCTCACCTTTGAAGAGAAGGTGCAACTTTTTCAGGTGGTAAAGGAAACTGTGGAAGGGCGTGCCACGGTGATTGCAGGCACAGGAACCAACAACACCCGGACGACCATCCACCTGACCCGGGAGGCGGAGAAGGCGGGCGTCAACGGGGTGATGCTGGTGGCACCGTACTACAACAAGCCCCCTCCGGATGCCCTCTACTACCATTTCGCCGCTGTGGCCGAGTCCACATCTCTTCCCATCATCCTTTACAATATCCCCGGCCGCACCGGCACCAATATCCCGCCGGAGACCATCATTCAACTATCCAGAATTCCCAATATTGTGGCCCTCAAGCAGGCTAACGGCTCTATGGAAGAAACTTCCATCATACAGAAGAACACCCCGTTAGATTTTTACATCTATTCTGGAGATGACACTCTCACCCTTCCCTTTCTTTCCCTGGGTGCAGAGGGTGTCATCAGCGTGGCTTCCCATGTGGCAGGGGAACGAATCAGCCAGATGATTTCCGCCTACAAAACAGGGGATGTGAAGAGGGCCTATCAGATACATCTGGAATTGTTTCCCTTATTTAAGGGGCTTTTTTTCGTGACGAATCCCATACCGGTGAAAGGGGCGCTGGAGGTTCTGGGAGTGATTCCGGAAGCCATCCTTCGCCCACCCCTGCGTTCTCCCACTGCGACCGAGAAGGAAAAGATTCAACAAATGCTGAAGGAGGCTGGGGTTCTGCCCGCCTGAATATGCAAAATCCTGCCCTGAGTTTTATGAACCGAAGGCCGATGACCGGGGAGGAGCGGGAAGTTCTGGAGCGGGTGGAGAATGAGATTCGGCGGTGCCATCGGTGTTCTCTGGGCGGTTTGAGGGATTCAGCGGGTTACATGGCGGTGCCTGGGGAAGGCGACCCTGCCAGCCCTGTGATGTTCATCGGCGAAGCCCCTGGAGAAGAAGAGGCCCTTCAGGGGCGACCGTTTGTCGGGCGAGCCGGCAAGCTCCTCACCGAATTGCTGAACTCCATCAACCTCCCACGAGAGAAGGTGTATATTGCCAATATCCTGAAGTGTCGACCGCCCAATAATCGGGACCCCGAGGTTGGCGAGGTAGAAGCGTGCATCGGCTACCTTCACGCCCAGATTAGCCTCCTTCGCCCCAGAGTCATTTGCTTGCTGGGCAACATTGCCATTCACCACCTCCTGGGACCCCGATACTCTTTATCCGAGCACAAAGGAAAATGGCTACAGAGGGGGGGCATATTTTTCCTGCCCTGTTACCATCCGGCAGCGGTTCTTCGCAACCCCCGCCTTCGCACCAACCTCCTGATGGATTTCCAGCGCCTGAAGAATCTCCTCCTTCAGGTGGCTCCCGAATTGTTTGGCAACTCCTCCGCATCGTGAAAGTTGTCAGGTGGAATGCCACAAAAGGAGGTTCAACCGCGTGAGCCACACCGCTCACATTCTTGCCGGTGTCGTGGCTCTGTATGAATTTCTCATCTTTCTTCGCCTCATCATTTCCTGGTTCCCGGTGCGTCCCCACAACCTCCTTTTTCTCTACCTGTATGATTTAACCGAGCCTGCCCTGTTGCCCTTCCGGAGGCTTCTTCCCCCACTGGGCTTCATTGATTTTTCCCCCATACTCTTATTCCTTATCTTAGAGATTTTGCGGAATTTCTTGCTCAGCCTGTGAACAAAGGAATGCAAAAAGGAGGGGTAACGGTGTGAAAATCACGCCCATAGACATAGAGAGGAAAAAGTTTCCATCCTCTCCGTTAGGGTATCATCGCAAGCAGGTGGATGAATTCCTGAAAGAGGTCTCCCGTGCCTTTGAATACTTGATTGAGGAATCGGAGAACCTTCGGGAAAGAGCCGAGACCGTGGAGAAGATTAAGCAGGACCTGGAAGAAACCCTGAGAATGGCAAAGAAAATGTCGGAAGAAATTATTGCCAGCGCCCGGAAGGAAGCAGAACTCATCCTGCGGGAGAAGAATGAATCCGCCCACCGCCTGGAGGAAGAAATAGAGCGATTGAAATACAAGCGGGAGTCCTTCCTCCGGGAGTTTGAAATTCTTTTGAAATCTTATCTGGGGGAACTGGAGCATCTGCGGAGTGCCGAGCCACCTTCAGGATAGAAGCGATGCACTGAACAGTGTGAAGTATCTTTCCTGTCGTCCTTTACCAGGACTTCACCTCGTTCGCTGATACAAATCAAAAAATTCATCAAAACTTCATCATTTCTTTATCATATTTTATTTCTTGAATGAAATGATGTTTATGGTAAAATGGGGATGGGGGGGATGGGTATATATAACCCTCTTCCCCCGTGGAAAAAGTTGCAGGAAATGGGAAGGCAACAGGAGAAGGGAATGGCGAATAGAGAGAAGGTAATTCCCCGGGGAAAGAAGAATATACTTCCTTTATTCATTCTGCTTTTCCTTCTTCTGGTGATAGGGGTAGCTCTGGGGCTGTTGATATTCCTGCTGAACAGCCTGGTTCCGCCCATTCCTCAGAGGAAGATGGTGATTCTGGATGTTTTCCTGGTCAGTGCGGGGATTTCTGCTTCGCTATATATACTCGTATTCCGCCTGCTGACGAGCTATTTGAAGGAGCGGGATTTAGCGGAGGGTATGCTACAAATGCGTGCCCTTCAGCAGTCTGCTATCGCCCGGTTAAGCCAGCGGGCGTTATCCGGTGAGGAACTGCCGGCTTTATTTTATGAAACTGTCAGCCTCGTGGCGGATACCCTGCAGGTGGAATTTGCGAAGATTCTTCAGTGTCTTCCCGATGGCAACGCCTTGCGATTGGTGGCAGGGGTGGGCTGGAAGGAGGGAACGGTTGGCACCGCTACCGTGAGTGCCGGCACCCATTCCCAGGCTGGCTACACCCTCCTTTGTAATCAGCCGGTGGTGGTGGAGGACCTGAAGACCGAGACCCGGTTTCAGGGTTCCCCTTTCTTAAGCGAGCACGGCGTGGTCAGTGGAATGAGTGTAGTGATACAGGGTCGCCCTGGCCCCTTTGGCGTCCTTGGCGCCCACACCACCCACCATAGAAGGTTCACCTCTGATGACATTCACTTCCTCCAGGCAATCGCCAATGTGGTGGCGTCTGCCATAGAGCGCAAGGAGACGGAGAGGAAAGTTGAAAAAATGGAGGAGCGGTTCCGGGGAATCGTGGAATCCACTCCTGACCCTGTTGTGATTGTTGACCGAACTGGCCGTATCGTCCTGGTCAACACGCAGGCTGAGAAGTTATTCGGCTATTCCCGTGATGAGTTGCTCGGTCAGGAGCATAACATACTGATTCCCGAGCGGTTGAGGGAAAAGCATAACCGAAGTATGGCGGAATACTTCGCAAAGCCTTCCGTTCGCACGATGGGCGTCTGGGCAGAACTCATCGGCAGGAAAAAGGACGGGAGCGAAGTGCCTGTGGAAGTCTCCCTGAGCCTTCTGGAAACCGAAGAAGGCCTCCTGGTTATTGCAGACATTCGCGACATCACCGAGCGTAAAAAGCTGGAGGAGGCGCTGGAGGAAAAAGCACGATTCTTAAGCATTCTTTATGAGATTGACAGGGCAACATCGCAAGCCTTCTCTCTGCAGGATACTCTGTCACTTGGCCTGAAGAAAACGCTGGACACTCTAAAAGCAGATGCCGGGGGTATTTACCTCATAGAGTCGGACGGTGAAACCCTGTCTTTACAGGTTCACTCAGGCATTTCAGAATCCCTCGCCCGGCAGGTAAAGACTTTAAAAATTGGGGGATCCCACCTTTCCAGCCGGGTGGTAGTTCAAAAAGAACCCGTCGTTACGAGTATCCAGGAATACCCGGAAGGAACTTACCGAAAACTCTTTACGGAAGAGAAGTTTCACACCTTCGTGGCTGTTCCCCTGATAAGCCAGGAGCAAGTTCTGGGGGTTCTCCATCTCGTGACCCGGTCTCCTCGCACTTTTTCCCTGGAAGAAATCAACCATTTGAGAGCTATCGGCATCCAGTTAGGAAGCGCTGCTGGCGCTGCTTTCCTGTTAGAGAGGGAATGGAAGCAGTCCAGGCAGTTAATGGTGATAAGCCAGATTGCCCTGCGGTCGGGAGGCTTCACAGACGAGAGCGCCTTCCTGAATTTTGTAGCCCAGAGCCTTCACCGTCAGTTTGGGTATGAAGATGTGGTGATTTTCTTTTATGATAAGGAAAGAAAGGAACTGATTCGTAAAACCTGGGCAGGTGTCCACCCTCGGACTGAGGAGCAATGGAGAAAACCGGTGGAAGGAAAGGGGGTCGTTGATTGGGTAGCCATCCACGGCAAGCCCCGTCTGGTGCCGGATGTGGAAAAGGAACCCCTTTATGTGGCTTACATTCCGGAAACGCAATCCAAACTGTGTGTGCCGATACTGAAAGAGCAGGAAGTTATCGGAGTTATCAACATAGAAAGCCATCAAAAGTTTGCCTTTGATGATGTGGATGCGGTGGCTATTGAGGCGCTGGCAAATGAAATGGCTGTGGCGTTTTCCCATATCGGTTTGCTGGAGGAGAAGGAGAAACTGCTCCGGCAGATTGCTTCTCTTTACGCCTCTTCCCGGGCGCTCACGGAAAGCCTTCGTCTACCGGAGATGCTATCCAGAGTCTGTCAACTTGCGGTAGATACTTTTGGAGCCAGGATGGCGTGGGTGGGGCTGGTGGAGGAGGGCACGATGGAAATCCGCCCCCTTGCCTCCGCAGGTTACGATGAAGGCTACACTTCCATCATCCGGGTGAGCCGGGATGATTCCCCCACGGGGATGGGACCCACAGGAATGGCAATCAAAACGGGGAAGCCTGTGCTGAGAAACGACATTATGGAATCACCTGCCTATTCCCCCTGGAGGGAGGAAGCCCTCAAACGAGGCTACCGCTCTTCTGCCGCCTTTCCGCTGGTAAAAGGAGAGCGGGTTCTGGGGGCCCTGAATCTGTATTGGGACCACCCCCGGGGGTGTGGGGAGAAGGAAATCCCCTTACTGGAATCCTTCGCCAGCCATGCGGCTGCCATGGTGGACAATGCTATTCTGTTTGAGGAAACACAAAAGCAGGTGGCTTACCTGTCGGCTCTCACCGAGGTGAGCCACTCTCTTCGGTCTGCGATGAGCCAATCGGATATGTTTCCGATTATCCTGCGTTCCACCCTGAAGGTTCTAAAGGCGCAGGGAGGAATTCTGTTCCTGCTGGAACCGGAAAAGGAGGTTCTAAAAGCGGTGGCGATACAGGGGCTCCCCCTGAAGGCGGAGGGCTTGATTCTACCTGTGGGGGAGGGGATTGCCGGCTCCGTGGTGAAATCCGGTGAGTCAGAAGTCCTGGAGGACATTTCTGCTGACCCCCGTCTGGTGTCCCCTCGAACCTTCAAGAACTTTCACGGCGCCGTTTGCACACCTCTTACCACTGCGGAGAAAAAAATCGGTGCCCTCCTGGTCCTCTACGAGAAAAAAGAAATGCCCGCCCGGGAAGTGGTGAACCTCCTTGCCACCATTGGAGATATATCCGCCAGCGCCATCCAGCGTGCTGGATTGCTTGAACAACTCCAGCAAAAACTGAATGAACTGGCAACCCTGTATGAAGTCAGCCGACATCTCACCTCCACTCTACGCGTCCAGAATGTGCTGGACCTGGTGGCAAATATGATAGCGAAGGCGTTACAGGTAGAAGCGTGCTTGCTGTATCTCTGGGAGGAGAAGGAGGGGAAACTGGTGCTGAGAGCGGCGTCGGACCCCTTTACAGGCGCCGTGGGGAAGTTGCGTGTGAAATCCGGGGAGGGGCTCACCGGCTGGGCTTATGAGCAAAGAACCCTCGCCAGTGCTTCCGATGTATCTTCCGACTTCCGGTGGAGGAGTCGCTTCGGACTGGAGCAGGCTCTTCCCTCCGGGAAAGCCCGCAGCGCCCTCTCCGCCCCCCTGATTCATCAAGAAAAGTGCCTCGGCGCTCTCACGGTCATCAACCGCATCGGTGGATACACTTTCTCCTCCGGGGATGAAGCCCTGTTAGAAACCCTGACAAATCAGGTGGCAATCGCCCTGCATAACGCTCTTTTATTTGAGGAAGTTCATAGCCTTTCCCGGGGGGTAATTTATGCCCTCGCCGCCGCCATAGATGCCCGGGACCCTTACACCCGCGGGCACTCCGCCCAGGTTACACACCTGTGCCTGAACACGGCGAAACAACTGGGCTGGACTTCTTCGGACCTGGAACTTCTGGAATACGCCGCACTCCTCCACGACATCGGGAAGATTGGAATTCCTGACCAGGTCCTGCAGAAAAAAGGCCCGCTAACCCCAGAGGAATGGGAACTGATTCGTCTACACCCCTATATTGGTGCCAGCATCCTGAAGCCCATCCAGGCTCTGTGGAAGATTATTCCCTGGATTTACTATCACCAGGAAAGATGGGATGGGAAAGGGTATCCAGAGGGGCTGATGGGAGAGGCTATTCCGCAGGCTTCCCGGATTATCGCCGTCTGCGACGCTTACAACGCTATGGTCACCGACCGCCCATATCGGAAAGCTATGAGCCAGGAAGAGGCGATAAAGGAATTAGAGAAACATTCAGGAACCCAGTTCGACCCGGAAGTGGTTCCTGCTTTCATCCAGGTTCTTCAGCAAGAATCCACTGCCGCCGTATAGCAATAATGACACCGTTTGGTGCCTGACCCCAAAAGGTGTCATTTTCCGCGGCCGAAGAGGAGCATCCAGAGGAAATCCACACCCCAGTGAAACAGGGCGGATGAGTGCAGGTTGTTCGTGATGTGAAAAATCCAGCCGTATAATCCCCCTGCAACAATGGAGAGAAGGAAATAACTTCCTCCCCAGTATGGTCGGTCGTTGAAGTGGGAAATTCCGAAAAGAAGGGAGGAGAGGAGTAAAGCGAGGCGCCAGTCCATCCATCTCCTCAGTTGCCCGAAGAGGATGCCGCGATAAAGCACCTCTTCCGGAAATGCGGTGAGCAGATATATCCACAGCGCCTGCAGAGGAGATAGATATCGGGGTTCCCATCGGAGAAACTCCGTCAAAAAGCCGAAAGGAATGGCGAAAAGAGCAAAGCCCAGCAATCCGAGAATTGCCCATTTTATCTCCTCAATGCGGGGTAGGCGAAGCATCCCCGTCCATTCATCCCTCCGGACCGCCATCAGCCACAGAAAACACATCGTCCCGAGCGCAATGGCAGAAGAATGCTCCAGCCCTGTGCGGAAGCCGATGCGGAACTCCACGGGAATCCAGAGCCAGATGGCCCAAAACCAGAGGAGCAGGGAATCCCCCCTCCGGATGAGCAGGTCGGCCAGAATGGGAACACCGATGTAGGAGAAAGCCAGAAATCGCTGGGACAGAGAAAGGCTTTGATACCCCTGGGATAGCAACCCGGTGACGAGGAGAAACAGGAGGGAGTAGCGGGCATCCTGACCCGCCCACCTTCGGACCTGAAGAGAAAATCCAAGAAGAACCAGATAAATCCCCACAAGAATTCCGATGGAAACCACCGCCACAGCATTCATTTCTGTATCCCCCTTTATTTTACACCCCCTCCTCGAATGAGACCGCAATAATGACACCGTTTGGTGCCTGACCCCAAAAGGTGGAAAAGGTGCGGGGTATATAATAACAGCGGTGGGTAATGGGATGCGACGGGTGATAAAATTTGGTGGTGCGGTTCTCGCCACACCGGAGAAACTGCGAGAAATGGCTGGCACCATACCGCCGATGATTTCTGACGGCGATGAGGTGGCGGTGGTGGTATCGGCTATGGGAGATACGACGGACCGCCTGCATAAAATCTTTATTGATGCTACCGCTGGGGAATATGAAGAGGCGGAGCTGGAGCGTTATTTGATACTGGGTGAGGAGGCGGCGACGATGGCTTTTGCCGCCTGTTTACGCTCCATGAAGCAGAAGGCGAAGGCTATTTTACCGAGAGATACGGGTTTTCCCGTGCAGGTGAGGATTTCGGGGCCTCTGCCTCCGCTTTCTGGTGAGAAAGGGAATGAGCCTCGCCCGTTTGAACTCCGGGAGTCTGCCTGCCAGAAAAGGGTGCGTGATGTTCTTTTGCCTTTACTGGAAGCGAGAGTAGTGCCGGTGGTTTGCGGGTTTGCCGCCCGGGACCAGAGGGGGAGAATTATTACTCTCGGAAGGGGAGCCAGCGACCTATCTGCTTTTATCCTTGCCCATCTATTAAATGCGGATGAGTTGCTCCTGATAAAGGATGTGGAAGGGGTGTATACAGCGGACCCGCGGTTCACTTCCACCCGGCGTCGGATTTCCTTCCTCACAAGCCGTGAACTGGAGATGCTCGCCGGTGCGGGGAGTCGGGTTCTCCACCCTTCCGCCGTCCGTTTTATGGCGGAGAAAACGGCGATTCGCATCCTCCCCGCTGGCGAAGAAAAATGGGAAAAGACTGGAACGGTAGTGCATCCCGTCTCCCGGGTTTCCCTCTCATTTTGCGAGGAGCCCCTTGCCGTTGTATCCTTCATCGGGCACGGATTCTCTCGCTTCCCCACCCTTCTGAATCCCCTCTCCGAAGCCTTAGAATCCCTGCATATTCCCGTTCATTCCGTCACCCTCAGCGATGACCTGGTGGCTTTTTACATTCCGGAAAAATCGTGTGAGCAGGCGTATGAGGTGATGAGCCGGCAGGCTCTTCGCATCTCTGCCATTACTTCTTCCACCATCAAGAAGGGGCTGGGAAAAATCACCCTCTCCAGCCCGGAATTCATCTACCAGCCGGGGGTGATGGAGAGAATGCTCCGCCCGATTTCCCGAAAAGGGATAAATATCTGGGAAATCGTTACTCTCCATTCTGACATTCATCTATTTGTAGAACATAAAGATGTTGCCTCCGTGCTGGAGATACTCCACAGAGGGAGTGAGGGAAGGTGAAGTTTCCAGAGCGGATACAGAAAGTTCCTCCTTACATTTTCGCCGAGCTGGACAAAATTATTGAGGAGAAGAGGGAGAAGGGAATTCACTTGATGAATGTGGCGCAGGGGGATCCGGATACACCCACGCCAGTGGAAATCGTGGAAGAGTTGACCGCTCAGGCACATCGCCCGGAAAATCACCGGTATCCCAGTTATACTGGAATGAAGCCTTTAAGAGAAAAGATAGCGGAATGGATGAAACAGCGATTTCAGGTGAGCCTGGATGTGGAGACAGAAATTATGGTTCTCATCGGCGCCAAAGAGGGGATTGCTCACACGGTCTGGGGGGTGGTGGAGCGGGGGGAAACCCTGTTCACTCCTGACCCTGCATACCCCACCTACTTTGCATCGGGATATTTCTCGGATGCCCGTTTGTACCGGATGCCCCTCCTTCCTGAGAATCAATTTCTTCCGAATCTGGATGCGATACCTGAAAAAGACTGGAAGGGAGCGAGGTTGATGCTTTTGAACTATCCGAACAATCCCACCTCCGCCACCGCCACTCTTTCCTTCTTCCAGAAAGCGGTGGAGTGGGCGAAGGAACATTCCCTGTGGATTCTGCACGACAATGCCTATTCAGAGATTTATTACCAGGAGCCGTCGCCCAGCATTTTACAGGTCAGGGAGGCGAAGGATGTGGCGGTAGAACTTCATTCCTTTTCCAAAACTTTCAATATGACCGGCTGGAGACTGGGATGGATTGCCGGGAATGCGGAGGTTCTTCGGGCTCTATATGTGATTAAAACCAATGTAGATTCCGGCGTATTTAATCCGGTTCAGTATGCGGGTATCCGGGCTCTGGACCTCTATTCAGAAGTGGCAGAACACATGCGAGGGGTCTATCGCCGACGACGAGATATGGTTGTGGCAGAATGGCAGAAAATCGGTCTCTCCCCCTTCCCCTGCCTCGGCACTTTCTATCTCTGGATTCCACTCCCCCACACCTATAAAAATAATTCCATGGCTTTCGTGAAAGATATGGTAGAAAAAGCGGAGGTGATACTTTCACCCGGAGTGGGCTACGGGCAATACGGAGAGGGATATTTTCGGATGGCTCTCACCCAGCCGGACGATGTGCTGGAGCGGGCGATGCACTCTCTCTCCCGCGCCCTGTAAACATTATCCCCTGACCCTTCCACTCCGGGTTGATTTATTTTCTCTTTGCGTTTATATTATTACATCAGAAGCGGTGAACAGCCAAAAGGCAATCTGTTGGGTGTGGAGGGGGCAGGGATGAGAATTTTTCACTGGAAAGGGCTTATCGCCGGAATTTTCGGCAGTTTGATGTTCCTTTTCTCCCCACCGGTCTGGACGCAGGAGGAACTCTTGATACAAGAAATTCAGGTAGAAGGGAATGTGCGGGTGAGCACGGAGGAAATTCTGAACGCTATGGGAGTGAAGGTGGGGGACCCTTTCTCCGCCGCAAAAATTGAGGAGGGCATTGAGAAACTTTATGCCCTCGGCACCTTCACGGAGAAGCCCACTTATGAAGCAGAGGCGGTGGTGGAAGGGGTGAAAATTGTTCTCAGGGTTCAGGAAATGCCGGTCCTGACCCGTATCCTGATTCAGGGGAATACGGTCATTTCCACGGAGGAGTTGGTGAAAGTTATTTCCATACCAGCGGGTGAACTGTTAACGCATCAGAAGATAGAGGCGGGGAAGGAGAGAGTGGATAAAGAGTATGAGAGGCGAGGATTTCTTGCCTCTCAGGTGACCGGCGTGGGGGTGAACCCCCAGACAGGTGAACTGGCTTTCCACATTCTGGAAGGGAAAATTGAAGCCATCCAGGTGGAAGGAAACCGGAGGACGAAGGCGTGGGTGGTTTTATCTTTAATCCGGAGTAAGGCGGGAGATGTGCTGAACGCCTTGCAACTGGAGAAGGACCGGTATCGGGTGTATGGGCTGGGGATATTTGACGCACCGCCCGAGTGGTATGCAAAGCCTGGCAGTGAGGACGGGCTGATTGTGGTGGTGTTCAGGGTGAGTGAGACGAAGACGGGGCGGTTCACCTTCGGCGCAGGATACGGCGAAACCACTGGCTTTTCCTTTTCTGTAGCGCTATCGGAAGAGAATTTCAAGGGAAGAGCCCAGAAGGTTGGGGTTTCTGCCGCCACCGGACCCCGTGTGAACACCTTTGATATATTCTATCGTAACCCCCTCTGGAACCAGCGGGAAAATACCGTGGAAACCCGTGCGTTCCGCCAGGAGAATATCCTGGAGATTCGGAGCACCCAGCAGGGAAACCCCCTTTCCACTTACACTTCCATAGAAACGGGGGGAACGCTGACTTATATCCTGCCTGTTCACGATATTTACTACTACACCTTTGCTTTATCTTCTCGTGAGCAGATGCTGAACCTTTTCAGCGGGCAGGATTTGAAGCAAACGGACCCCGAGGCTTTCCGAAGGGCAGGCCTGGAGGAGGGTCGGATTGATTCTCTCTCCCTCTCCTGGGCCCGGGATACGCGGCTGAATATCTACGACCCGTTTCAAGGAACCCGGATAGATGCAGGCTACACTCTGGGGTTCAAAGCCCTCGGGGGGGATTTCGGATACAACCAGTTCACCGCTGGCTATCGCACCTATTATGCCCTGGACAGGAAGGAGAAGTTTGTGTTTGCCTGGCGCCTGAAAGGTGGCTCTACTTACGGGAAGGTTCCAGCGGTGGAGCAATTTTATGTGGGCGGGACGGATACAGTGAGGGGCTACGAATTCGGAAGGCTCCGGGGAGACAAGATGGGGTTGTTCAATGCGGAGGTGCGGTATCGGGGTCAGCCCATCGGAGCTGTGATTTTCTTTGATGCCGGCGATGCCTCCGCTATCGGTAAACACTTTCAGATTCAGGATACCATTTACAGCATAGGGGCAGGCATCCGCTTGAAAATCCCCCAGCTCAGTGGATTGCCTATACGGCTGGATTTCGGTTATAATTTTGAACGGGATGAGACTCGGTTTCACTTCGGATTTGGGCAACTTTTTTAAGGAGAAACTGCCCATATTTGGCTCGGGCAAGGGAGTTGCGAAAGAGAGGGTGTCGTGCTTCTGAGTGAACTGGCAAGGCGAATAGGGGCTCAACACACGGGCGAAGATGTAGAAGTGGCGGACCTCTGCTCTGCCTTCCGCCCGAAGCCCGGATGTATGGCTTACGCCGAAGAGGAAAAAACGGTGCGAGCACTCTTCAAAACCCCGGTGTCAGCCATCCTCTCCGGTCCGTTCAAGGGGAAAGCAGAAAAGCCTCTTCTCATTGTAGAGAACCCGAAGAAAGCCCTGGCGGAGGCACTGCAGATTTTTCGTCCCTCCCTTGCTTTCCGGCGAGGGATTGATGACCTGGCGTGGGTGTCCAGGGAGGCGGTCATCGGCGAGGAGGTGTATATTGGACCCTTTGCAGTGGTGGAAGAGGGGGCGCGGGTCGGCGCCGGCACCACTATCTACCCCTTCGTGTATGTGGGGCGCGGAGTGGTCATCGGTAAACAGTGCACCCTCTACCCGGGAAGTGTGGTGATGGAAGGCTCCCGGCTGGGGGAACGAGTGGTGCTCAAACCCGGAGCCATCGTGGGAGCAGAGGGCTTCGGTTTCTACCGGACTGAACAGGGAAAGCCGACTCGCATCCCACAAAGAGGTGGAGTGGTTCTGGAAAACGATGTGGAAGTGGGAGCGAATTCCGCAGTGGATGCGGGAACTATAGACCCTTCTATCATCCAGAAAGACACGAAACTGGATAACCTGGTTCAGGTGGGCCATAATGTTCACATCGGCGAAAAAGGGCTTATTGCGGGGCAGGTGGGATTCGCTGGCTCAGTCAGCGTGGGGAAGGAAGCGACCATCGGCGGGCAGGTGGGATTCAAAGACCATGTGAAGGTGGGAGATAAGGTGTCCATCGGCGGGCAGAGCGGTGTGTTCGGCGACATCCCCGACGGCGCCACCGTCTCCGGCTATCCCGCCCTCCCTCACTCCACCGCCCTCCGCCTTCTGGTGCTCACCCAGCGACTGCCTGAACTCTACGAGCGCCTGAAGAAAATTGAAAAAAAGGTGATCGGGAAATCAGCGGAATGAGCGAGATTCATCCCACATCTTACATCCACCCTTCGGCGATTCTAAAAGAGGGAGTGAAGATAGGTGCTCACTCCGTTGTGGAAGCAGAAGTTGAAATAGGGCAAAGAAGCGAGATAGGCGACCATGTTCTCATCGGACCCTGGACCCGCATTGGACAAGCCTGCCAGATCTCTCACGGTGCAGTGATAGGAACACCCCCACAGCATCTATCGTATGCGGGCGAGCCCTCCCGAGTAGAACTGGGGAACCAGGTTGTCGTGCGGGAATATGTGACCATCCATCGGGGCAGTCAGGCCGGTGGTGTAACCTCCATCGGCGATGAGTGCTATCTGATGGCTTTTTCCCATGTGGGGCATGATTGTCGCCTGGGAAGGGGAGTGATTCTCACCAACCTGGCTACACTGGCAGGGTTCGTGGAAGTGGGCGATTATGCCGTCATCGGAGGATTGGCAGCCATTCATCAAAAACTGAAAATCGGCCAGATGGCTATGATTGGTGGAACCAGCGGAGTCACCCACCACATCCCCCCTTATGTTACCGCTATGGGCTATCCACCGGCGCGGATTCTCAAGGTGAATCGCAGAGGCTTGCTCAACCACCAGGTGCCTGAGGAGACTATCCAGCAGATAGAGGATTGTTATCGCATCCTTCGCCGGAGTCCGAACCGCGAAGAAGCGATAGAGCAAATTCGCCAGGAGATTCCTCCCTCCCCTTATGTCCAGAATCTGGTAAAATTCATTCAGGAGAATGAGCCCATTGCGCACTTCGGGTAAATTTTTACTTCGTGCGGGCGTTATCGGTATCGGGAGCATGGGCCGGCATCACCTCCGCATCTACAACGAGCGGGAAGATGTGGAAGTGGTGGGAATTGCCGACATCAATCCGCGGACTCTCTCCGCCCATCAGAAGCGCTACCGTTTGAAAACCTTCACGGATTATCGGCAGTTATTAAAAGAGGGGCTGGATATTGTGAGTGTGGCGGTGCCTACGAAATTTCATGCGGACATCACCCTGGATGCCCTGGAAGCGGACTGCCATGTGCTGGTGGAGAAGCCCATCTCACCCACGCTGGAAGAGGGGCGGAAGATGATACGCATGGCGAATCACTGCGGGAAAATTCTCCTCGTCGGGCACACGGAGCGGTTCAACCCTCTGGTGAAACGCCTGAAAGAGGTGGTGCTGACACGGAAGATTGGCGACCCCATTTCCATTTCCACCGCCCGGGTTAGCCCCTACCCTGCCCGCATCCAGGATGTAGGCATCATCCTGGATTTCGCCATCCACGACATTGATGTCATCTCTTACCTGTATGGGGAGAAAGCCATCTCGGTGTATGCCATCGCCGGCTCCACCAATGAAGACCAGGAGGACCATGCCAGCGTGATGCTGAAGTTCAATCAGAACCGGGCGGGCATCATTGAAATCTCCTGGCGCTCTCCGATTAAACTCCGCAAAATCCTGATGACTGGCACCGAAGGATTTGCCCTCGGCGATTTTATAGACCAGAGCATCTTCTACCTGGAGGCAGGCTGGAGCCGGGAACGCTCCCTGGAGAAACTGGAACCCTTAGCCCTGGAGATTGACCATTTTATCCGCTGTGTTCGGGGAGAAACTCTCCCTGAAATCACCGGAGAAGAGAGCCTGTATTCCCTTCGCACCGCATTATTAGCGGAGAAATCAGCCCGAACCGGCCAGGTCATCCCCATCTCCCCTCTGGTGAAAGTATAACTTTCACCCGTTGTGATAACTTTCCGGCGGTGAAACCAGAAAAAGAAGGAAGGGATGAAAATGAGCAAAGCGCGGTGGATAATTCTTTTGATTCTCTCTGTGCTGGCGTTGATACTAATTTTTCAGAACACCGCCCCCGCCACTGTGAATATCTTCTTCTTCCATGTTACAGCGCCTCTGGTTCTGCTGATTCTCATCTGCCTCGTCATCGGATTCTTCATCGGTTCCTTCGTAAGCCTGTTTAAAAAAGAGCCAAAATAACCCCCTGCGAGAAACTACCTGAAATAGAAGAAGTGGGAGACATCCTCCGCTTGTTAGTAGCCCCGCTTAAAATATCGCAGGGGTTCACTGCCACTGAAAATGCAGGGCGAAATGCCCATCTCACTGCCCTCTGAAGCGGGATTTCATCCCCCCCGCTTGACTTTTTCTTTAGCTTGTAGTAGGATAATATTGCGAGGTTGGAAATTAGACAGCAGAAGGAGGATGAATTATGAGAAGAAAGTATAAAAGTTATGGAGTATTCCTTCCTTCCTTCCTTCCTTCCGTGTCCTCTGGATTATTTCGCTTCTTGTTGTAGTCTTCCTCT